>JAKFFI010000001.1:0-11587 GCA_036677085.1 Porticoccaceae bacterium
AGAGCCGGCCGATTGCCGACAACGCCACTGCCGAGGGTCGGGCGAAAAACCGGCGCGTGATCGGGCAGCTGAGCTATACGGAAGTGGCGCCCGAATAAACGGGTCACCCCTGGGTCTGACTGATAACGGCGCCTGCGGGCGCCGTTATCATTTTGAAGCGGGCGGACGCGGATTTGCAGCATGGCAAGCAGACTCGGCCGCGGTCTGCCGTGGCGCCGCGCTGGGCCGGTTGCGCGGGAGGCGACGACGCAAACTTCGGCGTACACTGTTCCCTCTCAACTGGGTATGGGGCAAACACCTACGGATTCAGGAACTGAATCCAGCTTCCGGTACCTTGGCGATCTCCAGGATAGAACCCGATATTCGTGATGAGCAGTGAAACCTCCTCCGACCTTCATCTGAAGGTACGCAACCTGACGATGGACGACTATCCCCGGCTCAAGGAGCTGATGGACGAAGTCTACGCCGACATCGCCGGAGCCTGGCCGGAAAGTTCAATCCGCTCACTGATCGCCGATTTCCCCGAGGGGCAGATCGTGATCGAGGACCACGGCCGGGTGGTGGGCGTGGCGCTGAGCGTTCGCTGCAACTATGAGCGCTTCAGTCGTCAGCACACCTACGAGGATCTGATGGCGCGACGCGATCGCATTCGTCACGATCCCGACGGCGACGCGCTCTATGGCATGGATGTGTTCGTCGACCCCGATTATCGCGGTCTGCGGCTCGGGCGGCGGCTTTACGACGTGCGCAAGGATCTGTGCCGCAACCTCAATCTGCGTGCCGTCCTGGCCGGCGGGCGCATCGTCAACTACCACGAACACGCCGACACCCTGTCGCCCATCCAGTACATCGACGCGGTTCGGCATCGCGAGATCCACGATCCCATCCTGAGCTTCCAGCTCGCCAATGACTTCGAGGTCAAGCGGCTGCTGCGCGCCTACCTGCCGGCGGACGAGCGCTCGCGCGGGTACGCCACTCTGCTCGAATGGAACAACATCGTCTACGAACCGGAAAGCCTCGCTATCGGCAGCATCCGCAAGTCGGTGGTGCGGGTCGGCGTGATGCAGTGGCAGATGCGGCAGAGCCGTTCCTTCGACGAGTGGCTGCGGCAGGTGGAATTCTTCGTCGACTGCGTGGCCGACTACAAGTCCGATTTCGTGCTGTTTCCCGAATTTTTCAACGCCCCGCTGATGGGGCTGGGCGACCAGAGCAACCAGTTCGAGGCGATCCGCTTCCTTGCCACCTTCGCCGATCGGAGCATCGAGGCAATGGCGCAATTTGCGGTGTCCTACAACATCAACCTGATCGCGGGCAGCATTCCCGTCATGGTGGGCGACAAACTACAGAACCACGCCTATCTGTGCCGGCGCGATGGCACTATCGCCATGCAACCCAAGCTCCACATCACGCCCCACGAGCGCCGCGACTGGGTGATCTCCGGCGGCGACAGCCTGCAGGTGTTCGACACCGACGCCGGGCGCATCGGGATTCTGATCTGCTACGACGTCGAGTTTCCCGAGCTGGCGCGACTGCTCGCCGAACAGGGCATGGATATTCTCTTCGTGCCCTTCTGGACCGACACCAAGAACAGTTTTCTGCGCGTGCAGCGCTGCGCCCAGGCACGCGCCATCGAAAGCGAGTGTTATGTAGTCATTGGCGGTAGCGTGGGTAACCTGCCGCAGGTACAAAACGTCGATCTTCAGTACGCCCAGTCCGCGGTCTACACGCCCTCCGACTTTGCGTTTCCCCATGACGCCATAATTGCCGAGAGCACCCCCAACACGGAAATGGCGGTGATCGCCGATCTCGATCTGGATCGCCTTACCCGACTGCGCCACGAGGGTGCAGTCACCAACCGCAAGGACCGCCGGGACGATCTGTTTAGTCTGCTGTGGCGGAAGAATTCCGGCGTCGTTTCGCGATAGCTGCATCCGCACGGATTTCCCACGCAAGCCAGGCAGCTCATGCTGTTCGATGACCACGAGCACCCGGACGCGTGGCGACTGCCGGCGGACACCGGCGCGGCCCAAGGCGCCGGCCGTTGAATTAGCCGCTCCAGGCGGTAAGCTGGTGGTCGCAAATAACAGCCCACCACGGACCGGCGATACCTCGCCAGGGTCCGCAGGAGAAAAGCCATGATCACCGGAATGCCCCGCATCGCGATCGCCGCCCACGATTTCAGCGCCCTGGTCAGCCTGTTCAGGGACAAGTTTCACATGCCCGTACTCGACCTCTCGGAGATGAGCCGCAAGGAGTACGGCGCCGCGCTCGGCATGTGCGTGCCCGCCGGCGGCAGCAATATCGAATTGATGTGTCCCGTCGATCCGGATACGCCGCTCAGCAAGAGCTTGCAGGGTTTCCTCGATCGGCGCGGCGAAGGCCTGTTTGCCCTGATGCTGGAAGCACCGGTACCTGACGATGAAGCCGCCGAGTTGGCCGATCGCGGCCTCAATGTCATGCCCTTGATGCCCGGCGCTTTTGGCCGCGATGTCCATCCAAACTCTACCCACGGCGTGTTGATTCGCGTCTACCCGGTCAATTCGTTCAAGGGTCAGTACAAGCGCGATCTCGACGACCGCGCGCCGCGTCTGTCCGGTATCGTCCGGGTCATTGTGGCGGTCGAGGATATCGAGCACGCGGTGGAGGTCTACGGCAGCCAGTTCAAACTGCCCGTGGGCAAGATCCTGGACGACGCCGAGCGCGGCGTCTGGTCGGCCATCTGCCGGCCGCCGATCGGCGGCGCGATCGAACTGGTGGCCGTCAAGGATGCATCGCGGACTTTCGCCCGCGCCATCGAACATCATCTGGAGGAAAAGCGCGAGGGCATGTATGCGCTGGTGCTGGAATCGCCCGATCTGCCGGCAACCGCCAGGTCGCTCGCGGGCCACGGCATCCGGGTGCATCCGGCGGCGGATAACCGCAATGTGCTGGAAGTGCCCCGTGAAGATGCCTTCGGGGCCCTGATCCGGATCCAGGCGGCCTGACCGGGTACGCTCGCCGTTCTGAAAACGGCGCCCCCAAGCAAAAACCATCGCCACAAAAACAGCATCGAGGACAGCGCCCCATGAAATCTCCGCTCGACGGAATCCGCATTCTGGAACTGAACCGGGTCGCGCCCGGTTCCTTCTGCACCATGATGCTGGGCGACATGGGAGCCGAGGTTCTCAAGATCGAAACCCCGGCCAGGCCGGGCGCCAGCAAACACATGGGCGCGAAGGATGACGATCTCTGGGTGCGCTCCGAATTCGCCAACCGCAACAAGCGGAGCATGACGCTCAATCTGAAGGATCCGGCGGCGCAGACGGTATTGCACGAGCTGGTGGCGAAGTCCGATGTGGTGATCGAAGGCTTCCGCCCCGGGGTCGGCGCGCGGCTCGGCGCGGATTACGCGACCCTGAGTGCGATCAACCCGCGGCTGGTGTATTGCTCGCTGAGCGGTTTCGGACAGGACGGCCCCTATCGCGACCGGGCGGGACACGATCTCAACTACCTAGCCATTGCCGGCGTGCTCGGCCAGCTCGGCACGCGGGAAAGTCCACCCCCGATCCCGCTCAACATCGTCGCCGACTACGCCGGCGCCGCCCTGCACGGCGTGATCGGCATCCTGCTCGCGCTGCTCGCCCGCCAGAGCACCGGCCGCGGCCAGCAGGTCGATGTGGCCTACCTCGATACCGCCTTTGCGCTGCTCACCGCGGTGCCGGGAATCCGCAATTACTTCGTCGGTGGCGCGGAAGCCCAGCGCGGCGAAAATGTCTTTGCCGGCGCGCATCCCTACTACGCGGTGTATCCGACCCGCGATGACCGTTGGCTGTCGGTCGGCTGCATGGAGCCCTGGCTGTGGAGCAATTTCTGCGAGGCCCTGGGACGCCCGGACCTGAAACCCCAGGGCATGCAGACCGACGATTTCCAGAGTTCGCCCAGCGCCGCGCAGCGCGCGGCCAAGCAGGAGATCGAGGCGATCATGCGCACCCGCACACTCGCCGAATGGGTGGCGTTCTTCGCCGAGACCGATGTCTGCGTCGGCGAGGTGAACGGACTCGCGGAGGCCGTCAACGACCCGCAATTGCGCCACCGCGGGATGATCCTGCCTGCGGGTGATTCCCGTCAGCCCGAGGCGACCCAGCCCGGAATCGCCATCAAGCTGACCGCGACGCCGGGCGCGATTCGCAGCCGCCCGCCGACACCGGGCGAACATACGGATCAGGTGCTGCGCGAACTCGGCCGCGCGCCGGCGGAGATCGCGGCGCTGCGCGCGGCCGGCGCGGTCTGATCGACAGCCGGCCCCGGGATCATCCCGATTCAGCCTGCCTGCGACTCTGGTATTCTCCGGACCCGTTTCGACCAACCACCGCCGTCAGGGGTTCGCCATGCCGACCTATCGCTCCCACACCACCACCCGCGGCCGCAACATGGCGGGCGCGCGCTCCCTGTGGCGCGCCACCGGCATGACGGACGCGGATTTCAACAAGCCCATCATCGCGGTCGCCAACAGCTTCACCCAGTTCGTGCCCGGCCACGTGCACCTCAAGGACCTGGGCCAGCTGGTGATCGGGGAGATCGCGCGGGCCGGCGGCGTCGGCAAGGAGTTCAACACCATCGCGGTGGACGACGGCATCGCCATGGGCCACGACGGCATGCTCTATTCGCTGCCGTCGCGGGACATCATCGCGGACTCGGTCGAGTACATGGTCAATGCCCACTGCGCCGACGCCCTGGTGTGCATCTCCAACTGCGACAAGATCACCCCCGGCATGCTGATGGCCGCGTTGCGCCTCAATATCCCCACGATTTTCGTGTCCGGTGGCCCCATGGAAGCCGGCAAGACCAAGCTGTCGGCGCAGAAGCTGGATCTGGTCGACGCCATGATGATCGCGGTGGATGACAGCGCCAGCGACGAGAAAGTCGCCGAGTACGAGCGTTCCGCCTGTCCCACCTGCGGCTCCTGCTCCGGCATGTTCACCGCCAACTCGATGAACTGCCTGACCGAGGCGCTCGGCCTGTCGCTGCCCGGCAACGGCTCGGTGCTGGCCACCCATGCCGATCGCGAGCAACTGTTTCTGGAAGCCGGCCGGCGCATCGTCGCACTGGCCCGCCGCCACTACGACGACGACGACTACCGGGTGCTGCCCCGCTCCATCGCCAGTTTCGAAGCGTTCGAGAACGCCATGAGCCTCGACATCGCCATGGGTGGCTCCACCAACACCATCCTGCATCTGCTGGCGGCGGCCCAGGAAGCCGAGGTGGATTTCACCCTGACCGACATCGACCGGCTATCCCACAAGGTGCCGAACCTGTGCAAGGTGGCGCCGAGCACACCCAAATACCACATGGAGGACGTGCACCGCGCCGGTGGCGTCATGGGCATCCTGGGCGAGCTCGACCGCGCCGGCCTGCTGCATACGGATCTGCCGACCGTGTATGCCGATACCATGGGCGAAGCGCTGGATACCTGGGATATCAAACGCAACCCCGCGGAAGCGGTGCAAAACTTTTTCCGCGCCGGCCCGGCGGGCATTCCCACCCAGGTCGCCTTCAGTCAGGCCACCCGCTGGCCGAGCCTGGACGACGACCGCGCCGAGGGCTGCATCCGCGCCGTCGCACACGCGTACAGCCAGGACGGCGGCCTCGCCGTGCTGTACGGCAACCTCGCGCCCAACGGCTGCGTGGTGAAGACCGCCGGCGTGGACGAATCCATTCTGGTCTTCGAGGGGCCGGCCCATGTGGTCGAAAGCCAGGAGGCGGCGGTCGACGCCATCCTCCACGACCGCGTCAAACCCGGTGCCGTGGTGGTGGTGCGTTACGAAGGTCCGCGCGGCGGCCCCGGCATGCAGGAGATGCTCTATCCCACCAGTTATCTGAAGTCCAAGGGGCTCGGCAAGGCCTGCGCGCTGATCACCGACGGCCGCTTCTCGGGCGGCACCTCGGGACTCTCCATCGGCCATGTCTCACCGGAAGCCGCCGCCGGCGGCACCATCGGCCTGGTGGAAACGGGCGACCCCATCCGCATCGACATCCCCAACCGCACCATCGAACTCAAGGTGAGCGAAACCGAGCTCGCCACGCGCCGGGAGCGGCGCGAAAAACTCGGCTGGCACCCCGCCGAAAAGCGCCCGCGCAAGGTCTCGGCGGCGCTCAAGGCCTACGCCCTGCTGGCCACCAGCGCGGACCGCGGTGCGGTGCGGGATCTCGGTAAGCTTTAATCGGTACGTTCAAAAAAACCGGTGCCGTCAGCGCGGCCGAATCTCGAAGCGGATCCGGCTGCGCACGCCCGGCACATCCACCGACGCGCCGGCCTGGATGCGCGGCTGGTAGCGGAACCGGCGCGCCGCGGCCAGGGCGGCGGCATCAAAGACATCCGTCGGACTGGCTTCGAGCACCCGCAGGTCGCGGGTGGTGCCGGCGGCGGTCACGGTGAACTCCAGCACCACATAGCCCTCGATCCCGCGCGCCAGCGCTTGGTGTGGATAGGCCGGTTCCGGCCGGGACAGTGCCCGATACTCCCGTTCGATCCGCGTGTCAGTGATGCCTCCCGGGCCGGCGGATACCGGCTCCCGCGCCGCCTCCGGCGGCGATGGCGGGGCGGCGGTCGCCTTCATGCCATCCCCCAGCGGCGGCGGGGTCGCCTTGCCTTGCGCCGTTGACGCGGCTGAGCCCGGGCTGGGCGCGAGTGGGACAGGCGCCGCGTCGGTCGGGTGCTGGACGGCGGGCGCAGGAGCGGGTTCCGGTGCGGATTCACGAACCGGCTGCGGCGGGCGTGGACGATCCGGTTTCGGGCTGGCGGGTGGGGTCGCAAGCCTGGGCGTCCGGGTCGGCGGGAGCGGGCTCGCGGTCGGCGCAACCTCCTTGGGCGGAAGCTTCTTGTCAGCCACCAGCCAGACCGGGATCGGGGCGTTCCCGGCGGTCGGATCGCGGCGCTGGAAGTCCGCGCGCCAGGCCAGCGCCAGCAGGGTCAGCGCCAGGGCATGGACCACGACGCTGGCGAGGATCCCGAGCGCATAGCCGCGCGCTTTCATGAGACGGCCTTTCCCGCCCGGGTTCGGCTCCGGGGACAGCGCGCTAATCGACCAGCCGCTCCAGCGTGACAAACGCATAGGCCGGATGACCATCCGCCGCCGGCCAGTGTTCACCGGCGGTCTCGCGCCATTCGCTTGCGTCCAACGGTGGAAAAAAGGCATCGCCCGCCACCTCGATATCCACCCGCGTCAGATAGATCCGATCGGCGAGGGTCAGGCACTGCGCGTAGATCTGCGCGCCGCCGATCACGAACACCGGCGTGCCGAGCGCTGCGGCGCACGCCAATCCTGCCGCCACCGAGGCGGCGACCGTCACGCCTTCCGCCGCAAAGGCCGGATCGCGACTCACCACGATATTGGCGCGTCCCGGCAGCGGCCGCCCGATGGACTCGAAGGTCTTGCGGCCCATCAGTACCGGATGCCCCAGGGTCAGCGCCTTGAAGCGCTTGAGGTCGGCGGGCAGGTGCCAGGGCAGGGCGTTGCCGGCGCCGATCACACCGTTGCGCGCCACCGCGGCGATCAGCACCACGTCCATCAGATGGCGATGGGGGCGCTGATCCCCGGGTGCGGGTCGTAGCCGTCGAGCCGGAAGTCTGCGTAGCGGAAGGCGAACAGGTCGCGCACCTCGGGATTCAGCAGCATCCGGGGCAGCGGGCGCGGCGCGCGGGCAAGCTGTTGATTGGCCTGCTCCAGGTGATTGAGGTAGAGGTGGCAGTCGCCGCCGCTCCAGATGAACTCGCCCGCTTGCAGGCCGGTGACTTGCGCCAACATCAGGGTGAGCAGCGCATAGGACGCGATATTGAAGGGCACGCCGAGAAAGATGTCGGCGCTGCGCTGGTAGAGCTGGCAGGAGAGGCGGCCTTCGGCGACATAGAACTGGAACAGGCAGTGGCAGGGCGCGAGCGCCATCTCGGGCAGGGCGGCCACGTTCCAGGCGCTGACGATGTGACGCCGCGAATCGGGTGCGGTGCGGATTTGCTCGATGACTTGCGCGAGCTGATCGATATGCCCACCGCGGCCGTCCGGCCAGTTGCGCCACTGGGCGCCGTACACCGGGCCCAGTTCGCCGGCCGCGTCCGCCCACTCGTTCCAGATCGAGACGCCGTTGCGGTTGAGGTACTCCACGTTGGTGTCGCCGGCGAGGAACCACAGCAGTTCGTGGATGATGGACTTGAGGTGCACTTTCTTGGTGGTGACCAGGGGGAAGCCCGCCGCCAGATCGAAGCGCATCTGGTGGCCGAACACCGACAGGGTGCCGGTGCCGGTGCGGTCGTCCTTGCGCACGCCGGTGGTACGGACGTGGCGCATCAGATCCAGATACTGGCGCATCTTCGTCTCCCTCAGGGGCGCGCGCGTTGCCGCGCGTTGCCGTAGGCCCAGCCGATCAGCAGCAGCCCGGCGAGGATCATGGGCAGGCTCAGGAGCTGGCCGCGGGTGAGCCAGCCGAGCAGGTCGAAGCCGATATGGCGGTCGGGCTCGCGCACGAATTCCACCAGAAACCGGAACAGTCCGTACAGCGCCAAAAACAACCCGCCGACCGCGCCGACCGGGCGTTGCCGGCGCGAAAACCAGAACAACACCGCGAACAATACCAGGCCTTCGAGCGCTGCCTGATAAAGCTGCGAAGGATGGCGCGCGAGCTGCTCCGGATCGCGGGGAAACACCATGGCCCAGGGCAGATCCGTGGGCCGGCCCCAGAGTTCCTGGCCGATGAAATTGCCGATGCGGCCGAGGCCAAGCCCGATGGGCACCAGCGGCGCGACAAAATCCGCGACCGCCAGAAACGGCTGTCCCAATTTGCGTCCATAGAGCCACAGCGCCGTCAGTACCCCGAGCAGACCGCCGTGAAAGGCCATGCCGCCCTCCCAGATCCGCAAGATCCACAGCGGGTCAGCACGCCAGACATCGAGGTTGTAAAACAGGCCCGACCCGAGCCGCCCGCCCAGCACCACCCCCAGGGCGGTATAGACGATCAGGTCGTCCACCTGCGCGCGCTGCACCGGTGCCCAGGGCTGCCGGCTGCGCCGCACCGCAAGCCACCAGGCGGCCGCGAAGCCCAGCAGGTACATCAGCCCGTACCAGTGGACTTTCACCGGGCCGAGCGCGACGGCGACGGGATCGATGACGGGGTAAGTCAGCATACCTGGCCCAGGGTTCGTCGAAGATGAAGCGATTGTGCGCCTGCCCGGCGGCTCAGTCGCGCAGGCTGATCACCCGCCAGCCGCGCGCAATGGCGGCGGCCCGCAAGCGGTCGTCCGGGTCCACCGCGACGGGATTATCCACCGCTTCGAGGATCGGCAGGTCGTTGATCGAATCGCCGTAATAGTAACTGCCGGTCAGCGCATGGCCGTGTTGCGCGAGCCATTCCCGCAGCCGGCTGACCTTGCCGGGGCCAAAGCTGGGTTCGCCCCGCACCGCGCCGGTGTAGCGGCCGGCGATGATTTCGGGTTCGGTGGCGATGATGTCGCTGATGCCCAGCTTCAGACAGATCGGCTCCACCACGAAGCGATTGGTGGCGGTCACGATCACCGGGCGGTGGCCGCGTTCGCGGTGGCTGAGGATCAGGGCTTCGGCGCGGGGCAGCCACAGGTCGGCGATCACTTCCTGCATGAAACGCTCGCGGATCGCCGCGAGTTCGGCCGGCTCGGTGGCGGCGAGCGGCGCCAGGGCAAAGCGCAGATAGGCGTGAATATCGAGCTGCCCGCGCCGGTAATCCTCGTAGAATCGGGTGTTCGCGGCCCGGTAGGTCTCGGCATCGACCTTGCCGATGCGCACCAGAAACTCGCCCCAGGAATAGTCGCTGTCGCCGGCGATCAATGTGTTGTCGAGATCGAACAGAGCCAGTTGCATGAATGGTCGCGGACGTGTCGGGAGCAGCGGGAATGCGGGCGGGCAGCTTAGACCGATTTGTGGCGAGCCTCAATTGTCGGCGCGGTCTGTGTCGAAGCGGACCGTGCAGGAACGGACTGGCCCGCAAGCCAGGGAGCGTCGCTTGCCTGTCCGTAAATTCTGAAAGACTAGCTTCGCGACCTGCGAAGCGCGGTCAAGCCAGCGACGGTGAGAAGCGCCGTCAGCATGATCATCATCCACTCGGAAAGGGCCGGGATACCAGCAGTGGCGACGACAATCAAGGTTACTCCGGGGGACGTGGCGGGACTGCTGCCCAGGTCCGTCTCCAGGACGGGCAGGGTGTTGAGGAAATTGCCAACGGTCGCGGCGGTTAGCTGCGCCGTCAACGTGCAGGAGCCAGGAGCGGCGGTGGTGCCGCCCGGGATGGTGGTCCCGGCCGGCAAGGTCACGGACGCGGCGGTTGCGCTCGGCACCCCCCCGCAAGTCGTGGTGGGAAGCCCGACTGTGGTCAGCCCACCGGGCAGGGTGTCAATGAAATCCGCCGCCAAAGTGGCGGGGCCTGCATCGGTGTTGGTAAAGGTAATGGTGATGGCCGCGAGATCGCCCGCATCGATGGTGGTCGGACTGAAGACCTTGAAGACTCCGACTCCTCCCGAGGGTGGTACGCCGGCGCACACGGTCGCGTCGGTGGTGTTGTTGATCAGGGTTACAGAACCATTGCGCGCCAGGGCCCTGCCCGCGATGCTGGCGCCGTTGTTCATGCTGATACTCTCGGAGGCGAGAATGTTTCCGGAGAATGCAGTGGTTGTATCCAGGGTTGCGGAACTGCCGACCTGCCAGAATACGTTACAACTCTGCGCGGGACCGGTAACAACCACGGAGGATCCCGGTCCGGTCGTGAGTGTGCTGCCAACTCTGAAAACCCAGACATCAGTAGCGGAAGTTCCACTGAGCGTGAGTACTCCGCTGTTCTGAACCGACGACGAATAACAATAAACGCCGGGCTCGAGGATGGCGCCAGCCAGGTCGGTCGGGCCGAAGGGACCGAAATCGCACGCTTGCGCCGTAAGCGCGTCATACGCGGTGACGAGGTCCGTCTTGGCGTCGTCCGCCAGCGCGTCAGCCGCGTGGATCGTACCGGGCGGCGTCACTATGCCCGGGGGAAAGCCAGTGATCGAGCTGCCGGGGGATATGCCGAGATCACCATTGATGACGGTATTCCCGGTGTTGGTAATCGAAACCCCGCTCAGGATGGCGAAGCTTCCAGCGTCACCCAGTGATGGCGCGGTGGCGGCCTGTACTGTCGCGGATAGCCAAAGCAAGCCCGCGAATGCCAAGTCCGCCAGCGCACCAAGGCAATTTCGCTTGACGCGGAAACCCAGTTCAAGACCGCAGGGTGCGAGCACATCTGGTTGCGCGATGGCAGTGCTGTGAACACCCATGACATTCCCCGGCGACGGATGCTTCACTGCTGACCATAGCTGCATGCATTATCAGCTTCAGTGCGATAGCGAACATAAGCTGGACTCCGCCCGGGCGCCCTGCCCACCGGCGCGGTCCTGAGCCTGCCGCTGTGGCTGTACCGGCTGGCGATGCTCGCTTGGTCGCTGTGGCTGGTGTTCGCCCTGCTGCGCTGGGTGCGCTGGGGCTGGGACTGTCTCGGTACCGGAGTACTGTGGCGGCGCGGCGAACCCAGGCGCAAGCAGCCCATTGCGGATGACCCG
>JAKFFI010000002.1:0-2636 GCA_036677085.1 Porticoccaceae bacterium
ACGCGTGCCGGCCTCGGTGCGGTCGGCGGCGATGCCATGGTGCATGAGCTCCATCACGCCGGTGTAGTCGCTGACCAGCACGCCGTCGAAGCCCCATTCCCCACGCAGCACGCCATTGATCAGCGGGCCATTGGCATGCATGGGCACGCTGGCGATCTCGTTGAAGGAAGCCATCACCGAACCGACCCCTGCCTTCACCGCCGCGTGGAAAGGCGGCAGGTAGACCTCGCGCAGGGCGCGCTCGGAAATGTCCACGGTGTTGTAATCGCGGCCGGCTTCGGCGCCGCCATAGGCGACGAAATGCTTGGCGGTGGCGAGAACGGAATCTGCGGCACGCAAATCCTTGCCCTGGAACCCACGCACCCGCGCCGCGGCCATCATTTCACCGAGATAAGTGTCTTCGCCGGCTCCTTCGACCACCCGTCCCCAACGCGGATCGCGCGCCACGTCCACCATCGGCGCATAGGTCCAGTGAATGCCGTGCGCGGTGGCTTCCACCGCGGCGACACGGGCTGCGTTTTCCACAGCAACGGGGTTGAAGCTTGCCGCCTCCCCCAGCGGCACCGGAAATACCGTGCGGAAGCCGTGGATCACGTCGAAACCGAACAGCAAAGGAATACCCAGCCTGGATTCCTTGACCGCGATGCGCTGCAACTCGCAGGTCTGCGCAACGCCCTGCATGCCCAGGAACGAACCCACCTGGCCCTGGCGCACCTGGTCCGTACCAGCGGCCTTTGCCTTGGGTCCCGTATCGTTGCCGATGCCGGGCGGCTGGTTGAGCTGACCCAGCTTTTCCTCGAGGGTCATCCGCGCCAGCAACGTGTCGATGAAAGCCTTTTCCGCTGCGTCGGAAGGCATCCTCGCTTCCGAGGCCATCGCTGTCAGCGACGTCAATGCCATCACCCACAGCGCCAGCGAGCGCTTGCCACGCGATCCGCGGTTCCTGGTCCGGTTGGTCGCCTTCATATTTCCATCCTCCGCCTTCAAGATCTCAGACGGGCAAATGTAAACGGTTTCATGAAGGTGCGTAAGAGCAGGGACCGCGCTGCAGGGAAGCCTAGTCGGCGCCCTCAGGCGCCGAGGCATGGATCTGCAGTGCGTGGATGTCGGTCGTCATCATCTGCCCCAACGCCGCATAGACCGCCCGATGGCGTGCCAACGGAGCCATCCCGGAAAACGCCGCACTGACGATCTCGACACTGTAGTGGCCGCGCCCGTCGCTGGCGCCGGCATGGCCAGCATGCTGATGGCTGTCATCGGTCACCACTAGCACGGAAGGGGCGAAGGCCGTTTCCAGCGCTACCCGGATCCGCTCCACGCGGCTCATGGCAGAACCTTGCGGAACGGGCGCACTTCCACCCGCGAGTACACCCCTCGCTCCGTGTAGGGGTCGGCCTGGGCCCAGGCCCGGGCCGATTCGAGCGAATCGAACTCGGCGACCACGATGCTGCCGCTGAAGCCGGCCGGCCCCGGATCTTCGGCATCGATCGCCGGGCACGGCCCGGCCAGCAACAGGCGGCCTTGGTCGCGCAGTGCGGTCAAACGTTCGAGGTGCGCAGCTCGCGCAGCCACGCGTTTAGGCAGGGCGTCAGGGGCGTCATACCCTTCAATGGCATACCACATGCGCGTTCTCCAGGATCCATTCAGACTGAATTGTACGGCTACCCATCCGGACGGACGCTGGACACCTGTCCCGCCACCGCTTACCCTTGCCCCATTGCACGGCCGGAAGCAGCGGCCCGCCCGGACCCGGCCCATTCGCCAGACGTCCCGACGACCGATTCGCTGCCCCCATCCGCCCGAGCCCGATGACCTCCTCGCTGTCCGCCGCCCCACCCCCGTGGCGCGCGCTGCCTGCTTGATGTGTGGGAATGCGATCGCACCGCGACGCAATGTTCAGCCGCAACACCGAAGCACGTAGGCCCCAGCCGCGTGATGCCTGCAATTCATGGCTCTAATAGATGACTTCCGACCTCGCGCAAGACGCGAATCCGCAAATCGAAACGCATAAACCGCAGCAGCAGGAAATGCCGCTGGCGATGGTGCATGGGCAGGCGGTGCTGCAGATTCCGCAGGACCTGTACATCCCGCCGGATGCGCTGGAAGTGATCCTGGATGCGTTCGAAGGACCGCTGGACCTGCTGCTGTACCTGATCCGCCGGCAGAACCTCGACATCCTGGACATCCCGGTCGCCGAGATCACCCGCCAGTACGTCGAGTACATCGGGGTGATGCAGGACCTGCGCTTCGAACTGGCCGCCGAATACCTGGTCATGGCCGCGATCCTGGCTGAGATCAAGTCGCGCATGCTGCTGCCGCGGCCGATCAGCGAGGAAGGCGACGAAGGCGACCCGCGCGCCGAGCTGGTGCGCCGCCTGCAGGAATACGAACGTTTCAAGCAGGCCGCCGAGGATATCGACGCGCTGCCCCGCCAGGACCGCGACACCACCCCGGTGCAGGCGCACGTGCCGGAACGCGCCGCGGTGCGCTTGCCGCCGCCGGTGGACCTGCGTGAGATGCTGATGGCCCTGCACGACGTGCTCAAGCGCGCCGACCTGTTCAGCGGCCACGCCATCAAGCGCGACGCGCTGAGCGTGCGCCAGCGCATGGGCGACGTGCTGACGCGACTGGAGGAC
>JAKFFI010000003.1:0-30468 GCA_036677085.1 Porticoccaceae bacterium
CTGGGCTAGAATGGGCGTGAAGTCGGCTGGACAGTCGCTGTCTCGCGCGAGCGGGATGGAGGAAAGTCCGGGCTCCATAGGGCAGAGTGCCAGGTAACGCCTGGGGGGCGTGAGTCCACGGAAAGTGCCACAGAAAATATACCGCCAAGCCACCGGGATCCTTCCGGCGGACGGTAAGGGTGAAATGGTGCGGTAAGAGCGCACCGCGCGCCTGGCAACAGGCGTGGCAGGGTAAACCCCACTCGGAGCAAGGCCAAATAGGAACCCCATGACGCGGCCCGTGTCGGGTTCGGGTAGGCCGCTTGAGGCGCGCGGCGACGTGCGTCCCAGATGAATGATTGTCCACGACAGAACCCGGCTTACAGGCCGACTTCACCACTTCAGTCGCCGCACCGCCCGGGTCGTTCCGGGCGGTGCGTGGGGCCGTCGCCACGCGCGGTGACTCCCGTCATGGCACACTTCACTAATCGCTTTAAGTTTCTACCCCACCATTCTGATATATATCGAATGATTTCCTTGATCGTTTCCGCTCGGCGGGCTTCGACACCAGATCGTCGCTTTTCCCCGCATTTTTAAGGTGTTTTGTGGTGATCGCCTGCTTGACTTTGGGTTAGGCGGGCATATAGTGGCTCGAATTGGGAGATTGTGGGAAATAGTGGGTTTCCCGGAGAATAGCCCGGCGGAGGCACCGTGTTTCGCGGCAATAACGAAATCAATATGGACGCGAAAGGACGCATGGCGATCCCTGCCCGTTACCGCGACGCGCTCACGGCCGGCTGTGACGGCCAGCTCGTGGCCACCATCGATATTGAAGACCGCTGCCTGTTTCTGTATCCGCTGCCGGCCTGGCAGGAAATAGAAGCCCAGATCGCCAAGCTTCCGACGTTCAATCCCGACACCCGTCGCTTGCAGCGGTTGTTGATCGGCCATGCGCGTGAACTGGAGATGGACAGCAGTGGTCGGGTGTTGATTCCCCCGGAGCTGCGCACCTATGCAGGGCTGGATAAAGAGGTTGTGTTGGTGGGCCAGGGTCATCGCTTTGAATTGTGGAGTACCGACAGCTGGGCGGCGGGGCGCGAGCAGTGGCTGGTCGAGGCCGCCGGTGGACGGGCGATCCCGGCGGAAATGCAAAGCCTGTCGCTGTAGGAGCGGGCACTTGGACGAGGGCCCCGCGGGCGATCACCAAACAGTATTGCTGGAAGAGGCGGTGACGGCCTTGGTCACGGATTCGAATGGTTTTTACGTCGACGGCACCTTCGGGCGCGGCGGCCACACACGCGCGCTCCTCGAACGCCTCGGGCCCGAGGGTCGGGTGCTGGCGCTGGACCTCGATCCCCAAGCCTGTCGCGTGGGCACGGCACTGGCCGCACGGGACAGTCGCTTGGAGATGGTGCAAATGTCGTTTTGCGACCTGTTGCCGTACCTCGCCACGCGTCCGGTTCCGGTGTCGGTTGCGGGCCTGCTCCTCGATCTCGGCGTGTCGTCACCGCAGCTGGACGACCCGGCGCGCGGCTTCAGTTTTCTCCGCGACGGCGATCTCGACATGCGCATGAATCCCGACCAGGGACAGAGCGCGGCCGCCTGGCTGGCGGCGGCGAGCGAGACCGAAATCACCCGCGTGCTGCAGGAATACGGAGAGGAGCGTTACGCGCGCCGCATAGCCCGCGCCATCGTTCAGGCGCGCGCGCAGAAGCCGCTGTTGCGCACCGTCCAGCTCGCAAAGGTCATCGCGGAGGCGCATCCCGCGTGGCAGCCCGGTCGCCATCCGGCAACTCAGTCGTTTCAGGCGATCCGGATTCACATCAACGGCGAGCTCACCGCATTGCGGGCGGTGCTCGACCAAGTGCTTGAGATTATGGCGATTGGCGGGCGTTTGGTGGTGATCAGTTTTCATTCCCTTGAAGACCGCATGGTGAAACGCTTTATCCGCGATGCGGAGCACCCGCGCGTGCCCCGTGGACTGCCGATCGAGGAGGCGCGTCTGCCGCGCCGCCTGCGCGCGCTGGGGCGCGCGATCAGCCCTTCGGCCGCCGAGGTCGCGGCCAATCCGCGCGCGCGCAGTGCCGTGATGCGGGTAGCGGAGAAGCTGGCGTGACGCGCGTGGTGATCGCGCTGTGGTTGCTGGTCATGGTCACCGCGCTGGCGGCGGTGTCGGTGAGCCAGGATTGTCGGCGGATCTATATGCAATTGGCCCAGCATCAGCGCACCGAGCACCAGTTGCAGGTGGATTGGGGGCGCTATCTTCTGGAGCGCGGGACGCTGGCGTCGCCGGGCCGGATCGAAAAGCTGGGGATCGAGAAGTATCGCCTGCATGCGCCTGCCGTGCAGGACATCGTCATGGTGCCGCCATGACGCGCCGGGCGCCGCAGCAGCGCAAAATCGAATACTGGCGTTACCTCAGCCTGATGGTAGCCCTGGGCTCGTTGCCGATAGCGGTGTTGTGGCACACCGCCGGTCTGCAAGTATTCGAGCACAGCGACAAGGGCGCCCGCTTTCTGCAGATCCAGGGCGATGCCCGCACGCTGCGGGTCCGGCCGGTTCCCGCTTATCGGGGCCTGATTACCGATCGCCATGGCGAGCCGTTGGCGGTGAGCACTGCCGTGGTGACGCTGTGGGCGAATCCGAAGGAGCTCCTGGAGAGCGGCAAGAGCCTTGAGCCCCTGGCGCGGCGGCTCGGCGTACCCCTGGCGAAATTGCGGGAGAGCCTGGAGCGCAATGCCAAACGCGAATTCATGTTCCTGGCGCGGCGGCTGACGCCCGCCGAAGCGAATCCGGTGCTCGATCTGAAACTCAAGGGCGTCTACGGACGCGACGAGTACAAGCGCTACTACCCCGCGGGCGAGGTCGCCGCGCAACTCGTCGGAATCACCAATGTCGACGACAGGGGGCAAGAGGGGCTCGAACTGGCCTATGACCAATGGCTTGCCGGAGTGCCGGGCGAACGCCGCGTCCTCCAGGACCGCAATACACGGGTTATCAAGGATCTGGAACTCATCCGCAGCGAAAAACCGGGCAACGACCTCGCGCTCTCCATAGACCTTCGCCTCCAGTACCTGGCTTATCGTGAGTTGCGCGTCGCGCTGGAGGAACATCGTGCCGCGAGCGGATCTGTGGTGATGCTGAATGCCCGCACCGGTGAAGTGCTGGCGATGGTGAGCCAGCCCTCCTTCAATCCCAATGCGCGCGGCGCGGGCGAGGTCAGTGCGCAGCGCAATCGGCCGGTCACCGACCTGATCGAGCCGGGTTCGGTGATGAAGCCGTTCACTTTGGTGGCGGCGTTGGAAAGTGGACGGTTCCGGCCGGACACCCCGGTGGACACCGCGCCGGGCTACATCCGCTTCGGCCGCAAGACCTACAGGGATCCCCACAGCTACGGGCTGCTCGATCTTACGGGTGTGCTCGCCAAATCGAGTCAGGTGGGTACTACCAAAGTCGCCATGACTCTGGACCCCGAAACGATCCGCAACGTGTTCGATCGAGTGGGCATTGGCCAGAGTCCCGGCACCGGATTTCCGGGCGAAGGTCCCGGCGACCTGCCCAGCCGGCGCAAATGGGCGTCGGTGGAGCATGCGTCCCTGGCGTTTGGCTACGGCCTGACGGTGACCCCGTTGCAGTTGGCGGGCGCCTATCTCGTGCTCGCAAACGGGGGTGTACGCCGGCCCGTGACCTTGCTGCGCCAGGAGCCGGGTGCGCCCCTGCCGGCGGGCAAGCGCGTCATCGACGCGAAGATCGCTCACGAAATCAGCCTCATGCTGAGGGCCGTGGTCGAGCGTGGCACAGGTACGCGCGCGGGGATTCCCGTTTACGCCTCGGCGGGCAAGACCGGGACCTCCCACAAAGTCGGAGTCGGCGGCTATCAGGCGCGTCGTTATGTATCGCTGTTTGCCGGCATGGCCCCGGCGGACAATCCCGAACTGGTGACCGTGGTGGTGGTCGACGATCCTCAGACCGGAGGTTACTTCGGCGGCGTGGTGGCCGCGCCGGTGTTCGCCCGGGTTACCTCGGCGGCGCTGCGCCTGTTGGCCGTACAGCCCCCGCTTCCCCCGGCGCCGGAGTCGGATGTGGCTGCCGATCTGACCGCCAGGGCCGCGCAGCGGACCCGGGCAGGTGCAGGGTGATGGCCGCACCGCGCCACGACGGCGATATGCGGCTGGCCGACCTGCTGGCGGATCCCGCGCTGCCCGGCGCCTTGGCGGGGCTCCGGGTTCGGGGGCTCACGCTCGACAGCCGCAATGTCGTGCCCGGCGATATCTTTCTTGCCCTGCCCGGGACTCGTCGGGATGGCCGCGATTTCATCGCCGCGGCAGCGGCGGCCGGCGCGGTTGCCGTGCTGGCAGAGGAGCAGGGCCTGGCCGCGTACACCGACCTGCTGTCCGCACTCCGGATTCCGGTGGTCCCGGTGTCCGGGCTGGCGGCGCGGATCAGCGCCATTGCCGGGCGCTTTTACGGCGAGCCCGGCACGGCACTGACCATCACGGGGGTCACCGGCACCAATGGCAAGACCACCTGCACCCACTTGCTGGCGCAGCTGTTTGCATTGCTGGAAGCGCCGGCCGGCGTCATCGGAACCCTGGGCGCGGGGGTGCTGGGTGGTCCCGTTGCGCTGGCCGACACCGGCGTGACGACGCCGGATGCCATCGTCACGCAGCGGCTGTTGGCGGAATTCCGGGACCAGGGTGTACACCGAGTGGCCATGGAAGTCTCGTCCCACAGCCTGGATCAGCAGCGGGTGGCAGGGGTGCCCATGCACACCGCGGTGTTCACCAATCTGAGCCGGGATCATCTCGACTACCACGGCGACATGACGGCCTATCGCGCGGCCAAGGCGCGCCTGTTCCAGCAGCCCGGGTTGGCAAACGCCGTCATCAACCTGGATGACCCGGCTGGCGCCGAACTGCTTGGCGCATTGCCGGCCGGGGTTGTCGGCTACGGCTATTCCGCACAGGGCGGCGGCGCCGCGCTGCGGGCGCTCGACGCGCGGTTCAGCGCCGCGGGCGTGCGGGCCCGGGTGGTTGCGCCCTGGGGCGAGGGTACGCTGGTCAGTGCGCTGTCGGGCGGCTTCAACCTTGCCAACCTGCTGGCAGTGATCGGCGCGGCCTGTGTTCAGGGTTTCGAGCTGGCCGCCGTACTGGCTGCCGTTTCGCAACTGCGCGCCGCTCCCGGGCGCATGCAGTCGGTCGGCGGTGCCGCGGGTCCGCAGGTGGTGGTCGATTATGCGCACACACCCGATGCGCTCGAACAGGTGCTGGCGGCGCTGCGCGAAAGCGTCGCGGGCGGGCGACTGTGGTGTGTGTTCGGCTGCGGCGGCGAGCGCGATCGCGGCAAGCGTCCCGACATGGGTGCGATCGCGGTGGCGGGCGCGGACCGGGTGGTGGTGACCAGCGACAATCCGCGTGGCGAAGATCCCGACGCCATCATTGCCGAGATCCTGAGCGGTGTGGCCGCCAATCAGCGCGACCGCCTTTGGGTGATTCCCGAGCGCAGGGCGGCCATCGCGCGGGCCATCGCCGACGCCAGCCCCGCCGATATCGTCCTGATTGCCGGCAAGGGCCACGAAACCTGGCAGGAAATTGCCGGCGTGCGCTGGCCCTGCGACGACGCCGCCGAAGCGCGTCGCGCACTCGCCGCGCGGGTGGGCCGGTCATGACGGTGCGTCCCCTGACCCTGTCGGAAGCCGCCGCCGCGTTCGGCGGCACGCTCATGTATCCCGATTGTCACTTCCAGCGCGTCGCGACCGACACCCGCCAGTTGCGCGGGGGCGAGTTGTTCGTGGCACTGCGGGGCGAGCGCTTCGACGCCCATCAATTCCTTGCCGAAGCCGCCGCGCAGGCCTGCGGACTGGTGGTCACCCGGGCCGACAAGCACCTGAAGCTCCCGCAATGGATCGTGCCGGATACCGAAGAGGCCCTGGGGCAACTCGCGTCGCTCGCGCGCGATCAGTTCGACGGCCCGGTGATCGCCATCACCGGCAGCAGCGGCAAGACCACCGTAAAAGAGATGACGGCAGCCATCCTGCGCGGTCTGGGACCGGTGCTGGCGACGCGCGGCAACCTCAACAACCATATCGGGTTGCCGCTCACCCTGCTCGGCAGCGAGCCCGAGCATCGCTTCGCGGTGCTCGAAATGGGCGCCAGTGCCGCCGGCGAAATTGCCTGGCTGGGCAGCATCGCGCGCCCGACGGTGGCGTTGATCACCAATGTGCTGCCCGCCCATGTCGCCGGCTTTGGTTCCCTGGCCGGGGTGGCCGCAGCCAAGGGCGAGATCTACGCCGCGCTAGGGGCCAAGGGCACCGCAGTGCTCAACCTGGATATCGATTCCCGCTGGCTGAGCGAGTGGCGCGCCAACTTGCCCTGCCTCGAAGTGCTGACATTCAGTCTCACGCGGCCGGACGCCGATGTCGGTGCAAAAGCCATCGCGATCGACACCGAAGGCTGCGCCAGCTTCAGGCTGCGTACTCCGCTGGGCGAGACCGCCATCCGCTTGCAGGTGGCCGGTCGCCACAATGTTGCCAATGCGCTTGCCGCCGCGACCTGTGCGCTCGCGGCCGGCGCCGGCCTGGATGCCATGGCAGCCGGGCTGCGGGCCGTGCTGCCGGCACCCGGGCGCATGCAGACCCGCCGTGGGCGCAACGGCAGCCGGGTGATCGATGACAGCTACAACGCCAACCCCGGTTCGGTGAAAGCCGCTCTGGATGCGCTCGCGAACTTTCCCGGGCGGCGCTTGCTGGTGCTGGGCGATATGGCGGAGCTGGGCAAGGACGCCCAGGCGCTGCACCGCGAAGTGGGCGCTTACGCCGCGGCACGGGGTATCGATGCGCTCTACGCCTGCGGACCCCTGAGCGCGCTGGCGGCTGCGACCTTTGGCGCCGGCGGCCGCGCCTTTGCGGACAAAACCACGCTGACGCAGGCACTGATCGACCTCCTTGCCCCCGACACCACGGTGCTCGTCAAGGGCTCGCGTGCGGCCGGGATGGAAGACGTTGCGCGTCAACTCGATGCTGGGGAGGAAGCCGGTGCTGCTCTGGTTAAGTGATTATCTGGCCCAGTATTACCGCGGTTTTGGCGTGTTTCACTACCTCACGCTGCGGGCCATCATGGGCGCGCTGACGGCGCTGGGCATTTCTCTGCTGCTGGGCCCGGGCGTAATCCGTCGCCTCAACGCATTGCAGATCGGGCAGGCGGTACGCAGCGACGGGCCGCAGTCGCACCTGAGCAAATCCGGCACGCCCACGATGGGGGGTGCGCTGATCCTGCTGGCGATTTTCGCCAGTGCCCTGCTCTGGTCCGATCTCGGCAATCGCTATGTCTGGACGGTGCTGCTGGTGACCTTCGCCTTTGGCGCCATCGGCTGGGTGGACGACTACCGCAAGGTGGTGGCGCGCAACTCGCGCGGACTGCCGGCACGCTGGAAATACCTCTGGCAGTCGCTGGCGGGTTTGGCGGCGGCGCTGTTTCTGTATTACAGCGCGCAGTCCCCGGCGGCGACGCAACTGATCGTGCCCTTCTTCAAGCAGGTGAGCTGGGATATGGGCTGGGGCTACCTCCTGCTCACCTACTTCGTGATTGTGGGTGCCAGCAACGCGGTCAATCTGACCGATGGCCTCGATGGCCTGGCGATCATGCCCACGGTGCTGGTCGGCGGCGCGCTGGGGCTGTTTGCCTATCTGGTCGGGCACGCGGAGTTTGCCCAGTATCTGCATGTCCCTTTCATTCTCGGTGCCGGCGAGCTGGTGGTGTTTTGCGCCGCGCTGGTGGGCGCCGGACTCGGCTTCCTGTGGTTCAACACCTACCCGGCGCAGATCTTCATGGGCGACGTCGGCGCGCTGGCGCTGGGCGCCGCGCTCGGCGTGATCGCGGTGATCGTGCGCCACGAAATCGTGCTGTTCATCATGGGCGGCATCTTTGTGCTGGAGACGGTGTCGGTCATCCTCCAGGTGGCGTCCTACAAGCTCACCGGCAAGCGCATCTTCCGCATGGCACCGATTCACCACCATTTCGAACTCAAGGGCTGGCCCGAGCCGCGGGTGATCGTCCGCTTCTGGATCATCACCCTGATTCTGGTGCTGGTCGGTCTTGCCACGTTGAAGCTGCGCTGATACCGATATGGCCAGAGCCTTGCCCGCCAATGATCAGCGCACCGTAGTGGCCGGACTCGGTGCCACCGGCCTGTCGGTGGCCCGCTACCTGGCCGCGCAAGGCGAGATTTTTGCCGTGGTGGACACCCGCACGGCGCCGCCCGGCCTCGCCGCGCTGGCCGCGGAATTTCCCGAGGTTCCGGTGTTCCTCGGCGGTCTGGATGCCGAGTTGCTCGCCCGCGCCACGCGCATCATCCTGAGTCCGGGCCTCGCATTGGCGGAGCCCGCGCTGGCCGCCGCTGCCGCGGTCGGGACCGAGATCATCGGGGACATCGAGTTGTTTGCCCGTGCGGCGCGGGCGCCGATCATCGCCATCACCGGTTCGAACGGCAAAAGCACGGTGACCGAACTGGTGGGCGCGATGGCGATCACGGCGGGCCGCCGGGTCGCGGTAGGCGGCAATCTGGGGACTCCGGCACTCGATCTGCTGGACGACGATACCGAGCTCTATGTGCTGGAGCTTTCCAGCTTTCAGCTTGAAACCACAAAGGTATTGGGTGCCGCAGTTGCAACCGTGCTCAACATCAGTCCCGATCATCTGGATCGTTACCCCGATCTGGCGGCATATCGCAGCGCCAAACAGCGTATTTTCCGCGGCGCGCGGCACATCGTCTGCAATCGCGACGACCCGCAGTCCACGCCCCCGGACGCGATTCGCGCACCCTGTTCGAGCTTCGGACTCGGGCAGCCCCCGGGTGACGGCTTCGGATTGGCGATGGATGGGGATCGTCAATGGCTCGCCTGGGGATCGACACTGCTGGTGCCGGTCGACGAGATCGGCCTCAAGGGCCGTCACAACGTCGCCAATGCGCTCGCTGCGCTCGCCCTCGGGCGCGCCGCCGGTCTGCCCATGGCGTCGATGGTCACCGCCCTGCGCAGCTTCACGGGTCTGCCGCATCGCTGTCAGCAGGTGCTGGCGCGCGATGGCATTACCTGGATCGACGATTCAAAAGCCACCAATGTGGGCGCCGCCGTCGCGGCTATCGAAGGTCTCGCCGGGGCGGCGCCCAACCTGATATGGATCGCCGGCGGGCAGGGCAAGGGCCAGACCTTCGCGGCACTGGCGGCGGTGCTTCCCGGGCGGGTGCGCAAGGCCCTGCTGCTGGGTGAAGACGCCGATCGGATAGAGACGGCGATCGCCGGGCGCGTGCCGGTGACGCGCGTGGCGTCGATGGCGGCGGCCGTTGCGGCGGCGCGCGCGGCGGCCCGGCCCGGCGACTGCGTGCTGCTCTCGCCGGCCTGTGCCAGCTTTGACATGTTTGCGAACTACGCCGACCGCGGCGATCAGTTCGCGCGCGCCGCGCGGGCGCTGCCATGAAAACGGCTGCGCATGGGGAAAATCGTGGCGGCGCGGCGTTCAAGGCGCAGGTGCTCCAGCAGGTGGGTAAATGGCTTCCGGTCGGGTCTCCACTGCTCCCGCGCGGCCTCGATCCCTGGCTCGCCGGCAGTGTGCTGGCGCTGCTCTCGCTGGGGTTGGTGATGGTCGCGTCGGCCTCCATCGGGCTCGCCACCGGCGCTGGCGACGCGCTGTTCTTTGTCAAGCGGCATCTGCTGTACCTGGGTCTGGCGGGCCTGCTCGCCCTTGTCGTGCTGCGGGTTCCGCTGGCATGGTGGTACGCCCAGAGCGCCACGCTCCTGATCGTCGCGGTGGTGCTGCTGGCGCTGGTGCTGATTCCCGGCATTGGTCGTGAAGTCAACGGCAGTCGCCGCTGGCTGGCGCTGGGATCGTTTTCCTTTCAGGTGGCAGAGTTTGCCAAGCTCGCCATGGTGGTGTTCACCGCCGCCTACCTGCAACGCCGGCAATTGCACCTGCGGGAGGAGTGGCAGGATTTCGCCAAGCCCCTGGCGATCCTCGGTGTGCTGGCGGTGCTGATGTTGCTGCAGCCCGACCTGGGCTCCATCGTGGTGATCGCGGCGACCATCGTGATGATGCTGTTTCTCGCCGGTGTGCGCCTGGGGCAGTTTTTCCTGCTGATGTCGTTCGGTGCCGCCGCGCTGGCGGCTCTCGTGCTGTATTCGCCCTATCGGGCGCAGCGCCTGGTGGCCTATCTCGATCCCTGGGCGGACCAGTACGACAGCGGCTATCAACTGACACAGTCGCTGATCGCGTTCGGGCGCGGCGGCTGGTTCGGCGTGGGTCTGGGCAACAGCGTCCAGAAAGCGCTGTATCTGCCGGAAGCCCACACCGACTTTATCTTTGCGATCTTCGCCGAGGAATTCGGCTGGCTCGGTGTGGTGGCGGTAGTGCTGGTGTTCTCGCTGCTGGTGGCGCGCTGCTTTGCCTGCGCCCGCAGCGCGATGCAACGGCAGGACTGGTTTGCAACCTACATTGCGTTTGGTATCGGGATTCTGGTGGCGGGTCAGGCCTTCATCAATATCGGCGTCACGGCCGGGCTGCTCCCCACCAAGGGACTCACCCTGCCGCTGGTGAGCTATGGCGGCAGCAGTCTGCTGGCGTCCAGTGCCATGGTGGCGCTGGTACTGCGCATCGGTGCCGAGATGGAACAGCGCGCGGAAGTCGCGCGGCAGGTGCGCCGTGAACGCAGTGGAGGTTAGGCGGGTGCTGATCATGGCGGGCGGTACCGGTGGCCACGTGTTCCCCGCCCTCGCGGTGGCCGACGAACTGCGCGCGCGTGGCTGCGAGGTGCACTGGCTGGGTACGCGCCGCGGCATCGAGGCGCGACTGGTGCCCGAGCGCGGCTACCCGATCCATTTTCTCAAGGTCTCGGGGCTGCGGGGTGTAGGCATGCGGGCGCGGCTGCGGGGCTTTCTGGGTCTCGTCATCGCTGCTGTGCAGGCATTGGCCGCGGTACGCCGGCTGCGGCCCCAGGTGGTGCTCGGGTTTGGCGGCTTTGCGGCGGGTCCGGGCGGCATCGCCGCGCGGACATTGGGAATTCCTCTGGTCATTCACGAACAGAATGCGATCGCCGGCACCACCAACCGGCTGCTGGCGCGGTTTGCGACCCGGGTACTGGGCGCATTTCCGGGGGTGCTGCCCGGCGCGCAGCAGTGTGGCAATCCGGTGCGCGCCGCCATCGCGGCGCTGGCCGTGACGCCGGTAGACCGATCTCATCCCGGCCCCGCACACCTGCTGGTGCTCGGCGGCAGTCTGGGGGCACGCGCGCTCAACACTCTGGTTCCGGCGGCGTTGGCGCTGTTGCCGTCGACGGCGCGGCCAGTGGTGCGCCATCAGTGCGGCGAGACCCATCTGGAGGCCGCGCGCGCCGCCTACCGCGACGCCGGCGTGGCCGCCGACGTGGTGCCCTTCATCGCCGATATGGCAGCAGCCTATGGTTGGGCGGATTTCGCGGTCTGCCGTGCCGGAGCACTCACCGTCTCCGAGCTTGCCGCAGCGGGATTGCCTGCCATTCTGGTGCCCTATCCCCATGCCATCGACGACCACCAGTACCACAACGCCCGCTGGTTGGAGCAGGGCGGAGCGGCGCTGCTGTTCCGGGAGGAAGCGCTCGACAGCAGGCGGTTGGCGGCGACCATCGCGGACTTGAGCACCGATACCGCGCACCGTGCCGCCATGGGCGTGCAAGCGCGTGCCCTGGCGCTGCCGGATGCCGCCCAGGCGGTGGCCGCGGCCTGTCTGGAGGTGGCGCGATGAGCGGGGTGTTTCAGGTGCCGGAAATGCGCCGCATTCGCCGTATCCATTTCGTCGGGATCGGCGGTGTCGGCATGAGCGGCATCGCCGAGGTGCTGCTGAATCAGGGCTATCGGATTTCAGGATCGGATCTGGCAGAAAGCGCCAACGTCCTGCGCCTGCGGGAGTTGGGCGCCGAAGTCTGGATCGGCCACCACGCCGCCCAGGTGGAGGGCGCCGATGTGGTGGTGCAGTCGGCGGCGGTGACCGCGTCCAATCCCGAGCTGATGGCGGCGCGGGACGCGCGCATTCCCATCGTGCAGCGCGCCGAAATGCTCGCCGAGCTGATGCGCTACCGTCACGGCATCGCGGTCGCCGGCACCCACGGCAAGACCACCACCACCAGTCTGATCGTGGCGATCCTGGCGGCGGCGGGGCGCAAGCCAACCTTCGTCATCGGCGGTCGGGTGAACAGCGCAGGCGCGAACGCGGGGCTCGGCGAAAGCCGCTACCTGGTGGCGGAGGCCGACGAGAGCGATGCGTCCTTCCTGCACTTGCAGCCCATGGTCGCGGTGGTCACCAACATCGATCAGGACCACATGGCGACCTATGATTTCGAGGTCGCCAAACTCAAGCGGACCTTCGTCGAGTTTCTGCACAATCTGCCGTTTTACGGACTCGCGGTCCTCTGTATCGACGATCCCACCGTCCGCGAACTGCTGCCCCAGGTGGCGCGCCCGACACTCACTTACGGCTTTGCCGAAGACGCGGATTTTCGGGTTGCGGACGTCACCTTCGCTGCTTCCCGCTCCCGCTTTTCGCTGCACCGACCCGCCCGCGAGCCGCTCGTGATCGAGCTCAATATTCCCGGCGTGCACAATGTGCTGAACGCAGCGGCCGCCGTTGCCATCGCGACGGACGAGGGCGTTGCCGACAGCGCCATCCTGACCGGGCTCGGCGGTTTTCAGGGCGTCGGTCGTCGCTTCGAGATACAGGGCGAGTACCCGGTCGACGCCGGCACCGCCATGCTGGTGGACGACTACGGCCACCATCCCGTCGAGGTGGCGGCGACCCAACGCGCGGTGCGCGACGGCTGGCCCGACCGGCGCCTGGTGATGATCTTTCAACCCCACCGCTACAGCCGCACCCGGGATCTCTACGAGGATTTCGTGCAGGTGCTGTCCGGTTGCGATCTGCTGGTGTTGCTCCCGGTCTATGCCGCCGGCGAAGACGAAATTCCCGGGGCCGACAGCCGCAGTCTGTGCCGCAGCATCCGTCTGCGCGGTGTGCTCGATCCCATCTATGCCGACAGCATCGAGGCGGTGCCGGACCTGCTGCGCAACCTGGTGCGGCCCGGTGACATCGTGATCACCCAGGGCGCGGGCAATGTCACTCGGCTGGCGCGCCTGCTCGCCGAGCGGGGGCTGGGCTGATGGCCGCGCCGCGACCGGATCCGCGCAGCTTTGGCCGGGTGGCGGTGCTCTACGGCGGGCGCTCCGCCGAGCGTGAAGTGTCCCTCAAGAGCGGCGCCGCGGTGCTGCGCGGGCTGTTGGAAGCCGGCGTCGATGCCTACGGGATCGATGCCGGAGTGGACCTGCTGCAACAGTTGCTGGCCACCCGGCCGGACCGGGTGTTCATCGCGCTCCACGGGTCCGGCGGCGAGGACGGCACCGTCCAGGGCGCGCTCGAATGGCTGGGAATTCCCTACACCGGCAGCGGCGTCAAGGCGGCGGCGCTCGCCATGGACAAGCTGCGCTGCAAGCAGTTGTGGCAGGGCGTGGGACTCCCCACCGCGCGCTTTGCCGTGCTGGAGGCCGGCAGCGACTGGGCGGCGGTACTCGCCGAGCTCGGTGGCGACGTGATGGTCAAGCCGGCCCATGAGGGCTCGAGTCTCGGCATGGCGCGCGCGCGCAGCGGCGCGGAACTCGAACTGGCCTGGCGCAACGCAGCGGTCTACGACGCCTGCGTGATCGCCGAATCCTGGATCGCCGGCGCCGAGTACACCATCGCGATTCTCGGCGACCGCGCGCTGCCGGTGATCCGGCTCGAGACCGAGCGCGAATTCTACGACTACGAAGCCAAATACCTGCGCGACGACACCCGCTATCTCTGCCCGTGCGGGCTGCCTGCGGAGCGCGAGGCCGAACTCCAGGCGCTGGCCCTGCGCGCTTTCGCAAGCCTGGACGCACGCGGCTGGGGGCGCGTCGATGTGATGGCCACTGCCGACGGCCAGTGGTGCCTGCTGGAAGTCAACGCGGTTCCCGGGATGACCGACCACAGCCTGGTGCCCATGGCCGCCGCCGCCGCCGGGTTGTCGTTTGCGGAGCTGGTGCTGGAAATTCTCGCCAGTGCCGTCTGTGGCGATGGCATCTGTGGCGATAAGGGTCGCGCGCCATGAGCGCGACGCGGCGCTTTCAGGGCGCGCGACCCCGCGACCGGGCGCCTCGCGTCGATATCGGGCGCCTGCTGCGCGTGGCTGGCTTCACCCTGGTGCTGACCGCGGCGCTGACGGTGCTGGCAGCCGCCGGCCTGGTGTTGTACCGCTATCTGGATGCGCCGCTGCGTGTCGTTGCGGTGGACGGCCACATCCGCCACCTGGGTCGCGCCGAAATCGAGGATCTGGTCAGCCAGTATCTCGATGGCGGCTTTCTCACGCTGGATATGCGGGCGTTGCAGCGCGGTCTTGAAGCCCATCCCTGGATTGCCAGCGTGCGCGCGCGGCGCGAATGGCCCAACGGCCTCTACCTTCATCTCGACGAAGAGGCGCCGGTCGCGCGGTGGCGCGCTGATGAATTCCTCAATAGCCGGGGCGAAGTATTGCCCGGTGTGTCTGCGGACGATTTCACGAATCTGCCGGAACTGATTGGCAGCGAAGGTTCGGAGGCGGAAGTGATGGCCGCGTATCGCACAGCGGCGGAGCGCCTGGCCCGCGACGACCTGCGCGTCGAGCGCTTCGCCCGCGATGACGCCGGACTCAGCCTGCGGCTGGCCGGTGGCGCCGAACTGATCCTGGGACGCGCCGACACGGATGCGCGTCTGGCGCGCTTTCAGGTGCTGTGGCGCAAGGGGCTGGCGGCACGGCGCGACGAATTGGCGCGCGTCGATGCGCGTTACGACAACGGCATTGCCGTGCGCTGGCGCGCGGCGCCACCCGCGGCGAACCCTGCCGGATGAAGCGAGGACATTGTATGGGGAGAGGGTATGGCAGGCATTAGCGGCGAACAGATGATCGTCGGACTGGATATTGGCACTTCCAAGGTGGTGGCGATCATTGGCGTTGCGGGCCCCAGCGGACAGCTCGAGATCGTCGGGACGGGAATGCATCCGTCTTCCGGCATCAAGAAGGGCGTGGTGGTCAACATCGAATCCACGGTGCACGCGATTCAGCGCGCCATCGAGGAAGTCGAATTGATGGCCGGTTGTCAGATCCATTCGGTCTACGCCGGTATCGCGGGCAGCCATATCCGCAGCCTCAACTCCCACGGCATCGTCGCCATCCGCGACCGCGAGGTGCACCAGACCGACATCGATCGGGTCATCGATGCCGCCCGCGCGGTGGCCATTCCGGCCGATCAGGAGATCCTCCACGTGCTGCCCCAGGAGTTCATCATCGACAACCAGGAGGGCGTGCGCGAGCCCCTGGGCATGTCGGGCGTGCGCCTGGAAGCCAAGGTGCACCTGGTGACCTGTGCCGCCAATGCCGCCCAGAACATCAAGAAGTGCATCCGCCGCTGCGGGCTGGAGGTGGACGACATCATCCTGGAGCAGCTGGCGTCCAGCTACGCCGTGCTCACCGAGGACGAGAAGCAGCTCGGTGTCTGTCTGGTGGATATCGGCGGCGGCACCACGGATATCGCCGTGTTCACCGAAGGCGCCATCCGCCACACCGGCGTGATTCCCATCGCCGGCGACCAGGTCACCAACGACATCGCCATGGCGCTGCGCACCCCCACCGCGCATGCCGAGGAACTCAAGATCAAATATGCCTGCGCGCTGGCCCAGCTCGCCGGCCCTGACGAGACCATCAAGGTGCCGAGCGTGGGCGATCGGGCGCCGCGCAGTCTGTCGCGCCAGGCGCTGGCCGAGGTCGTGGAGCCGCGCTACGACGAGCTGTTCACCCTGGTGCAGTCCGAGTTGCGACGCAGCGGTCTCGAGGACCTGCTCGCCGCCGGCATCGTCCTCACCGGGGGCACCGCCAAGATGGAGGGCGTGGTGGATCTCGCCGAAGAAATCTTTCACATGCCGGTGCGGCTCGGGATGCCCCAGAACATCCAGGGTCTCGCTGACATTGTTAACAACCCGATCTATTCCACTGGTGTCGGGTTGTTGCTTTACGGGCTGCAACAGCAGCAGGAAAACCGGAACGTGCCGAAGAAGGGGGCCGCCAGCGGACTCCTCGGACGTATCCGGCAGTGGTTTCAGAACAATTTGTAGGGCACGTTCAACTGGCAGCTTGCGCAAGGGGTAATCACATGTTTCAGATCGTGGACAGCATTCCGGAAACTGCTGAAATCAAGGTCATTGGGGTAGGCGGAGGTGGCGGCAATGCAGTGCGCCACATGATCGCTTGCCAGGTCGATGGCGTGGAGTTCATCTGTGCCAATACCGACTCCCAGGCTCTCAAGGATATCCAGGGCGCGACCCTGCTCCAGCTGGGTAACGGCATCACCAAGGGGTTGGGCGCGGGCGCCAATCCGGAAGTCGGACGCCAGGCCGCGCTCGAGGATCGCGACCGCATCGCCGAGGTTCTGCAGGGCGCGGACATGGTCTTCATCACCGCCGGCATGGGTGGTGGCACCGGCACCGGGGCCGCGCCCGTCGTCGCCGACGTGGCCCGGGAGCTGGGTATTCTCACCGTGGCGGTGGTGACGCGCCCGTTTCATTTCGAGCGCAGCAAGCGGCGCGAAATCGCCGACGAGGGCATCCGGCAGCTCAAGGATCGGGTGGACTCGTTGATCACGGTGCCCAACGAAAAATTGTTGTCGGTGCTGGGCAGGTCCACCAGCCTGCTGGACGCTTTCCGTGCCGCCAACGATGTATTGCTGGGGGCGGTGCAGGGCATCGCCGATCTCATCATCCGGCCCGGCATGATCAACGTCGATTTCGCCGACGTGCGCACCGTGATGTCGGAGATGGGCGTGGCGATGATGGGCTCGGGGAGGGCATCGGGGGAAGGTCGTGCCCGCATCGCGGCCGAGGCGGCGGTCCACAGCCCGCTGCTGGAGGACATCGACCTGCAGGGCGCGCGCGGTATCCTGGTCAACATCACTGCGGGTCCCGACCTGTCGCTGGGCGAGTTCGCCGAGGTTGGCGACACCATCGAGGAATTCTCGTCCGACAATGCCACCGTGGTGGTCGGTACCGTGATCGATCCCGAAATGGGTAGCGAAATCCGCGTCACGGTGGTGGCCACCGGGCTCGGCCGGCCGCAAGAGATCCGGCCGGTGATGACGTCTGCGCGAACGCCGAAGGCGATTCACCCCAACGGCGACATCGACTACGGCGCGCTGGACAAGCCTACGATCACGCGCCGACCGACAACCGAGGCGACTGCGCGCAAGCTGGATCTGCGCCAGGATGCCGATCTGGATTACCTGGACATCCCGGCGTTTCTGCGCCGCCAGGCGGATTGATGCCATGCCCATGACGCACAGCCCCTGATCCCCTTCCGGGGGCTGTGCTGTCCCGTGCCTTGAATATCTTCCCGGCCAAGGCCGCGCGTTGTGCGCCGCGCACGGATGCATGCGCGGCTCGCTGGCGGCAGGATGTCCGGTTTTGCTACCATGGGGCGCCTTGGGTTTCGGTAAGGCATCGGTTTGATCCAGCAGCGCACACTCAAGAATGCGATCCGCGCGACCGGTGTGGGCTTGCACACCGGGCAAAAGGTGTTTCTCACCCTGCTTCCTGCCGAACCCGATACCGGAATCTGGTTCCGGCGCACCGATCTGAACCCGCCGGTTGACATCCGTGCCCGTGCCGAGAACGTGGGCGACACCACACTCTCCACCACGCTGGTCAACGGCGATGTACGGGTCTCGACGGTGGAACACCTGCTCTCCGCACTGGCGGGTCTGGGCATCGACAATGCGATCGTCGAGGTCACGGCACCGGAAGTGCCGATCATGGACGGCAGCGCCGGACCTTTCGTGTTCCTGATCCAGTCCGCCGGCATCGTCGAGCAGGCGCGGCCCAAAAAATTTCTGCGCATTCGCAAGGAAGTGTCGGTCGAACAGGATGGTAAAAAAGCCACCTTTCGCCCCTACGAGGGTTTCCGTGTGACGTTCGCGATCGCGTTCGACCATCCGTTGTTTGCGGCGGACGGGCTGCGGGTGACCGTCGATTTTTCCACCACATCCTTTGTCAAGGACGTGAGTCGTGCCCGGACCTTCGGTTTCATGCACGAAATCGGCTATCTGCGCTCCAAGGGGCTCGCGCTGGGTGGCAGCATGGACAATGCCATCGTGGTCGACGATAGCGGTGTGTTGAACGAAGGCGGACTGCGCTACAAGGACGAGTTCGTCAAGCACAAGATCCTGGACGCGATTGGCGATCTTTATCTGCTGGGCTACGGGCTGATCGGTGAGTTCGACGCCGAGAAATCCGGCCACGCGCTCAACAGTGCGCTGCTGCGCAAGCTGCTGCAACGACCGGACGCCTGGGAAATCGTTACCTTCGAAGGCGAGGGAGAGGCCGTTCCCGTGTCCTATTCCCGCCCGTTGCTGGCAAGTTGAGTCGAGTTCCGGCATCGCGCAACTCGGTGTCCGGGCGCGCGCATGCTGTTCCGGACGGCCACAGCATGAATCCGGCGCCTTATATACACCGCGTCATTCAGTGAAATAACATACAGCCCCATTTTCGGCAGGGTCCCGCGCGCTGCCGCCCTTCGCCCCTACGCAAACCCCGGGATATCCACGTGGTCGGTTTATTCAAGAAGCTCATTGGAACCCAGAATGATCGGGCGTTGCGCGCGCTGCGCAAGGTGGTGAAGGCCGTCAATAACCAGACCGGTCTGAGCGACCTCGACGACGCGGCCTTGCAGGCCAAGACCGGCGAGTTTCGCCGGCGGCTCGCGGACGGCGCGACCGTCGACGATCTACTGCCGGAAGCCTTTGCGGTGGTGCGCGAGGCCGCCCATCGCACCCTGGGCCTGCGCCACTTCGACGCGCAACTGATCGGCGGTGCCGTGTTGCACCAGGGCCGGATCGCCGAGATGCGTACCGGCGAAGGCAAGACGCTGGTGGCGACCCTGCCCGCCTACCTCAACGCCCTCACCGGCGAGGGCGTTCATATCGTTACCGTGAACGACTATCTGGCGCGCCGCGACGCGACCTGGATGGGTCCGGTGTACCGGTACCTGGGGTTGTCGGTCGGCGTGATCCAGTCCTTTGCCGGCCCCGGGGAGCCCAATTCCTTTCTGCTCTCCGACACCAGCGACGAGCTGCTGCCGGTGAGCCGGCGCGAAGCCTACGCCGCCGACATCACCTACGGTACCAATAACGAATTCGGTTTCGACTACCTGCGCGACAACATGGCGCTGCGGCTGGAGGACAAGAGTCAGCGCGGCCAGGCCTACGCGATTGTCGACGAGGTCGACTCCATCCTGATCGACGAAGCGCGTACCCCGCTCATCATTTCCGGTGTGGCCCGCGACAGTTCGGCGCTCTACCAGCGCATCGACAAGCTGGTGCAGCTGCTCGATCCCCACAGCGACGAGCACCCGGGCGACTTCACGCTGGATGAAAAGACTCGACAGGTAGAACTCTCCGAGGCCGGCCACGAAAAGATCGAGGGATTGCTCGCCAACGCGGGCCTGCTCGGCCCCGAGGACAGCCTCTACCAGGCCGTCAACCTGGGCCTGCTGCACCACGTCCACAACGCGCTGCGGGCGCGACACCTGTTTCACCGCGATGTCGAATACATCGTCCGCGACGGCGAAGTGGTGCTGATCGACGAGCACACCGGGCGCACCATGCCGGGCCGCCGGCTCTCCGAAGGCCTGCACCAGGCCATCGAAGCCAAGGAAGGCGTCAAGATCCAGAGCGAAAGTCAGACGCTCGCGTCCACCACCTTCCAGAATTACTTCCGCCTCTATCACAAGCTCGCCGGCATGACGGGTACCGCGGATACCGAGGCCTACGAGTTCCAGCAGATCTACGGGCTGCAGGTCGTGGTGATTCCGCCGAACAAGCCCGTCATCCGCAAGGACCTCAACGACCTGATCTTCATGACCCAGGCCGAGAAGTACAACGCCGTCGCGGACGACATCGTCTCCTGCCGCGACAAGGGCGCTCCGGTGCTGGTGGGTACCGCGTCCATCGAAAGTTCCGAGCTGCTGTCCGCCGAACTCAAGGCGCGCGGCATCGAGCATCAGGTGCTGAACGCCAAGTTTCACGAAAAGGAAGCCCATATCATCGCCCAGGCGGGGCGGCCCGGGACCGTGACCATCGCCACCAACATGGCCGGTCGCGGTACCGACATCGTGCTGGGCGGCAGCCTGCAAGCCGAGCTGGCCGCGCTGGAAAACCCCAGCGCGGAGCAGATCGCGAGCGTCAAGGCGGTGTGGGAGGAGCGCCATGCGCAGGTGATCGCGGCCGGCGGTCTGCACATCCTCGGCACGGAACGCCACGAATCGCGGCGGATCGACAACCAGTTGCGCGGCCGCGCCGGACGCCAGGGCGATCCCGGCCTCAGCCGGTTCTATCTGGCGATGGAAGACAACCTGATGCGACTGTTCATCACCGACCGCGTCAAGGGCATGATGGGTGCGCTGGGCATGGACCAGGGCGAGGCCATCGAGCATCGCATGGTCACCAACGCGGTGGAAAAGGCGCAGCGCAAGGTGGAAGGCCGCAACTTCGACATCCGCAAGCAGTTGCTCGAATACGACGATGTTGCCAACGACCAGCGTCAGGTCGTCTACCAGCAGCGCGACGAACTGCTGGCCGCGGACCACATCACCGACATCATCGAGAACCTCCGCCGGGACGTGGTCACGGAACTGGTCGATCGCTTCATCCCGCCGGACAGCCTGCCCGAGCAGTGGAATATCCCCGGGCTGGAAGAGGAATTGCAGCGCGAGATGAACCTGGAGCTACCGGTTGGGCAGTGGCTGGAAGCGGATGACCGGCTCGCCGAACCCGGGCTGCGGGAACGTATCCAGACCGCCGCCGACGCCGCCTATGCCGCCAAGGTGGCGGAGATCGGCCCCGACATTCACCAGATCGAAAAACAGGTGATGTTGCAGGTGCTCGACAACCACTGGAAGGAGCACCTCGCGGCCATGGATCAGCTGCGTCAGGGCATCGGGCTGCGCGCCTACGCCCAGAAGAACCCCAAGCAGGAATACAAGCGCGAAGCCTTCGAGATGTTTCAGGGCCTGCTGTCGCGCATCAAGCACGATACGGTGCGCTTTCTGGTGCGGCTCCAGGTCCGCCGCGAAGAGGACATCAATGCCCTGGAGCAGCGCCGGCGCGAGGAGGAAGCGCGGCAGCGACTGGCGTTCCAGCACGCCGAGGCGGCCGGCCTCGGCGAAGCGCTGGAAGAGCTTCCCGCCGACGCCGCGGGTACGCCTCGCGCGCCGACACCCTTTGTGCGGGACAACGTCAAGGTGGGGCGGAACGACCCCTGTACATGCGGTTCCGGCAAGAAATTCAAGCAATGCCACGGCCGGCTGTGAGCACCGCCGGATTGGTTGCGGGAGCCCGTCATGGCCGTGGGTGAAGACGCGTTGCCGCCACTCCACCCGGTTGCGGGTGTGCGTCTGGGCACCGCCAGCGCCGGGGTCAAAAAGCCGGGCCGCCGCGATCTGGTGGTGATCGAGCTGGCCGCCGGCACCACCAGCGCCGCGCTGTTCACCCGCAACGCCTTCTGCGCCGCGCCGGTACAGGTGGCGCGCAGCCATCTGGCCCAGGCCGCGCCGCGCTATTGGGTGATCAATACCGGTAACGCCAATGCCGGCATGGGTCCCGATGGCCTGGTCCGGGCCGCGTCCGTGTGCGCGGCGCTGGCGGCCCACACCGGTGTCGCGACCGCGCAGGTCCTGCCGTTCTCCACTGGCGTCATCGGCGAACCCCTGCCCGCGGAGCGCATCGTCGCCGCGCTGCCCGCCGCGGTTGCGGCGCTGGCCGCGGATGGCTGGGCGCTGGCGGCGGAAGGGATTCTCACCACCGACACCCGGCCCAAGGGTGCGAGCCGCGCGGTGCGTCTGCTGGACGGCGCGACCCTGACCGTCACCGGGATCGCCAAGGGCGCCGGCATGATCCGGCCCGACATGGCGACCATGCTCGCATTCGTCGCCACGGATGCGCGGGTCGGCGCGCCGCTGCTGAAGAACATGCTGGTTGCCGCTGCCGAAAAATCCTTCAACCGCATCACCATCGATGGCGACACCTCCACCAACGACGCCCTGATGCTGGCGGCGACGGGCGCCGTCGCCACCGAGCTCGATAGCGCGGCGCTGGCTGCGCTGGGCGAAGCCGTCACCGAAGTCTGCATGGAACTGGCCCAGGCGGTGGTGCGCGACGGCGAGGGCGCCACCAAGTTCGTCACCATCGTCGTGGCGGGTGGTGGCAGCAGTGCCGAATGTCTGGCGGTGGGCTACGCGGTCGCCGAATCGCCGCTGGTCAAGACCGCGCTCTTTGCCTGCGATCCCAACTGGGGGCGGATTCTCGCCGCCATCGGGCGCGCCCCGGTGGCTGCGCTCGATGTCGAGCGCATCAGCGTCTGGCTCGACGAGGTGCTGATTGCCGAACGCGGCGCCCGTGCCGCCAGTTACACCGAGGCCGCCGGACAGGAAGTCATGGCGCGCGCCGAAATTACCATCCGGATCGAACTCGGGCGCGGCGCCTGCGCCGAGACCCTCTGGACCACGGACCTTTCCTACGATTACGTGCGCATCAATGCCGAGTACCGCACCTGACATGGGGTTGCCCCCGATACGGGTGGTGGCGGGGGTGATCCATTCCCGCAGCGGTCATCGAGTCCTGATCGCGCGCCGGCCAAGCGGCAAGCACCAGGGCGGACTCTGGGAGTTTCCGGGCGGAAAGATCGAGCCGGGCGAACCGCCGGCGGCGGCGCTGGCGCGCGAACTGGCCGAGGAACTGCGGATCGCGGTGGACCGCAGCGAGCCCTTTCTGGTGATCGAGCATCGCTACCCCGACCGGCTGGTGGTGCTCGATGTGTGGCGGGTGCTGGCGTTCACCGGCGTCGCCGTCGGCAACGAGGGGCAGGAGATCGCCTGGGTGCCGGTTGGCGAGCTCGCACAGCGACCTTTCCCGGCCGCGAATCAGCCGATCATCGCGGCGCTGTGCGGCGCCGATCCCGCGCTTATTCCGGGCTGAGGTCGTCCTCCAGCGCATCCCATTCCGCCACCGGCTCGGCGGGGATGCGGTGGCGTTCCGCCGCCCATTCGCCCAGATCGATTTGCCGACAGCGGGCGGAACAAAAGGGCCGCTCCGGGCTGCGCGGTCCCCAGGCGACTGTCTTGCGGCACGTCGGGCAGCGGACGATCAGCGCGGTCTCGCTCATTGGGCGCTCTCCCGTGGTTCCCGCGCCGGTTTGGCCCGTTCGGCTTCCGCCGCCAGCGCCAGATAGGTCTGGTGCAGGGCCGCGACCTGGGCCACCAACGCTTCCGGCGGACCTGAATTGTCGATGCAGTCGTCGGCGCGCTCCAGACGGTCGGCGCGGCTCATCTGGGCCGCCATGATGGCGCGGATCTGCTCCGCGCTGTTGCCATCCCGCGCCGCCGCGCGGGTTACCTGCACCTCCTCGGGGACATCCACCAGCAGCGCGCGGCCGATCATGCGGTGCTGGCTGCTCTCGAACAGCAGCGGCGACTCCAGTATCGCGTAGGGCCCGGGTGCCGCATTGAGCTGCGTGCTGAGCCAGGCGCCGATCCGGGGATGCAGCAGTTGCTCCAGCCAGCGCCGCTCGTCGGCATTGTTGAACACCAGTTGGCGCAGCGCCGCGCGGTCGAGGCTGCCGTCGGCCTGGATCACGCCGGGGCCAAAGTGCTCGGCGATCGCCGCCAGTGCCGGCGTGCCCGGTTCCACCACCGCGCGCGCCGCCTGATCGGCGTCCACCACGCGGATGCCCAGGGCGCGAAACTGTTCCGCCACCGCGCTCTTGCCGCTGCCGATACCGCCCGTGAGTCCGATGATGTACATAGCGTCCGCGCCAGCTTTTTGGGGTCGTCAGTGTAGGGTGGATGGGTGCTGCGCTGCCACCCGGTTGTCGGCGGCGCCTGGGTCCCCGCGCAAGCGGGAATCCAGTACTGCGGTGCTTCCGGGTGCGGTGGCGCCTGGACCCCCGCTTTCGCGGGGGTGACGGGAAGGGGACGACACACCTGCCGTCATTCCCGGGCGACCAAAAACCGTACCACGATGCCGGAACCTACCCCAGCAGATTTGGCCAGAGATCTATCCAGCGAGGGTTTTCTGCCTCGATCAACTGCAACTTCCAGGCGCGGTTCCATTTTTTGAGCTGCTTTTCCCGGGTAATGGCCGCAGCCATGGTGGTATGCAGTTCGTAGTACACCAGCGAGTGAACGCGGTACTTCCGGCTAAAGCCTTCCGCAAGGTCGTTTTTGTGCTGATAAATGCGCTGGATCAGAAAGGATGTGACGCCGATGTACAGGGTGCCGTTTCGTTTGCTCGCGAGGATATACACAGCGGGTTGCTTTTCGGCCATGGCGACGAACTCCCTTTCCAAACCGCTTCCAACCCAAGCAGCCAAGTAGGGAATTTTCCGGGTGGTTTGTGTGTGACGCAACCTTGGTTTTGTATCGCCACCGCCCATCCTCGACCGGTCGAGGCTAGCTGAGCGCGGTCACTGCGTCATTCCCGCGCGACCGCCAAGGATGGCGGAAGTACTGGAAACGCAGGAGCGGTTTCCAGTGAAACGGGAATCCAGTACCGCGGTGCCTCCGGGTGCGGTGGCGCCTGGACCCCCGCTTTCGCGGGGGTGACGGGAGGGGACGACACACCTGCCGTCATTCCCGCGCAAGCGGGAATCCAGTACCGCGGTGCCTCCGGGTGCGGTGGCGCCTGGACCCCCGCTTTCGCGGGGGTGACGGGAAGAGACGCGGGGGTGACGGGAAGAGACGCGGGGGTGACGGGAAGGGGACGAGGGAAGGGGACGAGGGAAGGGGACGAGGGAAGGGGACGACACACCTGCCGTCATTCCCGCGCAAGCGGGAATCCAGTACTGCGGTGCTTCCGGGTGCGGTGGCGCCTAGACCCCCGCTTTCGCGGGGGTGACGGGACGGGACGCGGGGGTGACGGGAAGACGCGGGGGTGACGGGAGGAAGCTCGCGCGTGGCGAACAGCGTCAGTCCAGCATCCCGTACCAGCCGTTCAATGTGTCGCCCCACATCAGCGCCAGCCAGCCCGCCAGGGCCAGAAAGGGTCCGAAGGCGAAGGGTGCCCGGCGCGGGTGGCGTTTCAGCAGCAGGGCGGTGGTGCCGTAGAGCGCGCCGGTGAGGGAGGCGATCAGCAATAGCAGCGGCAACTGCTGCCAGCCCAGCCAGGCGCACAGCGCCGCCAGCAGTTTGAAGTCGCCATAGCCCATGCCTTCGCGGCCGGTGGCGAGGCGAAACAGCCAGTACACCGACCAGAGCACCAGGTAGCCCGCCGCCGCGCCCACTACGGCACTCGACAGATCCGTAAAGGTAGCGCCCAGGTTCACCAGCAACCCGAGCCACAGCAGCGGCAGGGTGATGACATCCGGCAGCAACTGGTGATCCAGGTCGATGCCGGCCAGCGCCACCAGCGCCCAGGTGAGCAGCAGTGCCATCAGCGCCTGGAACGTGGGCCCGAACTGCGCCACCACGGCGACCGTCAGCAGGCCGGTAACCAGCTCCAGCACCGGGTAGCGCAGGGCAATGGGCGCCGCACAGTGCCGGCAGCGTCCGCGCAGCAGCAGCCAGCTCAATACCGGGATGTTGTCCCACGCGGCGATGGGCGTGGCGCAGGCGGGGCAGCGGGAGCGCGGCACCACCAGGTTGAAGGTCTCCGGGGCCGGTGGTGGGAGGGCGGTCGCTTCCGGGTCGGTTGCATCCAGATCGGTTGCATCCGGGTTCGCTGCATCCGGGTTCGTCGCGGGTTCGGGGTCGGCGCTGGATTCGCGGGTCGATTCCCCGGTCCACGCAAGCGCCTCGTGCTGCCAGGCGCGCTGCAACTGCACGGGCAGCCGGTAGATCACCACATTGAGGAAACTGCCCGCCAGCAACCCGAACAGCAGCGCCGCAGTGAGCAGCGCCGGTTGCGGCAGGTCGACGAACAGCAGCTCGACGAACACGAAGTCGGGAATCGCGGCGCTGCCCTGCGGTGTCGTGCTAGAGCACGTTGCCGAGGTTGAAGATCGGCAGGTACATGCCGATCAGGAGTCCGCCCACCAGAACCCCGAGTATCGCCATGATCATGGGTTCGAGCAGGGTGGTCAGGTTGTCGACCGAGTTGTCGACTGCTTCTTCGTAGTGATCGGCAGCGCGGGACAGCATGTCGTCCAGGGCGCCGGACTCCTCGCCGATGGCGGTGAGCTGCAACAGCATCACCGGAAACACGCCGGTGGCGCGCAGTGCGGTATTGAGCGTGGTACCTGTTGCCACTTCGTCCCGCACTTTCAGCACGGCGTCCCGATAGACGGCGTTACCCGCCGCGCCGGCGACGGATTGCAGCGCCTCGATCAGGGGCACGCCGGCCGCGAAAGTGGTGCTGAGGGTGCGCGCAAAGCGGGCGATCACCGCCTCGTTCAGGATTTTGCCGATGATGGGGATCTTGAGCATCATCTTGTCGACGAAGTCGGAAAAACGCGGCGAGCGGCGCCGCGCCTGCGCGAACGCAAAGCCGCCGGCGACAGCGAATCCGAGCACGGGCAGCCACCAGGCCTGGGCAAACTCGGAAATGCTCAGGATCAGCAAGGTGAAGGCCGGCAGCGTGCTGCCGAACGCCGCGTAGGTCTCGGCAAAGGTGGGTACGACCTTGACCAGCAGTACCCCGGTGACGACGATCGCCACCAGCAGCACCGCCGAGGGATAGGTCATGGCCTTTCGGATCTTGCGCTTGAGCTGCTCGGTTTTTTCCTTGTAGGTGGCCACGCGCGCCAGCATGGTCTCCAGGGTGCCCGACTGCTCGCCGGCTTCGATCAGGCTGCAAAACAGGTTGTCGAAATATTTGGGATGGGCGCGCAGTGCCGGCGCGAAACCCGAGCCCGACGAAACATCGCCGTGGATTTTCTGAATGAGTTCGCGCATGGTCGGATTGGCTTCGCCTTCCATCACGATTTCGAACGCCTGTACCAGCGGAACCCCGGCCCTGGTCATGGTCGCCATCTGACGCGTAAAGGTGGCGATGTGGGCGGGTTTGATTTTCTTCGCACCGAACAGCGGCTTGGGTTTTTTCCGGACGGTGCGCGGCTGGATCCCCTGCTTGCGCAATTGCGCCTTGACCATGGCGGTCGTGGCACCGGCGATTTCGCCTTCGACGGCTTTCCCGTCGCGGCTTTTTCCCTTGTACAGATAGAGCTGTGTCGCAGCGGTAGCCATTAGTCCGTTGTCACCCGATTGGCTTCTTCCAGGCCGATTATACCTTCGGCCACCTTTTTCAATGCCGATTGGCGCAAGGTTCTGAAACCTTCGCGGCGCGCCGCTTCGCCGATTTCCAGCGAGTTGGCGCCCTCCATGATGAGTCGCGCCACCGCGGGCGTTACCTTGAGTACTTCATAGATACCGACCCGGCCCTTGTAACCGAGATTACATTTTGAGCAGCCAACCGGTCGGTACACCTTGATCTGGTCCAGTGGCATGTCGATGCTGTCGAACCCGGCTTCCTTGAGCACGGCGCGGGGCAGATCCGCCACCTGCTTGCACGTGCCGCACAGGCGCCGCGCCAGGCGCTGGGCCATGATGAGAATCACCGAGGTGGCGATGTTGAACCCGGGTACTCCCATGTTGGCGAGTCGGGTGAGGGTCTCGGGGGCGCTGTTGGTGTGCAGGGTGGACAGCACCAGGTGGCCGGTCTGGGCCGCCTTCACCGCAATTTCGGCGGTCTCGAGGTCGCGGATCTCGCCCACCATGACCACGTCCGGATCCTGGCGCAGAAAGGCGCGCAGCGCCTCGGCGAAGGTGAGCCCCACGCGCGGATTCACCTGCACCTGGTTGACCCCTTCCATGTAGATTTCCACCGGGTCTTCGGCGGTCGAGATATTGACCTCCGCCGTGTTGAGGATATTGAGCCCCGTGTAGAGCGACACCGTCTTGCCCGAGCCGGTGGGGCCGGTCATCAGGATCATGCCCTGGGGTCGCGCCAGGGCATGGAGATAGGCTTCCTGCTGGTCCGGTTCGTAGCCCAGCGCCTCGATGCCCATGCGGGCGGCGCCGCCATCGAGGATCCGCAGCACGACTTTCTCCCCGTACTGGGTCGGCAGGGTATTGACCCGGAAGTCGATGGCGCGGGCCTTGGTGATGCGGACCTTGATGCGTCCGTCCTGGGGCACGCGACGCTCCGAGATGTCGAGCCGGGCCATGATCTTGAGACGGGCCGCGAGCCGCGGTGCCAGAGTCGCCGGCGGCTTGGCCACTTCCTGCAAAATGCCGTCGGTGCGAAACCGTACCCGGTAGCGCTGTTCATAGGGCTCGAAGTGGATATCGGAGGCACCCCGACGGATCGCGTCGAGCAGTACCTTGTTGATGAAGCGGACGATGGGCGCGTCGTCGGCGTCCGGGTCGAGCATGGTCTCCTGGTCGACGTCGCCGCCGCCCAGTTGCTCCAGCTGGAAATCCTCCAGTCCGCCCGTGGCGGCGTGGAGGTCGTCGTCATGGACATCGAGGAAGCGTGCGATCTGGGTGCGGAGTTTGTCGAACTCGACCACCACCAGATCCACGCTCATGCCGGCCTGGAACCGGATTTCGTTGAGCGCGCGATCATCCGTGGGATCGCCGACCGCGATGCTGAGCCGTCCCATGTGCTTGCGCAGCGGTAGCGCCATGTACTTGGCGACCAGCTTTGGATTCAGCAGATTGCGCGGGCAGGTAGCCAGGTTGACGGCGTTGAGATCCAGCAGCGGGAGCCCGAACTCGGCGGCGGTGGCCTGCGCCACTTGCTGCGGCGTCAGGAGGTGCGCTTCCACGAGGTGCTGGATGAGTGACGTCTTCGCGAGACTGGCGTCGTTCAGCGCGGCGGTGGCCGAGGCTTCATCCAGCAAACCGTCCGCAACCAGCCGCCGGGGCAGCCCCCGCAAAACCTGGTTGCGCACGTTCACGCAGTTGTTCCTTTCACGGGGTTGTGCCTGTGGTCATCGCTGCCATGGAGTGCCGTCGAACCCGGTTGCCGTGTTGTCCGCGTGATGGTAAGAGCGCCGGCGCGCGCTGTCCAGACAAGTCGGAGTCCGGGTTAGCCTCCCGTCATTCCCGCGCGACCGCCATGGATGGCGGAAATACTGGAAACGCAGGAGCGGTTTCCAGTAAAACGGGAATCCGGTATCGCGCTGCTGCCGGGTCACCTTCCCGTCATTCCCGTGCCAACGGGAATCCAGTACCGCGGTGCATCCGGGTGCGGTGGCGCCTGGATCCCCGCTTTCGCGGGGATGACGTGAACAGGAGTGCGGGGGCGACGGGAACAGGCACGGGGACCACCGCACGCTTCCCGTCATTCCCGTGGCAACGGGAATCCAGTACCGCGGTGCATCCGGGTGCGGTGGCGCCTGGATCCCCGCTTTCGCGGGGATGACGAAGGCGGGGACGACGGGAACAGGCACGGGGACCACCGCACGCTTCCCGTCATTCCCGCGCAAGCGGGAATCCAGTACCGCGGGCTTCCGGGTTCGGTGGCGCCTGGACCCCCGCTTTCGCGGGGATGACGTGAACAGGAGCGCGGGGACGACGGGAACAGGCACAGGGACCACAGCACGCTTCCCGTCATTCCCGTGGCAACGGGAATCCAGTACCGCGGAGCTTCCGGGTGCGGTGGCGCCTGGATCCCCGCTTTCGCGGGGATGACGTGAACAGGAGTGCGGGGGTGACGGGAAGGGGGCGAGGGAAGGGGACGACACACTGCCGTCATTCCCGCGCAAGCGGGAATCCAGTACCGCGGTGCATCCGGGTTCGGTGGCGCCTGGATCCCCGCTTTCGCGGGGATGACGTGAACAGGAGTGCGGGGGTGACGGGAACAGGCACAGGGACCACCGCACGCTTCCCGTCATTCCCGTGGCAACGGGAATCCAGTACCGCGGTGCATCCGGGTGCGGTGGCGCCTGGATCCCCGCTTTCGCGGGGACGACGAAGGAGCGCGGGGACGACGGGAAGGGGACGAGGGAAGGGGACGACACACCTGCCGTCATTCCCGTGCGACCGCCATGGATGGTGGAAATACTGGAAACGCAGGAGCGGTTTCCAGTGAAACCGGAATCCAGTACCGCGGTGCATCCGGGTGCGGTGGCGCCTGGGTCCCCGCCTTCGCGGGGACGACGAAGGAGCGCGGGGATGACGTGAACGGGCGCGGGGATGACGCGAACGGGGACACGGCGCCAACCACATGCGCGCCTCTCTCCCCGGTGGGCTGAATGACATTTATTGTCAGCCAGGGTTGAATGTTGTCGCCATGGCCTCGCCGCCGCAGTGGATAACCCATTGAATTTCAATGGTTGTTGTTGTTGGCACCGCATTTGTATGCAAACCCCCGCAAGCTCCCCCTTTCCGCGGGACAGCAGCTCGACACTCAACAGGTCTTTCAAGGAGATTGGACATGCAACA
>JAKFFI010000004.1:0-299099 GCA_036677085.1 Porticoccaceae bacterium
CCGCACCCAGGGTGTCGGCACCGCCATCACCCTCGGCATCGGTGATCACGTTGCCAACCGCCGGACCAAAGTCCCCCACGCCCAGACTGTCGGTGTCGTCCACCGCTGTGGGTACGTCATCGATGATCCGCACCGACAGGGTGTCGGACGTGGTGTCGCCGTCACTGTCGGTGAGTACTACTGCCAGATCGTCGAACAGGTTATTCGTCCCATCACCCGACGGGTGGGTCTCGTTATCGCCCAGGGTGTATTCGTAGGTGACCGTGCCAGTGCCCGGATCAAAGCCGGTTACCACCAGGGTGTTGCCCAGTGGCGTGGGCACCGGGGTGTTGGTCGGCCCACCGGCGTTGAGCACAACCACACCGCCTATCGTCAGGCTGCCAAAGCCGTCCGGGATGCTGATGTTAAAGGTCCCGGTCTGGGTCAGCGCAGGCACATTGGGGTTGCTGCCATCGGCCAGATTGGCTTCGTTGACGCTGGCATCACCACCCTCGCCGGCCGGCGTCAACCCCGTGATGTCCACCGGGTTATCCGGCGGTGGAGGCGGCGGGGGCGGTGGTGGAGGCGGAGGCGGCGCTTCGCCCTGAATCTGTATGGTCAGAGTCGCAGTGTCAGTATCACCGTCGGCGTCGGTCAGGGTGTAGGTGAAGACTTCGGTCTGGCTACTGACCAAGCCGCTGTTGGCGGTATAGACATAGCTACCGTCGGCGTTCAGCACCAGGGTGCCGAACTGGCCGTTGATGACGGCACCCACGCCGGAGCCGTCGGTGATGGGCACCCCCAGGTGCTCGCCGGCGATGACGCCGGTGATGGGAGAGCCGGTGCGGTCGGCGCCGGGCACGTCGGCTTCAACCCGGTCGATCGCATCGTCGTCGGTGCCGGTGAAGACATTACCGCCGGTGCTGCCGCCGGTACCGACTTCATCGATATCCGAAATCGCATCCGGAATGTCATCGACGATGCGCACCGCGAGTTGGTCTTCGATGGTGTCGCCGTCGCTGTCGGTGAGAACAACCGGCAGGCTGTCGAACAGGTCGTTGACGCTCTGCCCGGTGGGGTGCGCTTCGTTGTCGTTCAGCGTGTATTCGTAGGTCACCTCGCCGGTCGCCGGATCGTAGCCGGTGACGATCAGGGTGTTGCCCAAAGGGGTTGTTACGGTAGCACCGGTGAGCCCGGTAGCATTCAGCACTTCCACGCCGCCGATGGTGAGGCTGCCCAACCCGTCCGGTGCGCTGAGGGTGAAGCTGCCTGTCTGGGTCAGGGCCGACGGATTGGGCGCGCTGCCATCAGACAGGTTCGCCTCGTTGACACTGACGTCACCGCCTGCGGCGGCCGGGGTCAGACCACCGATCGCCACGCCGTTATCCGGCGGGGGCTCGACGGGTTCGGCAATGAAAAGGGAGTCCGCGGTTGGCGTAATGAGCGGCGGGGGCGTGATATCCGGATCAAAGCCCGCGGTGGGATCGCGCGCGTCGAGTCCCCGTTCGAAGCGGATACCTTCGGCAATGGAATCGCTGCTGCCGCCGCCTTGTCCCGCGGCTGGAGCTTCGAGCTCCTTGCTGAGGTCTTTGCCGGCGGCGACGGCGCGCTGCAACTCGGCGAATTCCGGATTCTCGTTGGCGTCGGCGTCCACAGGGGGAACAGTGCCATCGGTGCGCGCTGCGCTTGCGGCCTCGCTCTTCGCCGGGACAGGAGTTGCCGCGCGGGCTTCCGCTGGGGCGTCGGGCGCTTGCGCGCGGCCGCCGGACGGAGCCGAAGCTTCCACAGGCTTGGCAGCGTCGGGGCCCTGTGCGGCGGCTGTCGCCTGTGCTGCCGCTGCGGCCTGGTCGGATTCCCGCTGCGCGACCTGCGCCTGGATGACTTCTCCTTGCTTGACTTCGTCGTTCATCGACTTTCTCCCGTAGTTGCCTGTAACCCTGTGTGTCGGGTTGCCCCGCGATCTTCCTTAACTAACTGCCTGTCGAAAAAGTAGCCTGTTGAAAAACTGCTGCGGCAGCCATCTGCTGCTGTTGCACGGTGCTCGCTCCCTCGCCTATCACCGGATAGGTCTCGGTCGCTGCGCGCCTTGCATCCGGCGCCTCGCGAGCTTCAGCAACCAGCTTTTGAACTTCCGCATTGCGCTGGTCCTCCTGGCACATTCCCACCGGCGTCCATGCCGGTGGTCGTTGTTTACCCCTTGCCCATTGCGGGTGTGTCGATCGTTAGATTTCCGCACCCACGGTGGCCATCAAGTCGCCCGCACCGTGGAAAATGCGGTATTCATTGAGGATCAGGTCATGTTTGGCGTTGATCAGATCACGCTTGGCATTGACCGCCTCGTTCTCGGTATTGAGCAGATCGAGCAAGGTCCGCCGTCCCAGATCGAACTGGTCAACATAGGCCTTTTTGGTTTCTTCGGCACTGCTGGCATAGTCGATAAGGATGGGAATTTGCGCCGTCAGGGTTTCGTTGGCGACCCAGGCAAGGCGGATCTCCTGTTCCACTTCACGACGGGCGTTATTCCTGATTTCCTTCGCTTTTTCGACCAGATACGCAAACTCCTGTTTGCGGGCCTCATCCGCGCCGCCACGGAACAGGTTGTAACGCATGCGCAGCATCACGCGCAGATCGTCGACTTTTTCCTCGGACCCATCGATGTTGTCATTGGCGTCGCGCTCGACCTCCAGGTCAAAGCGCGGGTAGAACGACGATTTGGTTTGTTCGTAGGTGTAGCCGGTAGCTTCGAGATCGGTTTCCGCCACCTTGAGGATCGGGTGGTTATCGAAGGCTCTGGCAACCGCCGCTTCGATGTTGGCCGGCAGATGATTGTGGTAGGAGCCGGGGAATTCCAGTTCGCCATCAGCCGGGAATATACCCACCACCTGCTGGTAGTTGATGCGTGCGTTGCGCAGGTTGGCGGTCACGTTCTGCAGGTTGGTGCGCGCCAGTGCAACCCGGCTCGAGATCTGGTTGAAGTCGGCGCGGCTACCCACTCCGGACTGGAACCGCTGGTCCATCTTGTCGTAGACCTGCTGGTGGTAGGCCAGCGTTTCCTGGGCCAGTTTGAGAATGGCTTCCTGCTTGAGCACCTCGGTAAACGCCCGGGTTACCGACAGGGCGATGTCTTCGCCGACGGAAGTCGCGCGAAATTGCGCACTGCGTTCACGGGCCTGCTGGTTCTTGTGTTCGTAGGGGGTATAAAAGCCGTCGAACACGAGTTGGCGCGCGCTGAGTTGCAGCTCGCGCCGTTCCAGTTCATTGCGGGTTCTGGACGGATCGGCAAACGAACGATCGGCCGGGTCGCGTTCCTGAAAGCCGTATCCGGCCACCAAATCCAGCGTGGGGTAGTAGCCCGCCAGAGCCTGGCGCACCTGGCGGTTGCGGGCATCGGTCTCGCGCAACTCGGCAAGAACCAAGGGGTTGCTCTTGACGGTTTCCTTGATGACGTTGCGAATATCCACCGCCTCGCCGGGACTGGCAAAGGACATGGCAACGAGCATGGCGGCTCCCATCAGGGGAGTCTGGCGGCGTTTGGCGAACCGGGTTGATTGTGAGATCACTGAACTTCCTCCTTGCGATAATGGTGGTGCTGATGGATCCTGTCTCCGCAGCGATCAGAGTAACGCGTCAACCAGATTTGTGACCTGCTTATCAGATTTGCTCTGAATGTGATTTGTATCACAGTGCGGATGGGGGAACGTTACCGTTTATCCGGGTAATTTGCCACTCGCGCGAAGCGCTCGCCACTCACTCTGGATTTTCGACCATTGAGTCTGTTGGGCGGGTTCAACGTTCGCGAAAGGCAAGCTCCTTCGTCTTGAGAATGGGTTTGAGCAGGTAATCCAGCACGGTTTTTTTCCCGGTCAGAATATCGGCCTGAACCGTCATGCCGGGGATGATGGGCAGCGGGTCCGCGGCACTGCCGAGCACACTGCTCTCGGTCTTGAGGCGCACCTGGTAGTACCAGATGCTCTTTTCCTTGTCTTCGATGGTATCCGGACTGATCTGGGTCACATGCGCGATCAGTCCGCCGTGTATCGAGAAGTCGTAGGCGGTGAACTTCACCATCGCCTGCTGGCCCGGGCTGATGAAGGCGATGTCCTTGGGAAGGACCTTGGCATCGACCAGCAATGAATCGTCGATGGGCACTATCTCCACCAGGTTCATACCCGGCTGAATCACCCCTCCGATGGTGGTGACGAGGATGCGCTTGACGGTCCCCCGCACCGGCGATTTGACCTCGGTGCGGGCCACGCGATCGGCATAGGCCTCGTTGCCCTCCTGGAGCTGCCCCAGCTCGGAGGTGGCATCGTTGAGCTCCTTGCGCGCCTCGGCTGCGAAACTTTGCGCGAACGAATCGATGTTCTTGCGGGCTTCGTCGTATTCGGACTGCAAGCGCGGGATCGCGATGGTGGCTTTGCCCAACTCGCCCGTCAGGTCGTTGAGCTGACGGGAGAGACGCAGCAGTTCGACGTGGGAAACGGCGCCTTTCTCGACCAGCGGCTGGGTGACCGTCATCTCCCGCTGGAGCAGGTCGTGGCTCTCGGCAAGACTGGCGCGGGTGAGGCGTACGGCCGACAACTCCTGGCGTTTCTGTTCCACCCGTTGCTGCAAGACCGCCATCTTGCTCCCGTATTCGAGCGCCCGGGACTTGAACAGATCCCGCTCGGTCTGGAGCAACACCGCCTCGATCGGCTCTTTCGCCAAGGCGAGTTCCTCTTCAAACCCGGTACCGCGGGATTCCGCGCGCAGGCGGATGACCTTGGCCTGCAGTTGCGCCACTTTCAGCGATCGCTCGCGAAACGAAGACGCTACCATGGTGTCGTCGATTTGCAGCAACGGCTGATCCTTTTCCACCAAGTCGCCTTCGGACACAAAGCGCTGGGCCAGAATGCCGCCCTCGAGGTTCTGCACGATCTGAACTTCGCTGGACGGAACAATGCGTCCTTCGCCCCGCGTGAATTCGTCGACCTGGGCAAAGTAGGCCCACACCAGCATCACCAGCACGATGGCGCAGAGGCTCCACAGCAGGCGTCGATGCAGCCCCGGAGCCTGTAACAATACGGCCTCGGAGGCATAGGACATGTACTTGAGATCGGTCGCCGGCCGGATGGCCAGGTTGCGCCGCAGGCGTGTCAGTGTGTTCCGCGTCCGCGGCGTTCCTGCTTGTTCCCGATTGGTCATGGCACCTCCCCTCCTCAGGCCGAACCGCGAATCTTGCCGGCTCTCAGGGCTTCGAGAACCTGCGCCTTGGGTCCATCGGCTACCAGGCGGCCCTGATCCAGCACCAGGACGCGGTCCACCAGGTCCAGCATGCTCATCTTGTGGGTAGTGAGAATCAGCGTTTTGTCCTTTGCGAAGCCCGCGAGCAGTTGTTTGATGCGCGCCTCACTGCCCTGATCCATGGCCGAGGTCGGCTCGTCGAGCACCAGAATCGGCGGATCGCGCAGAAACATGCGGGCGAGTCCGAGCGCCTGGCGCTGACCACCCGACAGGGTTTCGCCCCGCTCGCCCACGATCATGGAGAGCCCTTCGGGATGCGCGTTGATATGGCCCAGGATGCCGGCCTTGTCGGCAGCGGCGACGATTTCCGCATCGCCGATACCGGTGAGGCCCAGGGCAATGTTCTCGCGCATCGAGCCGTAGAACAGGGTCACATCCTGGGATACATAGCCGATTGCACGCCGCAAGCTGGACGGGTCCAGCTGCTTGACATCGAAGCCATCGTAGAGAATCGAGCCGCGTTCGGGATCGTAAAGGCCCAGGGCGAGTCGGGCGAGCGTGGATTTCCCCGACCCGACCCGACCGATGATGCCGATCTTTTCACCGGCGGCGATGCGAATCGACAGACCGGTCAGGGAGGGTCGGGGTTGGCCGGGGTAGGCAAACTCAACGTTCAGGAACTGGAGTGCGCCGGTGAATTCGTGCTCCTGCAAGAATTCCGCGCCCGCTGGGCGCTCGACCGGCAGTTCCATGATTTCGTCGAGGGACTTCAGCGCCGCTTCGGCATGATCATAGGTGGTCAGCAGCGCGGCGAGCTGGCCGAGGGGCGCGAGCGCGCGTGAACTCAGAATGCTGCACGCGATCAGGCCGCCGAGGGTCAGTTTCTGGTCGGCGATCAGATACACGCCGCCCACCACAATCGCCACCATGGCCAGTTGCTGGAGAAAATTGACCGTCATCAGCGTGGAGTTCGAGACCATCCGCGACGACAGTCCCCATTGGGATACATAACCGACGGCCTGTTCCCAGATGCGCTGCGCGCGGCTTTCGGCGGTCAGCGTCTTGATGGTTTCGATGCCCACCATGCTCTCGACCAGGTTGGCGCTCTTCTTGGCCGCGCCGCGCATCACGTTTTCGATCATGGGCCGCAGCCGCCGTTGCGCCGAGTAACCCAGCAGCAATGCAACCGGAATCATCGACAATGGCACCAACACCAACCAGCCGCCGATGTAAAAAATGAGGAGGAGAAACAGCGCCACAAACGGCAGGTCGATCAGCGTCAGCATCGTCGACGATGTGATGAAGCTGCGAATGCTGTCGAACTCGTGCAGGCGATTCACGAAGGAACCTACCGAGATTGGACGCTGCCGCATTTTGATGCCGAGCATGCGCTCGAACAGGCTTGCCGAGAGCATGACATCCGAGCGTTTGGCCGCCAGTTCAACCATGTAACCGCGCAGGATCTTGAGGCCGAGATCAAACAGATACACCAGGGTGACGCCGATCGCCAACGCCCACAGGGTTTCCACGGCATTGTTGGGCACAACGCGATCGTAGACGTTCATCGCAAAGAGCGGCTGCGCAAGCACAAAAAGATTGATGAACAGGGATGCGAGCAGGACGTCACGATAGAGGTGCCAGGAAGACTTGAGCACACCCCAAAACCAGTGTTCGCCCGGACTGTTGTAGATCTTTGGGGTGCGGGCGTCGAATTCCTGCATCGGCCGCAAGTAGAACAGGTGGCCCGAGAAACCGCTCTGTAGTTGTTCCAGTGAGCGCTGCTCCCGGTGCCGGGTGCCGGGCGCCATCAGCACCCCCCAGCCCTGTTCGGCGTCGATATCCACAAGCACCGCCGAACTTTCGTCGTCGTACAACAGCACCGCCGGCAGTACATCGCGGGGAATTTCCGCAATCTCGCGCTCCACCAGCAGCGCGGCGAGGCCGGCGCGATTGGCGGCGCGAATGAACAGATCGTTGGTCAGACGGCCCTCGTCGAGGGGCAGGCCCGCGGTAACGGCGGTGACGGTGGACAATTTGCCCTCGATCCGCGCTACCAGCAGGAGGCTGTCGAGCAGAGGCACATGCAGGGGGTCGCGGTCGTTGTCCTTGGTGACCGCCTGCGTTGTTGCCGGCTGTGTCGGCTCAGGCGGTATCTTCCTTGTCGGTTCGGTGGTCATGGTCTCGCTTGGGCTCCGGAAACGGTGGCAGAGATTGCGGATCGAGTCTTTCGGATGGCCTTGCTTCCCCGCTGGCGAGCCGCGCCCTGTTCCGCCCGTCGCGCGCACCTCCAAATCCGCGGCCGACCCTCGCGGGTGCTCCCTGCCACCAGGTTTGGTCGCAGAAGCAGTTTAACGAGATGTCACACCAGAGATGAGATTCAGTTGGCAATTATCTGATCGGCGGTACATTTGTCGGATCAAAGGCGCAGACAACGATGCTCCGGGGAGAGTTGCCGCACCGCTGGTACCAGGGCGCGTCGGGCGGGCTTCCCTGCCCGCGGAGCCGCAAGCACTTTTCAGGCGTTGTATCCCAGTAATGCCTTGGTCTCGAGATATTCTTCGAGACCCCAGACGCCGTGTTCGCGGCCATTGCCGGACATCCGGTAGCCCCCAAAAGGTGCGCCCTGGTCCCAGCGCGCGCCGTTCAATTCGACATGCCCGGAACGAATCCGCCGCCCGACCCGTTTGGCGTGGTCGAGATCACCGGACTGGACGTAGCTCGACAATCCGTAAGGGTTGTCGTTGGCGATGGCGACCGCCTCGTCTTCGGTGTCGTAGGGAATCAGGGCGAGCACCGGTCCGAAGGCTTCCTCGCGGGCGGTCAGCATGTCGTTGCGAACATCCGTGAATACCGTCGGTTTGACGTAGTAGCCTTTATCGAGTCCTTCCGGTCGCTCCACGCCCCCGACCAACAGGCGTGCACCCTCGTCGATACCCCGTTGGATGAATGCGATCACCCGCTCGTACTGGGCGCGGTTGGCGATGGGACCCATGTAGGTGGTGTCCTGATTCGGGTCGCCGACCACGATCCCCGCCACCGTCTTGACCACGATTTCCTCGATCTCCTGTTGGTGCTGGCGGGGAATCAGCATCCGGGTGGGTCCGTTGCAAGCCTGCCCACTGTTGAACATGCTGACGCGCACACCGGCTTTCACCGCACGCGCGAAATCGGCGTCGGCGAGGATGATGTTGGCGGACTTGCCACCGAGCTCCTGCCCTACCCGCTTGATGGTGGGCGCCGCCGCGATGGCCACCGCCGCCCCGGCGCGCGTGGAGCCGGTGATGGAAACCATGTCCACTTCGGGATGACCCGCGAGCGCTTCGCCGACCACGGGTCCGGCGCCGACGATGACATTGAACACCCCGGGGGGCAGCCCCGCCGCATCGACGATTTCCGCAAGGATGAAGGCATCCAGGGGTGCCAGCTCACTGGGCTTCAACACCATGGTGCAGCCTGCCGCCAGGGCGGGCGCGACCTTGCCGGCAATCTGGTTGAGCGGGAAATTCCAGGGCGTGATCAAGGCGCAGACCCCGATGGCCTCGCGAATCACATGGGTCTTGCCGTGATCGGATTCGAAGGCATAGGTGCGGGCGAGCTCGGCCGCTTCCTTGAAGGTGAACAGAGGGTTGCCGATCTGGGTCGCCTTGACCAGCGCGCAGGGAGCACCCATTTCCGAGGTAATCGCTTCAGCCAGTTCGGCGGTACGTGCTTCGATGCCCGCCGCGATGCGGTCGAGATAGTCCGCCCGCTGCGCGGCTGTGGTGCGGGACCAGCCGTCGAATGCGGCCCGCGCGGCAGCTACTGCGCTGTCCACATCGGCATGGTTGCCCATGGCGACTTTGGCGACCACCGCTTCGGTGGCGGGGTTGATGACATCGGTGGTGGCATTGCCAGCGGGCTGCTGCCATTTCCCGGCGATATAAAATTTGTCTCTTACCAACATGGCGGCTTGCTCCTGTGCGCGAAAGGCGGTTGTGGATGATGGATCGCGGCGAGCGCCAACGCGCGCCCAAACCGCTCGGGTACTGAAGAAATGGCCCGCATTGTGCCGACTTTCGCCGGAGTCGATCAAGTTCGATGTCGGTCGCGCCAGCGGCTAGAATACACGCCCTGTTTAGGTGATTTATCGAGCAAATGCTGCGCCCTGACCATATGCCGACTCATCGTTTTTGCGTCGCACCCATGCTCGACCGCACAGACCGGCATTGCCGCGGCCTGTTCCGGCAGTTGAGCCGCCAGACCCGGCTCTATACCGAGATGCTGACGACCGGCGCCCTCCTCCAGGGCGACACCGACCGTTACCTGAGATTCGATCCACAGGAACATCCGGTCGCGGTGCAGCTCGGCGGCAGCGATCCGCACGAACTCGCTGCGTGTGCACGTTTGGCGCAACAGCGCGGCTACGATGAAATCAACCTCAATTGCGGCTGTCCCAGCGACCGCGTCCAGTCCGGGCGTTTCGGTGCCTGCCTGATGCTCGATCCCGGGCTGGTCGCACGTTGCGTTGCGGCCATGGTGGACGCTGTCACCATCCCGGTGACGGTAAAGTGCCGCATCGGGGTCGATCACCAGGACGGTTACGACGCGCTTGCCGGTTTCGTGGCAACGGTCGCTGCCGCGGGCTGCAATACCTTTGTGGTCCACGCCCGCAAGGCCTGGTTAAAGGGCTTGAGTCCCCGGGAAAACCGGGACATTCCGCCGCTGGATTACCCGGCGGTCTATCGCCTCAAGGCCGAGTTCCCGCACCTCAAGATCGTTCTCAACGGTGGCATTCGGGATCTCGCGTCGGCCCGCATTCATCTGGCGCAAGTCGATGGGGTCATGCTCGGGCGCGAGGCCTATGACAATCCGGGCTTGCTGTCCTCCGTGGACAGCCAACTGTTCGGCGCTGCGGCGGAGCATCCTGAACTCGTGATCCAGCGGTTGCGGACCTATCTGCTCGCCGGGCTCACCGCTGGCGTGCCGCTGCACCGGATGACGCGACACTTGCTGGGTCTGTATCACGGACGTCCTGGCGCGCGTCATTTTCGCCGCCATCTGAGCATCCACGCCAATCAGCGCGCGGCAGGCATTGAAGTATGGGACACCGCGCTGGCTGCGCTCCGGCACGGCAACGATCCGCCAAGTTGCGCTGCGCTGCGGGAGGCAACGGCATGATCGAGCGCATCCAGGCATTTTTTGCCGGCCGCATCGCCACGACGACGGGAGTGGTCGGCAGCGACGCCATCCGGCTTGCCACGGCGGCGCTCATGGTGGAGGTCATGCTGACCGATGGAACCCTCAGCCCCGCCGAGACGACGCGGATTCCCGAGCTTCTACAGCAGCGTTTTGGTCTCACGCCGCAGGAAGCGGCCGAACTGACCGAACTCGCGCGCCAGGAGGTCACGGAAGCGACTTCCCTGTATCAATTCACCGCGCTGGTAAACCAGCACTTCAGCGCTGCGGACAAGTACGCGCTGGTACACAGCCTATGGCAGATTGCGTACGCGGATGCCACTCTCGACAAGTACGAAGAAAGCCTGATCCGCCAAGTGGCCGAGCTGATTCATCTGCCCCACAGCCGCTATATTCAGGCCCGCAATCAGGCGCGAGACCATCCGCCCCGGTCGGCTTGAAGTACCCTGCGCGGATTGACCGCCAACAGCTTGCTGAAACACCGCCGCGGGCACCGACCGCTTCGTCGCATCGTGCTCGCTCCCGCCCTTCTACCTGACCTGTACAGGTTGCCTCGCTCCGAGCGCCCAGTAGCTGGCCCTCTCGCCACGTTATTTCAGCAGTCGGCTAAGGACTGACGTCCTGTTCGATGGCATGTACCAGATCGAGGAACTCGGCTTCGCGCTCCGGATTGATCCGGGCGAGCAATTTGTGGGCGTCGATAACACGTTGGCGCACTTCGGACACGGGCGCATCGTCCGCGTAAAGTTCACGTAGCGGGGTTAGCGGCGGGGGCGTGGCAACGATATCGAGGAATTCGTCCAAAGCCATGGTGGTCAGGTCGCGCAGCACGTCGGGGTTATCGCAAAACACCATTGGCTTGAGGTGGAACTGGTCGCGGCAGTGCAGCGCGAGACGCCCGATCAGGCCCAGCGTGGTGCTGTCCAGCCCAGTCGTGTCTTGCAGATCGATAAGAACCTGCGCCGGACAGTCGCCCTGGAAGATGCGCTCCATGTAGCGTCCGAGGGAAGCGCACAGCGTGAGCCGGACATAGCCCCGCAATTTCACCAGGTACGAGTGGTCGAATTCACCAACCAGGATTTTCCCGGGATCAGGCATTGTGGGTCACCGTGAGCACCGAAACGTCATCGGGGGCTTCCTTGATCGCTTTCAGGCCGAGCGCATCGCAGATGCGGTCGTGATCCGGGGCAACCCCGGTGAGCAGCTCCAGCAAGCGCGCCTCTCGCGCCACGCTGGTCGCACCCTCGATCCGCTCCATGAGGCCATCGGAAACCACTATCAGCGCCGAATTCGGCGGAAAATCCCGCTCCTGTATCTCCCAGGACACGTCCTTGAACAGGCCCAGCGGTTTGCCACGCCCCGGAAGAAACTGAGCGGACGTGCTCGTTACGAGAATCGGGGGTGGCGACAAGGCGCTCACTACATAGCGAAAGCGACCGCGTTCAGCATCGATGGCCCCGGAAAAGAATGTCAGGTGCTTATCGAGATCCATGGCCAGCATCTGCCGGTTGAGGTGCTCGGCGAGACCCTCGGGGGCCCGGGCCAGGGCCGCGAAATCCTCCTCGGCTACATGGCGCCGGCGCAGCTGCCGCAGCAAGAACGCCAGCATTACCGTGACAAAAGCGGATGAGGCACCGTGCCCGGAAACATCGCCGAAATAGAAGAGGACATAGCGATCAAATACCGCGTTGTAGCCAACAAAATCGCCGCTCAGGTAGAGGGAAGGCACCATCGAATGCGCCACCTGATAGCCGCGGCACCTAAGTGGTTGGCGTGGCAGGATGTCGAGCTGGACTTGGCGCCCGGCGAGTTGGTCCATGCGCAGGACATTGAAACTTTCCCGCAACTCACGATTGGCCCGTTCCAGTTGGCGCCGGTAATCCATGTTTTCCTGATACAGATCCTTGAAACTGCCTGCTCGATTCACGGCAGCCATCAGCTCGTCCGGACGGAACGGCGGAATCAACACGTCGATGGCACCGCGCCGAAAGCTCACGGCAACATCCTGCGGCGATGGATCGTGGAGGATGACGATGGCGGCGAGCCCGGAATCCCGGCAGCGTTGGGCAAAACTCTCCTCGATGTTTCCCGGGACCTCGCCGACTCGCAGGTCGAGCACGAGCAGCGACGGCAGAAATTCCGGAATCCTTTCAAGTGCCTGACTCCGTCGCTCGACCACTTCGACGCTCCAGTCCTCCGCGGCCAGCAGAGCCGCCCAGACGGCACTTTCCGTCGTATCCGCGGAAATCAGCAGTGCCCGCTTGTTCTCCACTACCAGACTCCAGGCCTTGCCACCAGGTATCGATTCCAGGCGTCGAATCGCGCCGATAAGCGCCGAGAACACATCATGGCCACCAGCATACGCCTGCGGCGATGGCTTTTCAGTCGCGCCGTGAGCCCTGGTGCTCGTGGCGCGCAATTCTAGCCAACTGAGTGCTCCGATAATACAGCTACCGTGCCTGGGAAGAACTTCCCCAGATGCTCCGGATTTCGCTTCAGGAAGCCGACCGCATTACTTCCCGGCAACCATCCGAGGTTTGGGAGGACCATTGTCGGGGCGACAAGGCTCGCCCCGGGATCGCGCAGGCACCCCTGGATCCGTCGCGATGGCGCAATCAGGGCAAAAAAAAACCCCGCATAGTGCGGGGTTGAAGCCAACTGCGGGGGCAGTCGTTATCAGAATGCGTACTGGAGTCTTGCCACCAGCGCATCACCATCGTCTTCACCGCCGATGTCCTCGTCGGTGTCGGCGTGAACATAGTTCAGGGCGACTTTGACCAGCTCATTGGCATACCAGTTGACGCCCAGCGTCATGGTGTTGCCGGTTTCCCCGATGACCTGCACCGGAGCGATGTTGTCGTTATCCGAAACATCCAACTCGTCGTAGCGAGCGAATACTTCCCAGGCACCGCCGACGCCGGCGGGTTTCACCTTGTCGAATGCCCCGATGCCGGTTTTGTAGCTGCGGCTTTCCCCGGTGAGGATCCAGCCCAGTTGCACATAGTAGCCGTCGGCCTTGATATCGGGGACGCCGTTCGCGCCGGAAATTTCGCCATCGAAGTATTCGGCCATGGCGTGTACCGGACCAAAGGATGCGGCCAATTCACCGTTCCAGGCTTCGAGTTCATCCGCCACCGCACCTCCGGTGTAACGGGTGCGAATCCGACCCGCGCCATCGCCTTCCTCGCCGCCGCGCACGCCCAGCCGCGAGCCCAACTGGGTAAACTCGCCATCGCGCGTGGTGTAACCCACGCCCAGATGAATGAGGCCATCCTTGCCGTACATGGGACGCACCACAAAACGGGCGGTGACAGCGCTGTCCAGGTCGTTATTGTCGTCGATGTCCTGTTTGTAGGCACCCAGGCTGTAGGTAATCAGGTCGTTGGCACCGTGGAGCTTGGCACCGACGTTGTTGCCGGTGTCGAAGGCATTGGAGGGCAGTGACCGCTCCATCGCCGTGATCCATTTGGAGCTACCGGTATCCTCCAGGCCAAAATCCTCCTTCTGTTGCCCGAAGGTGAGTTCCGCGAGCGTTCCGAAACCCATGTAAGTGGTGTGCAACTGGTCGATGGAGCCGCTGTCGGTCAGGTTGTAGGCCATCAGATAGCCCCAGTCGGCATAGTGACCTTCCAGTTCGAGCCGCGCGCGGCGGAAGAAGATATCGCTGCCGTCTTCGCCGGGGATGGCATTCATCACGCCATCGTAGCTGTTGTAGTCGAGCTGAATACGACCACCGATCTTGAATGACGCCTTGCCATCCGTGGTCTTGGCTTCCAGACCGCCCTTGGTCTTAACGACGATATCCGGACCATCGGTGGTGATGGTGCCAGCCTGTACACTGGCCGCGCCAGCACACAGAATTGCCAGGGCAATAGCGGTTTTCTTCATCACAATCCCCTCTTCTCGTGGAAAATTTCTTTGAGGTCGACGACCTCGGCCCTTGGGCTGGGCGTCATTGTCGGGAACGGATGTGACGGTTAGGCGAAACATTCATGACGCTTTGATGACAGCGCCCAGAACTTGCAACCTGCGGTCGGAGAAAAGCAGGAGATAATGAAAAGCCGGCACGTAGCCGGCTTTGAATGCAGTCTGGCCGGAGCCGAATGCGAGGTTACAACGCGGCTTCCAGTTCCGGCAAAGCCTTGAAGAGATCCGCCACCAGACCGTAATCCGCAACCTGAAAGATCGGTGCGTCGGCGTCCTTGTTGATGGCGACGATGACCTTGGAGTCTTTCATTCCGGCCAGATGTTGAATGGCTCCCGATATCCCCACGGCAATATAGAGGTCGGGTGCAACGATTTTGCCGGTCTGCCCGACCTGCATCTCGTTCGGGACGAAACCCGCGTCCACGGCGGCGCGTGAAGCCCCGACCGCCGCGCCCAGCTTGTCGGCCACGCGATACAGCAGCGCAAAGTTGTCGCCGTTCTGCATGCCGCGACCGCCGGATACGACAATCCTGGCGGCGGTCAACTCCGGACGGTCGGACTTGGCGACTTCCTCGCCCTTGTATTCGGTCAGACCGGTCTGGTGCGCCGCAGCGACAGTTTCGATGCTGGCGCTGCCGCCTTCGGCCGGCACCGGGTCAAAAGCCGTGGTACGGACGGTGAGCATCTTTATGGGGTCCAGGCTTTGCACGGTGGCGACGATGTTGCCGGCGTAGATCGGGCGCTGAAAGGTGTCTGCGGAAATCACCGCACTGATTTCGGATATCGCCTGTACATCCAGCAGCGCGGCCGCGCGCGGCAGGACATTCTTGCCGGTGGTGGTGGCCGGTGCCAGTACATGGGTGTAGTTTTTGGCGAGTTCGGCGAGCAGCAGCGCGGTGTTCTCGGCCAGCTGATGATCATAGGCAGCGTTGTCGGCGACCAGCACCTTGGCGACACCGGCAACCTTGGCGGCGGCCTGGGCCGCTGCGGCGCAGTCCGCGCCCGCAACCAGCACATGAATTTCCGTACCCAGCTCCTTCGCGGCGGCTATGGTGGCGAGCGTCGCCCCTTTCAGGACGCCTTTCTCATGTTCGGCCAGAACCAGGCTAGTCATGCGATCACCTTTGCTTCGTTTTTCAGTTTGTCGACCAGTTGCGCCACATCCTCCACCTTGATGCCGGCCTTGCGATCCGGTGGCGGCTCGGCCTTGAGCAGTTTGGTGCGTGGCGTGACATCGACGCCCAATTCATCCGGCGTGGTGGTGTCGATGGTCTTTTTCTTGGCTTTCATGATGTTCGGCAGGCTCGCGTAGCGCGGCTCGTTCAGGCGCAGGTCCGCAGTCACGATGGCGGGGAGCTTGATGGCGATGGTCTGAAGACCGGCGTCGACCTCCCGGATGACGTCAAGGTGGCCATCGCCAACCGTGATCTGGGATGCGAAGGTTGCCTGGGCGTAGCCGGTCAAGGCGCCGAGCATCTGGCCGGTCTGGTTGTTGTCGCCGTCGATGGCCTGTTTGCCGAGCAGTACCAGATCAGGCTTTTCCTTGTCGCAGATGGCCTTCAGGCACTTTGCAACCGCGAGCGGCTCCAGTGCGACATCCGTTTGCACAAGAATGCCGCGGTCGGCGCCCAGTGCCAGTGCCGTGCGGATCTGTTCCTGCGCGGCCTGTGGCCCCAGCGACACCGCCACAACCTCCGTGGCAATACCCTTTTCCCGCAGGCGGACCGCTTCTTCGACCGCAATTTCGCAAAAGGGGTTGATCGCCATCTTGACATTGGCCAGATCGGGACCCGAATGATCGGATTTGGCCCTGACCTTGACGTTGTAGTCGGCGACGCGCTTGACCGCAACAAGTATCTTCATGAATTGCCCTTGCCAGTTGCATGAATCGTGAAGGGAATAGATCGGGGCGCCTGCGGCCGGGCCGCGCCACCCTTTTCAGGGGGCGTAATGATGCCGAGGCAAGGGGCATAAATCAATCGGACTCCCGTTCGGCGCCGCATGCCTGCCGTGGTCCTTTCTGACTGCGGAGTCGGATGACCCGACAAGCCGCATTGGTCTGTGCGGCGCCAGACGGATAAAATCGCGCCTTTCCCACGCGAGAAGGTCTGGCATGAGCAGAGAATCCATGGAATACGATGTCGTGATCGTCGGCGCCGGTCCCGCCGGCCTCGCCGCTGCCTGCCGTCTGCGCCAACTGAACGACACCCTGTCGGTGTGTGTGGTGGAAAAGGGTTCCGAGGTCGGTGCCCACATTCTCTCCGGCGCGGTGTTCGAACCCACCGCCCTGAACGAACTGTTCCCCGACTGGAAAGCGCGCGAAGCGCCGCTGCTGACCGCCGTCGTCAAGGACGACATCTATGTGTTGCGCAGCGCGCAGGGCGCCATCCGGGTGCCCGGACTGTTCGTACCCAAGACCATGCACAACGAAGGCAACTACATCATCAGCCTGGGCAACCTGTGCCGTTGGCTGGCGACCCAGGCCGAGGCGCTGGGCGTGGAGATTTTTCCGGGCTTTGCGGCCGCCGAAGTGCTCTATCACGACAATGGCGCGGTCAAGGGCATCGCCACCGGCGACATGGGGATTGGCGTTCATGGTGAGCACAAGGATACCTACACCCCGGGCATGGAGTTGCACGCCAGATACACGCTGTTTTCCGAAGGCTGTCGCGGTCACCTGGGCAAGCAGCTGATCGCCAACTTCGGTCTGGATCAAGGCAAGGATGCTCAGCACTACGGAATAGGAATCAAAGAGATATGGCAGGTACCTGATGACAAATATCAGAAAGGATTGGTGGTCCACACCGCGGGCTGGCCACTCGATCAAAGCAAATCCGCCGGTGGCGGCTTCCTGTATCACCTGGAGGACAATCAGGTCTCCGTCGGGCTGATCGTGGACCTTTCCTATTCCAACCCCCATGTGAGTCCGTACGACGAATTCCAGCGTTACAAGCACCACCCGGTGATCCGCCAGTATCTGGAGGGCGGCAAGCGCATTGCCTACGGCGCCCGCGCCATCGTCAAGGGCGGCCTCCAGTCGCTGCCCAAAATGAGCTTCCCCGGCGGCCTGCTGATCGGCGACGACGCCGGCACCCTCAATTTCGCCAAGATCAAGGGCTCCCACACGGCGATGAAGTCCGGAATGATCGCAGCCGAGGTGGCGGCAGCGGCACTCGCCAACGACCGCAGCAACGATGAACTCACGGAGTACGCGGACGCTTTTGCGTCATCCTGGGCCTGGAAGGAACTGCACCAGCAGCGCAATTTCGGCCCGGCGCAGCACAAATGGGGCAACATCCTGGGTTCGGCCTTTGCCTTTGTCGACATCAACCTGTGCAACGGCAAACTGCCGATCACCCTGCGCGATCCGGTGCCGGATCATGCCCAGCTCAAGCTGGCCAAGGATTGCCCCCGCATCGACTACCCCAAGCCGGACGGCGTGCTCAGCTTCGACAAGCTTTCATCGGTGTTTTTGTCGAATACCAATCACGAGGAAGATCAGCCCTGCCACCTCATCCTGAAGGACCCGAGTATTCCCATCGCAAGCAACCTGCCGCTCTACGATGAACCCGCACAGCGCTACTGCCCGGCGGGTGTGTACGAAGTGATCGACAACGCCAAGGGCGAGAAGATATTCCAGATCAACGGACAGAATTGCGTCCATTGCAAGACCTGCGACATCAAGGACCCGGCCCAGAACATCGTCTGGGTGGCGCCCGAAGGTGCGGGCGGGCCGAATTACCCCAATATGTAAACTTTTGCGGCCAGGCTCGGCCGTTGATCCAGCATGAAGAAACGGTCGCCCGGTGCGACCGTTTTTTTCAGACTGCTATAGCCTCAACTGACGCGCCGCCAGATCCCGCATGATTTCCTCGGAGCCGCCGCCGATCGCGAACACCCGCACTTCCCGGTAGATGCGTTCCACCTTGTTGCCGCGCATGAAGCCGCTGCCGCCGTAGATCTGTACCGCCTCGCGGGCACAGAACTCCAAAGTCTCGGTGGCCTGCACCTTGAGCAGGCTGAGTTCGACGACCGGGACCTGTCCCTGCCGCATATGCCAGGTGGTCTGCTCCAGGAAGGCCTGGGTGGCGAGGATGCGCTTGGCCATGTCGGCGATCTTGTGGCGAATCACCTGATGATCCAGCAGGCGCTTGCCGAAGGTCTTGCGCTCGCGCGCCCAGGCCACCGCCTCGTCCATGCACACCATGGCGAGCCCCACCGACGTGGCGGCGATGCCCAGGCGCTCCATGTTGAAGTTGATCATGATCCCGGAGAAACCCTGGTTCTCGACGCCGATCAGGTTGGTCACCGGCACCCGGCAGTTGTCGAAATAGAGCGCCGCGGTATCGGACGCCCACCAGCCCATTTTTTTCAGCTCGGTCTGGGTGAAGCCCGGCGTGCCCTTTTCGATCAACAGCAGGGAGATGCCGGCCGCACCCTCCCCGCCGGTACGGACCGCAACCGTGTAGAAATCGGCGCGCATACCGCTGGTAATGAAGATCTTGCCGCCATTGACCACATAGTGATCGCCGTCGCGGCGCGCCGTGGTTTTCAGGTTCGCCACATCCGAGCCACCGCCGGGCTCGGTGATGGCAAGCGCGGCAATCCTGTCGCCAGCGATCACCGGGGGAATCACCCGCCGTTTGATCTCCTCATTGGCGAGCGCCAGGATCGGCGGCAGGCCGATGGTGTGGCTGTTGAGGCTCGCATACATGCCGCCGCCACCGGCGCGGGCCTGCTCCAGTGCGGTGACCACTGCCATGAAGGGATCGGCGACCGGAATGCCGCCGTATTCCTCGGGATAGCCGAGCTGCAACAGCCCGATCGCCGCGGCTTTTTTGTACATCTCGCGCGGAAACACGCCCGCCTCTTCCCAATCATCGACGTGGGGCGCCACTTCGGTATCCACGAAACGGCGCAGCGTGTGCCGCCAGGCTTCATGATCGGCGTTGTAGTAGAGCGGCGACAGCGGCAGATCGAACCAGGAAGTGAACTCCCCAAGAGCCATGGCGGTTTCTCGTGTGTGGATGGATGGAGATGGCGCGTCAGCGTTGCGGTAATTCCAGGGTGAGCGCCGCCGGAACCCGCGGGCCTTCGTCGGTGGCGATGCTGATGGTGATATCCACCAGATGGCGGCCGGCTGCGTCCCGATAGCGCTTGGTCACCCGGCCCTCGCCGTACATGGTGTCGCCGGCGTAGATCGAGGCCCGCATCTGCATCTGGCGCTTGCGGATGAAGGTGTGGGGGCCGGCCCAGTCGGTGGCGACGCGGTCGATGAAGCCCTCGATCGCCATGGTGTTGAGGTAGATATTGCGCTGCCCCTGGGCACGGGCGTACTCGGGATCGTGATGGCCGGGAAAATAATCGTTGGTGGCCGCCGCGTTCAAGATCACCTTGGCGAAGGGCACTTGCATGCTCACCTTGGGCAGCACTTCGCCTTCGCTGACGTCGTTCCAATATTTCTGATCCTGCTTCAGCTCTGCCATGACTATGCCTCGTGGGTCCGGTAGCGGAACAACTGGTTGGTCTGCAAGGCCACCCGCTCACCCTCCTGGTTGAGGAACTCCGCCTCGGTGGTGAGGAAATGGCCGATTCCGAGCCGCGTGTCCTTCTCTTCGGAAATCTGCACCAGACGGTCCTGCACGCTGACCCGGTCGCCCAGATACAGGTGGCGGTCGAACTCGGTACTGGTGGCCACGTTGATCAGGGTATCCCCCGGCAGCGGTACCCGCAGCGCCATGATGTAGTGCTTGCGTTCCTTGGTCGGATGCCATTGCAACGCCATGCACCAGGACAACAGCAGCCCCGGCGGCGCGACGATGCCCCCCCAGTGCCGGCGCGCGTAGTTTTCGTCCCAGTAGCTGGGGTTCGCGTCCTCCACCAGCGCGCAGTAGACCTTGATCGCCTCCCAGGTGACGGAAAACTCCGCGACGGTTTTCTCGCCGGCCTGGCCGACCAGTTTCAGGGCATCGGCATAGGTGCCGAACGTCAGTCGAAAAGGTGCTTGAGCCAGGGTGGCCATCGCCGGGATCTCCTCCTCAGGAGCGAAGCGGTTGGAATTGCGGGATTTTCATCTCGCCACGATCTTCGAAAGTGACCTCGACCGGCATGCCGACGCGCACGGTGTCTGGGTCGCAGTGGAGCACGTTGGCCATCATGCGCGGACCTTCGGCCAGCTCGATGACGGCGAGCACATAGGGCACATCGCCGCGATACGCTGGAAACGGCGCCTGATGCACGACAGAGAAACTGTAGACGACACCGCGGCCACTGGCATTGATCCAGTCGAGATCCTGGCCGAGGCACCGGGGACACCAGACGCGGGGATAGAAAAATGCCTTGTCGCAGGCCTTGCAGTGGGGCAGCACGAATTGCTCGCGGGTCGCGCTCTGCCAGTAGTGCGCGGCGCCCGGCGTCATCTTCGGCAGCGGCTTGGCGGGAATCGTCGCATCGTTCATGGTGGTGACCCCTCAGGACTGGCGGCCGAGAATCAGGGTGGAATGTTCGCTCATCATGCCGCCGTAGGAGTGCACGACGCCGATGTCGGCGCGCGGCAACTGGCGGTCGCCGGCGATGCCCATGACCTGGCGGGCGCCTTCGACGATCATCGACAACCCCGAGGAGTCGCCGGTATGACCGAACGACAGCAGTCCGCCGTAGGTGTTGACCGGGAAATCGCCGCCGGGCCGCGTCGCACCGGACGCGAAGAAAGCGCCGCCCTGGCCGCGCGGGCAGAGCCCGAGCTCCTCCATGAACACCAGCGGGTTGACGCTGAAGGCGTCGTAGATCTGCGCAAACTGCATATCACCCGGCCCGAGCCCGGCGCGCTCGTAGGCCATGCGCCCTGCCCGTCCGCAGCCGATATCCATGAGATCGGCGGCCTGGTGAATGTTGCGATGGCTGTGGTATTCGCCCATTCCCAGCAGGTAGGCAGGCTGGCGCGTGATGCGCCTGGCGATGGTTTCGTTGGCGACCAGGATGGCAGCGCCGCCTTCGAGCGGGATGGAACAATCGTAGAGATGAAAGGGTGTAGCGATCGGACGCGATGCACGCACCTTGGCCACGGTCAGGGGCTCGGTGCCATAGGTCGCTGCCTGCGGATTGCGCAGCGCCCATTCCCGCGACGACACTGCGACTTCGGCGAAGTGCTCCGCCGTTGTGCCGAATTCGTGCATGTGGCGGGTGGCTACCTGGGCATAGATCGCCGGGATGAAAGTGCCATAGGGAAATTCAAAGGCTTCGTGGCTCACCATGCGCGCCATCAGCTCCGCGCCGCCGGTACTCACCTTGGGAAACTTGCCGGCGCCGATGCAGAGCACACTGTCGGCCAGCCCTTGGCGGATCGCCACCGCCGCCCGCTGCACCATGTAGCCGTAGGTGGCGCCGCCGGCGTTCATGGTGTCACCGTAGAGGGGATGGATGCCCAGTTCTTCGTAGAGCTGTTCGTGGACGAAGATATCGGCGTTGCCGCCACCGGCCATGCCTGCGGGGCAGGCGAGCAAACCCTGGATGTCCCCGGGTTTCAGGTGCCACTCCGCGAGCAACTGGCGCACCACTTCGATGTAGAGGGCGTGGCCGTCCTTATCGGGATAACGGCCGGGTTTCATTTCCGATACCGCTGCAATGGCAACTGCGCCCGCCATGATCCCCCCTCGTCACCTGGTGAAATGCGCCGCTTTTTTTGCTGGTCAGGCTGCGGTCGCGGACGATACCACGCGTACCCCGACTCGATCAGCGGCCGGGAATGGCTGCGCGCGACTCGTGGGTTCTCGCTGCTCCGCCGCGCTGTGGGCGCTCAGATCACCCGGCGCGCCCGCAGCGCGGCGATGTCCTCCGGGCTGTAGCCGATTTCCGCCATGATGGCGTCGGTGTGTTCGCCCAGCGTCGGGGGTCGGCGCGTGATGCGGCCCGGCGTTTCGGAAAGGACCACGGGCGTACCCACCACCGGTGCGGCTTTGGGCAGCCCCGGATAATCGATCGGGTTGAGGATGTCCATCGCCTGCACATGAGGGTCGTCGTGGGCCTGCTGCGGCGACAGCACCGGCCCGGCGGGAACCCGCGCTTCTTCCAGCGCCAGCAGGGCTTCGGCCGTGGTGCGCTCGGCGCACCAGGCACCGGCGCGGTCGCTGATGAGCTGACTGTTGCGACCGCGTTCGGCATCGGTGGCAAAGCGGGCATCACCGATCCAGTCATCGGCGCCCACCAGCCGCGCCCAGCGCTCGAACAGGGGCTGGCCGACCACCTGGATGATGATGGCACCATCTCGGGTCTTGAAAATATCCGCCGGTGCGGCGTTCTGCGCCCGGTTGCCGGTGCCGACCCGATCCACGCCGAGCAGGATCTGCTCGATCATCGCGCCATTGGCGTAGGCGAGCGCGGTACGCAGCAGTGCGCCCTCGACGATCTGGCCGCGCCCGGTTTTCTGGCGCGCAATCAGCGCCGCGAGGGTCCCGAGCGCCGCCGAAGTGGCGGTACCGTAATCGGCATAGGGGGCGAAGGACTTCATCGGCTGGCCGGGAAAACCGCCGATGTAGCTCGCCCCCGACATGACCTGGGCGATGCCGTCGAAACCCACCCGCTCGCGGTAGGGACCGACGGACCCGAAGGTCGAGATCATGGTGAGGATGATGTCTTCCTTGATCGCCATGAGGGATTCGTAGTCGATGCCCATTTCCACCAGCGTCGGGTGCGGCAGATTGGCTACCACCACGTCGGCGGTACGGACCAGGCGCTTCACCACCTCGCGGCCTTCCGGCTTGGTGGGATTGAGCGTCATGCCGCGCTTGTTGCAGTTCATCTGGAAAAACAGCGCGCCCTGCCCGTCGTCGGTCACCGGCGTGGTGTAGCGGTCTTCGCTGCCGCCCAGTTTTTCGATACGAATGACATCGGCGCCGAAGTGCGCGAGCAATTCGGCGCAGTAAGGGCCGGCGATATAGCGTCCGAAATCCAGTACCCGTATGCCTTCCAGTACAGCCGTCATGGCGCGCCACCCCGATCAATTGTCAGGGCGCGAGTATAAGACCTAGCGGCGGGAGCCAGTGCCATTGCCCGTGCAGCGGTGCGCTGCACGGGCAATGGCTGGCGACAGTTGCCGGAGGGATTACTTGTAGAACGCGTGACTGGTATCGGAGTGATCGGTGACGTCGCGCACGCCGGACAGCTCGGGAATGCGATCCATCAGGGTTTTCTCGACGCCTTCCTTGAGCGTGACATCGACCATGCCGCAACCCTGGCAGCCGCCGCCGAACTGGAGCACGGCGACGTTATCGACGATGTCCTCCAGACTTACCTGACCGCCGTGGGCGGCGAGCCCGGGATTGACCTCGTTGTAGAGCACATAGTTGATCTTGTCTTCGAGGGGGCTGTCGTCGCCGATGCGGGGCATCCGCGAGTTGGGCGCGCGGATCGTCAGCTGGCCGCCCATGCGGTCTTCGGCGTAATCGACCTTGGCGTCTTCGAGGAAAGGCAGGCTGCGCTTTTCGACATATGCGAGCAAGCCATCCAGCGCCAGGATCTGATCGTCCGGCTGTTCTTCACCGGGACGGCAATAGGCGATGCAGGTCTCCGCCTTGGGCGTGCCGGGATCGGCGACGAACAGACGAATCGCGATGCCTTCGCAGTTCTGCTTGGCGAGCAAACCGGCGAGGTAAGCCTGTGCCGGGGGGGTGATTTCGATCTGGGCCATGCCGGTACTCCGCAGCAGCTCTGGTCGAGCTACCAAATTGGTAATCTACTCTAACAGAAGCGGGCAGCCAGGCTCAACGCATCCGTCCGCCGCAGGCGCCGGCGACCCGGGAGTGACAACCGTTTTTGCTACACTGCGCGCCCCCAATTCCGATCGCGACTCATGCCAGCAGACCGCAGCCAACGCATCTCGGCCCTGCACAGCGCGGCGCGGGAACGCATCCTGATGCTCGACGGTGCCATGGGCACCATGATCCAGCAGCACCGGCTGCAAGAGGCCGATTTTCGCGGCGAACGCTTCGCCGACTGGCCGCAGCCGCTCGGCGGCAACAACGATCTGCTGGTGCTGACGCAGCCCGCCATCATCCGTGCCATCCACTGGGCCTATCTCGATGCCGGCGCGGACATCATCGAGACCAACACCTTCAATTCCACCGCGCCGTCCCAGGCCGACTACGGCGCACAGGCCCTGGTGCCCGAACTGAATCTGGCGGCCGCACGCATCGCCCGGGAAGCCGCCGATGCCATGACGGCGCAGACGCCCGATCGTCCCCGCTGGGTGGCCGGCGTGCTCGGCCCCACCAGCCGTACCGCGTCCATATCGCCCGACGTGAACGACCCGGCCGCGCGCAATACCAGTTTCGATGAGCTCGCCGAGGCCTACCGGGAGGCGACCCGGGCGCTGATCGAAGGCGGTGTCGACATCATCATGATCGAGACCGTCTTCGATACGCTGAACGCGAAGGCCGCGATCTTCGCGGTGGGCGATGTGTATCGCGAGCTCGACGTCGAGTTGCCGCTGATGATCTCGGGCACCATCACCGACGCCAGCGGCCGCACCCTGTCGGGCCAGACCGCCGAGGCCTTCTGGATCAGCGTTGCGCACGCGCGACCCTTCGCGATTGGCCTCAACTGTGCGCTCGGCGCGCAACAGCTGCGGCCTCATGTGGAAGCGCTGGCCAAGCTCTGTCCCACGCTGGTATCGGCGCATCCCAATGCCGGGTTACCCAACGCCTTTGGCGAATACGACGAAACCGCGGCGGAAACCGCCGCCATCCTCGCCGAGTTCGCGCAAAGCGGCCTGATCAATATCGTCGGCGGCTGCTGCGGCACCACGCCCGAGCATATCCGCGCCATTGCCGATGCGGTGACCCCCCTGCCGCCCCGGCCCGTGCCGGCGCCCAGGAACGCCTGTTATCTGGCGGGGCTCGAACCCTTCGTGATCGGCGCGGATTCGCTGTTCGTCAATGTGGGCGAGCGCTGCAACATCACCGGCTCGGCACGCTTCAAGCGCCTGATCACCACCGGCGACTACACCGCCGCCCTCGCCGTCGCGCTCGATCAGGTGGAAAACGGCGCCCAGATCATCGACATCAACATGGACGAGGGCATGCTGGACTCGGTCGCCGCGATGTCGACCTTCCTGCGCCTGATCGCGTCGGAGCCCGATATTTCCCGGGTGCCGATCATGGTCGACTCATCCAAGTGGGAGGTGATCGAGGCCGGGCTCAAGCAGATCCAGGGCAAGCCTCTAGTCAATTCCATCAGCCTCAAGGAGGGCGAGGCAGCCTTCATTCGCCAGGCCCAGCTCTGCCAGCGCCTGGGCGCTGCGGTGGTGGTAATGGCCTTCGACGAGGACGGCCAGGCCGACACCTTGGCGCGGCGTATCGCCATCTGCACGCGCTGCCACGAGATTCTGGTGGGTCGTCTCGGCTTTTCACCCCACGACATCGTGTTCGATCCCAACGTGTTCGCGGTGGCGACGGGGCTTGAGGAACACAACCACTATGCGGTGGATTTCATCGAGGCGGCGCGCTGGATCCGTGCCAACCTGCCCGGCTGTGGGATCTCCGGCGGTGTCAGCAACGTCTCGTTTTCCTTTCGCGGCAACGACCCGGTGCGGGAGGCGATCCACTCGGTGTTTCTCTACCACGCCATCGCCGCCGGGATGACCATGGGGATCGTCAACGCCGGCCAGCTCGCGGTTTACGATGATCTGCCCGCCGAACTGCGCGATGCGGTCGAAGACGTGATTCTCGACCGCAACCCGCGCGGCACCGAAAACCTGCTCGCCATCGCGCAGAAATACCGCGGCGACGGCAGCGCGCCCGAAGCCCGCGAAGACCCGGCCTGGCGCGAATTGCCCGTCAACCAGCGGCTCGAACACGCGCTGGTCAAGGGCATCACGACCTATATCGAGGAGGACACCGAAGCGGCGCGGCGCGCAGCCGTGCGGCCCCTGGATGTCATCGAAGGTCCCCTCATGGACGGCATGAATGTGGTCGGCGACCTGTTCGGCGCCGGCAAGATGTTCCTGCCTCAGGTGGTGAAGTCCGCGCGCGTCATGAAGCAGGCGGTGGCCTATTTGCAGCCCTACCTGGAAGCCGCCAAGTCGGGGACCGCGCGCGCCAACGGCCGGGTGCTGATGGCGACCGTCAAGGGCGATGTCCACGACATCGGCAAGAACATCGTGGGCGTGGTGTTGCAGTGCAACAACTACGAGGTGATCGACCTGGGCGTGATGGTGCCCGCCGAGCGGATTCTGGCAACCGCGCGGGAACGCCAGGTGGACATCATCGGCCTGTCGGGATTGATCACGCCGTCCCTGGACGAAATGGTCCATGTCGCCTCGGAAATGGAGCGTCAGGGCATGAATCTGCCGCTGCTGATCGGCGGCGCCACCACCTCCAAGGCCCACACCGCCGTGCGCATCGAGCCGCGCTATCAACGCGGACCCACAGTGTATGTGCCGGATGCCTCGCGCGCGGTCGGCGTGGTGTCGCAGCTTTTGAGTCCCGAACAAAATGCCGACTACTGCGCCGGCATCCGGAGCGAGTACATCGAAGTCCGCGAGCGCACCGGTGCGCGCCGACCACGCCCTACCCTGCCCTACGCCAGCGCCGTGGCGCGTGCGCTCAAGCTGGACTGGGCGCACTACCAGCCGCCGCGACCCAGGCAACTCGGCATCCAGGTGTTTGCGGACTATCCACTCGCGGAGCTGATCGACACCATCGACTGGACGCCCTTTTTCATCACCTGGGATCTGGTCGGCAAGTATCCGAAGATTTTCGACGACGCCGTGGTCGGTGCCCAGGCGCGCGAGCTGTTTGCCGATGCCGAGGCGATGCTGGCCAAGCTGATCGCGGATGGTCGCCTCAAGGCCAATGGCGTGATTGGCCTGTGGCCCGCCAATCGCATCGGCGCCGACGACATCGCCGTCTACGCGGATGAATCCCGTGCGCGGACCCTGGCCACCCTGCACCACATCCGCCAGCAGTCGGTCCCCAACACCGACGCGGACCCGCTGCTGTCGCTGGCGGACTTCATCGCCCCGCTGGAGAGCGGCGTCACCGACTATATCGGTGCCTTTGCAGTCACCACCGGAATCAACGCGGACGCCATCGCCGCCGAATACCAAGCGGCGGGCGACGACTACAATGCCATCATGGTCAAGGCCCTGGCCGACCGCCTGGCCGAGTCCTTCGCCGAACACCTGCACCGCCGGGTGCGGCGCGAGTTCTGGGGCTATGCGGCCGACGAGGTGCTGGACAACGACGCTCTGATCCGCGAGCAATACCGCGGCATCCGGCCTGCGCCCGGCTATCCGGCGTGCCCGGATCACACGGAAAAGCGCGCACTGTTTGCGCTGCTCGACGCGCAAAAGAATACCGGCATCGAGCTCACCGAAAGCTGGGCCATGCACCCGGCGGCGGCGGTCAGCGGCTGGTATTTTTCGCATCCCGACGCGCGCTACTTCAACGCGGGCAAGTTGCAGCGCGATCAGGCCGAGGATCTCGCGCGGCGCAAGGGCATCGCGCTGGCGGAGCTTGAGCGGGAGCTGAACGCAGTACTGGGCTACGACCCCTGATGGGCCGCAACTAACGGGAGCACGTCATGACGGATGAAAAAAGCGGGCAAGGCGACAAAACCCCGGGAAACCCCGGCTTTTTAAGCATCGTCCGCAGCACGCTGGCAGCGGCCATCGGTGTGCAGAGCAGCAAGAATCGCGAGCGGGATTTCACCCAGGGTAGCCCGCTCGCGTTCATCACGGCTGGAATCATCTTTACCGTGCTGTTTATCCTCACCGTCGTCACGGTGGTGCACCTGGTGCTTTGATGGCGATCTGCCCGCGCCGGTGACAGGAGACCAGCCGCAGCAGGCTACCCTCAGCCGCGGCTGCTGACCCAGAGTACGGCGGCCAACACCGCAATAGTGATGATGGCCAGGGTGGCGATGGCGTCCGCCATGCCGTCACGATCTTTGGACTGTTCTGTGCTCATTAGCCGTACTCCGGTTCGTAACATCAAGGGTTAGGGGGTGTCGAGCGCGCGCATTCTAGCAATCCTTGGCGACGCCGCGGAAAGGGAATCCGCAAGGATCGACGGCTTATGCATTTTTACCTTTGAGTTATAAGGAATCAGTTTTTTACGGCAATCTGGCAGATTGCTAAAATTCGCTCCCAAATCCAGTCCTTGCAGCATCGCCATGTACCTCTACGATGACCGGGATCGTTGTCTCCTGCGCGAGCGGGTGCGGCAGTTTCGCGACCAGACCACGCGCTATCTGGATGGAGACCTCTCCGAAGACCAGTTCCGCCCGTTGCGTCTGCAGAACGGGCTTTATATCCAGCGTCTGGCACCCATGCTGCGGGTCAGTATCCCCTACGGACTGATCGCGGCGCGGCAACTGCGGCGGCTCGCCCATATCGCCCGCACCTACGACAAGGGCTACGCCCATTTCACGACGCGCCAGAACATCCAGTTCAACTGGCCGCAACTGCCCGAGGTGCCGGACATCCTGGTCGAGCTGGCCGAAGTCGATATGCACGCGATCCAGACCAGCGGCAACTGCATCCGCAACATCACCTCGGACGAGTTCGCCGGCATTGCGCCCGACGAGGTGGAAGACCCGCGCCCTTGGTGTGAACTGGTGCGGCGCTGGTCCACCTTTCATCCGGAATTCGCCTATCTGCCGCGCAAGTTCAAGATTGCCGTGAGCGGGTCCGCGAGTGATCGCGCCGCGATTCAGGTCCACGATATCGGCCTGCAGCTCGTGAAGAACGCCGAGGGCGCGCTGGGATTCCAGGTCTATGTCGGCGGCGGACTCGGGCGCACGCCGGTGATTGGCGAGGTGATTGGGGAATTCATCGAGCCGCGCCACCTGCTGACCTATCTGGAAGCCATTCTGCGGGTTTACAACCGCTACGGGCGGCGCGACAACAAGTACAAGGCGCGCATCAAGATTCTGGTCAAGGCGTGGGGAGCCGAGGTATTTGCGGCACGGGTCGCTGCCGAATGGGAACATCTGAGGGACGGTCCCAATACGCTGACCGAGGCGGACTTTGCCCAGGTCCGCCAGTTTTTCACCGCTCCGGCCTATGAGGCCGTCGATCTCGCGGTGGCGGAAGCCTTGGTCAGCGCGTGCGCGGCCGCGGAACGCGCCTTTGCGCGCTGGCTGGAGCGCAATGTCCGCGCCCACCGCGTGCCCGGCTATTGCGCGGTGGTGCTGTCGCTCAAGCCGGTCGGCGTGGCGCCGGGGGACGTGACCGATGCCCAGCTCGACGCCATCGCCGATCTCGCCGACCGCTACGCCTTTGGCGAGGCGCGCGTCACCCATCACCAGAACCTGGTGCTGGCCGATGTACGGCGCGACGATCTCCCCGAGCTCTGGCGCGCGCTGAAAGCCCAGGGTTTTGCGACTCCCACCATCGGTACCCTGAGCGACATCATCTGCTGCCCGGGCGGCGATTTCTGCTCGCTGGCCAACGCCAAATCCATTCCCATTGCCGAGGCGATCCAGCGCGAGTTCGACGATCTCGACTATCTCTACGATCTCGGCGATCTGACGCTGAACATCTCCGGGTGCATGAATGCCTGCGGTCATCACCATGTGGGCAATATCGGCATTCTCGGTGTCGACAAGAAAGGCGAGGAGTTCTATCAGATACAGATCGGCGGCGAAGCGGGCTCGCGCGCCACGCTTGGCCAGGTGCTCGGACCATCGTTTTATGCACCGGAAGTACCCGGGATCATTGCCCGAATTCTGGATGTCTATGTGCAGCGGCGCCATGACGGAGAGACCTTCATCGAAACCTTCCGTCGCCTGGGCGTGGAACCGTTCAAGGACAGCGTCTATGCCAAAGCTGCTTAAAGCGCGAGATTTCGCCATCGATGCATGGCAAAGGTTCGACGGCGATGTGGCGCGGATTGCGGGTGGCGACGCGTTGTTGTTTCCCCTGCCCGTCTGGTTGGCGCAGCGCGATACCCTCCTCGCCCGCGAGGCCAGCCGCACCGGCATCTGGCTGAACGGCGACGAAGAGCCCGAGCAGATCGCCGCGGACATCCGCCGCTTTGGCTGCGTCGCAGTCAATTTCCCCGCTTTCATGGACGGGCGCGGCTTCTCCTGCGGCCGTCTGCTGCGCGAACGCTATGGATTTCGCGGCGAGTTGCGCGCGGTCGGCGATATCTTTGTCGATCAACTGCATTTCCTGCGCCGCTGCGGATTCGATGCCTTCGAACTCCCGGATGACGCTTCACTGGACGTCGCGCTCAACTGTCTGGATGCCTTCAGTATCCACTACCAGGCTGCCTGCGATCCCGCCTGAAGGCATCAGCCGGAGCCTCCCGAACGCCGTGCCATTGCGGCACCTTGTCATTGCGGCACAATGGCAAGGCGCGGACCCGGTGATGCAGAGTTGAACGACGCAGTATTTCACTCCTTTTTTCTGATTTTCTGTGGCGCCGCCGTGCTGGCCACGGTCGCGCTCTACGGTCGTCAGCCGCTGCTGGTCGCCTATATCGCGCTCGGCGCCCTGCTCGGCCCCTCGGGTTTCGGACTGATCCCCGACGTTGCGCAGATTACCGATATCTCCCATATCGGGATCATCTTCCTGCTGTTTCTGCTCGGCCTCGACATGCAGCCCGCCGCACTGGCGCGGGTGTTCCGGCGGATCACCCACGTCGCTGTCATCAGCTCGCTGCTCTTCGCGACCGCGGGCTACGGGATCGCCCGCGCGTTTGCTTTCGCGCCTATCGAGGCGCTGATCATCGGTGGCGCCATGATGTTTTCGAGCACCATCATCGGCATCAAGCTGTTACCGACGACGGTGCTGCATCACCGCCCCATCGGCGAGCTCATGGTGGGCATGCTGCTGTTACAGGATTTTCTGGCGATCATCCTGCTGTTGGTGCTGGGCGGCATCGATGCCGGAGGGATCGATGCCGGCCGCATCGCCCGCACGCTGCTGGCCCTGCCGGTGGTGGCGGCCTGTTCCGCGCTGGCGGTGCGGTTTGTGATCTTGAAGCTCTTCGCACGCTACGACCGCATGGCGGAATACATGTTTCTGCTCGCCATCGGCTGGTGCCTGGGTGTCGCGGAGCTGTCCCATCAGCTCGGCCTGTCTCGGGAAATCGGCGCTTTCATCGCCGGTATCACGATCGCCACCAGTCCCATTTCCCAGCACATCGCGCTGTCACTGAAGCCTTTGCGGGATTTTTTCCTGGTACTGTTTTTCGTCACCATCGGCGCGCGGTTCGATCTGGGGTTATTGCGTGATATCGCCCTGCCCTCCCTGATGCTCGGGGGCGCCATGCTGCTGCTCAAGCCCGTCACCTTTCGTTTTCTGTTGCGCGGGCGAGGCGAGCGGGCGCGCAACCTGGGCTGGGATCTGGGCTGTCGCCTGGGGCAAAGCAGTGAATTTTCGCTGCTGATGGCCTATATGGCCGCGGGGCTCGGTTTGATCGGCAATGCCGCCTCGCATTTGATTCAGGCGGCGACCATTCTGACTTTCCTGATTTCCAGCTACATCGTGGTGCTCAATTTTCCCAACCCCATCGCGATCCACGACAGGTTGCGGCGCGACTGAAACCGTCTCACACCGGCAATTGAGGTTCGCGCGCGCCATCCCACCAACTGCGCAACCGCTGGGCCAGCCGCATTTCCACGGCTATCCCCAACCGCTCCAGCAGCGTTTTGTCGGTGATATAGCTGAGTTCGTAGATATTCGCCGTCGCCAGTTGCGCATTGAGGTATTCGTCGCTGGTCGCCAGTTCGTCCACCAGGCCCAGCGCCAGCGCCTGCGTGCCGAACCAGACCTCTCCCGTCGCGATGGTCTCGATGTCGAGCCGTGGCCGGTGCGCAGCCACATGATCCTTGAATAATTCGTGGGTGGCGTCGAGATCGCGCTGGAATTTCTCGCGCCCCGCCGGCGCGTTCTCGCCCAGCACCGTCAAGGTGCGTTTGTACTCTCCAGCGGTCAGCAACTCGATATCGATGTCGTGGCGCTTGAGCAGACGGTGGACGTTGGGAATCTGCGCCATGACACCAATCGAACCGAGTACCGCGAAGGGCGCCGCGAGGATGTTGCCGGCAACACAGGCCATCATGTAGCCGCCACTGGCCGCCACCTTGTCGACACAGACCGTGAGCGAAATACCAGCCTTGACGATGCGATCCAGTTGGCTCGCCGCCAGACCATAGGCATGCACCATTCCGCCACCACTTTCGAGCCGCAGGACGATTTCGTCGGCGGGGCGGGCACGCAACAAAGCCGCGGTGATTTCCTCGCGCAGCCGATCGACCGCGGAAGCGCGCAGATCGCCGTGAAAATCGAGTACGAAAATCCGGCGCCGACCGTCATCCGGCTGTTTCGATTGCTTGCGCAAACGGCGCTGCTCGCGCTTGATCGATTTGTGTGCCGCTGCTGGCGCCAGCGCAATATCAAGGGACTCACCGAGTTCCCGCACCCGGGCGCTGAAGTCGCGTACCTCTAGGTGCCCCCGGTGCGGTGAGCGCGCTTTGCGCGCAAACACCGCAATCGTCCCCAGACATACGGCGAAGGCGAGCAACAGGGTCAGTGTCTTCGCCAAAAACAGGGCATATTCCGCTGCCAATTCCAACTTTATTATCCTCGCTCAGCGTCCACTATCAGTGTCCAGAGTCAGCGACCGACAGGCGTCCTTCCGCGTCGATGCGAATTTCGTACGACGCGCCATTTCGCACCGGAATGGAGGTTGTCGCCGTCTCGCCAACCTGAATGAGCCCCCGCAGTCGCGGCAGCCGCGCCATCCAGCTCCAGACGTCCAGCAGGCTCTCAGGATCGCCGATCTCCACCGTCTCATACCTCGGCAGTGCGTCGCCGGATGGTGCAAGGGCGGCGTAGAAATGGCGATTCCGGTACAGGGAGACCGGACACAGGGGAAGCACGCAGCGGATGGTTTGTATATCCAGAATCCAGTGATTCCCGGTCAGATCGACGTCACGATCAACACCGCCGCGCGTCGCGACCTGTACGCGGTAACCATCCCGGGTACGGTCGATCGCCTCCGGATCACGAGGCTGCTGATCGATATTGACCGTGGCAATCACGGCACCAGGGACAACACTCTGGTAGCGCCCGAGATCCCTGGCCGCAAGCAGAGTCAGGACGCTCGCTGCCACCAGGCCGATCCAGCCGATCGCCCATACCAGCGCCCGCAGGCTGCCCGGCCTCCGCCACAGCATCCTCAGGGCGACAAACGCGGATAGGATTCCCAGGCCATACAGCAGCCATTGCGGGACGTTGATGGCCATGACGCTCAACCAGTCTGCCGCGCGATTGCAAACCGCCCTGCTACCAGCGCCATCAGAAACTCAATGCGGACACGCATTCACGCGCCGTTCGCAGCGCCGCGTCACTTTCCCCGGTGCCGAACCTCACCGCATTCAGATAGATCTCCAGGCTGATCACCATATCGGCGAAATGCTCGATATTGCGCGAGCGGTCATTGAGGCCAAGTCCCGGATGATAGCGGCTCGTCTGCAGAAACTCCCAGCCGCGGGCAAAAACTGCCTCCAAGGCTGCATCTTCCAGCATGATCGCGCAGGCCTTGAGAACGAGGAAATCCGCTTCGATTTCCTCCCAGCCATCGTCCGTGAGCACACCGTCCTGAAGCACCTCAAGCAACGCCTTGGCTTTCAGTAACACGACGCTGGCGCCCATCACGACGCCGTTGCGCGCGGTTTTCAGCAGGCTCGTCTGAAGGATCTCATCCAGTGGTCGGCCACTCCAGGCAGCGAGGTCGGCGCGATCGGGATTGCTGCCGGCAAAATCAACCACCGCGCAATCCAGATAGAGGATCGAATCGGCGTACTCTTGCAATTCCTCACCGGTGGGCGATCGCAACTGGTCGAGCGCCTGCTGCAATGTATTGCCATGGCGCTCGAAGCGCGCGACCAGATTCTCTAGACCGACTTCCTGGGCGCAGCGCGCCACCGCGACGCAATCTTCCTGCATGCCCTGCACCACGGAGGGCGGCAGCGGGTCGTCCTCCTGGGACAGATCGAGGGCACTGCGCAAGCGGACCATGTGCACAGCCAATTCATCCAGTGGCCAGGCCACTTGCCCCCCGTCGCGGCCGAATGCCTTGACGCGGATTGCCTCCAGTTCGGCATCGTCGAAATCCAGCCTGGGAACCGGCAGCCCGTCTTCCCGGCGGGCCCTCGCATTGGACAGGGACAGCAGTGCGAGAAAGGCGCGCCAGAGTCCCTCGGGATAGAGATTGCCGGTATGGCCGGTGCGAATGCCGGCAAGGCCACGCAGCTGTTTTTCCACGGCAGCGAGCAGGCGCGCGCGATCGGGCCGAAGGAGCAAGGCGCCGTTCGCAAAACTCTCGATTACCCCCCGCAACGCGGTCCAGTAATTTCGCTCGGACCCGACATCCGCGAGCTGCGCCAATCGCTCGACGCTGCGCATGAGAATTTCGTAGCCCTGGGCGCGGTTTACCCCTTTCAAGACGCTTACCAGCCCGAGTTGGTAGAGGTGCAGGATACGCTTGAGATCCTCTGGAGCGACCGCGACGGAGAGATTGTCTGCGCCGACCCGGAATGCGGGCCAGTCGATCCCGAACAGAACCTGATACTCGTAGACCGGCGGCTTGTGCCGAAAGCTGCGCAAGGCGGTAATCTCGGGGATCAGCAGGCAGGGGTTATCGCGCCGACTGCGCACCAGGTAGTCGAGCAACCCGGGGATCACCACGAGTGCCTCACCGAGCACCTGGCGCAGGTCATGCCAGGATGCCTCTCCCGCCAGTGTGTCCTGAACCGCCGCCAGGGTTTCATCGAGCAACACGCGCAACCCGTTGAGTTCGCAGATGGCGGCCCCGCCCCAGAGGTCGCGCGCCAAGGTCACAAAACGTTCCGCCGTGCTGGCGTCGAGTTGTGTGATGGCCTCGATCACGCGCTCAGCTGCGCGCCGCAGCTCGCCGCCGCTGAGATCAACCACCTCGGAATGAAGCTTTTCTATCGCTGACATCGCATTCGCCGGTTTCGAGATTTCCTGTCTAACCTAGCAGAAGATAACGCGGGGCTCCACGAAAACCTTGCCACAGGGGGCGGGGGCTCTGTGCAATCCGCCATGCAAGTCACATCACCTGCACGGCATGAGGTCGATACCGCACCCATGCCGTCGCCGTCAGAGGCCGGGGCACCGGTCACTGCTGCGAGATTGGATCAGTGGATATTGCACAGGCGGGATCTACAGGCCACAGAGCCCCCGCTTCGTGAGCGCGCGCAACGGTGATCAGCTTCTGGTGATGTGCCGCAAGCTCTTGGGCAGAGGCGCTGATAACCCGTAAGGGCGGACGGATTTTGTCCAGCTTGCGGTGCCCTGACACACCGGAGGTCTGCGTGGCGGCATTGCCGTTGTCAAAGCTCAGGGCAACCTGGCCACCCGTCATGGCCAGAAAAACGTTCGCCAGCAGTTCGGCGTCAAGCAAGGCTCCGTGCAGTTCGCGGTGACTGTTGTCGATACCGTGACGCTTGCATAGCGCGTCGAGGCTGTTCTTTTGCCCCGGGTGCAGTCTGCGCGCCATTTGCAGCGTATCGATCACCACGCGCCCCTGCTGAAGGGGGACGTGCTCATTTTCGGCCAGCTCCAGCTCGCGATTCAGAAAGCCCAGGTCAAACAGCGCATTGTGAATAATCAGGTCGGCCGTCCCGAGAAACTCCAGCAATTCGCCGGCAATTTGCGCAAACCGCGGTTTGCCGACCAGATCGGCGGCGCTGATCCCGTGCACACTCTCTGCCCCGGCATCAATGGCCCGTTCGGGATCGAGATAGTGATGAAAGTGACGGCCGGTAAGTTGGCGATTGATCAACTCGACGCAGCCGATCTCGATGATACGATGTCCTTGATCGACCTCGATGCCCGTGGTCTCGGTGTCCAGTACGACCTGTCTCACTCAGTCCTCCAGTTCATCGATGCCCCGGTTGGCCAAGGCATCCGCCAGTTCATTCTCCGGGTGTCCGGCGTGTCCTTTGACCCAACACCAGGAGATTTGATGCCGCGCCGCCTCGACGTCGAGCCGGCGCCATAGATCCTGATTTTTCACCGGGGCTTTGCTGGCCGTACGCCAGCCACGCGCTTTCCAGCCCGCAAGCCATTTGGTGATGCCCTGACGGACATATTCCGAGTCGGTGGTCAAGGTCACCTGACAGGCCTCCTTGAGTGCGGCCAGTCCCTCGATGGCCGCCAGCAACTCCATCCGATTATTGGTCGTATGCCTTTCCGCGCCATGGAGCGTTCGCTCGCGGCCGCCGTAACGCAGCACCACACCCCAACCGCCACGACCGGGATTGCCACGGCAGGCCCCATCGGTAAATATCTCTACATGCTTGGTCACCGAACTCAAGCGCAATTTCTCCGGCAGCGGCCGCCCTCTCCCGGGATTTGCGCGGCGCTACCGCGGTTCAGTGCCGCGCCGACGCTGGTGATCCTCCGCGGCAGCCAGGGAAAGTTCGCATTCGGCTGTAATGGTATGGTCCGCTTACACGCCGTCAACACGTAAAAATTGTTCCGTCCGCCGACCAGAAAACGTTCACCGATACTCCCCGCTAGTTTCGCTAGCCGATGTCGGAAGGGCATTCCGGAGGTCAGGATTTCCGGTTCGGAATCGAGCCAAAATCCCAGTAAAACCAGCCAGTCGCATACGCGGGTGCGCCCCAGACTGTTATGACGCCATACCCCAGCGGCATACCACGGAGCCAACAACCATTTGCCAATGCCCAGTAACGAATACGGATTGAACCCAAGCAGGACAATACGGCCACCTGGTCGAACTATTCTTGCCGCCTCGGCCAGGACCCGTTGCGGTTGATCGCAGAAATCCAACGCATGGTGGAGAACGACCAGATCGAAGGTATCCGAAGGCAGTGGGAGCGCATCAAAGCGGCTCACTCCGTCAGCCCCTGTTCCAGGCTCCTGAATAAAAGTGAACTGGCACGGCAGCGAAAAGCAGTCCTCCACTCCGTGACGCGGCGATACGCCAAGGTGAACCAACCGGAAACCGGGCGGCACCAAAAGCCCTCGGCAAAGACTCCGTTGCGCCTCCAGAAAACGCTTTCCCACGGGCATTTCGAACCATCCCAGCATTGCCGTCTGGCTAGCGGACGCGGTCGCCAATCGGTATCGGCTACGGATGACATTCGCTAGTCGCACAGTATTGGTCCGACACGGAAACATTCACACAACCGGCCATGAGAAAAGCAACCTACGACCATTCCCATCATCGTACCTATCCACCTTTGAAAGTCTCGATGTCCCGAGAAAGTCACGATGTCCGGAAAATGCCGGCAATCATCCGGCTGCAAACGCATCATCCGCGCACCACTGGCGATTTGCGGTGCGCATCTCCAGCCGTTAGACTCCGAGCCAAGCATAACCCGGGAGGCGGGATTCCACCTCGCGTCGGCCAATGTTTCCGAACAATCGGCCAGCAATTCTAGCAAGTGAACGGTGGTTTTATTTGACGGCGGGGAACGCCACGAGCAACCGAGCGCCGCTGCATTCACGTACTGTTCGCGGATCGACGCCGAACAGCTACCATCCGGCATTGGAGGTATTGCGATAGATATGCCCCGGCGAAAACCGCTGCGCTGGCGGTGATCACGAGAGAACATCCGGCGATGGCCCCCAAAAATCTTCTCCTCTTTGCGTTCAGTGGAATTGTTCTGGCACATTGCGTGTCAACGCAACATTCGGCGACAGAAAAATCGACGCCGGTTGACCCGTCATGGACGCCGGCGATCAGCACCACCAAACCGACCAATGCCCGCACGGACATATCGTCGACCGCCGCTTCTTTGCCTCCCCTCGCGCATGAACCCTATCTGCCCCCACACGCCGCCGTCTGGGGCAATAATCGCGCCCCTGACTTTGATACGTGGCAAGTGATGACCGAGCATATGACTTTTGCGCTCGACGCCACCGGACCTGCCGTCGACCTGGAAATACAAAAATATAGCGACAATCCCCGGATTGGCTCGGCCGCCGCCCAGCGGGCTTCTCTTTATCTGCCCTATGTAACACGCCGCCTGGTGGAAAGCGATCTTCCTCCGGAACTGGCTTTGCTGCCGTTTTTGGAAAGCGCCTATAACCCTCACGCGATATCACCCGGCGGCGCTGCGGGGCTGTGGCAGATACGACCCCGCACCGGCGATGCTCTTGGGCTCACGCGCGACCGGTGGTATGACGGGCGCCAGGATATCGCGCGCTCAACCGATGCGGTCATCAGCTATTTCGGATATTTGCACCAGCGCTTCGATGGCGATTGGCTGCTGGCGCTCGCGGCCTATAACAGTGGCGAGGGTACAGTGTCCAGAGCCATCCAACGCAATCTCGACCAGGGAAAAGACACCGATTTCTGGGCGCTCGATTTGCCGAAGCATACCCGAGCCTACGTCCCCCGTTTTCTGGCACTCTCCCGCATGTTTCAGAATCCGGAAGAAAGCCAGCTGAGATGGCCGCTTCTGGATCAGAGTAAATCGTTAGAGTCAGTGGCCATACCCAAGCAGATCAGTCTTGCGCACGCTGCCGCGCTCGCCGAGGTGGACTACGACACGCTCAAGCGGTTAAACACCGGTCTGAAACGTGGTGTAACGCCACCCCAGCGCAGCTATGAAATCTTGCTGCCATTGAGTGCCGCGCAGCGGTTCGAAGCGGCCCTCTTGGAAAGCCCGTCCATCACGATGCCATCGAAAGACTCACAACCCGAAGCAGCCACGGCTCCGGGAGTAAAAGCATCCACAGCAAAAGCATCCACAGCAAAAGTGCGGTCAGCAGAGTATCGAGTGCAGAACGGAGATTCGCTGTGGACCATTGCGCGCCGTTTTGGGGTCAGTCCCGAGGCTCTGATGCGCTGGAATGATATCGACAACCCGCGGGCGCTCCGCCCCGGACAGAATTTACGGCTCATTGAACGTTAGCTGTTTTTCAACAAGCCATTAACTCCTTACCCGAGGCAGATCAGGTCACCGAGGCTGTTCTGCCTCGGGCTGTGGCCTGGTGTTAATTTTCGCGCTCGCCAGCAAGGCTCCCTGATACGCATTGAGCTCATTGCCCGCGACGGCTTCCGACACGGCACGTTCCATTTGCTGCCGACGCGGCTTGGGCAGTGCCTCTATATCCCCGGCGCGAACGGCGACCACCTGGAAAACAACGACGCCATTTGCGTTATCAAAGATTCCCACCAAAGGTAGCGGAGATTTCACGGGGATATCAAACACATGCGTGGCGACGTCGCTGTTTGCATCGGCGTCATAGCGCTTTACATCCGAGTTCACCTGCCATTCCAGATGTTCATCACGGGCGATTTTTTCGAGAGGCTCGCCGGCCAATAATCGCTGGCGGAAGGTTTCCGCGCGCTCACGGGCCCGGGCCAACGCGCGCTCGGTTACCAGCACCTTTTCGATATCCGTCTTCACTTCCGCAAAAGCACGTCGCTGCTGTGGTGTATGCTCCTTGCGTTCGAGAACAATGGCGCGCTCGTCGTTGAGCTCCACCACCGGGCTGATATAACCCCCCTTGAGTACATCGTCCGAAAAAGCCGCGCTGACCACTTTGGGGTCGCTGCCAATGCCCTCACCACCGTCACGGGTAATGGTGGGCGATGTGTTCAACGGCAAACCCATGCTCCCTGCCACCGCGGCCAGGCTTTCTGCTGTGTACGCCGCCTCGCGAAGGTGTTCGATCTGGCTTTGATACAAAGCGCCTGCCTTTTCCCTGCGGAGCTCTGCCGTCATGGCGTCACGCTCTGTCTCGAAACTGCCGATCGCCGAATCGTCTTCCCGGACCAGTTTGAACAGATGCCAGCCCATATCGGTCTCGATCGGCGGCGTCACCTGACCGAGCTCCGCCTTGTCCAGCGCCGATCTGAGCGGGGCCGGAAGTTTCTCAGGATCATAAGGTCCCATCTCGCCGCCCTGATCCGCTGTCAGGGGATCCTCACTTTTGGTGCGCGCGAGTTCTGCGAAGTCCGCGCCAGCCCCCAGCGCGGCCTGCAATTCGTGCAATATTTTCTGGTGACTGCCATCCGCTCTGGGTTTTATGAGTATCTGCGACACGATGGTCTGTCTGGCCGCTTCCGCCGCTTCGACACGCTGCGTGTAACGCGACTTGAGCTCACTTTCGTCTATCGCAATACCGCCGGCAATCTGGTCGACCGAGAGCTCGATGTAGTCAACAACCACATGCTCTGGCGCAACATACAGATCAGGGTGTCCGTCGTAGTAAGCCCGCGCCGTAGCCTCATCGATCTTCGTCGGGGTCCCGGCTTCCGCCAGCGGGACAGTGAGATAACGAAAATCGCGCGTCTGCTCAATATCAGCGATGGCCCGGTCCAGCGCGGATTGAGCCATGAAGCCAGTACTAAGGATGCCGCGGGCAAGTTGACTGGCGAGCAGTTCCCGCGCGAGGAACCGACTGTGGGTTTGCGGCGTATAGCCCAGTTGCCCGATGTAGGCGAGGTATTGATTTCTCGAGAACTTCCCGTCTTCCTGGAAGGCTCCCGAGTCCTTCAGCACCTCCGCAAGTAGCGCCGGCGCAACCCCCATACCCTCATTGCGCGCGCGACTTTCGTAAACCCGGGTGGTTACGAGGCTCTGCAGTGCGGGTCCGTAGAGCGCTTTATCGTCAATCACCGCGGGATCGATATCGGCAAAGCGCGCCATGATCTGGGCGCGTTGGCGCTGTATGGCCTGTCGCACCTCCAGTTGAGTTATGCGATCGCCATTGACTGAAGCGGCCTCTTCAACGGACGCCCCGCGGAAAAAGAATGTCTCGACGCCAAAGAACGCGAATGGGATTGCAATCAGGACCACCAGCCATTTTCCGTACTTTCCCATTCCATCCCGGAAATTCTGGAGCATGAATGATGTCCGTTAAGGATCGGATAAAAAAAGGGCGCACAATCGATGCGCCCGCCAGCTTGCGAAAATCGATCTATCAGTTGACGGCGTCTTTCAGAGCCTTGCCGGCCTTGAAGGTTGGCAGGTTTGACGCCGAAATTACGATTTCTTCGTTGGTGCGTGGATTGCGCCCGGAGCGCGACGGGCGATGCTTGACTATAAATGTACCAAAGCCAACCAGCGATACAGGATCTCCCTTTCGCAGAGCGGCCGTTATGCCATCAATGGCCGCGTCAAGCGCACGGGTCGCGCAGGCTTTGGATATATCCGCCGCATCGGCAATGGAGTCGATCAGTTCTGATTTATTCACAGCGTTCCTCTTGCTATCAAAGTTCAGGGAAGTTTGCCAAAAAAGCCGCGCGTCTCACTCGCCGTGGCCCAGATGCCGCGAGCCGGCTTTATACCAAGCGCCTTGCAACAGGGTCAAGGAACACGTTGGTATATTCAGTGTCGGCTCAGGCTGGCGGTACTGCCGGCTACACTGCCATCGTCAGTGCCGGCTTTATCTGACTGGCCAGCCATATACTCTTCGTCCGACAGCGGTTCTGGCATCCGCTCGAGTGCGATCTGCAACACCTCGTGTATCCACTTTACCGGCCGAATGTCGAGATCGGTCTTGATGTTCTCGGGAATTTCCTTGAGATCGCGCTCATTTTCGGCGGGAATGATCACGGTCCGGATACCGCCACGGTGAGCGGCCAGCAGCTTTTCCTTGAGACCACCGATTTTCAGCACTTGGCCCCGCAGGGTTATTTCGCCCGTCATCGCCACATCGGCCCTGACCGGGATCCCGGTCAATACGGATATGAAAGCAGTACACATGCCAACACCCGCGCTGGGACCGTCCTTGGGCGTCGCGCCTTCGGGGACATGGATGTGGAGGTCGTTGCGTTGATTGAAGTCCCTTCGAATCCCCAAAACCTGGGACTGGGTCCGCACCACGGTCAATGCCGCCTGGATGGATTCCTGCATGACATCACCGAGCGAGCCGGTCTTGATCACGTTACCCTTGCCGTAGGTCGCCGCGGCTTCGATGGTAAGCAGCTCGCCCCCCACTGAGGTCCAGGCCAGTCCGGTTACCTGCCCGATCTGGTTTGCCTCCTCGGCACGCCCGTAGTCGAATTTGCGAACGCCCAATAAGTCCTCCAGATTGGCGCTATCGACCTCGTAAGCGGCCGCGTTTTGGCTGCGGACGTGCTGAGTGACTACTTTTCGGCAAATTTTCGCAATTTCTCGCTCCAAACCGCGCACACCGGCTTCGCGAGTGTAGTAGCGAATGATGTCGCGGGTTGCAGTCTCGGCGAGAGTCAACTCCCCTGACTTCAATCCATTCGCCTTGCGCTGCTTCGGTAACAGATAGCGTTCCGCGATACTGAGCTTTTCGTCCTCGGTATAGCCTGGTATGCGAATTACTTCCATTCGGTCGAGGAGTGGAGCCGGAATATTCAGCGAGTTCGAGGTACAGATGAACATTACCTCGGAAAGGTCATAATCGACCTCCAGATAGTGATCATTGAAGGTATTGTTTTGCTCCGGGTCGAGCACTTCGAGCAACGCCGAAGCAGGATCGCCGCGGTGATCCATGCCGATTTTGTCGACTTCGTCGAACAGGAACAACGGATTTTTTACCCCCGCCTTGGAGAGCTTCTGAATCAGCTTTCCGGGCAACGAGCCGATATAGGTCCGACGATGTCCACGGATCTCGGCCTCGTCGCGGATGCCACCCAGCGACATGCGGACAAACTTTCTACCGGTTGCGCGCGCGATGGATTCTCCGAGTGAGGTCTTGCCCACACCGGGCGGCCCTACCAAGCAGAGCACGGGACCCTTCAGCTTTTTGACCCGTTTCTGCACCGCCAGGAATTCGAGAATACGTTCCTTGACTTCATCCAGACCATAGTGGTCCTCGTTCAGGATACGTTCGGCGCGCGCCAGGTCGTGCTTGATCTTGGAGCGTTGCTGCCAGGGAACGTTAACCATCCAGTCAACGTAACTGCGCAGGACAGACGCCTCCGCTGACATCGGGGACATCATCTTCAACTTGTTCAATTCAGCACGAGCCTTTTCCCGGGCCGCCTTGGGCATGCCAGCTTCGGCAACGCGCTTCTCCAGCTGCTGGATCTCGCTGGGGCTGTCTTCACTCTCCCCGAGTTCGCGCTGGATCGCCTTCATCTGCTCGTTGAGATAGTACTCGCGCTGGCTCTTTTCCATCTGTTTCTTGACGCGACCCCTAACGCGTTGATCTACCTGGACAACCTCAAGCTCAGACTCGATCAGCTTGCGCAGAAAGTCGATGCGCTCGCGCGCATCAAAAATTTCCAGAAGCTGTTGCTTTTGCTCCAGAGACAACACCATATGGGTCGCCATGGTATCGACCAGACGTCCCGGGTTTTCGATCCCGGCCACCATGGTGACCACTTCGGCGGGAACCTTTTTGCTGAGGTTGACGTATTGCTCGAACTCCGCATTCAGAGCTTTCACGAGAGCATCGGCCCCGGAGCCCGAAAACTCTCCCGTACCGGAAATCTCCTCGTACTCGGCAACCGGGAAGGCGTCAGGCTGAAGAATACCCCGGATTGCCACCCGCTGATTACCTTCGACCAGAACCTTGACCGTGCCGTCCGGCAGCTTAAGCATCTGCAACACGGTTGCCAGGGAACCGACCCGGTAAAGATCATCTTCGCCGGGATCGTCGATTCCGGCATCCTTCTGGGCGACCAGCACGATCTGCTTATGGGTGGACATCACGGCATCGAGCGCGAGAATGGACTTGGCGCGCCCGACAAACAGTGGGATGACCATCTGCGGGTACACGACGACATCGCGCAGCGGCAGCATTGGCAGCTGCTTTGGCGTCGTTTCTCGGTTATTTTCCTGGCTCATGGAGAACCTCTGCGGGAGTGCGAAGACGGTCGATAGGGGCTATGTGGGGCCACTGCGGAGAATCGCAAGCGGTCCCATACCCCATATCGCTGTCGAAATCGCTGTCGCGACCGGAGTAAGCGGATTTTGCTGTCATCGGTGTCCGTGAATCCACCTGCGGCAATCCCTGTCGCATCCCCAGCAGCTCCAACAAAAAGGGGCCCTTGCAGCCCCTCGTTTCCCCGCCGGCCGGAACAACCTCAACCCTCGTCATTGGCCAGGCGAGGCGCTTCGTTGCCTTCATACACCACCAGTGGTTCGGACTCGCCGCGAATCACGGCAGCATCGATAACGACTTTCTGTACATTGTTGATAGAGGGCAAATCGTACATCGTATCCAGCAGTACGTTTTCGAGAATTGATCGCAGACCCCGTGCGCCCGTTTTTCGCTCAAGCGCGCGCTCGGCAATTTCATCCAGCGCATCGCGGCGGATATCCAGTGCCACACCCTCCATGTCAAACAACAGGTCGTATTGCTTGACCAGCGAATTCTTGGGCTCAGTGAGGATATTGACGAGAGCTTCCTTATCAAGCTCCTCCAGGGTCGCCAATACGGGGAGACGTCCGACAAACTCTGGAATCAAGCCATAACGCACCAGGTCATCGGGTTGTACCGTGGCCAGTGTCTCGCCAATATTGCGCTTCTCTTCGTGCCCGCGCACGGTGGCGCTGAACCCGATGCCACCTTTATCAGAGCGCTGCTGAATAATCTTTTCCAGACCGGAAAATGCACCACCGCAGATGAACAGGATATTTGACGTATTGACCTGGAGGAACTCCTGCTGTGGATGCTTGCGCCCTCCCTGGGGCGGCACGGACGCGACGGTTCCTTCAATGAGTTTGAGCAACGCCTGTTGCACGCCCTCTCCGGAGACATCCCGGGTGATGGAGGGGTTGTCGGACTTGCGCGAGATCTTGTCAATCTCGTCGATATACACGATTCCGCGCTGGGCCTTGTCGACGTCGTAGTCACATTTCTGAAGGAGCTTTTGGATGATGTTCTCGACATCCTCTCCGACATAGCCCGCTTCGGTAAGTGTCGTCGCATCAGCGATGGTAAAGGGTACGTTCAGCAGGCGCGCCAACGTCTCCGCAAGCAGCGTCTTGCCACTCCCGGTAGGCCCTATCAGGAGAATATTGCTTTTGCCCAGCTCGACGTCATTGCGGACCTTGCGCCCGCCCATATCGAGCCGTTTGTAGTGATTGTAAACCGCTACCGAAAGGATTTTCTTTGCGCGAGGCTGCCCGATCACATACTGGTCGAGTATGTCCTTGATCGCGCGGGGAGTTGGCAATCGATCGATCGCGCGGCCGGCCGCGTCATCCTGAATCTCTTCGGAAATGATGTCATTGCACAGGTCGACGCACTCGTCGCAAATGAACACCGACGGGCCGGCAATCAGCTTGCGCACATCGTGCTGGCTCTTGCCGCAAAACGAGCAATAAAGGGGCTTGCCACTGTCGCGATCTTCACCTTTCGCGGTCATCGGTGCCTCCCCGTCGCGCGCGCGCTTGCTGTACTCATGGACGTTATCACCATTCCATCAGGGGGTAAAGCGAGGCGGATCATGCTCGCTTGGACAAAACTTCGTCCACCAGACCGTAGGCCTTGGCTTCGGTGGCACTCATGAACCGGTCGCGCTCAGTGTCCAGGGCGATCTGCTCAACGGGCTGACCGGTATGATGAGCAAGCAGTTCATTGAGCTTCTCGCGGATCTTGAGGATTTCCTGTGCCTGAATATGTATATCGGACGCCTGTCCCTGAGTGCCACCACTGGGTTGGTGGATCATGCAGCGGGAGTTCGCCAGCGTGAAGCGTTTCCCCGGCGCGCCTGCCGCCAATAGGAAGGCTCCCATGCTGGCCGCCTGGCCGATGCACATGGTGCTGACATCCGGGCGTACAAATTGCATGGTGTCATAAATCGACAGGCCGGCGGTGACCGAGCCACCCGGCGAATTGATGTAAAAGTGGATGTCCTTCTCCGGATTTTCCGCCTCGAGAAACAGCAGCTGTGCCACCACCAGATTCGCGCTGTAATCCTCGACCGGGCCCACCAAAAAAATGATCCGCTCTTTGAGCAGCCGCGAGTAGATATCGAACGACCGCTCGCCCCGCGCGGTCTGCTCGACCACCATCGGCACCAATCCGCCGGCGCCGGTGGTAGGGATATGTGTGACTAAATCATCGCGCATAGGTGTCTCTGCTGCTGAAGTGGTTATGGCCGCATTGTAGCTTCGATCGGCGGCCAGGAGCGCTAGCGTTAATCCGCTTCCGCGTCCTCTGGAGCGGGATCAGGCTGAAGTGCCGCCGTATAGGACAGGGTTTCGTCGGTCACCTGCGCCTTGGCAAGGATATGGTCGACCACCTGGTCTTCCATCACCGCGCCCTGGACGCTATTCAAGGCTTCCTCATTGGACAGGTAGTACCGCGCGACCTCATCGGGGCGTTCATAGCCCCCGGCGATCTCGGCGATGCGCGCGCGGGTACGTTCCTCGTCAAGGCGAATCTGCATGACCTTGATGAGCTCGGCAACGATGAGGCCGAGCTTGACCCGCCGCTTGGCCTGGTCGGTGAACAGCTCGTCCGGGAGTATGGAAGCGTCGAACTGCGCGCCGCCGCCGAACTGGGCGACCATCTGCTGCCGGACAATGCCGATTTCGTTGGCCACAAGGGTTTGCGGCAGGGCGATTTCATGGCGCTCCAGAAGCTCGTTAAGCACCCGGTTTTTTACCTTGCTACGCAGAGCGACAGCCAGTTCACGCTCCATGTTTGTGCGAATCTCCGCGCGGAAGCGATCCATGTCGCCATCATCAATACCGAATTGCCGGAGAAAATCGGCATCCAGGGTCGGTACCTTTTGCTCCTTGACAGCTGTCACCCGGATTTCAAAGTCGACCTCTGCATCGCGCAGAGATTCTTCCTTGTAGTCATCGGGAAAGCGGAGCGACGAGACCTTGTTCTCGCCGGCACGCATGCCGACGATGCTATCTTCGAAGCCCGGGATCATGCGTCCCGACCCCAGCACCAGCACGGCGCCTTCGGCATTTCCACCGGGGAAGGGCTCGCCGTCCCGCCGCCCCTGGTAGTCGATCACAACCTGATCGCCGGTCGCCGCGGCACGCTCCACCTCCTCCCAGGTTGCACGCTGTTGCCGCAGGCGCTCGATCATTGCATCGACATCGGCGTCACTCAGTTCGGCGATCGGGCGTACCACGCTGATGTCGGACAGTTCGGCCAGGGTTATCTGGGGATACACTTCGAAGGTCGCGACATATTGCAGGTCCTCACCGGGCTGATCGCGAACCGGATCGATGCGCGGTGGACCCGCGGGCCGCACGCCTTCGCGGGTCACGGCATCGTAGAAACTTCGGCTCATGGCTTCGCCGACCACCTCCTGGCGGATGCTGGCGCCAAAGCGCTGCCGCACGACCCGCAACGGGACTCGACCTTGACGAAAGCCGTTCAGGCGAACGGTCCGCGCCGCCTTTTCGAGCCGCTCGCTCACCGCGCTATCGATCTCGGCGGCCGGAACGCCAATGGTCAAACGACGCTCGAGCTCCGAAGTCGTCTCGGGGGAAACCTGCATACATCTGTCCTCAGTCCAAAATAGGTGTTGTCGCCGGCCTACGTCTGAAGCCAGTACTGGGCGCAATCAGCAGAGACTGGAATTCCAGGAAGCGAGCCCCAGCTAACCGCAGTAAGCATAACGTGTTGATTTGAAACGGAGTTGTCCTGCCAGAGCTTGCCCGAAATCGCACCCCGATTCGCAGATTAACGTGGGCCGCAGTATAAGCTCGGCGCGGAGCTGCGCCAATACGAACTCCACCGCGGAGGGTTAAGCTTCCTGCCACCGTCCCGAAATTCTTACAATCCTAGCGTCAGCGTCCAAGCATCGTGCCAGGGGCGCGCCGCGTTATGGCCCGTCCCGGTCCGTGGCCCCCCCCCATCCCCTGCCATGCCAGCCGACGGGCGGATTCCAAGTCAAAGAGCAGGGTCGCTGTTGAAATACCTTGGTGCGAAAGGAGAGACTCGAACTCTCACAGGTTACCCTACTGGAACCTAAATCCAGCGCGTCTACCAGTTCCGCCACTTTCGCCGATCACGGGCGCTTCCGTACTTTGTTTGCCGCACTCAGACGGCCCACCCGCACGCGGGCGCGGATTCTCCCATACCGGTCTCTTCGCCTCAACCATGGGCGCACGCAGCACCCGCCCAGCCAGCACGCTTGCGCGGCACTATCGTGGTCGCGAAACCAGCAGCGTCGCGTCTTCAATGCCGGTATTTTGGAAGTCACAACCTGGACGGCTGGCCGGCACCAATACGGCGGTTTCGGGCTCCAGCGTCTTACCACCGGCACGGATAATGCCGGCTACCACCATCACCAGCGCGTAGACGCCTCCGGTTTCCATCGTCCATTCCGACGCCGGAGACATCCGGAGCCGCTCCACCACAAAGTCGGGAAAGGTCGCGATACGCTCGTGCCGCAGCGTCGGGGTCTCGGCAAGCACCACGATGTCGCTGGTGAGGGGCGCATCGAGCCGCATCTCGGCGATGACTTCCTCCGTATCCCAGTGATCCTGCGTCAACACCTTCTGGCCGAACGAAAGGATTTTGCGCTCATACACCGGTGTCTGAAATTCCACGGTCCGGACCCCGTGCTGGAGCGCGTGAGGCAGTAGCGGCGGGATCTGAACCACGTCGCCCACCCGCAGTGGGGCCAAATGCGTATGTCGCTCCATGGCTTCTCGCGCATGCGCTTCCTGCAACCGCAGCTCCGGCGCAAGCGCCGCATGCCAACGCCGCAAGGTCGCAGCGGAAACCGGGGCGTTGGGTTCAAAGCCTTCCTCGCATCGCCAGCCGTCCTGGACGGCGTCTACACTACGGCGAATCCGTTGGTAGGCCTGCACATCCGCAAGATAGGCAGCGCGAAAATCGCTGTCCGCAGCGTGTTCGCGCCGGGCGCCCCGCGCCAGACCGAAGCGAATCGCACCGCGTCCCTCCGGCCAGCTATCGGGGTGAATTCGGGTCACCACATAGACTTCGCTTTTCTGCCGATGCAGCTCGAAATAGAGGTCGCCGTATACCGGATCGGGAAGCGGATCCAGTATCTTGAGAAGATTGAGGGGTGAGCGCGCGTTACCAAGAAGGTCGCGTTCGGCAATCGACAACAGCCAATGCAGAGACGTCTTGCCATCGTCCCCAACGACTTCGGACTCTCCGCGAACCTCGATACCCGTAAACCAGATCTCCCTTCCCCAGGGCTTGGGGACGATCACCGGCGCGAGTTGCAACGGACTGCCTAGATCAATCACTGGCACCCCGGCCCGGGTCGCTACCGCCCGAACGTCTGGTGCTGTTTTGGCCCACTCGACAACCCGTTCCGTCGGATCGATAAACGCGGCGACACGCACGCCGCCGGATCCGTCGCGCTCGGCGGCAACCCAGAGCGCAATATCGGGCTCATCTCGTGCGCCGACGGCTTTCAAATAGTGGCTGAACAGCACGCTGCGTTGCGCGCTGGCTGCCAGCGCGGTAACGCAGGTATGGTGGTCGCGCAGAACAATCATCTAGTGGGCTCTGGCGAGCCTTGAGGTGGTCATCGGAGGCAGTCTACCAGACCAGCTCGGAGCGCCAATGTCGCGCAGTCGCTGTTGCGCAGCCCTTGACCGGGCCCGCGGCTACGCATTAAATCCACGAGCTGCGGGCAGCGAAGGTGTCTCCTGGCAGCCATTTTTTACCGAGTTTTCCGAAGGAGCAGACAAATATGATAAATCCGATGAAAGCCCCCCTGACCGGCCTGGCGCTGGCACTCGTCATCTCGCTGTCGGCCTGCCAAAAGCAGGAGGCAGAAGATGCTGCCAAAGCAAAACTGGAATCCGCGACCGAACATGCGAAGGAAGCGGCAAAACAAGCCAAGGCTTCGGCGGCCGACGCTGCCGCATCCGCCCAGCAGGCAGCCTCGGAAACCGCTGACAAGGTCCTGGAAACGGGAGCGGCTCTCAGCGAGAAAGTCATCGAACAACCGCAGATGATGCCGGACTCCGACAAAACCGCGAACGACGAATCTCCCGCCAAGGACTGAACACCCAGAGTTTGGGCGTCACGGAGCCATTCGATTCGGAGCTCCGTGACGCTACAAGGCAACCACCCCGAGTCATTCGGATTTCACCTGCCAACCAACTGTCCACCGCGCGATTTCTGCACCACGCCGCGAGGCAATCAACCCGGATCGAGCTGATCCGCCAAGCATCAGGGTTTTACTTCAGGCCGCCTTGCGTGGACCCATCAACCAGTTAAGAAATTCATTGATTTATCAGTCATAAATTATTACGCCACGGGCATTTTTACCTGCCTCAAGATCGGCGAAAGCTTGCGCTGCCTCATCGATGCTGTAGGTGTGGGTCACCATCCGATCGAGGTCGAGCTTGCCCTGCTTGTAGAGCTCCAGATACTTGGGGAAATCCACGCGGAACTCGGCACTGCCGTACATCGAGCCCTTGATGGTCTTGGACATCAGCGGAAACATCAGCGCATTGAATTCCAGTTTCTGGCTCAGCTTGCCCACGCCGACCACCGTCATGGTGCCACCGCGGCGCGTCGCCTTCTGGGCTTGATCCACCACGGCGGGAATGCCGATGGCCTCGAATCCGTAGTCAACACCGATACCGCCGGTCAGCTCCATGATCTTGCCGAGCGGGTCATTCGCGCCGTTGATCACGTCGGTCGCTCCAAGTTCTTTGGCAAGGGCGAGCTTTTCGTCCGAGAGATCCACGGCAAAGATTCGTGCTGCGCCGGCGATTCGCGCACCCTGGATGATCGACAGGCCAACGCCACCGGCACCAAATACCGCCACCGTGCTCCCTGGTTTTACCTGGGCGGTTTTCAGGGCCGCACCTACACCGGTAGTGACACCGCAGCCGACCAGCGCCGCCGCTTTCATGTCTATGTCCGCGTCGATCTTGACGAGGCACATGGCTGGCACCACAGCGTATTCAGCCATGTTGCCGAGGAACTGCATCACGTTGATGTCCTTGCCATTCAGATGGACACGGGTGGTGCCGTCCATCATCTTGCCGTCCGGAGTGCTGCGCAGGCAGAGATAGGGCTCGCTGCGCAGGCAGTGATAGCAATCGCCGCAGTTGGGCACAAAGGACAGGGTGACATGATCGCCCGGTTTCACGTTGGTCACACCCGGCCCCAAGGCCTCCACGATGCCGGCACCTTCGTGGCCGAGCACCATGGGAAACGGGACCGGAATGGTGCCATTGATGACGGAGAGGTCGGAGTGGCAGATGCCGGTCGCCTTCATTTTCACCAGAACCTCGCCTGCCTTCGGCGGATCCAGCGTGACCTCTTCAACAGAGAACCGGTTCAGCTCGTGCGCAACGACAGCTTTCATCTTCATGGCAGGACTCCCCCCGTTAAAATGGCGGCGAGTGTACCATCCTTCACGCGGCCGCCGGAGTGCCGATGGCGGCGGTAATACCCGTCTTCTTACGCTATTTTTCGCCGCTGGAGGTTGCGTGTCCCGCAAAGCATTTACTCTTCATTCGCAACTTGCGCGCGACTGTCACGTGCTTGGCGAGACCGCGACAGCCCAGGTATTGCTGCATCGCAACGCGGTTGTGCCCTGGCTGATTCTGGTCCCCAAAACCGAACACAGTGATTTGCTGGAATTGCCCGCTGCACTGCGCACCGTTCTCATCGACGACTGTGCACAACTTGCCCGGTATCTACGGACGCGTCGGGGTGCCGAGAAAATCAACTTCGCCGCCATCGGAAATCTGGTGCCCCAGCTCCATCTGCATGTGGTCGGACGCCACGCGGGCGACGCCTGCTGGCCACTTCCGGTGTGGGGACACCTGAAGACCACTGCCGCTTACTGCGAGGCAGAAGTCACGACGATCCGGGAGGAGATCAAGGCCGCACTGGGGATCGAGTAACCGAAGTGGCGTCGGGATCGGCATCACCGGTTCAACGGCAATCCGGACCACAGCGATGGCGGAGGGGCGCAATCAGGAAGTCGGAAAAATGGGGTGGCTGACGGGGCTCGAACCCGCGACCACAGGAATCACAATCCTGTGCTCTACCAACTGAGCTACAGCCACCATCGATCTTCGGGGGTGTTCCCCGCGTGCTCTGACGTCGCCCGGCGCGGATCAGCCCGGCGACCAGGCGTCTGCGCTGGTCGCCCCGCCTGGGTTGGCGCGCCCGGCAGGACTCGAACCTGCGACCCACGGCTTAGAAGGCCGTTGCTCTATCCAGCTGAGCTACGGGCGCATATGGTCATCGCGCTACCTACCAACAGCATCCTGATGCCGGGGCAGGCGCTTCTCAGAGCACAGCCCGGACCTCAAAATTGGTCGGGGAAGAGGGATTCGAACCCCCGACATCCTGCTCCCAAAGCAGGCGCGCTACCAGACTGCGCTATTCCCCGATAAGCCTCGCCGGAGCGAGGCGGCATCATACGCGCGGCCCCGAAAGCGGTCAATTTGCACATCCGCCATCTGCTGGCGCAGGACCGCAAACCCGGCGCGGCCGTCGCCCGTGTAAAATAGCACGGCAAAGCATGCCTGAGGCAAGAGGATGTCGGCAAGAATACTGGACGGCAAGGCGCTGGCAGCGCGCTCCGAAACTGAAATCGCTGGCCGCGTAGCCCAGTTGATCGCGGTCAATGGCGGTCATCGCCCGATTCTCGCCACCATTCTGGTTGGCGATGATCCCGCGTCCGCCACCTATGTACGGATGAAACAGAATGCCTGCGCCCGCGTGGGCATGACCTCCCGGGCCATCGAGCTGCCCAGTGCGACGACCACGGACCAGCTGCTCGCCAGCATCGAGGAACTCAATGCCAACCCTGACTGCCACGGTATCCTGCTGCAACACCCGGTGCCCGCACAGATCGATGAACGCCTCTGTTTCGACGCCATCGCGGCGCGCAAGGATGTCGATGGCGTCACCTGTCTGGGATTCGGCCGCATGGCCATGGGCGCCCCCGCCTACGGCTCGGCGACGCCAAGAGGCATCATGCGTCTGCTTGCCGCTTACGAAATTCCACTCGCCGGCAAGCACGCGGTGGTCGTCGGGCGCAGCGCCATTCTGGGCAAACCCATGGCAATGATGCTGCTCAATGCCAACGCCACCGTGACGATTTGCCACTCCCACACGCGCGACCTCCCCGCGATAATCCGCAACGCCGACATCCTGGTGGGTGCAGTGGGCAAGCCGGAATTTATCCGCGGGGACTGGATTCGGGACAATGCCGTAGTGGTCGATGCGGGCTATCATCCCGGTGGAGTCGGCGATATCGAATTGAGTGCGATCATCACGCGTGCGAGCGCCTACACGCCGGTCCCTGGCGGCGTCGGCCCGATGACCATCAATACCCTGATTCTGCAAACCCTGGAAGCTGCGGAAACCGCCGCATCCGGCGCGCGTTAACACCGACGCCTCCCGGCGCCGGTCCAGCCGGACGCGACCTGAATCGACCCTGCTTCTCTGCCTCAGGATTCCAATGTGTTCAGCTATGTAGATCCCGGCGTTCGTGAACAGTTGATCGCCAAGCATCAGTTGATCGATCTCGACCCCGACGGTCGCATCATCGACAAGGATGGCCAGCCCTTTATTTCGGTCCTCGGCCCGGTGACCATCCCCCGGCTGATTCACGGTCAGGAAGTACCGCTGGACTGGTATCCCTTCGTGCGCCGGGTCGAACTGACTCAGGTGTTGGAGGCCGCCAGCGAGGTAACCGATGGTGCCAGCGCAGCCTTCCGCGAACTCCTGCATGCCAATATGTCGGTGAACTCCGTGTTCGCCCTGCCCGGGTTCAGGCGCGCCGAAAATCCCCTGGTCCGCGTCCATTCCTGCTGCCTCACCGGCGATATTTTCGGCTCCATGCGCTGCGACTGCGGCCCGCAACTCGCCGCGGCCTTCGAGCAGATGCTGGCGGCCGGAACTGGCGCCGTGGTGTATATGTCCGGTCACGAAGGACGCGGCATCGGACTCTGGGCCAAAGCCATCACCTATCTGCTCCAGGATGCCGGCCAGGATACCTTCCAGGCCAATGTGACCCTCGGGCTGCCGGAGGATTCGCGGGACTTCACCGATGCCGCCGTCGTATTGCGACACCTGTTGTCAGATCGACCGGTGCGTCTGCTGTCCAACAACCCGCATAAGCGCGAGGACCTCGAACGTGGAGGACAGAAGGTGTCGGAGGTCGTGCCCCTGGTGTCGGGTATCACCAGACACAACCTTCGCTATATCCGCTCCAAACGCGGCAAGGGGCATTTGCTGCCGGACCAACTTTCACCAGACTGACGCGGTTGTGCGCCTATGATCGGCAGTCGTTATCCGAAACCGCTATGAGCCATCATATGCGGTCTGTCTTCACTAGGAGTGGATCATGCGAATTGCCATCAATGGTTACGGCCGTATCGGCCGCTGTGTTCTGCGTGCGATCAGCGAGCGCGGCCTCGAAAAGCAGCTGGAGATCGTCGCCATCAACGACCTCACCGACCTCGCGATGATGGCGCACCTGACCCGGGTGGATTCCACCCATGGCCCCTTCCACGGCAGCATAGAGAGTACCGACAGTACGCTGGTCGTCAACGGCCGCGCGATCCCGGTGTCTGCCCACAAAAGCCCCGCTGACCTGCCCTGGCGCGCGCTTGGCGTCGACCTGGTGCTGGAGTGCGCCGGCAAGTTCAAGCGACGCGCCGAGCTCGCCGGCCATCTGGATGCGGGCGCGCCCCGCGTGCTGGCGAGCCATCCGGTCGCCGATGCGGACCGGACGGTGGTCTACGGCGTAAACCATCAGATGCTTACCCCTGCCGACGCCATCGTCTCCAATGCCTCGTGCACCACCAACTGTCTGGCGCCCATCGCCAAGATCCTGCACGAAGCCGTCGGTATCGAACAGGGTGCGATGACCACCATTCATGCCGTCACCAACGACCAGCAACTGCTGGACAAGGCGCATGGCGATCTCTACCGCGCCCGCGGCGCGCTGCAATCCATCATTCCGACCCACACCGGCGCGGCGGCTGCGGTCGGCCTGGTACTGCCGGAACTCTCCGGCAAGCTCACCGGCATGGCACTGCGCGTGCCGGTGGCCAACGTCTCGCTGGTGGACCTGCACTTCACCGCGCAACGCGACACTTCCGCGGACGAGATCAACCAGCTGATGCGCGCGGCCGCCGCCGGCGCCTGGGCTGGCGTCCTCGCCTGCAACGAACTGCCGCTGGTCTCCGTCGATTTCAACCACAATCCCGCGTCCAGTATTTTCGATGTCAACCACACCAGCGTCAGCGGACGTCAGGCCAAGGTGATGAGCTGGTATGACAACGAATGGGGCTTCACCAACCGGATGCTGGATGTCGCGCTGCACATGGGCAGCCTCAGTTAAGCAGCCGGCACAGGCCAGCAGCCGCGGGAGGTTTTTCGGGATGTTGCAGGATCGCCTGGTCGCCCATCGCGGCTATCGACGGAACTACCCGGAAAACACCTTGCTTGCCTATCGCGAAGCCATTGCCGCCGGCGCCAAGGCTATTGAAACGGACGTGCAACTGAGCGCCGACCGGCAACCCGTGCTCTACCACGATGCGACGCTGTCGCGGGTGAGCGGTCGACGCGGGCGCGTCGACCAGCTGACCCTGGCGCAGTTGCTCGCGCTGCCCGCCCACGAGCCCAAACGCTTCGCTGCCACCTTCGTCGCCAATCGCATCACGCCCCTGTCGGCGCTGGTCGAGCTGCTGGCGGCCCATCCCGGCGTCACCGCCTACATCGAAATCAAGCACGAGGCCCTGGCTTTCGTCGGTATCGAACAGTGCTACCGAATCATTGCGGATTGCCTGGCTCCCGTCGCGTCTCAGTGTGTGCTCATCAGTTTCGCCTTTGACGTTATCGTCCACGCGAGCGCGCAGGGCTGGCAGCGCAACGGGCTGGTGCTCGAACGCTGGTCGGACAGTCGTAGCCAGGCAGTCGCCGCGATTGGACCCGAGGTATTGTTCTGCAACTATCGCAAGCTGCCGGCGCGCGCCGACCTCAACCAGATCGTGCCCGAGGTCGTGCTGTATGAGATCGACTGCCCCGAAACCGCGATCGACTGGTTCCGGCGCGGCGCTGACAAGATCGAAACCTTCGATATCGGTGGCATGATTCAGGCCCTCGCCCGGCACGCGCTTTGAACCCGGAGTTGACGGACAGCGCCAGCCAATACGACATCGTGGTGATCGGCGGTGGCATCCAGGGCGCCGGCGTCGCCCAGGCTGCGGCCGCGGCGGGTCATTCCGTGCTGTTGATCGAGCGCAGCGCCTGGGGCGCGGGCACCTCGAGCAAATCCAGCAAGCTGATCCACGGCGGCCTGCGCTACCTGCAAAGCGGCGCGCTGGGCCTGGTGCGGGAAAGTCTCCGCGAGCGCGCGACGCTGCTGCGCATCGCGCCGCACCTGGTCCACAGCGCCGAGTTTCACATACCCGTCTATCGGGAATCGCGCTACCGATCCTGGCAACTGTATCTCGGGCTGACGCTGTACTGGGCACTCGCCGGCTTTGGTGGCGGAAGCACCTTCGCAACCTTGCCCATTCCGCTGGGCACCGACTTTCCCGGACTGCGCCGCAGCGGGCTGCAAGCCCTGTTCCGCTATTGCGACGCACGCACCGATGATCGCCGTCTCACCGAAGCGGTCGTGGCTTCTGCGGCCGGTCTGGGTGCCACCCTCGCCTGCCCGGCCACAATGCAGCGCGCCGATCGCGTGAACGCCGGCTGGGAACTGGAGATCACCAAGGGGGGCGAGCGACTTCTGGTCGACGCCGGCATCCTGATCAACTGCGCCGGCCCCTGGGTGGACAGCGTCGCCGCCACCGTACATCCTGCACCGCCGCGGCCGGCTTTTGATCTGGTTCAGGGGGCGCATCTGGTGCTCTCCAGTCCAATAGCGGATCGCTGTTATTACCTGGAATCGCCCGGTGACGGCCGCGCCGTCTTTTTCCTCCCCTGGCAGGGCAAATCCCTGCTCGGCACCACGGAGACGCTGTTTCACGGCAATCCGGATGAAGCGCAGGCGACACCGGCCGAGGAGGCTTACCTGCTCGCGGTGTTGCGCCATTACTTTCCCGCCGCTGCGCCTGTGGTGACGGAGCGGATGGCGGGCCTGCGTGTTCTGCCGCAGGGCGCGACGACCGTCTTCAAGCGCAGCCGGGAAGTGGTTCTGATCACTGATTCCCCGCGTCGGCCCCGCTACATTGCCGTCTATGGCGGCAAACTCACCGGCTACCGGGCGACTGCGGCGAAGGTGTTGCGCCTGGCCGCCACTGCCCTGCCCCGACGGCGGATGAGAGCCGATACCGCCCGTCTGGTATTGCCTGACCTGGATTGACCTCCCCGCCCCTTGATTTCCGTCAATGCAGTCCTTCCCTTCCTCGCCCTATCCTACGCCTGCCATCCTCGCAGGAGCTGTATCGTGGATACCCTCAGCGACAAAGAAACCGCCAAACGTCTGTTCATCACCATCGCCACCTTGGTCGTCGTGATGCTCGCCTTTATTCTGGCCGCCAATATCGTCTGATCCGGGGCGCGGCACGCCGAGCAGGCACCGCTGCCGGCGCCTCCAGGTGGGGTTCGGCTGTCCAGATCAGGGGCACGCGAACTCCGAACAGTCCTTCGGAACGGATGGCCAAAGTCCGTCGCGAGTTCTATAGTCAAGCGCTATGCATGATCCGCATCGCTTGGAGTCCACTATGAACAACCCAGCCTACGCAGTCATAAAGTCACAACAAAACCGCTGCAAACCGGAAACTTTCGAGTCGCCACAGGCCGAGCGCCTGCATCGCAAACAGCGTCTGGCGGCCGCATTTCGGCTGTTCGGAAAACTCGGCTTTGACGAGGGCGCCGCCGGCCATATCACGGTCCGCGATCCCGAGCGCCCCGATCACTTCTGGGTGAATCCCTTCGGTACTTCGTTCAAGCAGATGAAAGTATCCGATCTGTTACTGGTGAATCATGCCGGGGATGTGGTCGAGGGTGTCGGGCTGCTCAATGCCGCGGCTTTCGCGATTCACGGCAGCATCCACGCCGCGCGCCCCGATGTGGTGGCCGCGGCCCATGCCCATTCGGTGTACGGCAAGAGCTGGTCATCCCTCGGCCGCCCGCTCGATCCCCTCACCCAGGACGCCTGCGCGTTCTACGAGGACCATGTGGTTTTCGACGATTTCACGGGAGTGGTACTCGACCCCGCCGAGGGCCGGCGCATTGCCCGTTGCCTCGGGCAGCGCAAGGCCTGCATCCTGCAAAATCACGGGCTCCTCACCGTGGGCGGGAGCGTCGAATCCGCCGCCTGGTGGTTCATCACCATGGAGCGTTCGTGTCAGGCGCAACTACTCGCGGAAGCGGCGGGTACGCCGAAACTGATTCGCCCGGAAATTGCGCAGCTCACCCAGGAGACCATAGGTACCGAGCAATCCGGCTGGTTCAGCTTCCAGCCGCTCTATCAGAGCATCGTGGCGGAACAGCCGGACCTGCTGGGCTGATCTCCGGCTTCACCACTTGTTGCGCAGCTCCCGCAGCTTGACGAACACGGTTTGCGGATCGGGATGTTCGTCAAGATCGGGAAAAGCTTCGCGCAGGCGCGCGATCACCCCCGGGCTTTGCAGGCGAAAGAAGGTGTTGATCTCCTTCTCCTGCGCCAGCGTGGAAACCAGGGCCTGCGCCGGATCCTGTGATTCGGTCCGGGTCAACAGGTCTCTGGCTGCCGCGTTATCCGGCTCCCGGTCGAGGGTGAACTTCAGATTATTGTTGATGTAATCGTGCCCAGGATACACCAGGGTGCGGTCGTCAAGCCTGGCCAACTGCTCTGCAAAGGTGTGATAGAGCTGCACGGGATGACCGCCGTGGTGGCAGTTTCCCGCGCCGGCGTTGAACAGCGTATCGCCGCAGAACAGCGCGGGCTGATCTGTCTTTGCGAGCAAACAAATGTGGCACAGCGTGTGCCCGGGCGTATCCAGCGCCACCAGCTCGACGGTGCGACCTACCTTGATGATGTCACCGGCCGCGAGGCCACGATCCATGTTCGGAATACTGTTGTGCGCGTTCCCGTGCGCCAGAATTTTCGCACCGGTCGCGGCAACCAGAGGCGCATTGCCGCCGGTATGATCGAAATGCTCGTGGGTGTTGAGGATCTGGGTGATCTGCCAGCCCCGATCTTTGGCCACCGCCAGGCACAGTTCATGGGCCAGCGGGTCCACCGCCAGCGCCTCCCCGGTTTCCGGGCAGGCGATCAGGTAATTGAAGTTGCGATAATCGTTGCCGGTCCAGATCTGCTCGACAAGCATGGTGATGTCTCCTGTGTGACGCAATTTTCCGCCGGCGGAACCTCAGCCGGCAAGCTGTCGGATCAACGCAGGCCGCGAGTCCGCCGGCGCAAAACTGAAATCCAGGGTGACGCGATCCACCAGGCCCGCGAAGCGTTCGCGGATCATGGGGACGATCCGATCCGGTGCGCCGACCACGGCGAAAGTGTCGAGCATCTCCTCCGAGATCAGCTCGCCCATCTCGACCCAGCGCCCCTGCTTGGACAGCTGATTGAGCTCCGGTTGCAGATCACCCCAACCGTGGCTTTCGAGCACGGTCCGGTAGGCGGGCGTCGAGGAATAGAACGCGATGCGCTCCCGCACTGCCCGCCGGCTGTCGCGAAAAGCCTCCTCGGTCGCGCCCGAGACCACGAACATTCCGTGGGACAGTTCGAAATCGCGACGCGACAAGCCGCGCCGCTTCAGGCCGGCCTCGATGATGGGCAGCGTGTGATCGCGCAGATAGCTGACCGAGGTGAGCGGATGGACCAGCATGCCCTCGCACAGGTCGGCCGCCACCTGGGTCATCAGCGGCCCCACCGCGGCCAGAAACACCCGCGGCGGACCGGCGTCGCTCGGCTTGGGGGTGAACACGGGGGTCATCAAGGTGTGCTGATAGAACTCGCCACGAAAATTCAGCGGCTCACCCCGATACCAGTTGGCCCAGATCGCCTGCATCGCCGCGATGAATTCGCGCATCCGCGCCGCGGGCTGTGACCAGGGCATCGAGAAACGCCGCTCGATATGAGCGCGGATCTGGGAGCCCAGGCCGAGAATGAAGCGCCCGCCGGAATAGCCGTTGAGGTCATTGCCGATGGCGGCCAGATTCATCGGGTTGCGCGCAAACGCCACCGCGATGGCGGTGGTCAGATCAAGCCCCTTGCTGTGTTCAGCGGCAAGCAACAGCGGAAAAAACGGATCGTGACCGGTCTCGACGGTCTGGACGCCGGCGAAGCCGGCAGCTTCCAGCGCGGCGACCTGCGCCGGCACCGCGGCCAGATTGTGGTGTAACAGGGCATCGACTTTCATGGCGCAACTCCGCTGGGTTCCGGTTATTGGATGCGCGCAACCTGTGCCGCGCCAAGCTCAAGGATAGCCCATACCAGCATCGGTTCCAGTATCCGACAGAAAGCAGCATCCTGGCACCGGCCAAGCGACGGCTACACCTTCGGCAGCGGCTCCAGACGTATCACATCGAAAGCCGGTTCCTCGTAGGGATGCGCCGCCCTTAGCGCGGCGATGACGGCGACGATACAGTCATCCGCGCAGACCATCTCGACCCGGTATTCAGGGACAATCTCAACCTGACCGTGCACGCCAAGATGGGGATTACTGCCGATCAGCGGCCGGAACTGACCCTCGCCCAGCACCTGCCAACAACAGTTGTCGTAGGCGCCGATACGGCCGGCGCCGGCCGCGAATACCGCCTGTTTCACGGCCTCCAGATGGCTCGCGGGCACGTAAAAGCAGAGTTTGTACGCCGGCTCCACCCCACTGGCCACGACGCGCCGGTCCGCTAATACAGCAGATTGAAGAACTGACGCTGGAACCGCACCGCCAGGGGGTCGCCCTTGCCCAGTGCCGCCAGCGTATCCAGAAAGGCTTTCTTGGCGGCGCCTTCGCGGAATTCGCGATCGCGTTTCAGCAAGCCCAGCAGAAGTTCGAGCGCCGCTTCAAAATGGCGTTCGGCGCGGTACTGCGCTGCCAGTTCCAGCACGAGATCGCCGTTATCCGGCTGGTCCCGCAGGCGCTGCTCGAGGGCTTCGACCTCCGGCGACTTGGCCGCTTGGCGGCGGGTGTGGAGCAATGCCACGACATTGTCGTAATCCGGCCCCTTCCCCGCTGCGCTGATGCCCTTGAGGACGGTTTCGGCTTCGTCGCAGCGATTCAGTTGAATCAGATCCTGAGCCAGAGCGAGGCCGATGTAATCGATGCGCCCGGATTCGTCATAGGCGGTGCGCAATTGCGGCAGGGCGCCATCGAAATCACCCGCCTGCATTTTGGCAATGGCATCGTCGAGCGTCGCCTCCCAGGCGGGTGGCAGATGTTTTTCCAGAATCTTGCGCACCTGGGTTTCCGGCTGCGCGCCCTGAAACGCATCCACCGGCTGGCCGTCGCGCATCAGGATCACCGTGGGCAGGCTGCGCACCCCGAACTGACCGGCGATATCCGGCTCGCGGTCGGCATTCACCTTGGCGAGCAGAAACTGGCCTTTGTACTCGGTGGCGAGTTTTTCCAGGATCGGCATCAGCGCCTTGCAGGGCGCACACCAATCGGCCCAGAAATCGACCACCACCAGGCGGCGCCGGGATTCATCGATCAGAACCTGGCGGGCATTCTCAAGCGTGACTTCAACGATATCTCGATTCATTGCACAAACACCCTTGCGTTGCGAAACAGGCGCAGCCAGGCGCCGTCCTCTCCCCACCCGTCCGGCCGCCAGGAATTGGTGACGGCGCGAAACACGCGCTCCGGATGGGGCATCATGATGGTAACCCGGCCATCGATGGTAGTGAGCCCGGCAATTCCCGCCGGCGAGCCGTTGGGATTGGCCGGGTAGCGTTCGGTGAGTTGGCCTTGATGGTCCGCATAGCGCAGCGCCACGGTACCCGACTGCTCCGCCCGTGCCAGCTGTCCCGGGGCGAAAGTCGCCCGGCCTTCGCCATGAGCGACCGCGATGGGCAACACCGAACCCGCCATGCCCGTGAGCAATATCGAGGGCGACGGCTCGATCTTCAACAGCAGCGTGCGCGCCTCGAACTGCTCGGACTGGTTGCGGGCAAACAGCGGCCAGTGGTCGGCACCCGGAATCAGCTCCCGCAACTGGGACAGCATCTGGCAACCGTTGCAGACGCCCAGCGCAAAGGTGTCGTTGCGCGCAAAGAAGCCGGCGAAGGCCTCCCGCGCCCGGGCGTTGAACAGCACACTGCGGGCCCAGCCGACGCCGGCGCCCAGCACATCGCCGTAGGAAAAACCGCCGCAGGCGACCAGACCCCGAAACGACGCGAGCTCGATGCGTCCGGCGAGTATGTCGCTCATGTGGACGTCGACGGCGGAAAATCCCGCGCGGTCGAAAGCTGCGGCCATTTCGAGCTGACCATTGACGCCCTGCTCGCGCAGAATCGCCACCCGCGGCCGCACGCCGGTCGCGATATAGGGCGCCGCCACGTCGTCGGACACCGCGAAGCTGGGCATTGCCACCAGTTGATTATCGGTGCTGTCGATGCCGGCGAATTCCTGCAGGGCGCAATCCGGGTTGTCGCGCAGCGCCTGCATCCGGTAACTGGTCTCCGCCCACAGCCGTTGCAGCGCGGCGCGTGTCGCACGGTAAATTTCCTGTCCGCCGGCGGTGATCACGATATCCTCCGTCGCCGTCACCCGACCCAAGCGCTGCACACAGCCGGCAAGACCGGCCGCCTCGAAGCGTGCGCTGACCGCCGCCGCATTGGCCGGGACAACTTCAAGCACCACACCGAGTTCTTCGGAAAACAACGCGGCGAGCGGATCGCGATCCGCCGGCAAGACAATGTGTACCCCGCGCCGACCGGCAAAACACATCTCCGCCAACGTGGTGAACAGACCGCCGTCGGAACGGTCGTGATAGGCCAGGACATCGCCCGCAGCGAGACTCTCCTGCATGGCCGTCACCAAGCCGGCGAGCCGCCTGGGGTCATCGACATCCGGAACCCGGTCGCCCAATTCGCCGAACACCTGCGCCAGAATGGAGCCGCCCAGACGATCCGCGCCGGCGCCCAGGTCAATCAACAGCAGTTCGTTGTCGACACGCTGCAACTGGGGTGTCAGTGCGATGCGCACGTCGCTGACCGGCGCGAACGCCGAGACGATCAGCGACACCGGCGCGGCGACCGACTTGTCGACAGCGCCTTCGCGCCACACCGTGCGCATCGACAGCGAATCCTTGCCCACCGGGATGGCGATACCCAGCGAGGGGCACAGCTCCAGGCCCACTGCGGCGACCGCGCGATAGAGATTGGCATCCTCGCCGGGCAGCCCAGCGGCGCACATCCAGTTCGCGGACAGCTTGATATTGCCGATGACGCCGACCGGCGTTGCGGCGATATTGGTCAGCGCCTCGCCCACGGCCATGCGCGCCGCCGCCGCGGCATCCAGCAGTGCCAACGGCGTGCGCTCGCCCATCGCCATGGCCTCGCCCGCATAGGTATCAAATGCCGCCGTGGTCATCGCGTAATCGGCGACCGGCACCTGCCAGGGCCCAACCATCTGATCCCGCACCACCATGCCGGTGATGGAGCGATCGCCGATGGTGATCAGAAAGGCCTTGCTGGCCACCGTGGGATGGCGCAACACCCGGGTCACGGCTTCGGCAAGAGCGATGCGGCGGGTGTCGAACGGCTTGCCCGGGCGCACGACGGATGTCACATCGCGGTGCATTCGCGGTGGCTTGCCGAACAGCACCGACAGAGGCAGATCCACCGGACGATCCTCGTGCAGGGGATCCGCCAGCGCCAGATGGTGCGCGGCGGTGGACTCGCCGACTACCGCGTAAGGACAGCGCTCGCGGGCGCAGATGGCGGCGAATTCCGCGAGATGCTCCGGCGCGACGGCCAGCACATAGCGTTCCTGGGCTTCGTTGCACCAGATTTCCAGGGGCGACATGCCGGGTTCGGCATTGGGGATCGCGCGCAGGTCGAAGTTGCCGCCGCAGCCGCCGTCCTTGACCAGCTCGGGAAACGCATTGGACAGGCCCCCTGCCCCCACATCGTGGATAAAGGCGATGGGATTGGCCTCGCCCCGCGCCCAGCAGCGGTCGATCACTTCCTGGCAGCGCCGCTCCATCTCCGGATTCTGGCGCTGCACCGAGGCGAAATCCAGATGCTCGGCACTGTCGCCCGAGGTCATCGACGAAGCGGCCCCGCCGCCGAGCCCGATCAGCAGCGCCGGTCCGCCCAGCGCGATCAGCTGATAACCAGGCGCAATGCCGCGCTTGATGACGTGCTCCGCGCGCACATTGCCGTAGCCACCCGCGATCATGATAGGTTTGTGGTAGCCCCAGCGACTGCCATCGTGATCGGCCTCGAAAGCGCGGAAATAGCCGCACAGATTGGGCCGCCCGAATTCGTTGTTGAAGGCGGCGGCGCCGATCGGGCCGTCGCGCATGATGGTGAACGCGGAGACGATGCGGTCGGGGCGCCCGTAATCGCTCTCCCAGGGCTGTTCGAAGCCCGGAATATGCAGCTGGGAGACGCTGAAGCCCGAGAGGCCCGCCTTGGGGCGCGCGCCGCGGCCGGTGGCGCCTTCATCGCGGATCTCGCCGCCGGCACCGGTGCCGGCACCGGGAAACGGAGCGATGGCGGTGGGATGATTGTGGGTCTCGACCTTCATCAGGAGATGAATCGGCTCGGGATGGGCGCCGTATTCGCCGCTCCGGGGATCCGGATAAAACCGCCCTCCCTGCGAACCTTCTATCACCGCCGCGTTGTCCGAATAGGCCGACAGCACGCCGTCACGCGAATAGGCATGGGTGTTCTTGATCATCCCGAACAGGGTCTGCACCTGCGGGCGGCCATCGATGGTCCAGTTCGCATTGAAAATCTTGTGCCGGCAATGTTCCGAGTTGGCCTGGGCGAACATCATCAGTTCGACGTCGGTGGGATCGCGCCCGAGGCGGAGAAAATTTTCCAGCAGATAATCGATTTCATCGGCGGCCAGCGCGAGACCGAGGTCGGCGTTGGCGCGCTCCAGCGCCACCCTGCCCTGCGCCAGCACCGGCACCCGCACGAGGCGACGCGGGTCGTGTTCCGCAAACAGCGCGGCGGCGGCATCGAGGGAATCGAATACCGCCTCCACCATGCGATCGTGGAGCAGCGCCGCCAGCGCCTGATATTCCGCAGCGGCAAGGACGGTCGCCGACCGCACGCGGTAGGCGATGCCGCGCTCGATACGGCGCACACTGGTCAGTCCGGCGTTGTGGGCGATATCGGTCGCCTTGCTCGACCAGGGCGAGAGCGTCCCCGGGCGCGGGATCACCAGCAGTGTGGTGCCATCGTCGAACTCGGGCGCGCGGCCGATGATGTCGGCGAGCAGGTCGTTGAGGCGACTGTGATCGAGCGGCGAGAAATCCGCAGCCGTGTCGACGAAATGCACGTGCCGCGCAGCGAGGTCCTGTACGGCCGGCACGGCCCGGGTCAGCGCCGCAAGCAGACGCTCCTTGCGAAACGCGGAAAGCGCCGATGATCCGGGCAAAATCAGCATCGAATTAGTTCGCGGATAAGGGCGGATTGGGGTCGCGGCATTGTACTGAAAAAGGCCCGTCGCGGGCGTTCAAAGCGCTCGCTCAGCCGCGTCGGGAGCGGAAAAATTCCACCAGCAGCGCGCCACATTCCGCCGCCAGCACGCCTTCGCGCCAGTCGACGCGGTGGTTGAAACAGCCCGCCTCGAGCAGCCGGAGCTGGCTGACCACCGCTCCGGCGCGCGGCTCCCGGGCGCCGAACACGAGCCGCGCCACGCGCGCGTGAATCAGCGCGCCCACGCACATGGCGCAGGGCTCCAGGGTAACGTAGAGCGTGGTATCGACCAGGCGGTAATTGCCGCGTTGACGCGCCGCAGCGCGCAGTGCGTTGATTTCGGCGTGGGCCGTGGGATCGCAGGAACCAATGGGGCAATTCCAGCCCTCGCCCAGCATCTGCCCGTCGGCGACCAGGATGGCGGCAACCGGGACTTCCCCGGCCGCCGCCGCGCGCGCGGCAAGCTCCAGCGCCAGGCGCATCCAGTGTTCATCGGTACCGAGATCGGCGGCTTCCACGTCAGCGGCTTGTGAGTGGGCGGTTGATCGATCGAGAGCAGGCGCGGCGGTGCTTGCCCGGGAGTTGTGCGAGGCGACGCGCGACGGCTCGCGCCAATCAGTCGTCGCGCGTCATGCGTGCAATGATGTAATCGAGGCTTCGGATACCGTCTTCCTGCTCCTGCTCCGACAGCTCGGACAGGCTCGCCCGGTAAAACTCCAGCAAGCGCGGCCGCATCTTGGCCAACACCTCGCGGCCAAGCGGGCTCAGCACCACGCGGCGGGAGCGCTGATCCTCGGAGTTGACCAACCGGCGCACATAGCCGGCTTGCTCCATGCGGTTGAGTACACCGTTCAGGCTCTGGCGACTTACCAGCAGGTAATTGACCATTTCACTGACCGTCATGCCGGCCTGGAAACCGGGACGGGACAGCGAACCCAGGATCGATAGCTGCTGGGCGCTCATGTTGAATTCATCGAGGATCTTGGCGACCCGCCGCAGGGAGATATTGGACGCCTGGTAGAGGCGAAAAAACAGTTTCTCCGGTGTGTGCTGAATACCGATCGCTGCTTTCGTCATGGCCGCCAGAGACATTGGGTTATACTTTTGCAGGCTAGTATAAGAAGAAGTTCTCCGGCATGGCAATGACGCACGCGCTGGCGTGGGCAACCATCGCGTTGGCAATGTCATGGCGCAACCCCGCGATAAATGACCCAGGAAACCCCGATGGATTTCGCGCTCGACGAATTTCAGACCAGCCTGCTGACCACCGCGCAACGCTTTGCCGCCGACCGGCTCGCGCCGGCCTACCGCGCGCGCGAACGCAGTGGTGTGATCGAAGCGGAGTTGATCCGTGACATGGGCCGGCTCGGCCTGATCGCCCCCGAGGTGCCGGAAGCCCATGGCGGCAGCGGGCTCGACGAACTCACCTCGGGCCTGGTTACCGAAGCGATCGCCACCGGCGACATGAACGTCGCCTATGTGCAGATCATGGCATCGTTGCTGTCGAGCTGCATTCTCCGTTACGCCACGCCGGAAGCCATCGCCGCCACCGTGCCCGGTCTGTGCAGCGGCGCGCTGCTGGGCTCCATCGGCGTCACCGAACCCCGGGGCGGCTCCGACGCGGCGAGCCTCATGCTGCGCGCCGAACGCGACGGCGATCACTATGTCCTGAACGGTGAGAAAAGCTCGATCTCGCTCGCGGACCAGGCGGATTTCAATCTCGCCTTTGCGCGCACGGGAACACCCGAGCAAAAAGCCCACGGGGTATCGGCTTTTATCGTGGACCTGAAGGCCCCGGGTATCAGCCGCTCCCGCTTCGACGATATCGGTGAGAAGGCCGTGGGGCGCGGCTCGATCTTCTTCGACAATGTGCGGGTATCGCAGACCTTTCGAGTTGGCGACGAGGGCAAGGGCTTTGTTCAGGTCATGCAGGGTTTCGACTTCAGCCGTGCCCTGATCGGCCTCCAGTGCATCGCGGTGGCGCGCATCTGTCTCGACGAGACCTGGCAGTTCATTCAGGAACGTCAGGCGTTCGGCAAGCCGCTGGCCGCCAACCAGGGCATCACCTTCCCCCTCGCCGAACTCGAAACCCAGTTGGAAGGCGCACGTCTCGTCTGTCTGAAGGCACTCTGGCTCAAGTCGCAAAAATTGAAGCACACCCGCGAAGCCGCGATGGCCAAATGGTGGGCACCCAAGCTCGCCTTCGAAGTCGTGCAGCAATGTCTGCTGATCCACGGTCACGGCGGCTACAGTACCGACTTGCCGTTCGAGCAGCGCATGCGCGATGTGTTCGGCATGCAGATCGGCGATGGTACCGCCCACATCATGAAAATGATCATCGCGCGTGAACACGTCGGTCGCATCGGCTGAAACGGGAGGAGCTTCGTGGAACGGTTCATTCGTCATGAAATTCGCGAACAGGTCGGCATCATCACCTTGGATCGCGCGCGCCAGTTCAACAGTTTGTCGCTGGCCATGCATCACCAGTTGACCGACGCCATCCGGACGCTGGAGCAGAATCCAGCAGTCCACTGCCTGATGATCCAGGCCGAAGGCACCCATTTCTGCACCGGCGCCGACCTGCATGAAGTGACCGGGCTGCGTCACTCGGCGGAGCAACTGGAAATTTTCCTGCGGACCGGACTCGAGACCTTTCGCCGCCTTGAGCAAAGTCCCATGCCCGTGGTGATCGCGGTGCAGGGTCTCGCGCTGGCCGGCGGGCTGGAGCTGGTGCTCGCGGGCGACGTCGTCTTTGCCGCCGAATCCGCACGCCTGGGCGACCAGCACGCCCAGTTCGGCCTGGTGCCCGGCTGGGGCGGCAGCCAGCGGTTGCCGCGTCTGATCGGCCGCCGGCGCGCCCTGGAATTGATGCTGAGCGCACGCTGGCTCGATGCCCCCGAGGCGCTGGCCATGGGCCTGGTCAACTATGTGGTGCCGGATACCGAGCTGCGCGAACAGACCTTCGCGTATTGTCGGAACCTGGCCGGCAAGAGCCGCGCCGGACTCAACCTGATGAAGCAACTTACCGATCGTGGCCTCGACCTGTCCCTGGACGAGGGTCTGGCCCTGGAGTTGGCGCTCGCCGCGCCGGCCCTGCAGAGCGACGATGTCTCCGAGGGACTCGCCGCCTTTACCGAGAAGCGCACACCGCGTTTTTCCAGCTAACCCGCAACCAGAGGACAATCCGCGGATGAAATACCAGGACATCATCTACGAAGTCAAAGATCGCGCCGCCTACATCACCATCAACCGGCCCGAGAAATACAACGCCTTTCGCGGTATCACCTGCGATGAGCTGATCCACGCCTTTCAGCGCGCCGGCTGGGACAAGGAGATCGGCGTGATCGTATTCTCCGGCGCCGGCAACAAGGCGTTCTGCACCGGTGGCGACCAGTCCGCCCACGACGGTCAGTACGACGGACGCGGCACCATCGGCTTGCCGGTGGAAGAACTCCATACCGTCATCCGCGATGTACCCAAGCCGGTGATCGCGCGCGTGCAGGGCTTCGCCATCGGCGGCGGCAATGTGCTGGCGGTGTTGTGCGATCTCACCATCGCCGGCGAAAGCGCCCAGTTCGGCCAGGTCGGCCCCAAGATGGGCTCGGTCGACCCGGGCTTCGGCACCGCCTATCTGACCCATGTGGTGGGCGAGAAAAAGGCGCGCGAAATCTGGTACCTGTGTCGCCGCTACAGCGCGCAGGAAGCGCTCGCCATGGGCCTGGTGAACAAGGTCGTGCCCGACGATCAGCTCGATGCCGAAGTGGCCGCCTGGTGCGCCGAGATCGTCGAGCGCAGCCCCACCGCCATCGCCATCGCCAAGCGCTCCTTCGTCGCCAATACCGAACACATCCGCGGCATCGGCAGCCTGGGCCTGCAGGCCCTCAAGCTCTACTATGACACCGACGAATCCCGCGAGGGCGTCAACGCCCTGCAGGAAAAGCGCAAACCCGATTTCCGCAAATATGTGAAATGACCCGGAGCCACCCATGGATCTCGATCTGAAAGACAAATCCGTCATCGTCACCGGAGGCGCCTCCAACATCGGGCGCGCCATCGTCCTGGGTTTTGCCGCCGAAGGCGCGAAAATCACCATCGCCGATCTGGATACCGCCGCCGGTGAAAAGGTCGCCGCGCTGGCACTCCAGCAAGGCGCGAGCGCCGCGCGCGTGGTGAAGACCGATGTCACCGATCTCGCCAGTGTCCAGAACCTGTTTCGCGAAGCCAACGACCAGCACGGCGGCATCCATTGCCTGGTCAACAACGTGGGTTGGGACAAGCTCATGTTCTTCACCCAGACCACCCCGGACCTGTGGCAAAAACTGATCGCCATCAATTATGTCGGTGTACTCAATTGCACCAAGACCGCGCTGGAGTACATGACACCCGCCGGCGGCGGCTCGATTCTATCGATCAGCTCCGATGCCAGTCGCCAGGGCGAGGCCCGCGAAGCGGTGTACGGCGGTTTGAAGGCTGCGGTGAACAGCTTCATGAAAACCATCGCCAAGGAAAACGGCCGTCACAACATCCGCTGCAATTGCGTCTGCCCGGGTGTAACGGTGCCCGACAGCGTGGACGAGACCAGCGAAAACAGCATGTGGAAAGAGAAAAATTCGATGTTCACCGATGAACAATTTGCCGCTATCGCCAAGACGCTGCCGCTGAAGCGGATCGGCAAACCCTCGGACGTTGCCAATGCGGTGGTGTTTCTGTCATCGCAGAAAGCCGCCGGTTTCATCACCGGGCAGGTGCTGTCGGCGAGCGGCGGCTACAGCATGATCGGCTGAGGTGGGGCTCCGTTGCTGTGTTCAGCATTCCGCAGCCCGGCGGTCGCGCGCAACCCGCACGACCGTCGCAGCCGATTCAGGATACTGCCGAAAATCCTCTTTGCGTTGTTCCCGCGCGCGGGAACCCGGAAAAACGCGGTACCGGATGCCCGCCTCGGCGGGCATGACAGGCCTTAATAGCGCCTTCAACCGGGGTTGCACGCCGGTTCTGGCGGCGCGTAAACAACGCTCCGGTTACGCCCTGCCTGCTTGGCTTGATAAAGGGCGGTGTCCGCGGCTTCGATCCAGGCAGTCAGATCGCGGAACTGCGGCCCGAGTTGCGCCAGGCCGAAGCTCGCCGTGAGGCGCCCAGGATAATCCGGCCCCAGATCGCAGCCCATGATGGTCTCGCGCAAACGCTCGATGATGGCCAGCGCACCGGCACTCTCGGTATCCGTAAGCACCATCGCAAACTCCTCGCCACCATAGCGACACAGTAGATCGCTGATGCGCAACTCCCCTTGCAGGAGTGTCGACAGGCGACGCAATACCTGATCACCGACGCCGTGACCAAAGCGGTCGTTGATGTTCTTGAAATGGTCGATATCTGCGAGCACCAGCACTGCGGGAACGCCCTGACGCCGGCAGCGGCTCAGCTCGGCCAGTGCGCGCTCCTGCCAGTAGCCACGATTCGATAATCCGGTGAGAGTGTCGATGCGGCTGCGCTGCAACAGGTTGCGTTTTTCCACGTCCAGACGCTGTGCGAGCCGGAAGGTGATGATGCCCACCAGTTGCGGATAGATCAGCAGGAACGGCAGACAGAACAGTATTTCCCGCACATTCGTGACCGGCGCCGGCGCCCATCCAACCAGCAGGACACCGGCCGCAATGCCCACCAGATGCGCCAGCAGTCCACGCAGGAACAGCCCCATACCGCCGAGAGCGATATTGTCCATACTGAGCATGGCGAGCAGCAGAGCACTGGGAAGCAGATTGAACTGCATCATTGCCACCCAAAAACCGCCTCCCACGGCATCGATCATCAGGTTGCGCCGCTCCGCACGGCGCGGATCCGCCGCGCGACGCGCGCTGAGGAATGCGATATGGGGCCAGACGAAGCCGTTAAGGGTCAACAATAGCCAGGCCCACGGCGGCGCCCCGGCGGAGGAGAACACTCCGGCCACACTGATGAAGCCCAGACCGACTCCGATCACCCGCGCCGGGTAGACGCGCCGCGGAAAACCTCGGCCTGGGGTGCCGGCAGACTGATTTTTTTCGCGCATCGCAGTCCCCGGGGCGGAAGGTGTGCGGTGAGAAGCCGCTTGCGGAGTGACAGCGCTGAACACTGTGCTGATTCAAGGGTCGCTCTGGGCAAGCACCCCATTCGGGTATCGCCGGATCAAAGCGGCGCGCATTCTACTGTAAAAACCCCATCAAACGGGACTTGCCGGACCTTGTGGTGTTGGCTTCCGTGACTGTGCTTTAATCCGATGCACAGGATGTTCTTATGCCATCACAACAACAGAGCGGGGGTATTCATGAAAGTACGACGCATAGTGACCGGCACCGATGCCCAGGGCCGTTCCGTTTTTTCGAGTGACGAACAGCTGCCGGACGTATTCGGCGGCGCCGGTATGGACGGGTTCCACGAACAGGGCTCGCTGTCCCTGGTGGAACTCTGGAAAGGCGTACTGCCATCCGATAATTCGGTCGTCAGCATGCGTGACGGTCCCTTCGAGCTGGAACCGGATCCGGGCTCGTTGATGGTACGCCTGGCAACTTTTCCGCCGGAGCCGGAAGGCACCGCAAAACCGGGCAAAGGCGTGGATTCCCACCCCGGCTTTCACATCACCGATACCACCGACATCATCATCGTACTGGAAGGCGAGGTGTATTCGATGATGGAGACCGGCGAAAAACTGCTCAAGGCCGGCGATGTCCTGATTCAGCGCGGCACCAACCATGCCTGGTCGAACCGCTCCGGCAAGCCGACCAAGATCGCCGCCATCATGCTGAGCACCAAAAAGCCCTGAGTTCTTCCTCCGAATGCAGAGGCATAAAAAAACCGCGGCGATCGCCGCGGTTTTTCGTTTGCTTCGACGCTTCGTCAGGGTGAGCCCGCTGCCGCGACCTCGACCTTTGCGGTCTCGATCAGGGCGTTGCGCGCGCCCTTGGGGATATCGTCCAGATTGCCGTCGTAGATCAGGCAGTAGAGCGTTTTGCCATCGGCGCCACCCAGGTTGCAGGCCACTGCCCGCCGCCCGCCGGTGACGATCTTGTGGGTGATCTCCCCACCCTCGCGAACCCGGAGGAATTCGCCCTGCTCGAAGGCCGCTACCCAGATGGCACCCTCCTTATCGAGACAGATCCCGTCCGGCGTATAGGACCCCAGATCCGCGAAGATGCGCCGATTGGTCAGACTGCCGTCGGCCTGGATGTCGAATGCCGTCAGTTTGCCGACGAAGGTTTCGGCCACCACCAGCAATTTGCCGTTGTTGCCGATTACCGCGCCGTTGGGAAAGTGCACCTGATCCGCAACCGTCTTCAGGGTGCCATCGGGTTTGACCAGGGTCAGCGTCGCGGGCTTGGCGGCTTCGTGCGCGAACACGTCGTAGCCAAACGTCCCCACGTAGATGTCGCCATTGGGGGCGCAGACGCAGTCGTTGATGTCGTACTTGAGCAGACCCGACAGGTCGGCGTACAGACTCAGTTGGCCGTCTTTCACCTTCATCAGCTTGCGGTCGGCCATGGATACGATCACCACCGAACCGTCCGGCAGGAAATTGATTCCCGACGGGCGATTGGGGAGCTTCGCAACTTCCTGGCGCTTCCCGTCTGGCGTCAGCGTGTACACCGTCAGTCCGAACATGTCGGACACCCAGAGCTTGCCGTCGTGCCAGCGCGGCCCTTCCAGAAACACGAAATCCCTGGCAAACGGTTGTGTCGTCAGTTGTTTCATTTTTTTACTCCTTCCCGTCCCCTTGAATGCCGCCCGGGCGGCGTCACCCCATTCAGTCGTACATGATGACCGAGCGCGCGCCTTCGCCGCGACCCATGGCATCAAAGGCATCGTTGACGTCTTCGAGGCGAATGCGGTTGGTGATCATGGCATCCAGCTTGAGGTCGCCTTTCATGAACAGATCGACGAACTTGGGAATGTCCTTCGATGGTACCGAGGTGCCGTAAGCCGAACCCTTGAAGTGCTTCTCGCCGAAGAAACCCAGTACCGGCAGTTCAATCTCGGTGTCCATGGACGGCACGCCGACAATGACCGCGGTGCCGGTGGCGCGCGCCATCGACCAGGCCTGTTCGATCGTCGCCTTCAGGCCCAGCGCTTCGAACGCGAAATGCACACCGCCCCTGGTCAGCGCACGCACCTCCTTGACGGGATTTACGGCCTTGGGATCGATCGCATGGGTGGCACCCAGCTTCAGTGCCAATTCGCGCTTCTGGGGCACCGGGTCAATGGCGATGATCGTGGTCGCGCCGGCGATGCGCGCGCCCTGGATGATGGAGAGCCCAACGCCGCCGCAACCGATCACGGCACAGCTGTCGCCGGGAGTGATCTTCACGGTATTGAGCGCAGCGCCGGCACCCGTGGTCACCCCGCAGCCGATCAGACACACGGTGTCCAGCGGCGCGTTGTTATCGACCTTGATGGCATTGCCCGCCGGGATGACCGCCCGCTCGGAAAACGTACCCACACCGACCAATTGCCCGATGGCCTGACCCTTCGCGTTTTTCAGGCGGGTGGTACCGTCGGGCAAGCAGCCCTGCCAGATCACCTTGCCCATCTCGACGCACATGAACGGCTTGCGTTCCAGACAAAACAGGCAGTTGCCACAGGCCGGCGTCAGCGAAGCGATGACATGATCGCCAGGCTTGAGATCGGTCACGCCCGAGCCCACCTCCTCCACAACGCCGGCGCCCTCGTGGCCCAGCACCGAGGGGATTGCACTTTTGATGACGCCGTAACGAAACGAGTAATCACTGTGGCAGATGCCGCTCGCGGTATATTTGACAAGTACCTCATTGGCCTTGGGGCCTTCCAGCTCCAGTTCCTCGATCACGAGTGGAGCACCGATTTCGTACAGTACTGCGGCTTTTGTTTTCATGAAAATATCTCCCGGCCGATCCCGGATCGGCGTGCAAGCAAGTTAGTCTGATTGTCGAAGATCAACCGTAGAGGATGACCGAACGCGCGCCTTCGCCACGCCCCATCTCCTCGAACGCGCGGTTGATGTCCGCAAGTCCGATCCGCTGGGTGATCATTTCATCGAGCAACAGCTGGCCCCGCTTGTAGAGATCGACAAAGCGCGGGATATCGCGCTTGGGCGACGACGAGCCGTAGCAGGAGCCCTGAATTTCGTATTCGGCCAGCAGCCCGGCGGCGGGGATTTTCACCGACTGATCCAGGGATGCGACGCCGACGATGATCGCCTTCCCGGTGGGTCGAATCATGCCCCAGCACTGCTGCATGGTCTGGACCTTGCCCAGCGCCTCAAACGCGTAGTGAACGCCGATTCCGCCGGTGATTTCCTTGACCTTGGCCATGGGCTCTTCGACAAACGGATTGATGGTGTGGGTGGCGCCCAGCCGCATCGCCAGCTCGCGCTTCTCTTCCATCGGATCGATGGCAATTATGATGCTGGCACCCGCGATGCGCGCGCCTTGCAAAATGGACAGGCCAACTCCACCGCAGCCGATGACGGCCACACTCTCGCCCCACTGCACCTTGGCGGTATTGAGTGCCGCACCCGTGCCGGTGGTAACGCCGCAGCCGATCAGGCAGGTGATATCGAGGGGAGTGTCGTCAGGTACCTTGATGGCGGAGCCGGCCGGCATCACCATGTGTGAGCCGAAGGAGCCCACGCCGCAGAGGGCATAGACATCCTCGCCGGCGAGCGTCTTGTGGCGCGTGGTGCCGTCGAGTTGGGTGCAGTCGGTAAGCAGCTTGTTCATCTGGGAGCACATGTACTCCTTGGATTCCCGGCACATGCCGCACTTGCCGCAGCTGGGGGACAATGAGGCGATGACCTTGTCGCCCGGTTTGACGTGGGTGACGCCGGGTCCTACGGCCTCGACGATACCGGCGCCCTCATGGCCCAGTACCACCGGGAATGGTGAGCGCAGCACCCCATGGGCTACGGAATAGTCGCTATGGCAGATGCCGCTGGCGACGGTGCGCACCAGCACTTCGTTGGCTTTTGGCGGGGCCAGCTCCAGCTCCTCGATCGTAAACGGCTGGTTGACCGCCCGCAGTACCGCGGCTTTGATTCGCATGATGTCCTCCACAGAACACAGGTGATTATTTTGGCTCCGCAATAGTACAGGATGGAGCCCGGTCGGCAAGTGGGTTGCCGGAGCGGAGCGCGCGACGGCGGCGCGCGGCATCATCGGTTGCCAATCCCGCCTGGCTGAAGCATGCAAAAGGGCTGACGCCTTACGGCGCCAGCCCTCGCGAATCAGCAAATCGCGGCCGCAAGCGGCCGCGCCTTACGCCATCACGCCATCTTGAAGCCTTCGTAGTTCTTGGCCGCCACCTCATCGCACTTCTTGCGATAGTTGGGCGCACCGCCCGCGTAAAGCAGGAAGGTACGTTTCTTGCCGGGCGTATTGGCCCCCATGAACCAGGAATCCGCCTTGGTAAACAGCGAGCCGGCGGCAGTCTCGTAGACGTGGTCGGTCCAGGCCAACTCGGCGTCGCGGGTTGCTTCACAACGCTTGTAGTCGTGTGCCTGCATGTATTTCACCAGGTCGGTCACCCACTCGACGTTTTGCTCGATGCAACGGGGAATGTTGCAGAAGGTGGCGCCATTGTGGGGCCCTACCAGCATGAACATGTTGGGAAAGCCGTTGACCTGCATGCCCAGATAGGTTTCCGGACCGCCGCTCCACTTGTCGACCAGCGCCTGACCATCCTCGCCGCGAATATCGATGCGCTTGAAGGCGCCGGTCACGGCGTCGAAACCGGTCGCATAAACGATGAAGTCAAGGTCGTACTGTTTGTCGCTGGTCTTGATCCCGGTTTCGTTCACGCGCTCGATGGGCGTCGCGCGCAGATCGACCAGGGTGACATTGGGCTGGTTGTAGACCTCGAAATACTTGGTTTCCATCGGCACACGTTTCATGCCGAAGCCGTGGTCTTTCGGAATCAGGATATCCGCGACTTTCGGGTCTTTGACACGCTCGCGAATCTTGCGCGCAATGAACTCGGTGATGATCGCGTTGGCCTTTTCGTCGGTCATGATGTCGTAGAAATTGGCCAGCCAGATGCCAAAGCCGGGTTCACCGTAGAGTTTCTCGAACTTGGCTTCGCGCTCTTCGGGGGAGACATCGAAGATCGAGCGCATGTCGAACTGGTGAAGAAAACCCGCGCCGGACTCCTTGCAGATGTTGAACAGTTCCGGGTAGCTCGCCTTCAGTGCAGGCTGTTCCTCATCGGTGATTTTCGAATTGTTCAGCGGAGCGCACCAGCTCGCATCGAGCTGGAAAACCGTGAGATGTTCGGCGGTCTTGGCGACTTCCTGAATCACCTGGACACCGGTGGCACCGGTACCGATCACGCCCACGCGCTTGCCTTTGAAATCGACCGGGGTTTTCGGCCAGCGTGAGGTGTGGCAATAGTCGCCCTTGAAGCTGTCGATGCCTTCGATGCGCGGCATCTGGGTCGCCGACAACACACCGACCGCGGTAATCAGAAAACGCGCACGGGCCTTTTCACCACCTTCGATCTCGACATCCCAGAGATCTTCGCCCTTGATGTACTTGGCGGCAGTGACCTTGCTGTTGAACTGGATGTCCTTGCGCAGATCGAGCTTGTCGGCGACAAAGTTGTAATAGCGCTCGTTTTCCGCCTGGCCGCTGAAATGCTCGCTCCAGTTCCATTCCTTCAGGATCTCCGGAGAGAACGAATACGCGTAGGTATAGCTTTCGGAATCGAAACGCGCACCGGGATAGCGGTTCCAATACCAGGTGCCGCCCACGCCATCACCTGTCTCGTACACGCGAACTTTCATGCCGAGTTCACGCAAGCGGTAAAGTTGATACATGCCGGAAATGCCGGCACCGATGATGATTGCATCGTATTGGGGGTTGGACATCTCTTGCATTCCTCCTAAGGGATCTCTACAGGCTGATTGAAAAACTCGAATACATTAAGCCGACTTGGAGTCGGTCGGGGCTGAATTTCGGCGGAGCTTGTCGACGGTTCAGGCTCCCGGGATAGATAGCATGTCGCGCGTCATCTTGGCTGCGCCGCATTTCGCGGCAGCAATTTGCCGTGCGGGGACGGCCAGAACCATCCTGCCCGCCGCCACGGTTCCGGGTCACATAAAGACCCGGCAGCCCGAAAAAAGCCGCGGGAGTACATCACAATTGCCCCATGGCTTCAAGCGCAGACCCTCGTCCCAAGCAACGCCGGATCGACTGGCGCCTGGAAAGGCACGCGGGGCCCACGCCAGGAACGTTGTCGGACCTGGGAAGCGGGGCGAAGCGATCTGGCTACCAGAGCCGGATTACCGGCAGTCGCTGCGGGTGCGACTCGGCAACGGGATCGGGCCAGGAAACGCCAAGGGGCTGCAACCTGTCGGTTGCAGCCCCCGGAGCACGCTGAAATCAGGCCGCACCCGGCCCGAGATTACTGCATCTTGAAGCCTTCATAATTCTTGGCGGCCACCTCATCGCATTTGGCCCGATAGGCGGGGCCGCCGCCGCCATACAGCAGGAAAGTCCGCTTCTTGCCCGGTGTATTGGCGCCCATGAACCAGGAATCCGCCTTGGTCAGCAGCGAATTCTTGACCGTATCGTAGACATGGTCGGTCCATGCGTCCTCCGCATCATGAGTTGTTTCGATGCGATTGTAGTTGTGGGACTGCATGTACTTGATGCAATCGGTCACCCATTCGACATTTTGCTCGATACAACGGGGGATGTTGCAGAAAGTCGCGCCATTGTGGGGGCCGACCAGCATGAACATATTGGGGAAGCCCGCGACCTGCATGCCCAGATAGGTATGCGGACCGTCGCTCCAGCGGTCGGATAGCGCCTGCCCGTCGACCCCACGGATATCGATGCGCTTGTAGCCACCGGTGACCGCGTCAAATCCGGTGGCATAGATGATGAAATCGAGTTCGTATTCCTTGTCGCTGGTCTTGATGCCTGTGGGAGTCACGCGCTCGATGGGCGTCTTGCGAAGATCGACCAGTTTCACGTTATCCTGGTTGTAGGCTTCGTAATAATTGGTTTCCATCGGCACCCGCTTCATGCCGAATCCGTGATCCTTGGGAATCAGGATATCCGCAACCGCCGGATCCTTCACCCGTTGACGGATCTTCCGGGCAATGAAATCGGTGATGATCGCGTTGGCTTTTTCGTCGGTCATTATGTCGTGGAAGTTACCGAGCCAGATGCCGAATCCGGGTTCGGCGTAGAGCTTTTCAAAAATGGCTTCGCGCTCTTCCGGGGTCACATCGAATATGGACCGCATGTCGAACTGATGGACAAACCCGCCAAATGACTCACGACACTTCTTGAACACTTCGGGATAGCTCGCCTTTAGCGCGGGCTGTTCCGCATCGGTGATTTTGGAGTTGTTGAGCGGCGCGCACCAGTTCGCGTCCAGCTGAAACACGGTGAGCTGCTTCGCCGTTTTCGCGACTTCCTGAATGACCTGCACGCCGGTGGCGCCGGTTCCGATGACACCGACGCGCTTGCCGGCGAAGTCCACCGCTGTTTTGGGCCAGCGCGCTGTATGATGGTACTCACCCTTGAAGCTGTCGATGCCTTCGATTCTCGGCATCTGCACCGCCGACAGCGGGCCCAGCGCGGTAATCATGTAGCGTGCGCGTGCCTTTTCGCCACCCTCGATCTCCACTTCCCACTGATTTTCGTCCTGCAGGAATCGGGCCGCAATGACCTTGCTGTTGAACTGAATGTCCTTGCGCAGGTCGAGTTTGTCCGCGACAAAATTGTAATAGCGCTCGTTTTCCGCCTGTCCCGAGAACTGTTCGCTCCAGTTCCATTCCTTGAGAATTTCGTCGGAAAACGAATAGGCATAACTGTAGCTTTCCGAATCGAAGCGTGCACCAGGGTAGCGGTTCCAGTACCAGACGCCACCGACACCGTCGCCGGTTTCATAGGCACGCACCTTGAGACCAAGCTCGCGCAGCCGATAGAGCTGGTACATCCCGGCGATGCCGGCTCCGACGATGATTGCATCGAACTGCTGATTGGGCATTGCATTCTCTCCCCTGTCTACTCGTTAAGGAATCTACTCGTTAAAGAATTTTCGCATCTACAGAGTGGGTTGTGCACAACGAACAGGTGCTATCGACGTCTGTAACCCCGGGTTTACGCCCCAACCTTCCGCTTCCGGAGACTGATCGAAGCGACCAACCCGGCGTCAGATAACCACCACTCATCGCCTGTCGCAAAACTGCGCGACCACTCAACCCTCTTTGGTCTCAGCGGCCATTCTGATTCTTCTGGAGCTTTCGCCGTTTGATTCACGTCAAGCTGGCCCGGAAAGGGCCTGGGTTGAATTCGAGGCAGCTCCGCCCGGCATCCCGTCGGCCATCGCGGCCGGCAGACCGCGACGGGCACCGGGAGAATCTGTGCAGATGCGCCACGCCGATCCCACCTTCCCCTTCGCAGGGACGAGCCCCGCGCGGGGGCGACTGAAAATGGCTGTTCGGACAGCGATTGCGCTCCGATTGTGCATGCGCAGGGTCGGATACCGCCCGTCAGGTCGCCATATACCCGCCATCGACGGGCAGTGCATGCCCGGTGATGTAGGACGCGCTCTCGGAACACAGGTACACGGCCGCATCCGCGATCTCGCTGGGTTCGCCCAGCCGTTTGACGGGCTGTGCCGCAATCATGGCTTCGGCTACCCGCGGGCTCTCTTCGAATACGCGCATCAGCATGGGTGTACGGATCGGCCCCGGGCACACGGCATTGACCCGGATTTTCTTGGTGGCGTAGTCGAGCGCCGCCGATTTGGTAAGGCCGATCACCGCGTGCTTGGCGGCGGAATATTGTCCCAGGTTCTTGACGCCGATCAGACCGGCGTCGGAAGCCGTGTTGACGATCGCGCCGCCGCCCTGGGTGAGCATCTGGCGAATCTGATACTTCATGCACAGGAAAACACCGAGGATGTTGACCCGATAATTCAACATGAAATTCTCTTCGGTCGCATCGGCCAGTTTGGACGATTCGCCTTCGACGCCCGCGTTGTTGAACGCACAGTTCAGCCCGCCGAAATTCACCACGGCCGCCTTGACCAGCGCTTCGGCATCGGCGGCCTGGGATACATCGCATTTCAGAAAAATGGCCTTGCCACCCGCTTTGGTGACCAGGTGCGCGGTTTCCTCGCCCCCGACGACATTGATATCGGCGACCACCACGCTCGCACCCTCGCGGGCAAAGATCTCACAGGCCGCCCGGCCGATGCCGCTGCCGCCCCCGGTTACCACTGCTACCTTACCTGCGACTATTCCCGCCATGACCGACCTCCTCTGGTTGAATTACTTTGGTGAAATAACTTTTGGTGAACAAACTGTTTTGTTTAACCAACTGGTTCATGGAGCAGTTGCTGGACCGCTGGTTTGCTGTAAAAACCTCACAGTCAAACAACAGCTTCCCGATGCGTGGGCTCCAGATAATCGGGATTGGTAATACGCACCTTGTCGATCACCTGGCGCAGGGCAAACGCCATGACATCATCCCACTGGGCGTCCAGTTTTCCGGCACGCGCGCTGGCGCAAAACGCGGCATAGGGTTCCGTCATCGATGGCTCTTCGCCGGTGAGGCGCGTCAGTTCGCGCATCTGGCGCTGTGCGGCGACTGTACCCGCCGCGAGTTCGCGCTCGACCACCTTCAGTAGAAACACCGCGCACAACGCATTGTAGCGTTCGCTGCCACTGCCGCTGCTGCGGCCCGCCACGCCATTGATGAATTCGGTGACCGTCTTGAGGATTTCCGGGATATCCGGCCGGTCCTGGGTCAGGGCGCGCAGTCGCTCCGGACTCCCCGGGGTTTGGGCGCTTGATTTCCGATTCATTGATAGTGCCCCAGGATGGTCATCAGCAGATCATATTCGATCATGCTGGCGTTGCGGCCGCAGCAGGCAAAGGGCAAGGAGCGGCGCTCGCCGCGCAGATGACCGTCAGCCTGCATCATGTTGATTACAGCCCACTTGAAGCAACTGAAGACCTCCCACCACAGAATTTCCTCGTCGCTCACCGCCCGGCCGCCATTGGCCTGGTAGGCGGCCTGGAGCTCACTGCGCTGCCCCATGCCCCCCACCGGACGATCGATGTTTCCGTAGCGCCAGGAGCGCAGGCAAACCCAACCGAAATCCGCCATGCCGCTGCCGAGGTGAGCACACTCCCAGTCGAGCACACCCACGATGCCAGTGGTATCCAGAATCAGGTTGCCGACGCGATAATCACCGTGAATCAGCCGCGCCGGCACCGGCGGCGGCCGGTGCCGTTCCAGCCACCGGATACCGACATCCAGCGCGGGATGGCCGCCGCCGTAGCTGTCGTAGCGCGTCACCTGGGCGGCAAGCTGATCACGGGAATCCGCGCTCGCCGTTAGAAATGGTAATTCATCGACCGGAATGGCGTGCAGACGCGCAAAGATTTCGCCGGTCTGGGCGGCGAAACGCGCGCGCGCATTCGCATACGCCGGGTCGGTCAGCAGTTTCTTGGGCAGGGTTTCGCCGGCGATGCGGGTCATCACGAACCCGCGGTCCAGATCGTCGGCTGGCTCCAGTTCGAACACGGGCTCCGGCACTGGCAGGCCGTGGCGATGGACGACCTGAAGAATCCGGTACTGCTCCGCGGGCGGCAAAAACGGCGATGTCGGCGCGCGATAGGTCTCCTGGCGCAACACCAGCGGCCGCGTGCCGCCCGGTTCCACCAGATCGAACAGCAGCGTGCGATTGGAGGCGCCCAGGGTCGCCGCCTGGACATTGGCGATACGCGCCGCGCTGCCATGGCGCCGCTTCACCGCCGCGTCCAACCGTGCAGTGATCGCGGCCATTATCGGATCAAGAACCAGCGGATCGCCAACCAGCGGTTCGAGCGCCTGTGCAGCCATGTCCCGTCGCGCCGGTTTCAGAGCGGATAGCCGGCGGGTTCGCCGTCTTCCATAAATTCGATGTACTCGGTCATGCCCAGTCCTTCGCGGCCATCTTCCCAGCGCCAGCGGGTAAAACCTTCGGCGATGCGACAGGCCAGCTCCTGATCGCCCACCTGACGGCGGTTGCGCAGGGGCGCCATGGTGAGCACCTCGCCGCTGATGCGCACGGCCCGCTGGGTGGTGCGCACGCCCAGCTGTATCCGCGCCGGGTCTTTGTTCGCATCCCATTCGGTGAACACATCGAGATCGATGATGTCCTCGTAGGCACCGTCAAACAGCAACACCCCGAGCCGGTACACGACCCGTTGGCGATCCGTCCGCTTCAACAGCATGAAACCCCGGTCGGCGCCGAAGGTGGCGATGAACAGCCGGTAGAAATAGATGTTCTGCCAGAATCGCGGCCCCCAGGAGTGATCGCGCCAGCCGAAGCCATCGATGTCCCAGGACTGGTCGCCCACCTGGATCCGGCCCCGGGTGCGGGTGTGCTGATTGAAGTGGCCGAGGGAAAAATCCCGCCCGTACATGGTTTCCTCTCCCGCCCCGGTGGGTTCACCGCCATGCATCGGGGAGACCCCGGTGAGCTGAAACTCGACCCCGCCCGGAACCCGCTGCGCCTGCTTGAACAACGCCGAGGGATTGCGCAACAACTGGGGATCGTCGAGCACCATCAATTCGCCGCGATACGTCATGGACACCGCCTTGAAGGGCTCGACGACCTGGTATTCGAGACCGCCCGCACAGTGGCGTTCATTGGTGGTGATTTCCGGGCGCTGAAACTGGCAGGCGACGCGGCCATCCGGCAGATAGAGGCACACCGACAGCTCCGCGCGACCCTCGTTGACCCGGTTGCCGAGGCGCATCCAGCCTCCCACGCGCTGCACCGGATCCCAGCCGTTGACGTACACGCTTTCGTTGAAATTGGGTTCCGCGGTCGGCTGGTGGGTGTATTCGTCGGCCGGTGCCAGTCGGTAAGTGCTCATACGTCGCGCCCCCAGAGGTCGTTTTATTGGTTGATCGGCCGTGGCGGCCGCAGCCATCGGACTATAACTGATCCGGCTGAGGCCGGATCATTCGGGTCGCGGCCAGGACCAGGAGATGTCGAGTTTTTTCACGGCGGGTAAGACACCGGGACAATTGGTTGCCCGCTTGCGCGGGGCATGACGGATTTTTAGAGGTGCCCTGTAGCGGCACTCAGTCCAATCAGGGAGCTACAGGATGCCTTGATTCGCGTCGACGCCGATCAGCCGTGGCTGGTTCACGCGGGTGATGGAAACCGTTTTCTGCGCGCGCAGCCAGCGCCCCACGACATCCCACACGGGTTCGCCCTGCACCCCTCCCGCGACAGGCGCCCAGCCGGCCACCTTGTAGGTCTTGCCGGCGTCGATGGGCTTGCCGTCAAGACGCATGTCCTGAATCCGCTGGCCGGCCGCCGCGCCCGGTTCGATGGCATAGCTCAGACCGCCGACGCGCACCATGTCGCCGCCCTGCTGGAGGTAGGGGTCGGGGTTGAACAGATTGTCGGCCACGTCCTCAAGAACCACCTTGATGCGCTCGCCGGTCATGTCGGTGAGCGTGGTCTGCGGATAGCTGATCGCGGTCTGATCGAGCAGATGCTCCATGGTGATGGCGCTGCCCGGCAGCAGGCTGGTGCCCCAGCGGAAGCCCGGCGAAAACGCGATCTGCGCGTCCTTCTCGGCCATCAGCGCATCGACAATGAGCTGATCGAAGCTGCCGTTGAAATTGCCGCGCCGGTACAGGGTGTCGGTCGTGGTGGCGAGCACCTCGCCGAGCTTCGCCTCAAAGGGTTTGCGGATGTGCGCGATCAGCGCCGCCATGTCCGCGTCCGGCTTGAGCGCGGCGGCGAACACTGGCAGCAGCCGGTATTTCCAGCCCGCGGGCTTGCCGTTCTTGACCTCGAAATCGAGCACGCCGAGAAACTTGCCGTTGCTGCCGGCGTTGGTCACCAGCGTCTCGCCGCCGGCATTCTTCACCACGATGGGCTGAGGCACGCCGTCGTGGGTGTGGCCGCCGAGGATGGCGTCGAGCCCGGCCACGCGGGAGGCGAGCTTCAGATCGACATCCATCCCGTTGTGGGACAGAAGCACCACGATCTGCGCGCCCTTGCCGCGCACTTCCTCGATCACCTTCTGTAAATTCTCATCCTGAATGCCGAAGCTCCAGTCCGGAATGAAGTGCGCGGGATTGGCTATGGGTGTGTAGGGAAATGCCTGACCGATGACCGCGACCGGCACACCATTCATTTCGCGGAACGTGTAGGCCGGAAACACCGGATCGCCGAAATCGGCCGTGCGGATGTTCTGGGCGACGAATTCGACCTTGCCCTTGAAGTCCTTCGCGATGATCTCGTTGACGCGCGCCGCGCCCAGCGTGAACTCCCAGTGTGCGGTCATCACATCCACGCCCAGCGCCAGCGCGGCATCCACCATGTCCTGGCCGTTGGTCCACAGCGCGGTGGCAGAGCCCTGCCAGGTATCTCCACCGTCGAGCAGCAGCGCACCGGGCCGCGATGCGCGGACCTGCTTGACCAGGGTAGCCAAGTGCGCGAAACCGCCCACCTTGCCGTAGCGGGTCGCGGCGGATTCGAAGTCCAGGCAGGTGAAGGCATAAGCTTCCGCCGTGCCGGGCTTGAGGCCAAAGGACTTGAGCAGGTGTGCGCCGACCAGATGCGGGGGGCGGTTGCGCGCCGCGCCGAGGCCGAGATTGACCGAGGGCTCGCGGAAATGGATCGGGTTGAGCTGCGCATGAGCATCGGTCAGATGCAGGAAGTGCACATTGCCGAAAGTGGGCGCCTCATAAAGTCCCGACCAGTCCGTCGCCGCTTGCGCGGCGCGACCCATCAGCGGCAGCCCGGCACCGGCCGCGGCGGCGAGCACCTGCAGAAATTCGCGGCGATTCATCGCGACGCGCTCATTGATTGACCGGCGAAGCCGGATCGAACAGCAGCGCCATCACATCCTTGAGCTGTTGTTCGGTGAGGATGCCGCCATCCCCGAAGCGCGGCATGTGGGAGCAGGCGTTGTAGGCGTGCGGATTCCACAGCCGCGTCCAGGTGTACTTGAGGATCTCCGCGGACTGGCCGCGCTGCTTGCCGTACCCGGTCAGCGACGGGCCCAGATTGCCAAAGGCGATCTCCTTGGGCGCGAGCTGGTGGCAGGCATAGCAGTTGCCGCCGTTGGGGCTGGCCGGATCGTCCGAGTACTGCATGCCGGTGCCGGTCTGCGCGATCTTCTCGCCCGCTTCCCAGTTGCCGAGAAACTGGCCGTCCGCTGGAAATTTCACGGTCGCGAGGGCAGCACTCTGGATCTTCTCGGCCTCGGGTTGGGGAAGCGTCATGCCGACGGCACCGCTGCACGCCGCCTGCATCGGACTGCGTTCCAGCCGCTCCAGGCCGGCCTGGTTTTTGGCTTTGAAGGAACCCTTGATTACAGCATCGGGATCGGCGGCGCCCACGACAGTCGCAATCGATAGCGACGCTGCGAAAATCATCTTCCTGAAATGCATGGTCGGCTCCTATCTCTTGAGGCCGGGCGCGGCCATGGGCTCGCCGGCCGCAAGCACTCCCATGTAGGTGATGAGGGCGATCGCCGCATCGGATGTGAACACAAGCTGCGGAAAGCGCTGTTGCCGCACGCAGTCGCCGACGCGCCATTCCATGGTGCGCACCGCGCCCTGCGAAATCCGGTAGCCCGGCCAGGTCGCGAAAGCGTTTCGGGCGCCCTTGGCTTCGGTCAGATTGGGCAATGCCTGCAAGCGAATGCGTTTGTCGCTTTGCGAATGGCAGGTCGCACACGAGAAATCGTAGGGGCCGGCGCGGTAGTTGAACAATTGCCGGCCGAGTTCAAACGCGGCTTTCTCTTGGGGATGGCTCTGCGGTACCGCAACCGGCACGCCCCGCGACTGGCCCGCAATCCAGGCAGCCAGGGCTTCCATGTCGGTCGCCGGCTGACCCTGCTCCGAATAGGGCTTCGCGACCGCCTCCTCCGGCGTGAAGCCCTGCAGCTTCACCATGCAGTAGGCGAGCCGTGCCTCCAGATCCTGCACGCGATCGGCATCCTTGAAGTAGCGCGGCAACTGCGCGTAGGCACCCGCCACCACGCCCGCTCCCAGCCCGAGATCGCAGGCTGCCAGAGAAGCATGCTGCGGACCGCGCGCGGTTTTCCACAGCTCTTCGCCCTGCATCTCGACCAGCTCGGCCGGATTGTCGTCGCCGAACATCGCGCGGTACTGCGCGAAAATGTTGTCATCGTTCTGGGCCAGCAGCGGCAACGAAATCACCAGTGCAACCACTGCCAGTGCGGGTTTCCAGTTCATGGGCAATCCTCCCGGGAGCGGGCTGCGCTCAGCTCAACACGACTTCATCGGTGCGCGTTTCGCCCTTGGTATCTTTCCACGCCACCACGACCTTGTCGCCGGCCGCGCCGCCCTTGAAGCGGAATTGCAGGAACGGGTTCTGCGACACCGCCGGTCCCCAGAGCGCGGAAAGCACTAGCTTGCCATTGTGCTGCGCCGTGACCTCGGTGATGTAGTGGGCCGGCACCAGTTGACCGTCGGCATCCTTGCGGCGCCCGGTTTCCATAGGGTGCGACATCAACGCCTTCACTTCCGTCACGCCAGCCGTGGTGGTGGCGCGGATCTTCATCGGGCTTGCCATGTTGGTTCTCCTGTCTTCGCTGTCTCAGCCGCCGCAGCCGCCGAGCGTGACCTTGGTCTCGCGTACCGCGCTGTAAAATTTCCCGTCCGCCTTGACCACGGCGTAGATGTTGCTGGTCTGGCCGACCTTGACGCGCGTGCTGACAAAGCCCTCCGTGCCCTCGGGAATCATGAACACGGCGGCCATCGGGTTGGGGTTCTTCTCGACCAGCACCATGATCTGCTCGGTCTTGGGCAGCTTGCTGGTGATGCTCACCGGCACCACGGCGCCGTTCTCGGCGATGTCCGGACTGGCGAACTGGATCTGGTCGCTGGGCGTGGGCGTGGTGCCGAGCTCCTTGAACACGCCATTCATGTCCGGCGCCTTGAATGCCGCATCGAACGCGCTGGCCATGGCCCGCAGCGGCCAGAATGCCGCGGTGGCGAAACCGCCGAGCGCGGCGGCGCCCAGGCGGAGGAATTTACGACGTTGCAGTTTCATGGGATCTCCCGGTTGCAGGTGGCAGGGATTCAGGGTTGGGCACCGGCCGCGAGCCAGGCGGCGATGCTCTCGAGTTCAGGCTTCGACAACTGCGCCTGCGGCGGCATCGACGCGGTGCCCCACACGCCGGATCCACCCTTGGAAATCTTGTCGGCGAGATAGGTTTTTACGTCGGCGCGGGTCTGGTATTTCTCGGCAATCTCCTTGAAACCGGGACCAATGATTTTCCTGTCCATCCCGTGGCAACCGGTGCAACCCTGCGCACCGAGCAGCGCGGTCATCGCGGCGTTCACTGCGGCATTGGCGGGCGCGGCGGCAGGTTTGCTCGCGGCGGCGTTGGGATCGGTGATCCGACCGCGCACCGCGCCGAAGGTGCGGTTCTGATCGGCGAGATTGCCGTGGGCGTTGAGGGCGTAGTCCGGCAGCGCGGAAGAAATCCTGACCTCGGCCTGACAGTCTTTCATGCAGGCCTTGTTTTGCGTATCCGGCTTGCCGTTCAGTTCCCACAGCCCGTGGTCTCGCGTCATGCCGTTGCGATTGGGCATGCGCGCCTGCACCTCGGCGATATTCTGGTCCGACAGCACATAATCGGCGGGCACGATCTCGGCGAGATTCAGCAGATAGGCCAGCACCGCGTAGACGTCGTCGTTGGACAGCGACTTCGGCGCATCCCAGGGCATGGCGCGATGGATGTAGTCCCACAGCGTGGAGACGGTGTTCACCTTGGTGAAGGTCGTGCGCACGCTGCCGCCGGCCTTGAGGGAGGCGACGCGGCCGGTCTTGATGTCCTCGGCGGTGGTGTTGCCGACCAGGGGTGTGAAGACCTGATTGTCGTCGCCAAAATCACCGTGGCAGCTCGCACACCTGCCGGTCCACAGTGTCTCGCCGGCGGACACGCTGCCGGAACCCTGCGGCAGACCCTGGAAGTCGGGCCGCACGTCGATGTCCCAGGCGTTCACCTCGGCGGCCGTGGCGTCGCGTCCCACGCCCTTGAACTCCTTGTGAAGCTCCGCGTGCGCCGGGAACGCGAGACTGGCGGCCAGCATCAGGAGCACCGGCCTCAGGAACAACGGTGCGCGCATGACGACCTCAGACCTGCACGTTGGCGACATCGCCGGAGGTGGCGACCTGCCAGGATTGGATTGCATTGTTGTGATAAATCGAGCGCGTGCCGCGGACCGCGCGCAATTGCGCGTAGGTGGGCTGCACATAACCGGTTTCATCCATGGCGCGGCTTTGCAAAATCGCCGGACTGCCATCCCACACCCAGTCGATATTGAAGCGCGTCAGCGCCTTGGGCAATACCGGGTTTTCCAGCCGCGCGGTCGCCCAGTTCCTGCCACCGTCGAACGACACATCGACTTTCCTGATGCTGCCGCGGCCCGACCAGGCCAGGCCGGTGACGTTGTAGAAACCCCGATTCAGCAGCACCTGCCCGCCCGAAGGGCTGGTGATGACCGACTTGGCCTCCTGGATCGAGCTGTACTGGCGCAGCAAGCCATCCGGCATCAGGTCCACATAGTGCGAGGTCTCGTCCTTGGTGGCGTAGGGCTGGTCGCCGACTTCGATCCGCCGCAGCCACTTCACCCAGGACACGCCCTGCACGCCCGGCACCACCAGGCGTAACGGATAGCCGTTTTCTGGCCGCAGCATCTCGCCGTTCATGCCGTAGGCGACCAGGACGTCGTCGAGCGCCCGTTCCATGGCGATGGTGCGCGTCATGCCCGAGCCGTCGGCGCCTTCCGCGAGAATGTACTTCCCCTTGGCCTTGTCGAAGCCCGCGTCCTCCAGCAGCGTGGACAGCAGCACGCCGGTGAATTCCGAGCCCGACAGCATGCCGTGGGTGTACTGCACGGTGGGCACCGCGACGTTGCCCCACTCCATCCCGGTGTTGGCGCCGCATTCGAGGAAGTGGATGCGCGAGACCGACGGCAGCCGCATCAGGTCGTCCATGGTGTAGACGCGCGGACGCTTGACGAGGCCATTGAGCATCAGCCGGTGCCGGGCCGGATCGACATCCACCCAGCCCTGATGATGTCGCTCGAAGTGCAGACCCGTGGGCGTGATGATGCCGAACAGGCCCTGCAGCGGCGCGAAGGACACCGAGGCCTGGGGCACGCTGGTCAGTCCGGGCGACTGGCGCCGCACCAGATTGGCTTCGTACCGGGATGGCAAACCATAAGGGCGCGCGGCAACCGGCTGCCCCAGCGCTTTCGACCAGGGCGGCAGGTTGAGGATGTCCGGATCGCCGGCGTCAGGCGACGCGGCCAAGGCACCGGCCAGCGGTGCGCCGGCCAGGGCAGCGCCCGCCGCCAGAAAGCTTTTGCGCAGAAAGTTGCGCCGTTCCTCGTTGACGCCGTCCGTGCCGAGCTCGCGCACGAACTCCGCGCCGAGAAAGTTCTCGGGTGCCTTGCGCACGCGCCCGGGTTGGCGGTCATCGGAATTCATCAGGCCTGTCTCCTCACGGACGCCTTTGGGCTGTGGCTCCGGGTCGTACTCGCGGACCCTGGCGGCTGTTTAATTCTGCATCTGCTAATATAAAATACTCCCGATTGTTTCCGGGGTACAACCCCCCTGCCCGGTAACCTATGACCAGCCTCGGACGATTTTTCCTTGCGTGTCTCATCGGTTGCGCGCTGTCGCTGTCAGCCCCGCTGCATGTCGCCGCCGCCGGGCCTGCGGAACCGGTGCTTGCACTGACCCCGCGTGCCCTGTCGGCCACGGCCTGGTACTTCGAAGGTGCGTCGGGCATGGCGTCGCGCGGGAATCGGGGCTTCACCAGCAACGCCGGGTTCGTGGTGACGCCAGAGGGCGTGGTGGTCTTCGACGCGCTGGGAACACCGGCTCTCGCCGAGGCGATGTTGGATGCCATCCGCAAGATCACCCCACAGCCCATCCGCTTGGTCATCCTGAGCCACTACCACGCCGACCACTGCTACGGACTGCAAGTCTTCAAGGCCGCGGGCGCCGCGATCTGGGCGCGCAGCGAGGGTCGGCAGTACCTGGCTTCGGATCTCTCCCGGGAGCGGCTGGCGCAACGCCGGCGTGATCTGTCGCCCTGGGTCAACGACCAGACGCAACTGGTCCCCGCCGATCGCTGGCTGGAATTCCCGACCGCACAATCCATTCCCTTCGAACTGGGCGGCACGCACTTCGAGTTGATCAGTGGCGGCAACTCCCACGCGCCCGGCGATTTGATGTTGTTCATCCCCGACCAAGGTCTGCTGTTTGCCGGCGACCTGTTCTTTAGCGGCCGGCTGCCTTTCGTGGTGGACGGCAACACGCGCGAATGGCTGGCCGCGCTGGCGCGCATCGAGCGCAGTGCACCGCGAATCGTGGTGCCCGGTCACGGCACTGCGTCGCTGCAGGTGGCGCAGGATCTCAAGGTTACGCGCGCCTATCTCGAATTCCTGCGCGCGCAACTGGGCATGGCGGTAGAAAACCTGCGAAGTTTCGATGAAGCCTACGCGGCCATCGACTGGTCCGCCTTCGCTGGACTGCCGACCTTCGACGTCGCCAGTCGGCGCAACGCCTACTCGGTCTATCTCGAGATGCAGGCCGAGATGCTGGGCGGCGCGCAACACTGAAATCGCCAACAACAGGCAAGCTACCGGGGAGTCACCCATGATCCGTTCGACGCCGAGTTATCGCCGTTTTGTGACGGCAGGGCTGCTCGCGGTCGTACTTTTCGGGCAGGCCGCCGACTCAGCCGCCGCGCCCCGCGTCGTGTACCACATCGACGACAGCGCGCGCGCCATCCCGGCCCTCCGCAACATGACCAACCATCTGAAGGCCGATCCGGGCGTCAAGATCGTGGTCGTGGCGCTGGGCCAGGGCGTGGATTTCCTACTGAAGGACGCCAAGGACGAGCACGGCAACCCCTACGAACCCATGATCGACGACCTGATACTCGCCGGCGTCGAATTCCGTGTCTGCAACAACACCCTGACAGCACGCCAGATCGACCGCGCGCGCGTGCATCCTGACGCCCGCGTGGTCGAATCCGGAGCGGCCGAAATCGCCAGCCTGCAGTTCTCGGAGGGCTACGCCTACTTCAAGCCCTGACGCAGAGTCTCCCCCGGGATCCGTCGGAGGCTCAGGCATCCGGACTGAAGCGGGAAACTTCGCGTCGATTGCCAGCGCGATAAGCCGACCCTATGCTGGAGGCGAACCTTACTCAACCACCCCGGCAGGGGCACAAACTTCGGGAGATACACCATGGCCAAACATATCTTCATCACCAAGCCCGGCGACCGGGTGCGCCTCGAACCGGCAGACGAATACAACCACCCGCCCGAGGCGGTGAGCAATTTCAACGAAAGCGCCTACTACAATATCTATGATGCCGGGCAGCAGGTCGGCGGCTGGTTTCGCATCGGCAATCGGGTCAACGAGGGCCATGCCGAAGTTTCCATCTGCCTCTACCTGCCCGACGGCAAGGTCGGCTTCATGTACCACCGCGCGCAGATCAGCAGCAACGCCGAGCACAGCGCCGGCGGCGCTCGCTTCGAGATCATCGAACCCTTCAAGCGCCAGCGCGTCACCTATAGCGGCAAGGTCGCGGTGCTCGCCAACCCCAACGACATGCTCAATCCCGCCAAGGCCTTCAAGGAGAACCCCATTCTCGACTGCGAGGTGGACCTGGACTACAGCGGCCTGTCCCCCATGTACGGCGGTGAACACCTCAACGATGACGGATCGCCGATCGAGCTGGACACCCAAACCGCCATGGCGCGGGCGCACTTCGAGCAGCATGTCGCGGCGCGCGGGCGAATCCGGGTCGGCGAACAGACCTGGCAGATCGACGGCCTCGGCCTGCGCGATCACTCCTGGGGGCCACGCTACTGGCAGAACATCTACTGGTACCGCTGGCTGCCGATCTCCCTGGGCCGCGACTTCGGCGCCATGATCATGACCATGGGCATGCGCGACGGCAGCGTCGACTGCGGCGGCATGGTGTTCACTGAGGGCCGCTACGACCTGATTGTGGACGCCCGTGTGCGCTCCGAATGGGACGCGCAGCTCCACCAGACCGGGATGACCGCCTGGTGCCGCACCGAGCGCGGTCAGGAATTCGAGATCACCGGCAAGGTCATTTCCCTGATCCCGCTGCGCAACCGCCGCACCGCCGAGGACGGCACCGAACTCTCCACCCGCATCACCGAAGCCATGACCGAATATCGCTGCAATGGCCACGTCGGCTACGGCCTGTCCGAGTACCTCGACCAGATCGAGAACGGGGTTCCGGTGGGCATGGGCATCGAAGCCGCGCGCTGAGGCAGAGCGCAAACCATCTTCTGGCGGTTGACCCGGCGAATTTTCTCCTCAATGTCCGTGATTACCTGGTCGCACCGAAGCGCAGTTTCCGGCGTGTATCGGTGCGGTCCGGCCCCCTCCAAGCTGGAAGCACAGGCCGAACCTGGCCACATTTGACGGCGTTGTTGCCCGCGCCATCAGGATTGTTACCAGAGGGTAGATTTTTGCCGGCGATTTCACCAGAATTGCCGGCCAAGTGCCGGGCGCCGCCCTTGGCGCCGACAATATCCGGCGGCTCGACCCCCTGCTCAACGATCTCACATGCGAGGAGAGTACAGCGTGGATATATTTGATTTGACGGGCAAGGTCGCGATAGTCACCGGCGGTAACGGCGGCCTGGGCCTCGGCATCGCCAAGGGTCTGGCGTCGGAAGGCTGCGCGGTCGCGCTGGTCGGGCGCAACCAGACCAAAATCGATGCCGCCGTCGCCGAAATGACCGAGCTGGGCTACAAGTCCCTGGGTGTGCAGGCCGATGTCTCCAGGGAGGACGATGTCAACCGCATGGTCAAGGAGACCGCCGAGCACTTCGGCCGCGTCGACATCCTGGTCAACAACGCCGCCATCAGCTGGGGCGTGGCGCCGGAAAAACTCACTCTGGAGCAGTGGAACGAATTCATCGCCATCGATCTGACGTCCTGCTTCCTGTGTTCCAAAGCCTGCTACCCCGAGTTCATCAAGGCCGGCGGCGGCAAGATCATCAATATCGGTTCAGCCATCACCAAGAAAGGCTTTGGCAAGCTGGTGCACTATGCCGCCGCCAAGGGTGGCATGGACCACATGACCCAGAGCCTGGCCCGCGCCTGGGGCAAGGACAACATCCAGGTCAATGCGGTACTGCCCGGACTGGTGCATTCCGAGATGATGCCCTGTTTCGGTCCCAACAAGATCGGTCCCCTGGTGGATTACATCGCCAAGAAATCTCCGGTCAAGCGCTTCGGCATGCCCGATGACTTCGAGGGCATCTCCATCCTGCTGGCGAGCGATGCCTCCAGCTTCATCACCGGCTCCATCATCGTCGCCGATGGCGGCCTGACGATCGGAATCTGATCGCCAGGCTCGCACGCGCTTTTCAATCAAAAAGTTATCCGGAGAATCTGAGAATGAACAGCAAGTTTGATTTGACCGGCAAGGTCGCGATCATCACCGGCGGCAACGGTGGCCTGGGTCTGGGCATCGCCAAGGGCCTCGCGATGGTGGGCGCCAAGGTCGCGGTGGTGGGCCGCAACCCGGAGAAGATCGACAATGCAGTGGCACAACTCAAGGCCGAGGGCGCGGACGTGCTGGGGATTCAGTGCGACGTGTCCCAGGAAGACGATGTCAATCGCATGGTCAAGGAGACCGTGGCGCGCTTTGGCCGGATCGACATCCTGTTCAACAACGCTGCGATCAGCTGGGGCATTCCGGCCGAGACCATGACCCTGGAGCAGTGGAACAACTTCATCGGCATCAATATGACCTCCTGCTTCCTGACCTCCAAGGCGTGCTTTCCCGAGATGGTCAAGGCAGGCGGCGGCAAGATCATCAACGTTGGCTCGATCATCACCAAGCTGGGCTTTGGCAAGCTGGTGCATTACGCGGCGGCCAAGGGCGGCATGGACCACATGACCCAGAGCCTGGCGCAGGGCTGGGGCAAGCACAACATCCAGGTCAATGCGCTACTGCCCGGCCTAGTCGACACCGAGATGATGCCCTGCGAAGGACCGAAGAAGAACGGGCTGGTGGACTACGCGGTAAAGCGGACGCCGGTGGGCAAATTCGGCCGGCCAGCGGACTTCCACGGCATTGCGATCCTGCTGGCGAGCCCGGCCTCGGACTTCATCACCGGCTCCATCATCGTGGTCGATGGCGGCCTCTCGCTCTCCATTTGACCCGCACCTGATAGCGCATGCTGCTGGGACGGCGTTACGCCGAGGCTGTGGAATAAATCGGGCGATGCCTGGATTGATCGTTATTTTCGTAGGAGTAAAACATGAAACTGTTTGATTTGACGGGCAAGGTCGCGATAGTCACCGGCGGTAACGGTGGCCTGGGTCTGGGCATTGCCAAGGGTCTGGCATCGGAAGGCTGCGCGGTCGCGCTGGTCGGGCGCAACCAGACCAAAATCGATGCCGCCGTCGCCGAGATGACCGAACTGGGTTACAAGTCCCTGGGCGTCCAGGCCGATGTCTCCAAGGAGGACGATGTCAACCGCATGGTCAAGGAGACCGCCGAGCACTTCGGCCGCGTCGACATCCTGGTCAACAACGCCGCCATCAGCTGGGGCGTGGCGCCGGAAAAACTCACCCTGGAACAGTGGAACGAATTCATCGCCATCGATCTGACCTCCTGCTTCCTGTGTTCCAAAGCCTGCTACCCCGAGTTCATCAAGGCCGGCGGCGGCAAGATCATCAACATCGGCTCGGCGATCACCCAAAAAGGCTACGGCAAGCTGGTGCACTACGCTGCCGCCAAGGGTGGCATGGACCACATGACCCAGAGCCTGGCCCGCGCCTGGGGCAAGGACAATATCCAGGTCAACGCCGTGCTGCCCGGTCTGGTGCATTCCGAGATGATGCCCTGTTTCGGTCCCAACAAGATCGGCCCCCTGGTGGATTACATCGTCAAGAAATCGCCGGTCAAGCGCTTCGGTATGCCCGATGACTTCGAGGGCATTTCGATCCTGCTGGCGAGTGATGCCTCCAGCTTCATCACCGGCTCCATCATCGTCGCCGACGGTGGCATGACGGTTGGCGGCATTTGACGCGTGTTGCGGATACCCGCGGTGCTTCACCAGGAAATCTATCGGGAGAACCTGAATGAACAGCAAGTTTGATTTGACCGGCAAGGTCGCGATCATCACCGGCGGCAACGGCGGTCTGGGCCTCGGCATCGCCAAGGGCCTGGCGATGGTGGGCGCCAAGGTCGCAGTGGTGGGACGCAACCAGGACAAGATCGACAATGCGGTGGCACAGCTCGAGGCCGAGGGCGCGGACGCGCTCGGCATTCAGTGCGACGTGTCCCGGGAGGACGATGTCAACCGCATGGTCAAGGAGACCGTGGCGCGCTTTGGCCGCATCGACATCCTGTTCAATAACGCCGCCATCAGCTGGGGGATTCCGGCCGAGACCATGACCCTGGAGCAGTGGAACAACTTCATCGGCATCAACATGACCTCCTGCTTCCTGACCAGCAAGGCGTGTTTCCCGGAGATGGTCAAGGCCGGCGGCGGCAAGATCATCAATGTCGGCTCGATCATCACCAAGCTCGGCTTCGGCAAGCTGGTGCACTACGCGGCGGCCAAGGGAGGCATGGATCACATGACCCAGAGCCTGGCGCAGGGCTGGGGCAAGCACAACATCCAGGTCAACGCGCTGCTGCCCGGCCTAGTCGACACCGAGATGATGCCCTGCGAAGGGCCGAAAAAGAACGGGCTGGTGGACTATATCGTCAAGAAAACCCCGGTCGGCAAATTCGGTCGGCCATCGGACTTCCACGGCATTGCGATCCTGCTGGCGAGCCCGGCATCGGACTTCATCACCGGCTCCATCATCGTGGTCGACGGCGGTGTTTCGCTGGCGATCTGAGACCGGCCGGATGACGCCGCATTCCCCCGGGTCTCCCGGGGGTTTTCATTTCTGCTACGCTCGCCAAACTTTATTTATCAACCACTTTTCCAACCTATCGAGGTATTCGCAATGGATGTAGGGCTGTCCATCATTTTTCAGGGTGTCGATCCCAAGCTGACCGACAAGCAGGTATACCAGAACGACCTCGCGCTCGGCGACCTGGCCGAAGGACTCGGTTTTCAGTCGATCTGGGGGGTGGAGCACCACTTCACCGATTACACCATGTGCCCGGACGTGACCCAGTTTTTGTCCTACTGGGCCGGCCGCAATCCCAATCTGGGGCTGGGCACCATGGTCATGGTGCTGCCCTGGCACGATCCGATGCGCGTCGCCGAAGAAATCTCCATGCTCGACAACATGTCAGACGGCCGCATGATCCTCGGCATCGGTCGCGGTCTGGGCCGTGTCGAGTTCGAAGGTTTTGGACGCGACATGAACATCAGCCGCGAATATTTCACCGAATCCGCGCAGATGATTCTGGAAGGTCTCGAAACCGGCTTTTGTGAATTCGACGGCAAACACATCAAGCAGGTCCGCCGGGAAATCCGCCCGCGCCCGTTCAAGACCTTTCGTGGCCGCACCTATGCCGCTGCCGTTTCGCCGGAGTCCTCCCGGATCATGGCGGAGCTCGGTATCGGCATCCTGATCATCCCGCAGAAGCCCTGGGAACATGTCGATCGGGAACTGGCCGACTACCGTGCGCTGTTCAAGCAGGTCAACGGCACCGACGCGCCGGCACCGATCCTCGCCGGCTGGACCCTGTGCCACGAGGACGCCAGCCGCGCCGAAGAGCTCGCCTATCAGTACATCGGCGGCTACTACCGTTCCGTGGTCAAGCACTACGAAATGGCCGGCGACCACCTGAAGAAAACCAAGGGCTACGAAACCTACGCGGCCATGCAGGATCACGTCAGCAAGAGCATCGAGGACGTCGTCAAGTTCTTCATGAGCATCCAGGTCTGGGGCACCCCGGAAAAATGCTTCGAGACGATCAAGAACTTCACCGAGCGCACCGGTGCGGGCGCCTATACCGGCGTATTCAGCTACGCGGGCATGCCCCACGCAGAAGCCGAAAGGAGCCTCCGCCTGTTTGCCAGGGAGGTATTGCCGGAAGTTCGCAAGCTCCCCGGCGAACCCCTGCTCAAGCCCGAAGCACCGCGCCGCGCCGCCGCAGGCTGAGCCGAATGGGAATGACCGCCGCCCTGCCCTGCTATTACATCCCCCACGGCGGCGGGCCCTGTTTTTTCATGGACTGGACCCTGGGGCCCGCTGACACCTGGGATCGCATGGCCGTGTTTCTGCGCGGCTTGGCGGCGACGGTCGGGACCCGGCCTCGCGCACTGCTGATCGTCTCCGCGCACTGGGAAGCCGACCCGGTGCGCGTCAACAGCGCGCTTGCGCTACCACTGATCTACGACTATCAAGGCTTTCCGCCGCACACCTATCAGCTGCGCTACGACGCTCCGGGCGCACCCTGGCTCGCCGACCGTGTCTGCGACCTGCTGGGCGCAGCTGGCATCGCCGCAGTGCAGGATTCCGAACACGGCCTGGATCACGGGGTATTCATTCCCTGCAAACTGATTTATCCGGATGCCGACATCCCGGTCGTGCAGGTTTCACTGCGCCCGGATCTGGACCCCGGCGCACATCTCGCGCTGGGCGCCGCGCTGGCCCCGTTGCGCCGCGAGGGCGTATTGCTGATCGGCAGCGGCATGAGCTACCACAACATGGCGATCCTGATGCGCCAGCCGGTTACCAATCCTGCCGGCGACGCCTTCGACGCCTGGCTTCAGGACGCTTGCACCACCAGTCCCGACGAACGCAATCGCCGTCTTGACGCCTGGCACAAAGCCCCTGGCGCCACCCAAGCCCACCCGCGTGAAGAGCACCTGCTGCCGCTGCATGTCATCGCCGGTGCCGCCGGTTCTGACGCGGGCAGTTGTATCTACCGCGACCGGGTATTGGGCGCGCCCGTCTCGGCATTTCGGTTCGGAAGCTGATCGGGAGCGGGTTTGCCCTGAACTCCTGTTATTCGACGCCCAGCAAGGCGCGTATTCGTCCGCCGCCCACGGCATAACCCCCTACAATGACCGCCTTGCAGTTTCCCGGCGGCACCCATGTCTCACCCCTACGACGCGCTGACGCCCGACGCCGTCATCACCGCCATCGAATCCCTGGGGCTGCTCAGCGACCTGCGCATCCTGACCCTTAATAGCTATGAAAACCGGGTGTATCAGATCGGCATCGACGAGGCGCAGCCGGTCATTGCCAAATTCTACCGGCCGGATCGCTGGTCCCGAGACGCCATTCTGGAAGAGCATGCTTTTCTGGACGAACTCCACGCCGCCGAAATACCCGTCATCGCACCGCTCAAAATAGCCGGTGCCAGCCTGCATCAATTCAACGAATTCCTGTTCACCCTGTTTCCGCGCAAGGGCGGCTCCGCACCCGAGCCGGGTGATCTCGATTACCTGTTCAGAATGGGTCAGCTCCTGGGGCGTCTGCACGGCGTCGCCAAAAATCACGATTTCAGGCATCGACCGACAATCAGCATCGAGAGTTTCGCGATAGAACCCAGTGCACAGCTCTTGCAGCAGGGCTTCATCCCCACCGAACTGGTCGCGCGTTACCAGAACGCCGTCGGCCAAATCGTCGCCCTGTGCCGGCAACTGTTCGATTATGTGCCAGATGTGCGCTACCTCCGCACCCATGGCGACTGCCATATCGGTAACATCCTCTGCACCCGCGACGACGCCCTGTTCGTGGTCGATTTCGATGACAGCCGCATGGGTCCGGCGGTGCAGGATATCTGGATGCTGCTGTCGGGCGACGCTCATGAACAGCGCCAGCAGCTGGATGAAGTTCTGTCGGGTTACGAAGATTTCAACGAATTCCGCCGCGCTGAACTGAAACTGATAGAGCCCTTGCGCGCCTTGCGGATGATTCACTACACCCACTGGCTGGCGAGCCGCTGGGACGACCCGGCATTTCCGCGCGCATTCACCTGGTTCAACACGCCAGCCTACTGGATCCAGCACGTCGGCACGCTGGAACAGCAGTTGTGTTCGTTGCAGGAAGTTGCGGGGGCGCTTTAGCCGCCTGTTAAAAACTGCTGCGGCAGCCATCCACTTCGTTACGCGGCGCTCGCTCCGTGCGCCTCGCATCTGGCGGTCTCGCGACATTTTCCAACAGGCCGTTGGCGGGTTTCGCCGATCTGAACCTATTCATGATCGACCATCGTCATTTTTTTCGGCCAAGAACAGCGCGATAAACCCAAACACCGCGCCTCTCACTCAAATTTTTATATACGAATACCCCTGCTTCTGAAGCGCAAGGATACGGGCGATGCTCCCCTCGGTTAGCAGTTCCACGTCGGACAATAGGCTTGAGTGCAGCAGGCCCTTGCGCATCATCGACACATTGCAGACACCGATATTAACGCCCTGCGCAAGAATGCGTTCAAAATCGGCACTAAGATAATCGTCGCGCCTCAACCGGGTAATGGCGGCACCGTGCACCACCACCTGTACGTCGGCGTTTGGATTGGCTTTGGTGATTTCCTCGACGACATTGATAAGGGTTACCGCCTGATCCGCCTGATCCAGATGCAACAGCACCTTGATCGGTTCGGCGCAGGTGTTGGAAACCAGCAGCATCAATGTCAGTAGCGCCAACCCATGACGCATCGCGCGCTGTCTCGGCATCTAGGTTCGATTCATGGGAGCACGTGGTTAATGCGCACTGTCATCTTCCACGGCCGCCTCCGCCAATTCGCGATCCCGGTGCGAACCGGATTTGAAGATTCGCCGGATAACGACATAAAACACCGGCACGAAAAAAATCGCCAGCAGTGTACCTGTGATCACTCCACCGAGGACTCCGGTGCCGACGGCATTCTGGCTCACGGAGCCGGCACCTGAGTTGAGCGCCAATGGCAGCACGCCGAGCATGAAAGCTATCGAAGTCATGATGATCGGGCGCAGCCGCAGGCGCACCGCCTGGAGCGTCGCTTCGACGATTCCCATGCCGCGGGCCTGCAGATCGCGTGCGAATTCCACAATCAGAATTGCGTTCTTGGCGGACAGACCGACCGTCGCCAGAAGGCTGACCTGAAAGAAGATATCGTTGGACAATCCGCGGCCATAGGCCGCCAGCAAAGCGCCGATAACGCCCAAGGGAACCACCAGAATGACGGCGAAAGGTACCGACCAGCTCTCATAGAGCGCGGCGAGCGCCAGAAATACCAGGGCGATCGATAGTGCGTACAGGACGGGGGCCTGGGCTCCGGATTGGGTCTCCTGCAACGAAATTCCGGTCCATTCGTAGCCGAATCCCGGTGGTAGCTTGGCCGCCAATTCCTGCAACGCCTGGATGGCCTCGCCGGTGGTATGGCCTGGTGAAGCTTCCCCCACGATCTCCATCGAAGGCACGGCGTTGTAGCGCTCGAGCCGCGGCGATTTTTTGGTCCAGGAGGCAGTGGAAAACGCCGAGAAAGGCACCATCTCGCCCCGTTGATTGCGCACGAACCAGCGCTGGAGGTCTTCGGGGAGCATCCGGAATTCCGTGTCGCCCTGAACGTAGACTTTCTTGATTCGGCCGTTGTGCAGAAAGTCGTTGGTGTAGGTCGATGCCCAGGCGGTAGCCAGGGTGTCGTTGATCGCCCCGATCGATAGGCCCAGTGCACGCGCCTTTTGCTGGTCGATATCGATCTGGAAGTGAGCTGTGTCTTCGAGTCCATTAGGTCGCACTTTGGCGAGCCGGGGATCCTGCGCCGCGCCACCGAGCAGTTGATTGCGCGCTGCCAGCATGGCGGCGTGGCCACGGTGGCCATTGTCCTTCAGCTCGAAGACGAACCCCGAAGAAGTACCAAGAGAGCGAATGGGCGGCGGGTAAAAAGCCACTGCCCGCGCGTCCTTGATCTGGGAAAAGGCACCAATGGCGCGACGTGAAACTGTCTTGACGTCCTGCCCGGGCTCCGAGCGATCGTCCCAGTGGTGCATCTGGATATAGCATTGGCCATTATTCTGGCCGCGCCCGGTGAAGCTGAACCCGGTCACGCAGTAGACCGTCTTGATGGTGTCCTTTTCGTTTTCTGCGTAGTAACTCTCCACCTGCTCGAGGACGCCACGAGTCCGCTCCATGGTGGCACCAACCGGCAGTTGCACCTGACTGAACATGAGGCCGGGATCGTCCTCGGGCAGAAAAGCCGTCGGCAGGCGCGCAAACAGGATGGCGACGCCCGCGATGATGGCGCCGTAAATAACCAGATAACGGATCGTTCGGCGCAGCATTCCCGCCACCAGACCCTGGTATCCGGACGCGCTGCGTTGAAAGGTTCGGTTGAACCAGCCAAAAAAGCCGCGCTTATCTTCGTGGTGGCCGGCCGCTATGGGCTTGAGCATGCTGGCACAGAGCGCGGGCGTCAGAATCAGGGCCACGAACACCGATAACACCATGGCCGAAACAATGGTGATGGAAAACTGGCGATAAATCGCCCCGGTGGTCCCGGGGAAAAAGGCCATCGGGATGAATACCGCGGACAATACAGTCCCGATGCCGATCAGCGCGCCCTGGATCTGGCCCATGGATTTGCGCGTCGCCTCCCGCGGCGACAGACCTTCCTCCGCCATGATCCGTTCGACGTTTTCCACCACCACGATGGCATCATCCACCAGCAGTCCGATGGCGAGCACCATGGCGAACATGGTCAGCGTGTTGATCGAATAACCAAACGCCTGCAGGATTCCGAAAGTACCCAGAATCACCACTGGAATGGCGATGGTGGGAATCACGGTGGCACGGAGGTTCTGCAAAAACAGGAACATCACAAGGGTGACCAGGATCACCGCCTCGACCAGGGTTTCCATCACGCCGCGGATCGCCACCTGGGTGAAAGGTGCGGTGTCGTAGGCGAGTTCCATCACCATGCCTTCCGGCATGAAGGGCTCCAGTTCGGCAAGTTTGGCCTTGACCCGGGCGGCCACCTCCAGGGCGTTCGAATAGGGTGCCTGATTGACCACGATGCCGGTGGCGACGTAGCCGTTGAAATGGCTCAAAAACTGGTAATTTTCGCCGCCGAGTTGAATCCGGGCGACATCACGCAGCGCCACGCGGGAGCCGTCGCTGTTGACCCGCAACAGGATGTCACCGAATTCCTGGGGATTCTTCAGCAGGGTCTGGGAAATGACCGTGGCATTGAGCTGCTGCCCGGGCGTGGCGGGACCAGCGCCGAGCTCGCCGGCCCGCACCTGAAAGTTCTGCTCGCGGATGGCGTCGGTGACATCGCCCGGTGTCAATTGATAGCTATTGAGCTTGTCCGCATCGAGCCAGATGCGCATGGCGTACTGGGAACCAAACAGGGTCACATCGCCGACCCCGTTGAGTCGGCTCACCGGCTCTATGATATTGGCCGCCACATAGTCGGACATGTCGTAGCGGTCAAGTTCCCCCTTTGGAGAATAAAAGGCGACCACCATGATGGCGCCGGGACTGCTCTTGGTGACCCTTACGCCCTGATCCCGCACCGTTTGGGGCAACTGGGGCAGCGCCACCGCGAGCTTGTTTTGCACCTGGACCTGGGCGATATCGGGATCCGTGCCGGAGGCGAAGGTGATGGTGATTTCACCCACCCCGGCGGAATCACTCTTGGAGGACATGTACAGAAAATTGTCCAGCCCGACCATGCTCTGCTCGATGATCTGGACCGTCGTGTCCTGTACGGTCTCGGCGGACGCGCCGGGATTCACCGCGCGGATCACCACGCTCGGGGGCGCGACCTCAGGGTACTGTTCAATGGGCAACTGGGTGATCGCGAGGGCGCCCGCGATCATCACTACCATGGCGATAACCCAGGCAAAAATGGGTCGGTCAATAAAGAAATTCGACATCTCAGTGCGCCTCGGCCGCGCCGCCCGCGCCGCCCGCGGCAGCGGGAACGGTCGTCACTTCGGCACCTTCGCGAATTTTCTGGAGACCATCGATCACGATCCGATCGCCGGCGGCGAGACCCTCAAGCACCAGCCATTGATCACCTATGGCGCGGCCCACGCTCAGGAAGCGGCGCTGTATCTTGTTGTCGCCATCGACCAGCATGGCAAAGGCCTTGCCGGTGTAGTCGAAGCTCACCCCTTTCTGAGGCGCGAGAATCGCACCCTGGCGTACCGCCTGATCGAGGCTGGCACGCACGAACATGCCGGGCAGCAACAGATGGTCGGGATTGGGTACGGCACCGCGCAGCGTGACATTGCCGGTGCTCTCGTCGACACGAACCTCCGTAAATGCCAGCACGCCCGGGTGGGCATAGGGAGTGCCATCCTCAAGCACCAGCCGCATGGCTGCGCCTTCGCCGGCCGGCGCAAGCCGGCCTTCGGCAAGATCGCTTTTCAGACGAGTGAGATCGACGCTCGACTGAGTGATATCCACGAACAGCGGATCGATCTGTTGGATCACCGCGAGCGGGGATTCCTGTTCCGCTTCCAAAAGCGCGCCCTCGGTGACCAGGGAGCGGCCGATACGGCCGGAGATCGGCGCCCGGATGGTGGTGTATTCGAGGTTGATGCGCGCGATGTCCCGCTCGGCCCGCGCCACCGCGACGGCGGCACTGGCTTCCTTCAAGGCCGCATCGGCATCGTCGTAGTCCTGCTGACTGATCAATTTCTTGCCAATCAGGCCCTGGTAGCGCTCCGCCTTCAGACGCGCCACCTTTTCACTGGCCAGCACGCGTTGCAGCGCTGCCTCCGCGCGCTGTAGCGCAGCGCGATAGCTTTGTGGATCGATCTGGTACAGGGTTTCGCCGGCGACCACATTGGCGCCTTCGGTGAACAGCCGGCGCTGGACGATCCCGGCCGCCTGGGGTCGCACTTCGGCAACGCGGTAGGCGACGGTTCGACCGGGAAACTCCGCCGCCAGCACCACATCGCTGGCCGTAAGGGTGACAACTCCGACTTCCACCGGCCCCGGGGGCGGCGGTGGTACCGCTTTCTCGCCGCATCCGGACAGAACCAGTACCAACAGGACCGCCGCGGTCGGCACCCCGCCGGCCAACAGCTTGCAATGGAAAGGGTTGGTCTTACCTGGCACGCGCTGTCTCCTCGGTGGCTTGCGGCTGACGGCTCGCGTACGTGGCGACAGCCGGTGGGAATCGTTATTGCGGACTCAGTCTGGGTCGGCTCCGGTCACTGCCGTCCGGCGTTTCCGGGCGACATCAATGGCGTTGTGCCAAACTACCGGCTCGGCCGGCGGTTCGCGATTTAATCGTGAACTATCGGTTGAATACAACCCGATACACGGCCCCGGGGTTGGGCGTCGTCAAGGCACAACACGATAGAAGAATAGTGTCCGGGCACGCGTTTGAAACCCCGACAGAGCCGGCCGGGTACCGCGTAAAGACCGGCCCGTCGTGGCGGGCACGGAATCGCACATGGCAGTCAGACTCCGCAGGCACCCCTTGCTCCCCGCCTCGCTCAGTCTTCGGCATGACAACGATCAAGCCACGCCGTGCGCGGGAGACCGTATCCGCGGGGTTCGGATTTTCGGTCAATAGGAGCGCGGCAGGTCCAGCACATTGGTGGCGATGAAATTGAGCACCATGTTCTGGCTCACCGGCGCCAGGCGCGGCAGCATGGCTTCGCGCATCAGGCGCTCGACGTGGAATTCCTTCGCGTAGCCCATGCCACCGTGGGTCAGCACTGCCTGCTGGCAGGCCTTGAAGCCGACTTCGGCGGCCAGATACTTGGCGCCATTGGCCTCGGCGCCACAGGGTTTGCCGTTGTCGTACAGCCAGGCGGCGCGCATCACGCTCAGATAGGCCGCTTCCAGCTCGATCCAGTTTTCCGCGAGCGGATGCTGCACCGACTGGTTCATCCCGATGGGGCGGCCGAACACGTTCCGGTCCTTGGCGTACTGCGCCGCGCGCTTGAGCGCGCTGCGGCCCATGCCGACCGACTCGGCCGCGAGCAGGATGCGCTCGGGGTTCAGGCTGTGCAGGATGTACTGGAAGCCCTTGCCCTCCTCGCCGATGCGATCATCCACGGACACTTCGAGGTTGTCGTAGAAGGTCATGTTGGAGTTGACCGCCTTGCGACCCATCTTGTGGATCTCCCTGATCTGGACGTGCGCGGGATCCATGTTGGCGTAGAACAGCGTGATACCCTCGTGGGGCTTCTTGCACTGGTCGCGCGGCGTGGTGCGGGTCAGCAGCATGATCTTGTCGGCCTGCTGCGCCGTGGTGGTCCAGATCTTCTGGCCATTGACGATGTACTTGTCGCCTTCGCGCCGGGCGAAGGTTTCGATGCGGGTGGTGTCGAGCCCGGCGTTGGCCTCGGTGACGCCGAAACAGGTTTTCTGTTCGCCCGCGATCAGCGGCGGCAGAAAGCGCTTCTTCTGGTCTTCGGTGCCGAACACCAGGATCGGGTGCGGACCGAAAATATTGATGTGCATGGACGAAGCCGCCGACATGCCGCCGCCCTCGGCGACCGTCATCATCATCAGCGCGGCTTCCTGTACGCCCAGATTCGAGCCACCGTAAATTTCGGGCATGGTGATGCCGAGCCAGCCGCCCTTGGCCATGGCCTGATAAAAATCCTCCGGGAATTCGCCGGTATCGTCATGTTCGAGCCAGTAGTCGTCGCCGAAATCCGACATCAGCGCCCGGATGCTGTCGATGATGGCCTGCTGTTCTGTGGTGATGGAAAAATCCACGTGATTATCCTCTCGAAGTTAATTCGTTAACTATTTGATTATTTATCGGTAACTGCCGTAATTCGGGGCCAGAGCTGATCCGCGCCCCAACCCAGCACGGCATCGCCCAAGCGGCGCGCCCAGACCGTCTCGTTGCCGAATTCGTCGCGCCAGGCCCAGGCCCGGCGGGTGAAATGGTGCAGGCGGTGCTCGTAGGTGAAACCCATGGCGCCGTGGACCTGGTGCGCGATGGCCGGACCTATGCTGGCGGCCTGCCCCAGCCGTACTTTCGCGGTAGCGATCTCGACCCAGGCGTCGGCGTCGACCGCGCCGGTAGCGGCGACGGCCTCGGCTGCGGCATCCGCCGCTGCGTTGACGGCCGCCGCTTCGCCGGCGAGGTCGGCGATCATGTGCTGAATGGCCTGGAACTTGCCGATCGGGCGGCCGAACTGCTCCCGCTCGCCGGCGTACTGAATGGCGAGTTCGAGCGCGGTGCCCAACGCACCCGCGGCCTGATTCACCCGCACCAGCGCGCCCATCGCATCGAGGCTCGCGGCGTCAAGGCCCGCCGGCGCCGCGGCGCTGAGGGTCGCCACAGCGCCGTTGAAATCCAGGGTATCCCAGGGTTCGCCCGCCAGATTGCGATCCGGAGTGAGCGCACAGGCGGACACCGGGACCGCGACCACAAGAAGACGCGCGCCATCACGGGCCAGGGTGACGATCTGCCGCGCAGAGCGCGCATGGGGCACCGCCAGCGCCACGCCGGTGACGGCGCCGTTACTGATCCGATGCTCGCCGCGGGCGATGGTCAGCGGTCCTTCCGGAATTTCCAGTCCCGCCTGGGCCAACAGCCAACCCGCCAGCAGGGTTTCCGCCAGCGGCACCGGCAGCGCCGCGGCACCGGCCGCCTTGATGACGGCAAAGCCGTCGAGGATGCCGGCGCCCGCCCCGCCGCATTCTTCCGGCACCCAGGTGAGGTGCAGGCCGGATGCTTCGATGGCCTGCCACAGCGCGTCCGGCCACTCGCCTTTTTCCGCGGCATTGATGGTCTCGGGCGTACTCAGATCGGCAAACAGGCGCGTCGCCGTGTCGAGAATGACGGTATCGAGAGTTTGGCTGTCGGTTTCGCTCATGGATCGCTTCCGTGGGTTGTCGGGGCAATGATGCAGAGGACGCGGGAGCGGTTAACGCAATCCCAGTTGGCGGACGATCATGCCCTTCAGCACCTCGTTGGTGCCGCCGCGCAGCGTCGAGGACGGCACTCGCAGGATGGCCTCGCGCATCAGGCGCGGCAGTACTCCGCTGGAACTCAGCAGCACTGCCTCGGGCAGCACCACCCGCAGCTGCTCGATCAGCTCGCGCTCGAAGCGGGTGGCCATGTCCTTGACCAGGGCGGCTTCGGTTTCCGGCGATTTGCCTTCCTGGAGCAGCCCAGCGATCCCGAGCGACATGCGCCGCAACGTCTTGATGCGGGCCACCAGGTGGCCGAGCACCTCGCGGGTGCGGTCGTCGGGATTCGCGGCCAGGACGTGCATGGCCTCGCGCAGTGCGATAAAGCTGCTCAGAAATCGCTCGGGGCCGGAGCGCTCGAGGGCGAGTTCGCCCACCACCAGGCTCCAGCCGTGACCTTCCTTGCCCAGCAGATGGGACTCGGGTACGAAGACATCTTCGAACAGCGTCTCGTTGAAATGAATCTGACCGCCGATGTCCTCGATGCCGCGCACCGTCACGCCCGGCGCTTTCAAATCTATGATGAGCTGCGAGAGTCCCTTGTGGCGCTCTTTCTCATCCGCGGGCGCGGTGCGTACCAGGGCAATCATGTAATCGCAGCCTTCGCCGTGGGCGCCGGTGGACCAGATCTTGCGGCCATTGACCTTCCAGCCGCCCGCGACCCGGTCCGCGCGCGTGCGCACCGAGGCGAGATCGGAGCCGGTGTTGGGCTCGCTCATGCCGATGGCGCAGAACGTCTGGCCCGCGGCCATGCGCGGCAGTGCACGGTTTTTCACCTCGTCGCTGGCGTGGCGCAGCATCTGGGTGCCGCTCTGGCGATCGGCGATCCAGTGCGCCATCACCGGCGCGCCTGCGGCGAGCATTTCCTCGGTCACCACATAGCGTTCGAGAAAGCTGCGCTCATGACCGCCGTACTGCTTGGGCCAGGTCATCCCGAGCCAGCCGCGTTGACCGAGCTTGCGGCTGAACTCGGCGGAAAATCCGGACGCCCAGCAATCGGCCATGGGAACATAGCCGCCGCTGGCGCGTTCGGCGGCAAGGAACTCCCGCACCTCCTGGCGCAGCGCACGCGCCGCCGCCGGCATGGTGACGCGGGGAAAACGAAACCGACTGCTGGACATGCGCCCCGCTCCTCTCTCTTACAGCAGGTAAAACGATCCGTGGTTTTGGTTAGGCGTGTGGGCGCGCCTCAACCGCCGATCAGAATGGCCTTTTCTTCGGTGTACTCGACCAGGCCGCTGGCACCCCACTCACGGCCGTTGCCGGATTTCTTGTAGCCACCGAAGGGCGCGGCAAAGCTGAACGCAGGACCGTTCACCTTGACCTGGCCAGCGCGCAATTGGCGCGCGATACGCATCTGGGTCTCGCGATCTTCTGCCCACACGCCGCTGGAAAGGCCGAATTCGGTGTCGTTGGCGATGGCGATGGCTTCGTCTTCGGTACGGTATTTCAGCAGGCAGAGCACCGGCCCGAAAATTTCTTCCTGGGCGATGGCCATGTCGTTGGTGACATCGGCAAATATCGTGGGCTTCACATAGGCACCGCGCGTCAGTCCTTCGGGCCGCTCGGTACCGCCCGCCACCAGGCGCGCGCCTTCGGCGATGCCTTTCTCGATGTAGCGCACCACGCTGTCGCGGGCGCGCATCGAACTCAACGGACCGAGGAACGAACCCTTGTCGGTGGGATCGCCGACTTTCAGCGAATCGGCCACGGTTTTCGCGACTTCGACGGCTTCGTCGTACTGGGATTCATGGACCAGGATGCGACTCAGCTGGACGCACATCTGTCCGGAATTGAACATCGAATCCTTGACCACGTACTTGATGGCCTTGCTCACGTTGGCACCGGGCGCCACCACGAAGGGCGACTTGCCGCCGAGTTCCTGACACACCCGCTTCACGCCGCCGGCCGCGGCCTTGGCGATCTGTACGCCGACTTCGGTCGAGCCCGTGAAGGACACCATATCGACTTCGGGATGGGTGGACAGGGCATCGCCCATCACCGAACCCTTGCCCGTGACGAGATTGAACACGCCCGGAGGCAGTCCGACCTGCTCGCAGGCTTCGGCGAAAATGAAACAGGACAGCGGCGTCTGTTCACTGGGTTTCAGCACCGAGGTGCAGCCGGCGGCCAGTGCAGGACCCACCTTGGCGATGACCTGAAACAGCGGGAAATTCCAGGGCGTGATGAAGGCGCAGACGCCGACCGGTTCGCGCACCACCAGATAGCCTTCTTCCTGACGCTCCTCTTCCATGGTGTGCGCCAGATTGCCGAAAATCGACAGGCCCTGAATGGGACCGGTCACCTGAATGCCCTTGGCGAAATGCACCGGGATGCCCATTTCCTGGGAAATGAGACTGGCGAGTTCGTCGGCGCGCTCGGTCAGTTTGGCGCAGATCGCATCGATATAACCTTTGCGTTCCGCGGCGGAAGTGCGCGACCAGGCATGAAACGCGCGGCGCGCGGCCGCCACGGCTTGATCGACATCCTGCGGATGCGACGCCGGCACGCGCGCAAAGGCTTCCTCCGTGGCGGGATTCACGAGCGTGCTGAATTCACCGCTACTCGCGGCGACCCATTTGCCATCGATAAAAATCTTGTTGTACTCGATCATCTTGTTATCCCCCTGAATGTGAATGTCCGCGACCTGCAAATCGCGCAGGCCCGCGCGCCCTTCAGACCAGCCCGAGTTTCGGCCGCATCCAGGCAGCGATCTTCGCGACGGCGTCATCTGCCTCGGGCGCGTTGCCCACCATGAACTGGAATACATGCTGCATTTCCGGAAACACCTGGAGCTGCACATCCACACCGGCCGCTTTGGCTTTTTCGACGAACCGCTCGCTGTCCGAGAGCAGGCCTTCGTAGGCGCCGACCTGTACCAACGTGGGCGGAAAGCCCTTGAGATCGGCATAAAGCGGGTTGGCGAAGGGATCGGTCGGCGAGCCTTTCTCGCCCAGGAACGCGGCGCTCATTCCCTCCAGCACACCGGGCGCCACCAGCAGATCCTTGTCGGCATTGGTCTTCAGACTCGCGCCCTTGCCTTCCATGTCGTACCAGGGCGAGATCGGCGCACAGGCGGCCGGCAACGGATGACCCTGGTGGCGGGCATAGAGAATCATGCTGGTGCAGAGGTTGCCGCCGGCGGAATCCCCGGTGGTGCCGATATGCTCGGGCTTGAAGCCCAGCTCCAGCAGCTTGGCGTACACCGCCACTGCCTGCTCGACGATACCCGGATGGGGATTTTCCGGTGCCCGGGTGTAGTCGAGCGTGAAGGTAGGACAGCCCATCGCCTTGGCCAGATGGCCGTACAGCTTGCGGTGACTCTTGCTCGAGCCCACCACAAAACCACCGCCGTGGCAGCAGATTACCGCTCGGCTCTTGTCGGAGTCCGGCGGCGTCGCCCAGATACCGGGCACACCGGCAATGGTCGCGTCGCGGAACTCCACGCCCTGGGGTTCGGATGACAGATCGCCCCAGCCATCGAACAGCTCGCGCAGCTGGTCGAGGGGCATGTCGCCGCCCAGGGTCAGTTTGCTCTGCCATTCCCGGTAGAGATTGTCGATCAATTGCGCCTGTTTGCTGGCCATCGGGCTTACCTCTTTTTTGGTTTGCTATCGAAAATCCGGATGCGCCGGTGCTGCGGCGGGATCGGGGCATCATAGAAGCCCCCCCGTTGCCCGGCAACAGGGACCGGCAGTCCCGCTACGCGGCAGGGCCAGCCACAATTCCCGCATCGTGAAGCCGGCCTATCTCCGCGCCAGACAAACCCAGTTCATCCGCCAGAATCTGGTCGGTGTGCTCGCCGAGCCGCGGCGCGGGCGCAACCGGGGCGCGCGCAAACTGTGCAAAATTGAGTGGATTGCCCGGCGCCAGATAACGGCCGATGCCGGGTTGCTCGATCTCGTTGAACAGGGGATTGGCAGGCGAGCACTCGGGGTCGGAGCTGACCAGCTCGCTCACGGTCTGGTATTTGCCCCAGCAGACGCCGTGCGCGTCGAGCTGCGCACAGACTTCCTGGAAAGAATGCGCCGCGAACCAGGGCGCGAGAATATCGGTGATCGCCTCGCGGGCGCGAAAACGGTTGCCCTCGGCGCGCAGATCGAGACCCAGGCGCGCGCCCAGCTGATCGAGCGCATCGCCCAGTCCGGTGGCCTTGCGGATCGCGCTCCATTGATTGCCCGTGAGGCCCACGATCATCACGCGGCGACCGTCGGCGGTGACGAAATCCTTGCCGTAGGCGCCGTAGAGGTAGTTGCCGCAGGCTTCGCGCTCGCCGTTGATTTGCGCCTCGGCGATAAAGCCGAGATGACCCAGGGTCGCGAGTGCGACATCGGCGAGGGCGAGCTGGACGAACTGACCGGCACCGGTCTTGCGGCGGTGGCGTTCGGCGGCAAGCAGCCCGAGCGCTAGCGTCTGGCCGGTGATGACATCCCAGGCGGCCAGCACATGATTGACGGGTTCGTCACCCTTCCCGGTGAGATAGGGAAAACCCACCTCACAGTTGACGGTGTAATCCACCGCGCTGCCGCCGTGGCGGTCGCCGGTGAGATTCACATAGATCAGGTCGTCGCGCTGGCGCTTCAGACTTTCGTAGGACAGCCAGCCGCGCGCCGGAAAATTGCTGATGAACAGACCCGCGTCCGCGCCGGGCGCGCCGATCAACCGCGCCAGAATCTCCTGGCCTTCGGGTTTGCGGAAGTCCACCGCAATGGAGCGCTTGCCCTTGTTGAGCCCGGCCCAGAACAGGCTGTTGTCGTGGGCGTCCACCGGCCAGCGGCGGTAGTCGAGACCTCCGCCGATCAGGTCGAAGCGGATCACGTCCGCACCCAGTTGCGCGAGCGTCATGGCCCCCGAGGGAGCAGCGACAAAGGCCGCACCCTCGATCACCCGCATCCCCGAGAGAATCTGCTCCACCGCCGCCACCGCTCAGCCCACGTCCGCGAAGCCGTTGTCGATCACCACCAGATCGCGCTCGACCACCCGGCAGCGAAACGCCACGCCGCTGCGCAGTCGCCACACTTGGGTGCGGATGGTCTCGCCCGGATACACCGGCGCAGAAAAGCGCGCCTTGATGCGACGAAACCGTGTCACATCGTAGTCGCAGCAGGTTTTCAGCAAGGCGTGCCCGGCCACTCCGAAGGTGCAGAGCCCGTGCAGGATGGGCCGCTGGAAACCGCCCTGGCGCGCGACCGCCGGATCGGCGTGGAGCGGGTTGTAATCTCCGGACAGGCGATAGATCAGCGCCGCCTGAGGCAGTGTCGGCAGATCGCAGCTGAAGTCGGGCGCACTGGGCGGAATTTCCTGGGACGCCGGTGTCGGCGCCGTGCTGCCGCCAAAACCGCCGTGACCGCGCGCCATGGTGTTCTGGGTCAATGTGCACAGCGGTTGACCGGTGGCCGCATCCGCGACCGTACGCGAGGAGTAGATGAATGCGCCCTTGCCCGGACCCTTGTCGATGATTTCGTCGACACGGGTCGTGGCCTTGACGGTGCCGGTGGGCGGCAGCGGCTGGTGGATCACGATCTCCTGATCGGCGTGCAGCACCTGGGTCCAGTCGACGCCGGTATCCGGCTCCTTCAGCCAGAAGCCGGGATAGGCCAGCACCGCAGCCATGGTGGGCAGCGCCTTGAGATTCGCCTCGTAGATGAAATCGAGCGCCTTGGCATCCAGGGGATCACTGCCAACGCCCACCCCCAGCGCGTACAGCATGGTGTCGCGCGCGCTGTAAGTGTGGACGATCTCGTCAAACTTGCGATTCTTGAGTTTCCGATAGTCGATGGCCATGGCGCCGCTTCCCTCAGACCGGATCCCAGCTGAATACATCCTGCGAGCGGTCGAGCGCATAGAAATGGCTTTGCAGCGCCGGCATCGCGCGCTCGAAGATGCTGTCGATGGTCCAGCCCTCGCCGGCATGCACCGAGCGCAGCGGTCGCGATTGGCTCATCAGGAAAATCTCGTTCATGCGCACCGCAAAAATCTGTCCGGTGATGTGCGCGGCCTGATCGCTCAACAGCGCAGCTGCCACGATGGCGACCTTGTCGGCGGTCATTTTTTTCAGTTTTTCGACGCGCGCCACCTGATCCGGCGTCTCGGTGGGAATGGTTGCGATCAGGCGGCTCCAGGCGAAGGGCGCGATGCAGTTGGAGCGCACGTTGTAGCGCTGCATGTCGAGGGCAATGGATTTGGACAGCGCGGCGATGCCGGCCTTGGCAGCGGCGTAGTTGGCCTGACCGAAGTTGCCGATCAGTCCCGAGGTCGAGGTCATGTTGACCACGGCGCCGTGTTCCTGATTGCGGAAATGGGTGGCGGCGGCGCGCGCGACATTGAAGCTGCCCTTGAGGTGGACACCGATCACCTGATCGAAATCGTCCTGGGTCATCTTGTGGAAGATCACATCGCGCAGATTGCCGGCGTTGTTCACCACGCCGCCGACATTGCCGAAATTGTCCACCGCCTGGGTGACCATGTTATTGGCGCCTTCCCAGGAGACGACGCTGTCGGTGTTGGCCAATGCCTCGCCGCCGAGTGCCTTGATTTCGGCGACCACTTCTTCGGCCACGTCACGATCGAGATCGTTGACAATCACTTTGCCGCCGGCGCGCGCCACGGCCAGAGCAATCTCGCGGCCGATGCCGCGTCCGGCGCCGGTGACGACAACGCCTTTACCTTCGAGATGTTTGGTTGTTTGCATGGCGGTTTCCTCTCGTTGCTAAACAGGGTTTGTTCGATCAGGCGTTGGCGATCAGATCGCGCGCGATCACCTTGAGCGCCAGGGTTTCCTCGGCGCCCTCGAAAATCGACAGCACCCGGGCATCGACAAAATAGCGGCTCACCGGCACTTCCTCCGCGTAACCCATGCCGCCATGGATTTGCAGCGCCTCGCGGGTCACCCACTCGGCGGCCCGGCAGGCGAACAGCTTGACCAGACTCGCCTCCATCTTGCCGCCGCCGGCGTCCACCAGGCGCGCCACCGCGTAGCTGAACTGCCGCGATGCCTGCAAGGTGGTGATCATCCGGCTCAGTTTCACCTGCGACAACTGGTAGTCGGCGATCGGCTGAGAGAACACCTTGCGCTCACGCGCATAGCCGATGGCCTGCTCACAGGCCGCCTGCATCACGCCCGCAGCGCGCGCCGAGGTCTGGAGGCGGCCGCCGGTGAGTCCATTCATGGTGTAGTAGAAACCCTTGCCGAGCCCGTCTTCGCCACCCAGCAGATGGCTGTCGGGTACGAAGTAATCTTCGAACGCCAGATCGAACGAATGCATGCCGCGATAACCCAGGGTGGGAATGGCACGGCCGCTGAGGCGCCCGCCACCGGGCTGGGTCACATCGATGCTGTGTCCGCTGGTGCGCGGCTTTTCCACCAGAAACAGACTCAGGCCGCGAAAACCCTCGGCTTCGCTGCCGGTGCGCGCCAGTACCAGAATCAGGCTCGCGGTGCCTGCGAAGGTACACCAGGTTTTGCCGCCATTGAGCAGCCAGCCGCCGTCGGTGCGGGTCGCCTTGAATTTCGCCGCCGCCAGGTCGGAGCCGTAATCGGGCTCGGTAAGGGAAATGGCGCACAGCGTCTCGCCGCGTGCCACACGCGGCAGCCAGTGGTCGCGCTGGGCGTCGGTGCCGCCGGCCATCAGGGCACGGGCGAGGATCTCGGGCCTTGTGATCAGGCTCCCGGCCGCGCCCAGGGAACCGCGCGACAGCTCCTCGGTGACCAGGATCATGTAGAGGCTGTCGTCGCCGGCATCGGGCTGCAAACCCTGGTAGCGCTCAGGAATGGAAATGCCGAAACAGCCCATCTCGCGCAGCGGCTGCAGGATGGCCTCGGGAACATCCAGATCCTCGCGGTGAATCCCTTCGGCGAGCGGCATCACCACGGTGGTTGCGAAGCGGCGGAAGGTGTCGCGGATGATCTCTTTTTCGGTATCCAGATTGGCGGGCAGGAAATCGCCCTCCCGTGCGCTCAGGCGGCGGCCGAGATCGGCCATGCGGGCTGCGGCCAGATAGTGCGCGGCGAGACCCAGATCGTCGATGGCGAGGCCGCATTCCGCTATCTGACGCGCATTGAGGCCGTAATCGGCCGGGCGGTTAACGAGGCGACCGAGCACGGCCTTGATGGCTTCGGCGCTGAATTGGGCCGCAGCCCAGGGCGCCAGCGCATCGGCCGCGGCGACTGCCCCCGCATAGGCCACGCAGGCATCGGCAGCGCTCAGGTCGGCGACGCAGAAGGCGATTTCGTAGCTCGCGAGCTGCTGTTGGTCGAGCTGTTCCGGCACCAGCGCACGCTTGGCGTCGCTGCACCGCGCCCGCAGATGAACGAGGGCGGCATTCACCAGCGTGCGCGCCTGGGCAAGGGCCGTGCGGGTAAGAGCGAGATCGCCGTCCCAGCTGCCGCTCAGGCTGTTGATGAGAGTCTGATCGATGGCGCTATTCATGGTGAGGCCCTCACCGGCAAGCTCAGGAACGGTGACCGGCCGCCGTGACGAGCACGACGGCCGGACGGAGACACTGTAGTTAAAGAACCCCGGCCGACTGCCGTCCGAGGTCAAGTCAGCGCCGGAAATCAGGCGTCGTAACGCCCGACGATGGCGACGCTGACCACGTTCTGGTGCGGAAAACCGCCGAGATTGTGGGTCAGGCCGATTTTCGGATTGGCGAGCTGGCGCGGCCCGGCACGGCCGGTGAGCTGCAAATACATCTCGTAGAGCATGCGCAGACCGGAAGCGCCGATGGGATGGCCGAAGCATTTGAGGCCGCCATCGATCTGGCAGGGCACCGCACCGTCGGCATCGAACACGCCATCCAGCACGTCCTTGACCGCACCGCCGTCGGGCGACAGGAACAGATCTTCCATGGTGACCAGTTCGGTGATGGAGAAGCAGTCGTGCACCTCGGTCATGCTGATTTCCTGGCGCGGGTTTTTGATTCCCGCCTCTTCATAGGCGCGCTTGGCGGCGATGCGGGTAGTGGCAACATAGGAGCCGTCCCAGTTGCTGAATCCGCCCTCCTCGCCATTGGAGGCGCACAGTTGCAGCGCTTTCACACTGACCAGATCGCGCTTGCCCAGGCTGCGGGCAATTTCCGGCGTGGTGACGATGGCGCAGGCCGCGCCGTCACTGACACCGCAGCAGTCGAACAACCCGATCGGCTCGGCGATCATGGGTGCGTTCATGGCCTGTTCTTCGGTGATCGCGCGCTGCAGGTGCGCTTTGGAATTCTTGGCGCCGTTGGCGTGGCTTTTCACCGAGACATGGGCCATCGCCCGTTTCAGATCGAGTTTGTCGGTCTTGTACTTGGCGCGATAGCCGGACGCGAGCTGGGCGAACATGCCGGGCGCGGACAGGTTGGGGTAGTACATGTCGTTGGTGACGCCGCGCGAACGCTGCGGCAAGCCGCCGTAGCCGGTGTCCTTGAGCTTCTCGAAGCCCATCGCCAACGCGATATCGCAGGCGCCGGAAGCCACCGCGTAGGTGGCGGCACGGAACGCTTCAGTGCCGCTGGCGCAGTAATTCTCCAGCCGGGTGACCGGAATGTACGGCAGGCGCAGCGCGATGCTGAGCGGCATGGCGCCCGGTCCGACACTGAAGGCATCGATCCCGGTGGACTGCCAGGCGGCCTGGATCTGGTTTTTCTCGATGCCGGCGTCGGCCAGACATTCCTCGAAGGCTTCGGCCATCAGATCGGCCGGCTCGGCATCCCAGCGCTCGCCGAACTTGCTGCAACCGGCGCCCAGGATCACGACTTTGTCTCGAATTCCCTTGGCCATGGTGGTGGCTCCTCTAGGTAAGTGATGAATTCAACGGACCGGAACGGCCTTCCAGAAATACTTGCGGAAACCGCGCTGGCTATCGATCTGCTTGATGCGGAAGTGGACGCTGACGGTGGCGCCGGTGTCAAACGTCGCCGGGTCCACTTCGGTCATGTCCATCATCAGGCGGCCGCCGCAGTCGAATACCACCAGCCCGAAATAGGCCGGCGGATTGAAATCGAAGGTGAGCCGGTCGGCGGTCCAGGTCGCAACCTTGCCCTGCTGCCCGGACATCGGATAGGGCTCCTGGGTATCGTAAGCGCCGCACTCGGGATTGACGCAGTAATGCGCCCTGGGAATCTGCACCGTCTGGCAACTGGTGCATTTGCCGCCGACGAAACTGTTGGCCAGAGCGCGATTGCGGTACATGGCGGACAGAAACGCGTTCTTGTCCAGCTCGGAACGCTTGCCCAATTCCTTCTCGAGCAGATTGTTGAAGGACTGGAACTTGTTGTAGTTGGTCTCCGCCACGCCAGCGGCCAGCGCGCCGCTCACACCGCGCGCCGGTTTCCAGGTCGCGATCCTTGCGGTGGCGCGGAACAGCAACGCATCGCAGCCCTGGCCGAAACCCACCAGCAGCAGCAGATCACCCGGCTTGGCCTGCTCCAGGCGGTGGGCGAGCAACAGCAGCGGATGCGCGGTGCCGGTGCTGCCGACTGTCTGCAACAGGTTGTCGGTGGCGGCCGTGCCCGGCATGCCAAGCTGCTTCACCAGCGTGCCCGGCACCGTGCCCTGATCGGTGGGCATCACGAAGTGGGCGATGTCGGCGGCCGCTACCCCGGTGCGTTCCAGCAACGCGGTTACGGCGCGTGGAACGATTTTCAGATAGCCCTCGTCGCGCACCCAGCGCTCTTCCCAACCGGTGTCATAATCCCGGCCTTCGGCGCGGTAGTGGTCGACGAAATCCACGGGCTGGCTGACGCTGCCGACCAACTCGGCCAGCAGGTTGTCACGGCCCACGGCGATGGCCGCCGCGCCATCGCCGTACAACATTTCTTCGCGCGAGGCGCATTTGGTGAGTCGGTGTTCGGAGGCGACCACCACGGCATCGCCATGCCCCGCCGCCGCGACGTCCAGCGCGGACAGCAACGCCGAGGTACTGGCGCGCTGGGAACAGGTGACATCCAGGGTGCGCAGGTTAGTGGTATCGAGATTCATGGCTTCCGCCAGCACCACCGAGTTCTGGCGGTCGGCGAAGGGCAGCGAGGTAGAGGCGAGAATCACCGCTGCCAGCGTCTGGCCGGGCGCGCGCCCCATGGCATCGGAAAAAGCCTCGGTCGCCATGGTGATGGTGTCTTCGTCCCAGTTGCACATGGTTTTCTCGCCCTTGGCCAGGCCGCGCAACCCGGAATCGAACCAGGCGTTGGCATCGGCGATCACCTGCTTTTGCAGGCGCGCGCGCGGCAGATAGGCGCCGTAGGCTGTAATACCGATCATAGTCAGTCCCCGTCAGTGTGGTGAATTGGGTGCGGCGCGCTATAGCTGCCGGCTGATAAAGAGCTTCATGATCTCCGAAGTGCCGGCATAGATGCGCCGGATACGCGCATCGACATACATGCGCGAAATCGGGTATTCGCGCATGTAGCCGTAGCCGCCGAACAATTGCAGGCACTCATCGACGATGCGGCCCTCGCGCTCGGTGGTCCAGAGTTTGGCCATAGCGCCCTCCTCGGCGGTCAGGGTGCCGGCAATGATCTTCTGAAGGCACTGGTCGAGAAAGGCCCAACCCACGGCGAGGTCGGTCTTGATCTCGGCCAGTTTGAACGCGCTGTTCTGGAATTCCAGCAAGGGCTTGCCGAAGGCGGTGCGCTCCTTGACATAGGCGACCGTGGTCTCGAAAGCCCGCTGCGCCTCCGCCCAGGCGCGGAACGCGACCGTGAGGCGCTCGCGCGGGAGCTCCTGCATCAGATACGCAAAACCCCGCCCTTCTTCGCCGATGAGATTGCTGGCCGGCACACGCACATCGCTGAAAAACATTTCAGAAGTATCGGCCGCCTTTTGCCCGATCTTGTCGAGATTGCGCCCACGCTCAAAGCCGGGGCGGTCGGTCTCGACCAGGATCAGGCTCATGCCCCTGGAACCCTTGGCCGGATCGGTCTTGCAGACCACGATCACGAAATCGCAGTGCTGACCGTTGGTGATGAAGGTCTTCTGACCGTTGATGACATAGTGGTCGCCATCGCGCACCGCGGTGGCGCGGGTGGCCTGGAGATCACTGCCCGCGCCGGGCTCGGTCATCGCGATGGCGGAGACGATCTCGCCGCTCACCATGCCCGGCAACCAGCGCTGCTTGAGCGCTTCGCTGGCATGATTGAGCAGGTAGTAGGCAGTGATATCGGATTGCAGGGCGAAACCGCAACTGCCGCCACCGATGGCATAGCCGATCTCTTCCGACGAAATCATGTTGTGGGAAAAATCGCCGCCCGGGCCACCGTAGGCTTCGGGAATGCCGCAGCAGAGCAAGCCTTTGGCACCGGCCTTGCGCCAGAATTCGCGCGGAATGATGCCTTCGTTCTCCCATTGCTCGATATTGGGTTCGAGCTCCTCGCGATAGAAACGGCGCGCGGTATCGCGAAACAGTTCGTGGTCCGCGCTGTAAACGGACCGGTTGCGCATCGGCATTGGCTGACCCCAGTGTCGGATTGTCGCGATAAAGCGGGAGCTGCGGGCCGCCGTCCGGACCCGGAAAGCGGCGGACCCGGATTGTAACCCAATTCAGCGTTTGCCCGGTCGAGGCGCAGTCATGCGCCCCGACCGGGCGGGAGTCAGCGGATCTTGTCGGTAAAGTGCGGAAGCACTTTCTCGGTCAACAGCTCGAAATGACGCATCATCTTGTTCTGCGGAATCAGGCCGTTGTAGGTGAACAGCCAGAAGTAGTCGCAGGGCAGATCCTTGAACAGTTTTTCGAGCTTGCGCTTGACGGTGTCCGGACTACCGCAGATCACCAGACCTCGTTCCTCGATGGTTTCAAAGTCATTTTGGATCGTAAAGGGGTCTTCGCCCTTTTTCATGATCGCGGCGTTGAAACCGAAGGGCTGGAAGAAGTTGCACCATACATAGGCGCCCGCCCGGCTGGCGATTGCCCGCGCCTCTTCATCGGTGTCGGCAACCACGATTTCCCGCGTCATGCCCATGCGGTAGGCGGTACCGCTCTCCGCCGCCGCCTTCTGTGCCGCGCGAATATGCTCCTGCGCGGTAGGCACGTCGGTAATGATGGTGATGGGCGTGACCTTGTTTTGCTGCGCCCAGACGATGGAGCGCTCCGAGACGCTGAACGGCTGGAACAGGTCGGGCATGCGCTTGTTGTAGGTCGACGGGACAATCCCGATCTCGGTCAGGTAGCCCTTGTCGTCGACACCCTGGCCGTATTTGCGGGTGACATCGTGGGTGGCCCAGTAGGTGTTGGCCGGGGGAATCTCCCAGAACTTGCTCTTGTGGGAGAAAGTGTCCTTGCCCCAGGCCTTCATGATGATCTCGAAATGATCTTCATAAAGCTCGCGCTTGAGATTGTCGTAGGCCTGGGCGCCGAGTTCGGGCTCCTTTCCCATACCGTCGATCTGCTGGCCCAGGGTGGCCACCCAACGCGGCTGGTAACCGCGTGCGAAGCCGGCAAAAGCACGGCCGCCGGTCATCTGATCCACCATGGCGATGTCTTCCGCCAGGCGTACCGGGTTGTGGGCCGGCAGGACGTTACCCAACTGACCGACTTTCAGATGCTTGGTCTGCATTCCGATATAGAGATCGAGCAGTACCGGGTTGGTGGAAACCTCCTCCCCTTCGATGTGAAAGTGGTGCTCGGTGGTGCCCATGCCGTAGTAGCCGTGCGCATCCATGTACTGGGCCTGCTCGGTGAGTTCCTTGAGCATTTGCTGGTACAGGTCGGTTCGTTTGCCGGCCATGCCTTTCTCGATTTCTTCGATATTGCCGATCACCGGCAGATAAAACGCACCTATTTCCACGTGGACCTCATCGATCGCGGGGTGGGAGAAAACGCCGGCAACGGGCCGGCCATTCGTGCAGCGGGATCAGCCCGCGGCGGATGCCGGATGAGCGTCCGGCTCGGCCAGCAATGACAACAGACTGAGAGCGGCGAGCGTGGTCGATGCCACTTCCACACCATCCCTGATCCGCTGTGCCAACTCGGCGCGGGTGAGTAGAACCACCCGCAGATTTTCGAATACATCAAGCTCCGGCCCCTCGCCATGTTCAACCACGGTGGCGAGGTAGGTATGGATCCGGTTGGTCTGGGCGCCCGGGTTGGGGTAATGGGCGCCCAGGTAACGCAGGGAGGACACTTCGTACCCGGTTTCCTCACTCAGCTCGCGCCGTGCCGCCGTTTCCAGCGAAATGTCGCCGGGATCGATCTGGCCACCCGGAAACTCAAGAAACTGCCCTTCGGCACCGTGCCGATACTGCTCGACCATCACCAGCAACCCGGTCTCGGTTACGGGCACGACGACCACGGCATCGGGCATCTCGAGCACATAGTGCTGCGCGGTAACTTCCGGATTCCGTTGCAACGAACAGCTATCGCGACGCAGCCGAAAAAAATCGTTGCGGTAAATCTCGCTGGTCGTCACTACCTCCCAATGCGGGAGCAGTCGGGCTTTCGAATGCGACATCGTCATGCTCCGGAATGATCGAGATACTGATACCGGCCATTATCGACCGGACATGCCGATTCTCCTTGATCCGGCGCAATACAAACTCCGTTCGGCGAAGCGCGCCAGTGCCTCTCCCGTGGCACTGGCGCCCCGGTCATGGGACGCCAGCCCGGACGCCCGTTCAAACGGATCGCGGCTGAAAAAACGGCAGTTGCCCGCCGTCCTTGAGGGGCTCGAACACGGCCTCCATGGGCAGGCCGATACGCAGATCCTTGTAATCCATACCCTTGAGGCCTGCGGTCATCCGCACACCCTCCTCCATCTCGACCACCAGAACCGCATAGGGGAATACGGTCTCGAACTCCGGTGACATGGGCATGTGACACACGGTCCAGGAATAGACTTCGCCACGCCCGTTGGATTCGCGCCAACCCCATTTTTCCGAACCACAATGAGCGCACATGAAACGGGGAATATGGCGCCACGTCTCGCAATCGAGACAGCACTGAAACGCCAGGACGCCCCGCGCGCAGTGCTCCCAGAATTGTTCGTCCAGATAATGGCGGGGTTTTGGGGCCGGATTGGGAATAAAATCAGTCATGCTCATCTCCTCAGAATCGCGAGGCTGCCATCGCCGAAATCGCCCCAACCGGTAACGACACCCAGTTCAGCGTCCTTCACCTGTACCTCGCCGGCCTCGCCGCGCAGCTGCCGGGTTGCCTCGACCACATGGTTCAGGCCCCAGACGTGGGCTTGAGACAGCAGGCCGCCGTGGGTATTGAGGGGATACCGGCCACCAACCTCTATGTTGCCGTCCTTGACGAACTCCTCCACCGCGCCCCGCTCGCACATTCCCAAGGCTTCCAGTTGTAACAAGACCACATAGGTAAAGCAGTCATAGATCTGGAGAAAATCCAGATCGGCGGGCTTGATGCCGGCCATCGCAAAGGCTTTGGGAGCCGAGTTGTTGAGTCCGATGTGAAACATGTCGGGGCGATTGGCAATGTCGTCCGCCGGATAGGGATGTCCTTCGGCGGCCGCCATGATATAGACCGGGCGGCGCTTCAGATCCTTGGCCTGGGCAGCGCTGCTCAGCACGACGGCACAGGCGCCGTCGGTTTCGAGGCAGCAGTCGAAAAGCCGGAACGGCTCCGAAATCATGCGTGAGCGCAGGTAGGCATCGAGATCCATGGGCTGACCGCGCGTAATGGCGCGATCATTGAACTGTGCGTGTTTCCGACAGGCCATGGCCACTGCGGCGGTCGCGTTCTCAGTGATGCCGTAGGTATGCTTGTGACGCATGGCAATCCAGGCATACATCTGCACGGGTGACGCCGCCCCGTAGGGGGCGTAGTAATTGGTCAGGGTCCGCTCCAGCGCCGGGATCGAAATCACCTCGCGGTGCTTGACGCCCGGCTTGGGCCGCAGCGCCGAAAAGCCGTTCCAACCCACCATCACCACCACGTTCTTGGCGATGCCCGCGGCGATTGCCAGCGCCGCGCTTTGCAACGCCGTCACCGGGCTGGCGCCGCCCATGTTGACGGTGACCGAGTAACGAATGTCGCGGATCCCCAGATTGGCGGCCACTTCCTCGGCGGTGATCATGACCGGCGGCAGTACGATGCCATCGATGTCTTGCGGTGATAGACCGGAATCAGCTATCGCTATGCGCGTCGCCTCCAGCATGGCTTCCGCCGACGGTCGATCCGCGCCGCGCACATATTGCGTCTCTCCGATCCCGACAATCGCGGCCTTGTCCCGGATGTCGATGGTCTGTTGAGCTGTCATGAGTACTCCTGATAACGCGCTCCCGGCTGGCACGGAGCCGATACGGAGCAGGTATCGAAAGCGGGCCACGCACGGGATTCGCTGAAGAATATTCGCCCCTTCAAGGGGCACCGCATCACACCACAAGCTCCGAATTTGGTCAACGAACAACGCCCTTGAACAACGCTTTCGAGACCGGCCGAACTCCTGCGCTGTCCGTTTGCCGGGGCGCGTTGAAGGACAAGTTGAAGGGCTTGACTTGCCCCACATTCTTCATCGATAGTTATGCATTAAATAACCACGAATAATAATCATCCCCTCCGGGACCTTTCCTGTGGCCACCCGGAATCTATCAGGAGGCAGGCTGATGACCGCTACCAAGGGCACCGTAAAGTGGTTCAACAACGCCAAGGGCTATGGCTTCATTCTGTCGGAAGCCAATCAGGAGGATATTTTCGCCCACTACTCGGCGATCGAGATGGAAGGCTACAAAAGCCTCAAGGCCGGACAACAAGTGCAATTTGAGGTTCAGTTTGGCGAGAAGGGCGTTCACGCCGCGCACATCCGGCCGCTGGTCCCCGAGCTTTCAACCGCCCCGACTGCCATCGCGCCAACCCCGACGCGCATACCTTTTAATCGCATGCCGGCAGCTGCAAGCGAGCAAGAAATGCCGCGTCGGTCGCTCGGAAGCGGGTGAAACCAATCCCTGCGGGCCCACCCGACGCAATGTCCCGGTGGGTCCGCACTGGGCGATGCGATCCTTACATGTGCTTGATGATCTGGTCGCCGAACTCCGAACAGGACATCAGCTTGGCACCGGTCATCAGACGCTCGAAATCGTAGGTCACGGTGCCGGCGGAGATCGCCGCCTCAATACCCTTGACGATCAAGTCGGCTGCCTCGCCCCAGCCCATGTGGCGCAACATCATTTCCGCTGACAGGATCAACGACCCCGGGTTGACCTTGTTCTGCCCGGCGTATTTCGGCGCGGTACCGTGGGTGGCCTCGAACATGGCCACCTCGTCGGAGAGGTTTGCGCCCGGAGCGATACCAATACCGCCGACCTGCGCCGCAAGCGCATCCGACAGGTAGTCGCCGTTCAGGTTGAGGGTGGCGATGACGCTGTATTCGTCCGGGCGCAGCAGGATCTGTTGCAGCATGGCGTCGGCGATCACGTCCTTGATGACGATCTGCGCGCCGGTGCGCGGATTTTTAAGGGAATGCCAGGGCCCGCCGTCGATCGGGGTCGCGCCAAACTCGTCACGCGCCAGTTCGTAGCCCCAGTCGCAGAAGGCCCCTTCGGTGAACTTCATGATATTGCCTTTGTGAACCAGGGTCAGGGACGACTTGCCCTGATCGATCGCGTATTGGATCGCCTTGCGCACCAGCCGCTTGGTGCCCGCTTCCGAGACCGGCTTGATGCCGATGCCGCAATTTTCCGGGAAGCGGATCTTGGTGACCTTCATCTCGTCCTGGAGAAAGCGGATTATCTTGGTCGCCTCCGGGGAACCCGCCTTCCATTCGATTCCCGCGTAAATATCCTCGGAGTTCTCGCGGAAGATGCACATATCAACTTTGTTCGGTTCCTTCACCGGCGACGGAACGCCCTTGAACCAGCGCACCGGTCGCTGGCACACATAGAGATCCAGCTCCTGACGCAAGGCGACGTTCAGCGAGCGAAAGCCGCCGCCCACCGGGGTCGTCAGTGGGCCCTTGATGGACACGATGTATTCCTTCAATACCTCCAGCGTTTCCTGGGGAAACCAGTTGCCGTCGTACAGCGCCGCCGCCTTTTCGCCGCAGTACACCTCCATCCACTGAATGGCGCGCTTCCCACCGAATGCCTTGGCAATTGCGGCATCGGTCACCTTGCGCATGACTGGCGTGATGTCTACCCCGGTACCGTCACCTTCGATAAAGGGGATAATGGGATAATCCGGAACGTCGAGCGAAAAATCGGCATTGACCTTGATCTTGCTTCCGGTAGCCGGCACGACGATATGTTCATAGCCCATTTGCTGGTCCCTCCGAGGGGTTTTGTGTAAAGGAATTTCAAAACGGGCCGGATTCTAGCATGCTGCCGCGCCGTCTCTGTAGCTCTCCTACACAGGATATTTACCCATGCGGTCGCAGATTCATCTGACCGTCGCCGCCGTGGTTCCCCGCGATGGCCGCTACCTCATGGTAGTGGAGAATATCGCCGGCGAGCGGGTACTCAATCAGCCCGCGGGGCACATAGAAGCGGGAGAATCCCCCATCGCCGCGGTGTGTCGCGAAACCCTGGAGGAAACCGGCTGGCTGGTGAAGCCCGTCGCGTGCCTGAGCCTCGCCTGTTTCGTGGCGGCTTCCGGTGCGACCTATCACCGCCTGAGTTTCGTGTGCGAACCCCTCGACCAGATCACCGACCGGATCGATCCCGATATCGAGACGGCGCTCTGGCTGCCCGTGGACATAATCCGGGGCGCCGACTACCGCCATCGCAGCCCCATGGTCCGGGGCGTGATCGAAGATCATCTCGCCGGCATTCGCTACCCGTTGGATGTGCTGCGGGATTACCGCTGACAGCCTGCTAAAATCCGCTCCGCGTTGCTCCGTGAGAATTCCGTGTCCACTTCCAAACCACGCGTGATGGTCGGCATGTCCGGCGGCGTCGACTCCTCCGTCGCCGCTCTGCTGCTGCTGGAGCAGGGTTATGACGTCAGCGGCGTGTTCATGAAGAACTGGAACGAAGACGACGGCACCGAGTACTGCACTGCCAAGGAAGATCTGTTTGATGCCTTGCGGGTCTGCGATCACCTCGGCATTGAATTGCATGCCGTCAATTTCGCCCGCCAGTACTGGGACCAGGTGTTCGCCCACTTCCTCATTGAATACCGCGCGGGACGCACGCCGAATCCGGACGTGCTCTGTAATCGCGAGATCAAATTCAAGGTATTTCTGGAGTTCTGCCAGGAACAGGGCGCGGCCTGGATCGCCACGGGCCATTACGCGAGAGTATCCCGCGACGGCGGTGGCACGATGCTGCTGCGCGCGCGGGATGCCAACAAGGATCAAAGTTACTTTCTCTACGCGGTCAGCCCCGACGCCATCGCCCACACCCTGTTCCCGCTGGGGGAGATGGAGAAGCCCGCCGTGCGGGCGCGGGCGCGAACCGCGGGGCTGATCACCCACGCCAAGAAGGACAGCACCGGTATCTGCTTCATCGGCGAACGCCGCTTTCGCGATTTTCTGGCCACCTACCTGCCCGCGCAACCCGGGCCCATAGCGACCCCGGACGGAAAAGTACTGGGCGAACACCAGGGGCTGATGTACTACACCATCGGCCAGCGTGAAGGTCTGGGCGTCGGCGGCGTTCAGGGTGGCACCGATGCGCCCTGGTATGTCGCGGAAAAACGTCTGGAAACCAACACCCTGCTGGTGGTACAGGGCAGCGACCACCCCTTGCTGTACTGGCGCGGTCTGCACGCGGAGCAATTGAACTGGCTGCCGGACCCGCCAGGATCCGAGCGTTTCGAATGCACCGCCAAGACCCGCTATCGCCAGCCCGATCAGGCCTGCACCGTCAGCGTCACTTCGCACGGTTGCGAAGTCAGCTTCGCAAAACCCCAGCGCGCGATCACCCCGGGACAGTCGGTGGTGTTCTATCGCGGCGCGCAATGCCTGGGGGGCGGCGTGATCACCGCCGGGATCCGCTGACATGGCGCAGACAGCCCGGGAAGAACAGGCGATCGCGCTGGCGGCCGTGCTCCAGTACTGCCAGCTGGTCGATCAACTGGCGCGCACCGGCACCGCGCCGGTGGAGCAATTGCGCGTCGCCATGGTGGCGCTGCTGGAGCAGAATCCGAGCGATGCGGCGGCGTTGTATCAGGGTACCGCGAACCTGCGCACGGGCATCGAATTCCTGGAGCGACTGCTTGGCGGAGAACGGCGCGCACTGTCCGCCGAGGTGATGCGCTATGCCGTCAACGTACTGTATCTACAGCGCCGGCTCCAGCGCGACGCCGCGAATCGTGCCCGGATCTATGCCGGTATTGCGCGCGCCGCCGAACAGGCGAACCTGTTTTCTCCGACCCACGACAATGTGCTCGCCAACCTTGCCCAGATCTATCAGGACACAGTGGGCCGCTACAGCCTGCGCATCCAGGTGTGGGGCGAGAGCGGTTACCTTCAGCAAGCGGCGGTCGCTACCCGGGTACGCTGCCTGCTGTTCGCCGCCATCCGCTCGGCAGTGCTCTGGCACCAGCTCGGCGGACGGCGCTGGCATTTGTTTGTCCATCGCCGGCAACTCCTCGAACAGCTGCGGGAGCTGAAACGCCGGCCGTGATGGCCGCCACCGCCCCCGTCAATCCGGTAAAATCGGCGTCCCGCTTCAACACCCGGCTGCCATGGAACTCCCAGCGCTTACTGAACTGTCGGCACTGACTGCACTGTCACCGCTGGACGGACGCTATGGCGCCAAAATCGCCGGGCTGCGGCCCTACTTCAGCGAGTATGGCCTGATCCGGTTTCGCGTCCGCATAGAGCTCGAATGGTTGCGGCATCTGGCCGCCGAACCCGGCATTCCCGAGCTGCCGGCGCTGAGCTCCGCTGCGGCTGCGGCCCTGGACAGTATTCAAACTGCGTTCAGCCCGGCGGATGCGGAGCGCATCAAGGCCATCGAAGCGGTCACCAACCACGACGTCAAGGCCGTGGAATATTTCATCAAGGAGCGGCTCGCGGCGCTGGGCGGGTTCGAAAACACCTCCGAGTTTGTGCACTTTGCCTGCACTTCGGAGGATATCAACAATCTGTCCCACGCCCTGATGCTGCAAGGCGCACTCGCGGATGTGGTGCTGCCGGCGATGGATGACCTGACGACAGCCATCGCTGAGTTGGCGAAAAACCTGGCCGGCGTACCCATGCTGGCGCGTACCCATGGCCAGACCGCCTCGCCGACCACCATGGGCAAGGAACTGGCCAACACCGCTGCGCGCCTGCGCCGCCAGCTGCGCCAGATCCGCGCGGTCGAGCTGCTCGGCAAGATCAACGGCGCGGTGGGCAACTACAACGCGCACCTTGCCGCTTATCCGGATCTCGACTGGCCGGACATCGCACGCCGCTTCGTCGCCGGGCTGGGTCTCGGCTGGAACCCCTACACCACCCAGATCGAACCTCACGATTACATGGCCGAGCTGTTCGACGCCGTCGCCCGCTTCAACACGGTGTTGTTGGACTTTGACCGGGATATCTGGGGCTATATCGCACTCGGCTATTTCCGCCAACGACCGGTGGCCGGGGAAGTGGGCTCCTCGACCATGCCGCACAAGGTCAATCCCATCGACTTTGAAAACTCCGAAGGCAATCTGGGACTCGCGAATGCCCTGTTTGCGCATCTCGCCGCCAAATTGCCGGTATCCCGCTGGCAGCGCGATCTCACCGACTCCACCGTGTTGCGCAACATGGGCGTGGGCTTTGGCTACAGCCTGATCGCCTATCAGGCCGCGCTTAAGGGGCTGAGCAAACTGGAAATCGACCGTCCGCGACTCGCGGAGGATCTGGAGCGCGCGTGGGAAGTCATGGCGGAACCCATCCAGACCGTGATGCGGCGCTACAACGTCCCCGAGCCCTACGAAAAACTGAAAGCACTGACCCGGGGCCAAGCTATGACCGCTGAGACTCTGCAGGCCTTCATTGCGACGCTGCCGATACCCGAGACCGCGCGCCAACAGTTGCTGGCACTGACCCCAGCGGACTACACCGGCAATGCGGAGTCACAGGCAAAAGCCGTCGAATGAACCGCGATCCGCACCAGCGACTCACGCCGTCGCCGCAAAAGCTCCGCGCTTGAGTGCCGCGAGGGCGTCCCGCGCCTGGGCCGCCTGCTCGAACTCCAGATTGCGCGCATGGGCGTGCATCTTCTCTTCCAGCGCCGCAATCTGCCGTGCCAGCGCAGCGGGGGACAGGTCGGCTGCCGCCATGACATAGCGCTGTTCCTGTTCCGCCACACGCGCCTGACGGCGATCCTTGCGAGCCGCTACCGCGCCTTCAAGTACATCCGCGACCGGCTTGCTGATGCCCTTGGGGACCAGGCCGTGCAGACGATTGAACTCGACCTGCCGCTGCCGGCGCCGGTCGGTCTCGTCGATCGCGCGACGCATTGAGCCGGTAACGACATCGGCGTAGAGAATGGCGCGGCCCTCGATGTGACGCGCCGCCCGCCCTATGGTCTGGATCAGGGATTGTTCGGAACGCAGAAAACCCTCCTTGTCGGCATCGAAGATCGCCACCAGCGCAACTTCCGGCATATCCAGTCCCTCGCGCAGCAGGTTGATGCCGACCAGCACGTCGAACTCGCCCAGACGCAGGTCACGGATGATTTCCACCCGTTCCACGGTATTGATGTCGGAGTGCAGATAGCGGACCCGGACGCCGTGTTCGGCCAGATATTCGGTGAGATCCTCCGCCATGCGCTTGGTCAGCACGGTCAGCAGCACCCGCTGATCCCGTGCCGCGCAGCTGCGAATCTCGCCCAGCACATCATCCACCTGGGTGACCGCGGGACGCACCTCGATCCGGGGGTCCACCAGCCCCGTGGGCCGCACCACCTGCTCCACCAAGGCATCGGCGTGCTCCGCTTCATAACGACCCGGCGTCGCCGACACAAAGAGGGTCTGCGGACGCAGCCGCTCCCACTCATCGAACCGCAACGGCCGGTTATCGAGCGCACAGGGCAGGCGAAACCCGTATTCGACCAGGGTTTCCTTGCGCGAGCGGTCGCCCCGGTACATGCCACCCAACTGTGGAATGGTGACGTGGGATTCATCGATAACGAGCAGAGCATCCGCCGGCAAGTAGTCGAACAGCGTGGGTGGCGGTTCTCCAGGCTGCCGGCCGGAGAGATAGCGCGAGTAGTTTTCGATACCCGGGCAGTAGCCCAGCTCGCGCATCATCTCCAGATCGTAACGCGTGCGCTCCGACAGCCGCTGTGCTTCGACCAATTTGTCCGCCGCCCGCAGCCGGACAAGCTGCTCTTCCAGTTCAATCTTGATTAACTCTACCGCGGCCAGAATCGTCTCGCGCGGCGTCACATAGTGGCTTTTCGGATAGATGGTACAGCGCGGCACCCGCTGCACGACCGTGCCGGTCAGCGGATCGAACAACTGAATGTTCTCGACTTCGTCCTCGAACAACGCGATCCGCACCGCCAGTTCATCCGAGTCGGCGGGAAAGATGTCGATGACATCGCCCCGCACCCGGTAGTTGCCGCGATCGAACCCGATGTCGTTGCGGCTGTACTGGAGCTCGGTCAAGCGGCGCAGGATGGCGCGCTGATCAACTCGGTCCCCGCGCACTACATGGAGCAGCATCTTCAGATAGGAGTTCGGATCGCCCAGACCGTAGATCGCCGAAACCGTCGCCACGACCACCACATCGCGCCTTTCGAGCAGCGCCTTGGTCGCCGACAGCCGCATCTGTTCGATGTGCTGATTGATCGAGGCATCCTTTTCGATGTAGGTATCGGATGCCGGCACATAGGCTTCGGGCTGGTAGTAGTCGTAATAGGAGACAAAATACTCGACGGCATTGCGTGGAAAAAAATCGCGCAGTTCCCCGTACAGCTGTGCCGCCAGGGTCTTGTTGTGCGCGAGCACGAGAGCGGGCCGCTGAACCTGTTCAATCACCTTGGCCACCGTGAAGGTCTTGCCGGAGCCCGTGACACCGAGCAGCGTCTGGGCGGCAAGCCCGGCCTCCAGTCCTTCCACCAGCGCGGCGATGGCAGCCGGCTGGTCTCCGGCAGGTTCGTAATCGCTGACGACGGCGAGTGGTTTATCCATTATCGCGATGACCTTACCCTAGGGGAGCCTTGGGATTTTAGCAGTGAACCCCGGAAACGCGCGCCGGCTCCCTCCGACCGCTTCACAACAAGAGTACAGGTAACTCCCGACGCAGCAGGGCACCATCATTGGTTGACGATGTGCAAAGCCGCTTTTATCATGCGCCCCCTGCCACTCCGCCTTAGCTCAGTCGGTAGAGCAAATGACTGTTAATCATTGGGTCGCTGGTTCGAGTCCAGCAGGCGGAGCCAAACATATTTCCCGGCGGGACAGTCTTTGAGGGTTCGCCCTCAGGGATGCCTTGCAGAATTTACAGCGGCCGGGTTCTCCTGCCCTTGTTGCTGCATCGGAATTTTTTTGATCTCGCGCAAAGCTGATTCCGCATTGCGCTCAGGCCTTGATACGCGCTGCGATCGAACCACAAACGACTCACCATCAGGGCGATGATTTTCAGATCGAGCCCCCGACTCCGTTGCAGCACGTTGAAAAAAGGCCACGCTCCGAAAAACGTGGCCGCAACGGTTCGATCCGACCATCAAAACGCGATTCTGCCCTCATTTTGCCTGAGAATCGCTTCTCCGATGCCCTTGACATTGAGTAGCTGCGCCTGGTCCTTGAAAGGACCGTTCGTTTCCCGGTAGGCAACGATGGCCTGGGCCTTGGCGGGTCCTACTCCGACCAGTCCCGACGCGAGCTGCTCGACACTTGCGGTATTGACGTTGACCGCCGCCTCGGCCCTGGTCGCTGCCTGGGTAGTGCTTGTCGGAGGTTTATCAACGCCAGCCTTGCCCTCCACGGCCCAGAGTGAGGTTGAGGGCAGCATCAAAGCCATGGCCACCAAAGCCACTTTTTCAAATCGACGCACCTTTTTCATGTTCAACTCCCTGCACTTGCGTGCTCCTTGTCAATGAATGAGCGCGATCACTTCGCGCCCGGTCAATATTCTGCGATTTGCCGGGCCATATCAAGCAGGACCGCCACGGGGTCGGTGGACTGCGTTACCGGCCGCCCCACAACTAGATAATCGCTGCCCGCCCGGACAGCCTCGAACGGCGTCATGACCCGCGTCTGATCATCACCGGTGGCCAGCGCGGAGGCGCCTCTGATACCGGGCGTGACACAGAGAAAATCGTCACCGAGCCGACGGTGTATCGCGCCCGCTTCCCATGCCGAGCAAACCACACCGTCGAGCCCGTTGCGCTGAGCCAAAGTGGCAAGATGAAGGGCCTGCTCTGCCAGAGGTCGATCGAACCCGATCTCGTCAAGATCCGCCTGATTCATGCTGGTGAGAATGGTGACTGCCACCAGCAGCAGATGCTGCCCCGCCGCGCGGCGGGACTCTGCGGCCGCGACCATCATGGCGCTACCGCCCGCGGCGTGGACGTTGGTCATCCAGACACCCAGGTTGCCGGCCGCAGCAACTGCCTTGGCGACCGTCGAAGGAATATCATGAAATTTCAGGTCGAGGAACACGTCGAATCTTGACGCTACCAGACGCTGTACCAATTGCGGCCCGGCTACGGTAAACAGTTCCTTACCGACCTTGAGACGACAGAGATCCGGATGCACCCTGCTGACGAACCTCAGCGCCGAGTCCGCGTCGGGGTAGTCCAGGGCCACGATTATGCGTGATCCCTGCGCGCGCGGAGACATTACCCGCCACCCGTCATTTCGCGATGGTCTTGAGTCGCGCGATTTCGCGTTCAAGACGCCGCTGCCGCAATCGCGCGGCGCCCAGCGCGGGCACCGTCGCGAGCACGGCACTCAGCACTCCGACAAGAAACGTCAGCGTCAGCCAGATACCCAACGGCAATTCCCCCAGCGGAAAGCCGAGCAGCACCAAGGAAACCAGGGTGCTGTTGTCCTGCACGAACCAGACACCGATGCCAGCCATCGGCACCGCCAGCAATACCCAGAACAATGCCTTGGCTCGGCGCACGGCGCGGATCCTAGCGCGTCAGGGCTCCAGCGACGCGTTTACACGCTCGCGGAGCTCCTTTCCAGGTTTGAAATAGGGAACCCATTTTCCCGGCAACTCCACGGTACCGCCAGTCTTTGGGTTGCGCCCCAAACGGGGTGCGCGGTAGTGCAGACAAAAACTGCCAAACCCTCGAATTTCGATACGCCGATTGTTGATCAGCGCACGTGCCATTTCTTCCATGATCATTTTGATGGCCATTTCCACATCCCTGGGCGGCAGCTGGTCCTGCCGCGCAGCGATGCGTTCTATAAGGTCGGACTTGGTCAATGGCATATTCACCACCGCGTTTAAAGTGCAAACCCGATCAGCGATCCGCGCTGTCCATTTGCGCCTTGATCAGATCGCCGATGGTCGTGTTGGGCATCGCCTCGGTTTCCTGACGCTTGTGTGCCTTGACCGCGGCACGCTCGTCGGTGGACTCCCTGGCCTTGACGGAAAGATTGATGACGCGGTTCTTGCGATCGATATTGATGATCTGCGCTTCCACCTTGTCATCGACACGCAAGGCATTACGCGCATCCTCGACCCTGTCCCGGCCGATCTCGGAAGCCTTCAACTGCCCTTCGATGCCGTCGCCAAGATCGATGATGGCGCCCTTGGCATCCACTTCACGGACCGTTCCGCTAACGATGGCGCCTTTGTCATTGCGGGTAACATAGTTGGAAAACGGATCGTCCGCCAGTTGCTTGATGCCGAGCGAAATCCGCTCGCGCTCGGGATCCACAGCCAGAATCACCGTTTCGATCTCGTCGCCCTTGCGATAATTGCGTACCGCTTCTTCGCCGGGCTGATTCCAGGAAATATCGGACAGGTGGACAAGGCCGTCGATCCCGCCGTCCAGGCCGATAAAAATACCGAAGTCGGTAATCGACTTGATCGTACCCTTGATTAGATCGTTCTTGGAGTGAAGCTTGCCGAACTCGTCCCACGGGTTGGGCAGGCACTGCTTCATGCCCAGCGAGATGCGGCGCCGCTCTTCGTCGATGTCGAGCACCATGACTTCGATGCGGTCGCCGACCTGGACCACTTTCGAGGGATGGATGTTCTTGTTGGTCCAATCCATTTCGGATACATGCACAAGCCCTTCGACACCGTCTTCCAGCTCGGCAAAGCAGCCGTAGTCGGTGAGATTGGTCACGGTTGCCGGGAGGCGGGAGTTGCGCGGGTAACGCGCCACGATATCGCTCCAGGGATCTTCGCCGAGCTGCTTCAGGCCGAGGGAAACGCGGTTGCGCTCGCGATCGAACTTGAGCACCTTGACGTCGATCTCGTCGCCTACTTCAACAACTTCGCTCGGATGCTTGACGCGCTTCCAGGACATGTCGGTGATGTGCAGCAGACCATCGATGCCGCCCAGATCGACAAAGGCGCCGTAATCGGTGAGGTTCTTGACCACACCTTTGCGGACCACGCCTTCTTCGAGGGTGCGCAGCAATTCCTCACGCTCGACACTGTTTGCGGCCTCCATGACGGCGCGGCGCGAAACCACGACGTTATTGCGCTTCTGATCGAGCTTGATGATTTTGAATTCAAGCGGCTTGTCTTCCAGATGCGTGGTTTCGCGCACCGGCCGGACATCGACGAGGGAGCCGGGCAGGAAGGCGCGCACGCCATCCAGATCCACGGTAAACCCGCCCTTGACCTTGCCGCTGATGATCCCGGTCACCGCACTGCCTTCGGTGAACGCCTTTTCCAGTACCATCCAGGATTCCGCGCGGCGTGCTTTCTCCCGTGACAAGCGGGTGGCGCCAAACCCGTCCTCGACCGCCTCAAGGGCCACCTGTACTTCATCGCCGATGGCAACCGTGGCGATGCCGTTTTCATCGAAAAACTGACTCAGCGGAATGATGCCTTCTGACTTCAATCCGGCATGGACCGTAACCCAGTCCTTGTCCACATCGATCACGACACCGGTGACGATGGTGCCCGGCACCATGTCGACAGTTTTCAGGCTTTCTTCAAACAGTTGGGAGAAACTTTCGCTCATTGCGTGTGATACTCATAGTGGTGCGCTTGCGCGCCGACCCTCTGCCAGCCCAGAGAGTCGTCTGCTTGGTTGAGGAGTCCGCGGCCCGGACTGGAATGAACACCGCGCACCCATCCTTGAACTTCGTTAAAAGAACGTCGTTAAAAACCCATCGCGTGCGCGACTGCTAACGCAATCGCTCCCGCGCCACGGCCAGAATCGCCTCGACCACTTCGTCGATGGTCATTGTGGTGGAATCCATAACCGTCGCATCCTCCGCCGGTCGCAGCGGCGCCACCGGGCGGGCGCGATCCCGCTCGTCGCGCTCGTTGACCTGTGCGACAAGGTCGCGAAGGCTAGCAGTTTCCCCTTTTCCAATCAACTGGTTATAGCGTCTCCGGGCGCGCTCGTCCGGGCTCGCCGTGAGGAACACCTTGAGGGCGGCGTCCGGAAAAACGACCGTGCCCATATCCCGGCCGTCGGCGACCAGCCCCGGCGGCCGGGCAAAGGCCCGCTGCCTCCGCAGCAGCGCCGCGCGAACTTCGGGGATGGTCGCCACAAGAGACGCCTGCGCACCGATCTGCTCTGCGCGCAGCAATCGGGTGACATCCTCTCCCTCCAGCGTAATGGCGGGTTCCGCGTCGCCCGGTGCCATCCGGAACAGGACATCCATATGGGCGGCGAGCACGGCAAGACCGTCGATATTGTCGAATGTCACCTGATGGCGCGCGGCTGCCACGGCGAGCAGCCGGTACAGAGCACCGCTGTCGAGGTAATGAAAACCCAGCCGACGGGCCAGAATCACGCTGACCGTCCCCTTGCCCGCGCCGCTCGGTCCGTCGATGGCGATCACGGGCGTCGCTGCATCCTTCATTCCGTCACCTCGACAATTCCCAGTCCAATGCCATTCGCCAGCTGGGGAAAACCCGGAAACGAGGTCAGCACATTGGTACAGTCCTGAATCACAATGGTTCCCGTCGCGCGCAGCGCGGCGATGGCAAAGGCCATGGCGATACGGTGATCGCCCTGACTCTCGACGATACCCGCGCCGAGCGTACCGCCCACAATGCGGATACCGTCTGGCGTCGGCTGGGCATCGATGCCCAGCACGTTCAGCCCGTCCGCCATGGACTGAATGCGATCGCTCTCCTTGACCCGCAATTCCGCGGCGCCGGTCAATACCGTGGTGCCTTCGGCGCAGGCGGCGGCGATGAATAGCGCGGGGAATTCATCGATGGCGTTGGCGACCAGATGTGAGGGTATGGCAATGCCTTTCAAGGGCGCGGCACGCACCCGGAGGTCAGCGACCGGTTCACCTCCGACTTCGCGCACATTCAACAGTTCGATATCGGCACCCATGGCGCGCAGGATATGAATCACGCCGTCGCGAGTCGGGTTGACGCCGACCCCGCGCAGCGTCAGATCGGAACCGGGGGCAATGCTCGCACCGACCAGAAAGAACGCGGCGGATGAAATGTCGCCCGGCACCTGAAGATCGCAGGCCACCAGCTTGCCACCGCCGGTGAGGCGGATGCGGCCACCTTCATGGCGCACGGGATACTGAAAGCCGCGCAGCATGCGCTCGGTGTGGTCCCGCGTCGGCGTTGGCTCCAGCAGATCGGTTTCGCCCTCGGCGCGCAGGCCCGCGAGCAGCAGACAGGATTTCACCTGGGCGCTCGCGATGGGCAGATCGTAGCGAATTCCCCGCAGCCCATGACCACCGGTAATCGCGAGCGGCGGCGTGCCGGCGGCAGTCGCCTCGATCCGTGCACCCATGCGCGCCAGCGGCTCGGTCACGCGCCGCATCGGCCGCTTCGACAGGGATGCGTCGCCGGTCAGGGTGACATCGAAGCCCTGTCCCGCCAGCAAGCCGGTCAGCAATCGCATGGAGGTACCGGAATTCCCGAGATAAAGCGGCCCGGCCGGCGGTTTCAACCCACCCATGCCAACGCCGTGAATGACGAGCGCGCCATGATCGGGACCTTCGATGACCACGCCCATATCCCGGAATGCCTGAAGTGTCGCCAGGCTGTCCTCCCCTTCGAGAAATCCCTGCACCCGGGTGGTGCCCTCGGCGAGCGCGCCCAGCATGATGGCACGATGGGAGATCGACTTGTCGCCCGGAACGCGGATGTCGCCGATCAAACTGCCGCCCGGGGCAACGCGGTAGGCACTGCGACTGGTGGAGATGCTCATATAGGGTTTGCTCTCCTGCATAACCTCGAAATGCCGGCGCGCGGCCTGGGCCCGGGTAAAAACGCCGGTAAGAAAGTCGCTGTCGCCGCCGGCAATCGCCGCCCGCAAGGCGGCGAGCTGCGTCTCGAAGCGATCGAATACCGCCATCAACGCCGTCCGATTCGCCAAGGCGATGTCGCGCCACATCACCGGGTCGCTACCCGCGATGCGGGTAAAATCCCGAAAGCCCCCGGCGGCATAGCGAAAAATTTCCTGGCTGCGTGCCATCTCGGCCAGGGCGTCGACAAGGCCGAACGCGAGCATGTGGGGCAGGTGACTGGTGGCGGCGAGTACCTGATCGTGTACCTCGGGGGTGAGCTCGCTGACCCGGGCGCCGACACCGGTCCACAGATTGCGCACCCGCGCCAAATGGCGCGCATTGGTCTCGGCCACCGGTGTCAGAATGACTTCGTGGTGCTCGTACAAATCGGCGCGCGCTGCGCCGACACCGCTTTTCTCGGACCCCGCGATGGGATGCCCGGGCACGAACTGCGGCGGCATGGCGCCATAAACGCACTGCGCCGCCGCCACCACGCTGCCCTTCACGCTCGCCACATCCGTCAGGGTCACGCCATCGTCCGTGTAGCGTCGAATCTCGGCCAGGATCTCCGGCACGACCTGGGTCGGCACCCCGATCACCACCAGATCGCCGGACGTGAGTTCGGACAACGCGGTCGGCAGATGGGGCTCGATGCGGTCAACCACATGCAGGCGCACAGCGTCCGCCAGAGTGGTTTCGCTGCGCGAATGACCGATGACTTCACGACAAAGTCCGCGCTGGCGCGCAGCCAGCGCCAGACTGCCACCCATGAGACCCAACCCGACGACCAACAGACGCCCGATGCCAACCGGGCTATCGCTCACGTTCCGGGACACCGGCTCAGAGCACCGCGCGCGGGTATGACCCCAGCGGTCGAAGTTCTACAACCGTGGGACGGATTTCGTCGAGTGCCAGCCGCACGGCGGGATCGTCGCGATGACCCGCGAAATCAATGAAGAAAATGTAGCTCCATTTACGACTCCGGGACGGCCGGGTCTCGATGCGGGTGAGATCGATGCCGTGATTGCGGAACGGCTCCAGCAACCGGTACAGAGCGCCCGGCTCGTTCTTGACCGACACCATGATCGAAGTCTTGTCATCGCCGCTGGGCGGCACATCACTGCGCCCGATGATCAAGAACCGCGTGGTGTTGTCGGGTTCATCCTCGATATTGCTGTGCAGGCGCGTCAAGCCATACAGGGATTCCGCCATGGCGCCGGCGATGGCCGCGGAGCTCCATTCGCCCGCCACCCGTTTCGCGGCTTCGGCATTGCTATTGAGGGTCACGCGCTCGGCCTTGGGCAGATAGGCATCGAGCCATTTGCGGCATTGCGCCAACGACTGGGGGTGCGAATAAACCCGCGTAATCGCATCCGGCCTGGTATTGGGGCCGATCAGCAGATGCTGGTGAATCCGCAGTTCCACCTCGCCACTAATCTGCAAGCTGGAATCGAGAAAACTGTCGAGCGTGTGATTGACCACACCCTCGGTGGAGTTTTCCACCGGCACCACGCCGTAATCCGCGGCACCGGCCGCGACTTCGCGAAACACTTCGTCGATGGCCGGCAGCGGTACCGCCACGGCGGAATGCCCGAAATGCTTCAGGGCCGCCGCCTGGGTGAAGGTGCCTTCCGGCCCGAGGAAGGCGACCTTTATGGGCTGCTCCAACGCCAGACAGGCCGACATGATTTCGCGGAACAGCCGCGCCATCTCCTCAGCCGCCAGGGGCCCGGGATTGTTGTCCTTTACCGCACGCAGAATCTGCGCTTCGCGTTCCGGCCGGTAGAACTGGGTATCGCCGCTATCCGCCTTGACCTTCGCCACCGCCTGCGCGCAGCGGGCCCGGTCGCTCAGCAGCGCGATAAGCTGCCGATCGATGGCGTCTATCTGCTCACGCAGATGCGCGAGCGCCGCCGCGCCGTTGTCCGATGACGACGTCATCTCAGACCTCCGCTTCACTTCCGTCATCGCTGACGACCGCGATTCCCACCAGGGTCTCGTTTTCGCGCACCCGGATCAGGCGCACGCCCTGGGTGTTGCGACTGAGCACGGAAATTTCGTCGACCCGGGTTCGCACCAATGTGCCCTGATCGGAAATCAACATGATTTCATCGCCGTCGGCCACCTGCACGGCACCCACCAGGGCACCGTTGCGGGCGGAGGTCTGCATCGCAATCACGCCCTGCCCGCCCCGGCCATGCACCGGAAACTCGTCAGGCTCAGTGCGCTTGCCATAGCCCTTGGCACTCACCGCCAGCACCCGTCGCCCGGCTTCCGGGATGATCAGGGAGATCATGCGCTCGCCCTCGGGGAGACGCATCCCGCGCACGCCGCGCGCGGTGCGCCCCATGGGTCGCACATCGGCTTCATTGAAACGTACCGCCTTGCCGGTACTGGCAAACAGCATCACATCCTGGTCGCCGCGGGTGATCGCGGTGCCGACCAGGCTGTCGCCCGGATCCAGCTCCAGCGCGCGCAACCCGACGCTGCGCGGGCGCGAAAATTCCGTCAGTACCACTTTCTTGATGATGCCGGCGGCGGTCGCCATCAGCACGAACTGATCTTCGCGATATTCGGTGACGGGCAGAATCGCGGTCACCCGCTCTGACTGTTCAAGCGGCAGCAGGTTTACCAGCGGTCGGCCGCGTGCGCCGCGACCGGCCAGCGGAATCTGGTAGGTTTTGAGCCAGTACACCTTTCCGGCACTGGTAAAACACAGGATGGTGGCATGGGTGCTCGCCACCAGCAGGCGCTCGACGAAGTCTTCTTCCTTGACCGCCGTCGCGGACCTGCCGGTACCTCCGCGCCGCTGCGCCTGATAGTCCACCAGCGGCTGGCTCTTGGCGTAGCCGGCGTGGGAAATGGTCACCACGCGGTCTTCTTCCGGAATCAGGTCCTCGATGGTGAGATCGAGCTGCGAGGCGACGATTTCGGTGCGCCGCGCATCGCCGAAATCCCGGTCGACTTCCAGCATTTCGTCGCGGATCACCGTCTTCAGCCGCTCCGGATCGCCGAGAATATCGAGGTAATCCCTGATCTCGTCGAGCTTCTCCCGGTACTCTTCCAGCAGCTTGGCGTGTTCCATCCCGGTCAGGCGATGCAGGCGCAATTCGAGGATCGCGCGTGCCTGGGCTTCCGACAGGTGATAACCGTCCGGGTGCAATCCGCACTGCGGGTCCACGTCGTCCGGCAGGCTGGCATCGTGACCCGCCACGCTCAGAAACGGCATCACCGCAGTCGCGTCCCAGGCCCGGGCGATCAGGGCCTCGCGCGCTTCGGCGGCGCTGGCCGACGCCTTGATCAACTCGATGACCGGGTCGATATTGGCGATCGCCACCGCCAGACCTTCCAGCACATGTCCGCGTTCGCGCGCCTGCCGGAGGAGATACATGGTGCGGCGCGTGACCACTTCGCGGCGGTGCCGGATGAAGGCTTCGATCAGCTGCTTGAGGTTGAGGATTTTCGGCTGGCCATCGACCAGGGCCACGATATTGATCCCGAACACGGTTTCGAGCTGCGTCTGGGCATAGAGCTGGTTCAGCAGCACCTCGCCCGACTCGCCGCGCTTGAGCTCCACCACCACGCGCAACCCGTCCTTGTCCGACTCGTCGCGCAGCTCGGAAATGCCTTCGATTTTCTTCTCTTTCACCAGCTCGGCGATTTTTTCGATGAGCCGGGTTTTCTGGAGTTGATAGGGTATTTCGGTGATCACGATGCGGTCGCGATCGCCCTTTTCCATGGGTTCCACCTGCGCCCGGCCCCGCACCAGGATGCGGCCGCGCCCCGTGCGATAGGCCTCGACGATCCCGGCACGCCCGTTGATGATGCCGGCGGTGGGAAAGTCGGGTCCGGGCACGATCTCGATCAACTCGTCCACGCTCAACTCGGGGTTATCGAGCAGCGCGATGCAGGCCTTGATGACTTCCGACAGGTTGTGCGGCGGAATATTGGTGGCCATGCCGACCGCAATCCCGGACGAGCCGTTCACCAGCAGGTTGGGCACCCGGGTCGGCAGCACCGTGGGAATCTGTTCGGTCTCGTCGTAGTTGGGCGCGAAGTCGACCGTTTCGCTGTCGAGATCGGCCAGCAGCGCGTGGGCGATGCGCGACATGCGGATTTCGGTATAACGCATCGCCGCCGGCGCATCGCCGTCGATGGAGCCGAAGTTGCCCTGGCCGTCCACCAGCGGATAACGCAGCGAGAACGACTGCGCCATGCGCACAATGGTGTCGTAGACCGCGGAATCGCCGTGCGGGTGGTATTTACCGATAACGTCGCCGACCACCCGCGCCGATTTCTTGTAGGCGCGGTTCCAGTCGTTGTTGAGCTCGCTCATGGCGAACAGTACGCGTCGGTGAACCGGCTTCAACCCGTCGCGCACATCGGGGAGTGCCCGCCCGACGATGACGCTCATGGCATAGTCCAGATAGGACTGGCGCAACTCGTCTTCGATGTTTACCGGAAAGATTTCTCTGGCGATCGACTCACTCATCTCGCGTCACTTCTCCGGCAATCGCTGCCAATACCGGCAGGCTCGACCCGCGGTCGCAGGTGTTCAAAAAGGCGGCGCATTGTAGCACAGGGCTCCATCATCCCGGCCGCGTTATACTGCCGCCGCCATGAGCCTGCCGCCCCCCTCCCCACCCCATTTTCCGCGCGCCGACCTGGTGGTTTCCGCCGGCTGGGTGGTGCCCGTGGTACCCCGGGGCGCGGTCTATCGCGACTGCGCTGTGGTCATCGCAGGCGAGCGCATTGTGGAGCTGCTGCCGCGCGCCGAGGCCATCCGCAAGCATCCGGCGGCGCAGTTCCTGCACCTTCCCGACAGTCTGCTGATGCCCGGTCTGGTGAACGCCCATGGCCACGCCGCCATGTCGCTGTTCCGCGGCCTCGCCGATGACATGCCCCTCGACACTTGGCTCGAACAGCACATCTGGCCCGCCGAGGCACACTGGGTGAGCGCCGATTTCGTCGCCGACGGCACCCGGCTCGCCATTGCGGAAATGCTCGCCACCGGCACTACCTGCTTTGCCGACATGTACTTCTACCCCGACGTGGTCGCCACGGTCGCGCGGCAGGCCCGCATCCGCGCCCAGATCGCCTTCCCGATCCTGGAATTTGCGACACCCTGGGCACGCAATGCGGACGAGTACCTGCACAAGGGCCTCGCGGTCTACGACGACAACCAGGGCGATCCACTGCTGCGGGTGGCCTTCGGCCCGCACGCGCCCTACACCGTGGCCGACGCCACCCTGGAGCGCATCGCGACTTACGCCGAGGAACTGCAAGCCGCCGTTCACATCCACCTGCATGAAACCGCGCGCGAGGTGGCCGACGCCATCGCCGCCCACGGCGATCGTCCGAGTGCCCGCCTGCACCGCTTCGGGCTGCTGTCGCGCACGACCCAGTGCGTCCATATGACGCAGGTAGACGCCAGCGATTGCGAACTCCTGGCCACCACCGGCGCCAGCGTGATCCACTGCCCCGAATCGAACCTCAAGCTCGCCAGCGGCTTCTGCCCGGTGCAGATGCTGCGCAGCGCAGGCATTCCGGTGGCGCTGGGTACCGACGGCGCCGCAAGCAACAACGACCTCGATCTGTTCGGCGAAATGCACACCGCCGCGCTGCTCGCCAAGGGCCTGAGCGGTGACCCTTCCCACCTCGGCGCTGCCGAAGTGATCGAGCTGGCGACACTCGGCGGCGCCACGGCGCTCGGTCTGGACGACGAAATCGGCAGCCTCGAAGCCGGCAAGGCCGCCGACATGATCGCCGTGGAGTTCACCGATCCGGGCGCGCAGCCCCTGTATAATCCGCTCTCGCAACTGGTGTACACCGGCTGCGGGCGGCGCGTCAGTCACGCCTGGGTGGCGGGACAGTGCGTCCTCGACGGGCGCGCGCACCGGACCATCGACCTGCCGGCACTCACCGTCCGCGTCCGGGAATGGCGCGACCGCATCGCCGCCAACACCCGCTGAGACCCCACCCATGTCGGTGACTGCCCATGTCCACTGCTGATTCCGACGCCTCCGTCCACGGCAACGTCGATCCCGCCGAAATCGCCCGCTTCGCGGCACTGGCCGCGCGCTGGTGGGATGCCACCGGCGAATTCAGGCCGCTCCATGAAATCAACCCCCTGCGCGCCAACTGGATCGACGAGCGTGCCCCGGTCGCGGGGAGCCGGCTGCTGGATGTGGGCTGCGGCGGCGGTATTCTGGCCGAAGCCATGGCGCGCCGCGGCGCGCAGGTCACCGGCATCGATCTGGGTGAAGCGCCGCTCGCGGTGGCGCGACTGCACGGCATCGAGTCCGGCGTCGCCGTGGACTATCGCTGCATCGCGGCCGAGGTACTGGCCGCCGAGGCGCCCGGTACCTTCGACGTGGTCACCTGCCTCGAAATGCTGGAGCATGTGCCCGACCCCGCCGCTGTGGTGCGTGCCTGCGCGCAGCTGGTCAAACCCGGCGGCCACCTGTTTTTCTCCACCATCAACCGCAATCCCAAGGCATTTGCCCTGGCGATCATCGGCGCCGAATACCTGCTGGGCCTGCTGCCGCGCGGCACCCACACCTACGCCCGTTTCATCCGCCCGGCGGAACTCGCCGCCTGGTGTCGCGCGGCGGATCTCGAGGTGCAGGACATGACGGGCATGCTCTACAACCCGCTGACCCGCAGCTATCACCTGAAGGCGCGGGACGTGGACGTGAATTACCTGCTCCACGCCACGCGGGCCGCTCCCGGAGAAGCCTCTTGAGCCGCTATCGCGCCGTCCTGTTCGATCTCGACGGCACCCTGCTCGACACCGCGCCGGACTTCGCCTATTCCCTTAACCAGATGTTGCAAGCGCGCGGCGTGGCGCCGCTTCCCGATGCGGAGATTCGGACCCTGGTCACCGACGGCTCGGCGGGTCTGGTGGCGCGGGCCTTCGGCTGTACGGCGGAGGATCCCCGATTCGAGCAGATCCGCGCCGAATTTCTGGCGATCTATCGCGCCAACCTGTCGCGCCACACTCGCCCCTTTCCCGGTATCGAAGCCGTGCTCGCGCGCCTGGGCGAAACCGGCATTCCCTGGGCCGTGGTCACCAACAAGCCCAGCACCTACACCACGCCGCTGCTGCGGGACATGAATCTGTCACCGGCGCCGGGCGCGGTGATCTGCCCCGATCACGTCACCCATACCAAACCGCACCCGGAGTCGATCCTGCTCGCGTGCGCCCGGCTCGGCGTCGCACCGGACGCCTGCATCATGATCGGCGATCATCGCCGCGACATCGATGCGGGGCGCAGCGCCGGCACCCGCACGGTGGCGGCGATTTACGGCTATATCGACGCCGGCGAAGACCCCGCCGACTGGAACGCGCACCATCGCATCGCCAGCGCTCACGAACTTCACGATCTGCTGTTCTGACCCTGCCGAGAAACCCGTCGCCGCCATGTCTGTTTCCACCGTACCCAGCAGCTACACGCCCTCCCCGACCCTGTTGCGCGACCGGGTGATTCTGGTGACCGGTGCCGGCGCGGGTATCGGCCGCTGCGCCGCCGTCACCTTTGCGCGCCACGGCGCCACCCTGATCCTGTGCGGTCGCACCGTCGCCAAACTCGAAAGCGTCTATGACGAAATCCTCGCCGCCGGCAGCCCCGAGCCCGCCATCTACCCGCTCTGCCTCGAAGGCGCCACTGAAACCCATTACCAGGCGATGGCCGCACAGATAACCGACGAATTCGGTCGTCTGGACGGCCTGCTGCACAATGCCGCCCTGCTGGGCGAGCGCACCACCATCGCCAACTACGGCGCGGCGAGCTGGGCGCGCGTGCTGCACGTCAACGTGACCGCGGAATTCCTCCTTACCAAGGCACTGCTGCCGGCGCTGCGCGAGGCGCCCGACGCCGCGGTGCTGTTCACCTCTTCGGGCGTCGGCCGCGCGGGCCGGGCGTTCTGGGGCGCCTACGCGGTATCCAAATTCGCGGTGGAGGGCATGAGTCAGGTGCTGGCGGCAGAGCTGGAGCGCACCAGCCGGATTCGCGTGAATTGCATCAACCCGGGCGCCACCCGCACCGCCATGCGCGCCGCCGCGTACCCGGCCGAAGATCCCGCGACGGTGAAAACGCCCGCCGATCTGATGCCGGCCTACCTGTACCTGATGGGGCCGGACAGTCAGGGCGTGACCGGACAGTCCTTCGACGCCCAGTAGGGCGAGCGCAGACTGCTAATGCTTGCGGGACTGCCCCCGGCGCCCGCCGCCCGCGCGCAGCCGACGCTCCTGACGCTCGCGATGCTGGAGTTCGTGGGGCACCAGGGGCGCCACCTCGCGCTCCAGCCCCGCCGCCCTGTACAGCCCGGCGATTTGCCCGGGCGGCAGGTCGGCCCACTGCCCCAGGCGAATCCACGACGGCAGCACCACGGGTCCGTAGCGGACGCGCTTGAGCCGGCTCACGACACAGCCTTGGGATTCCCACAGACGCCGCACCTCGCGGTTGCGCCCTTCCCGCACGATCACCGAAAACCAGCGGTTGGCGTTCTCCCCGCCGCCCGGCACGATGCGTTCGAAGCGCGCGGGACCGTCGTCCAGCTCGACCCCGGCGACGAGGCGCGCGATCATTTCGTCAGTCACTTCGCCGCGCACCCGCACCCGGTATTCCCGATCGATTCCGGTGGTCGGATGCATCAGGCGATTGGCGAGCTCGCCGTCGTTGGTAAACAGCAACAGGCCGCTGGTATTGACGTCCAGGCGCCCGACCGCGACCCAGCGTCCGGTCTTGAGCGCCGGCAGCGCCTGGAACACTGTGGCCCGCGCTTTCGGATCGGTGCGGGTACTGATCTCGCCCTCGGGCTTGTTGTAAACCAGGACCCGCGGCACGGCGGTTTCCGCGAGCGCGATGCGTCGACCATCGACGCAGATGACCGCGGTCGCGGTCGCGCGATCACCGATGCCCGCGATCTTGCCGTCGACCGTGACCCGGCCGCTGCTGATCCAGCCTTCGATCTCCCGGCGCGAGCCCAGGCCGGCATTGGCGAGCAATTTCTGGATTTTTTCGGTCATGGTGTGGGTGCCGTTGCATGAGCGGACGTCTCATCCGCGGCGAATGAATCGGCAGAGGGCGCTTCGGCAGCGCCCGGATCGGCAGCGGCGGGCTCGAGCGCAGCCGCGGCGGCCAGCTCCAGCTGGGGCTCCAGCAGCTCGAAATCCTTTAGCTCACTGAGGGGCGGCAACTGCTCCAGACTCTCCAGATTGAAATAATCCAGAAACTGTCGGGTGGTGGCATAGAGCGCCGGTCGGCCGGGGACATCGCGATGCCCCACCACCCGGATCCACTCCCGCTCCTGCAAGACTTTGATGGTATCCGAACTCACGGCCACGCCGCGCACGGCTTCGATGTCGCCCCGCGTCACCGGCTGACGATAGGCGATCAGCACGAGCGTTTCGAGGAAGGCGCGCGTATAGCGCCGGGGTTTTTCTTCCCACAGCCGACCGATCCAGGGTGCCAGCTCGGTGCGCACCTGGAGTCGATAGCCGCTCGCCGTCTGGCGCAGCTCCCAGGCGTGTGCGGCACTGGCGGCAGCGATGGCATCGAGCGCCGTCCGAATCGCATCCTGGCCGGGCTGTTCCAGGGGATCGAACAGCGCGTCCAGCTGGGCCAGATCCAGGGGCCGTCCGGCGGCCAGCAGTGCGCCTTCGATGATCATGCGCAGGCGTTCAGCTTCCATCGATCGATCTCCCGGCAATATGAATGGGGCCGTAGGGCTCGGCCTGGACAATGTCGATCAGGGACTCTTTTACCAACTCCATGATCGCGAGAAAAGTGACCACCACGCCCCGCCGTCCCTCCGTGAGCCGGAACAGCATTACAAAGGGCACGAACGCCTCCGTGCGCAGGCGATCCAGAATTTCGGCCATGCGGGCGCGGGTCGACAGCGGCTCGAAGCGGATATGGTGGTGTTCCTGAAGCCGCGCCCGCGCCATCACGCCGGCCAGCGCGACCAGCAATTCCCGCAATTCCACGGGCGGGTGCGGGCGTTGCTGCGGGCCATCCGGCGCCGGCAGTGTCGCGGGAAAGACATCCCGCTCCACGCGCGGGAGCAGATCCAGCGCCTCGGCGGCCTGCTTGAAGCGCTCGTATTCCTGCAGTCGGCGAATCAGTTCGGCGCGGGGATCGTCCTCGTCAACGATCTCGGCCTGACGGGGCAGCAGCATGCGGGATTTGATCTCCGCCAGCATCGCGGCCATCACCAGATACTCGGCCGCCAGCTCGAAGCGCAGCGCCTCCATCATGCCGATGTATTCGATGTACTGGCGGGTGATCTCCGCGACGTTCACCAGCAGGATGTCGAGATTGCGACGCCGGATCAGGTACAGCAACAGGTCGAGAGGACCCTCGAAGGTTTCCAGCACGACTTCGAGCGCGTCCGGTGGAATATAGAGATCCGCCGGCAGCTGGGTCATGCGCTCGCCGAGCACGATGGCGAACGGCAGTTCCTCCTGGCGGGGCGCCTGGGGCGGTGTCGCGACCGCAGGCAGCGCTGGGGGGTCCGCTGTGCTCATCAGATCTCCGGTAACCATGGATGGCCGCAATGGCGCGGCCATTATAGGGCGCTGCCCCGACGGCGGTGACCGCAGCCCGCGTCAGGCGCAGCCGAAGGGTGCCGGATCGCCCATACCGCGCCGCAGCAACTGGGGCTCGGTGCCGCTCAGATCGATCACGGTAGTGGGTTCCAGCGAACCGCAACCGCCGTCGACCAGCGCGTCGATCCGCGTGCCCAGCCGATCCCGGATGTCGTCCGGGTCGGACAAGGGATAAGCGTCCCCGGGCAAGATCAGCGTGACGCTCATCAGGGGCTCGCCCAGCTCGGCGAGCAACCCCTGCGTGATGGCGTTATCCGGCACCCGCAGTCCGATGGTCTTGCGCTTGGGATGCATCAATCGGCGCGGGACTTCCGAGGTAGCGTTGAGGATAAAGGTGTAAGGCCCTGGTGTATGGGCCTTGAGCAGACGAAAAACCTGATTGTCGACCTTGGCGTAGTTGCCCAGCTCCGACAGATCCCGGCACACCAGGGTGAAATTGTGGTGTTTGTCGAGTTCCCGAATGCGGCGGATGCGGTCCACAGCTTCCTTGTCGCCCAGATGACAGCCGAGCGCGTAAGCCGAATCGGTGGGATACGCCACCAGACCGCCTTTGCGGACGATGTCCGCCACCTTGCTCAGCAAGCGTGCCTGTGGATTGTCGGGGTGGATATGTAAGGTTTCGACCATGACTACGTCCGCTGCCGGGCACGCCGGTGGTTGCGCGCAGCACTATAGCAGGCTGCGGAAAGGCTGCTGTGGCAGCCATCCACTTCGTTGCGTACTGCTCCCACCCTGCGCCACGCTGCCGGTCGGCATCGCGATATCTTGCGGCAAGCGATCCCCCCTCGGAAAATTGCGCGTCCGCAAGCCTTCGCGGCTGTGCCCTGACGCACCAAACCGGTAGAATCCATGCCTTTCCAGACCGCGTTTCCCATGACCGCCACTACCGCGCCACCTCGCGAAAGCCTGTTGCTCAATCTCGGGCTGAATATAGTTGCCCCCTCGCTGGTGCTGATGAAATTGAGCGGCCCGGATGCCCTGGGGACGACTTGGGGGATTGTCTTGGCGCTCGCTTTTCCGATCGGCTATGGCCTGTGGGATTTTTTCCGCCGCAGGAAATTCAATCTGTTCTCGGTCATTGGCGTTATCAGTGTGCTTCTTACCGGCGGCATAAGCCTGCTCGCGCTGCCGCCACGCTATCTGGCGCTCAAGGAGGCGGCCATCCCCGGCGTCCTCGGCATCGGTATCGTGCTGTCCCTGAAGACCCGCTGGCCCCTGGTGCGGAGCCTGCTGCTGAACGACGCCGTAGTCGACACCGCGCGCATCCACACCGAGCTGGCGACACGGGGAGAAGTGGCATCCTTCGAACGCGCTTTGGTGCGGGCTTCCTGGATGGTGGCGGGTTCGTTTTTTCTTTCCTCTGCACTCAATTATCTGCTGGCCACTGCCGTGGTCACGGCCACCGCCGGCAGCCTCGAATACAACGAGCAATTGGGCCGACTGACGGCACTGAGCTATCCCGTAATTGCCCTTCCCGCCACCCTGGTCATGATGGGCGCCTTGTTTTATCTGTTTCGCTGCATCACGCGATTGACCGGCCTGACGTTCGAGGCTCTCCTCCGGACTCCGCCCGACCCGGCGCAGCATTGAGACCGTTTCAGCATGTGGTATGTGTTCATCTGCGAAGATACTCCCGACAGCCTGACGGCCCGGCTCCAGGCTCGCCCCGCGCACTTGGCACGCCTCGAAGCACTCAAGGCCGCCGGCCGGCTGCTGGTGGCGGGGCCGACTCCCGCCGTCGATGCGGATAACCCGGGCGCCGCCGGATTTACGGGCAGCATTGTCATCGCCGAATTTCCCTCGCTCGCCGCTGCCCAGGCCTGGAGTGCCGACGACCCCTATATCGCCGCCGGCGTCTACGCCTCGGTAACCGTCAAACCTTTCAAGCGAGTTTTGCCCTGATGCCAACCGCGCTGCCTACCGCAACAGTTCGCCGTTCGGACTTTCGTCAGCCTGGCTTTCGGCAGGCGAACTTTTGTTGCCCGGATGTTCCTCGTCTGGCCCACCTGCTCATCGCGAGCGGCCTGCTTTGCTCCCTCAGCCTGACGCCCGGTCTGGCGCGCGCGGACTCCGCTTACATCATTGATGAACTCGTGGTGTCCCTGCGGGAAGCCGCCTGCGGCGATTGTCGGATCGTCGGCCCGGGAATGCGTTCCGGCCAGCAGGTGAGAATCCTGGAAACCGGCGAAGGCTGGACCCGGGTCGCAACTGCCGAAGGCGTTGCCGGCTGGCTGCCGAGCCGTTATCTGACATCACAACCCATCGCGCGGGACCAGCTCGCCGCCCTGCGCGAAGAGATCCAGCGCCTGGAGGCTGAAAACAGGAAGCTCGGTTCAAGCACGCCGGCGGCAACCACGGACGGCACGCCCGTGCCGGCAGCGCCTGAGGGCGAAGCCCCGATGATCGGTCCTGCCGCCGATACCGACGATCTGTACGCGCAGAATCAGGCGCTGCTGACGCGCAACCAGATTCTGCAGTCCGAAATCGACGTGCTGCACGCCACCAAGGAAGAACTGCAAAGCAACGATGTCCAACGCTGGTTCATCTTCGGTGGACTGCTGGTGTCCTTGGGTGCCTTGCTGGGTACTGTTCTGCCACTGCTCAAGCCAAAACGACGGGGATATTCCGAATGGAGTTGAAAATTTTTATTCAGAAAAGACGGGTGCTGAAAAATCTGGCGCTGATCGCGTTGACCAGCCTCGGGCTGGCCGTTCCGGTGGCGAATGCCGCTCCCGCCGGCAATCCGGTGGTCGAACTGCACACCAGCGCCGGCGATCTACGGGTGGAGCTGGATGCGGAGCGCGCCCCGGCGACCGTGGCGAACTTTCTTCAGTACGTCGACAGCGGCTTCTACGATGGCCTGCAGTTCCACCGCGTAGTCGCCGGATTCGTGGCCCAGGGTGGCGGCTACACCGCGGATGGCAGCGAAAGGCCGACCCGCGCAACCGTCAAGAACGAATCCGTCGGCGGTCTCGGCAACGCGCGCGGCACCATTGCCATGGCGCGCAAACCCGATCCGGACAGCGCTTCCGCCCAGTTTTACTTCAATCTGAAGGATAACGATGCGCTCAACGCCAAAGGCGACCAGCCCGGTTACACGGTGTTCGGCCGCATCGTCCAGGGCGAGGACGTGCTGGATCGCATCGGTGCCGCCCCGACGGTCAACAACGGTGGCGCCTTTGTTCAACAACCCCGTGAGCCCATCCTGATCATCAAAGCAAAGCGGATCTAGTCCGGCGGTGACGGCCCTCAGCGTCAACCTGAACAAGATCGCGCTGCTGCGCAACTCCCGACCCGGCAACTACCCCGACGTGGTGGCGCACGCAAGGGTGTGCCTGGCGGCGGACGCAGCGGGGATCACCGTCCATCCGCGCCCCGACCAGCGCCATATCCGCCCGGACGACGTGCGCACCCTGGCAGCGCTGGTCGCGACTTGCCCGGGTCGTGAATTCAATATCGAAGGCAACCCGTTTGCGCCGGCCGCCGGCACTTATCCGGGACTCTTGGCATTGGTAGCCGAAACCCGTCCGCAGCAATGCACGCTGGTGCCGGACGGGGCGAGTCAGCTCACCTCGGACCACGGCTTCGATCTCGACCGCGATGGCGCGGCACTGGCGCCGGTGATCGCGCAACTCAAGGACTGGGGGGTGCGCGTCAGCCTGTTCATGGACCCGGATCCGGCGCAGATCGCCCGTGCCGCCGCCCTCGGCGCGGATCGCATCGAGCTCTACACCGGCCCCTACGCTGCCGCCTGTCTGGACGGCACGGGGAACACCGCGCTCGTGCCTTATCAACAGGCGGCGGCGCACGCCGCGGCGCTCGGGCTCGGCGTCAACGCGGGGCACGATCTCAATCTGGACAATCTGCGCGCCTTTGCCGCCGCGCTGCCCGAGCTGCTCGAAGTCTCCATCGGCCATGCCCTGATCGTGGATGCGCTCGCCATGGGGCTGTCGCGCGCCGTGACCGCCTACCTCCAATGTCTGGACTGAGCAGACGCGGCGTGGATTACCAGGAAAAGAAGCAGTTCTACGCCAGATTCATTACCGTCTACGGGCGCAACCCGGTCCTCGAAGCGCTGCGCGATCCGCTCCTGAGCGTACACCGCTTGCATCTGGCAACCAGTAATCGGCCGGATGGCACCATTGCCGAACTGCTCGCCCTGGCGCAGCAACGGGGCATCGATGTCCGCCACCACAGCCGCGAAGAGCTGGCGCGGATTTCGAAGAACGGCCGCCAGGACCAGGGCGTCGCCGCCGATATCGCCTGCCCCCGCCACGCCGACTACCGTGACCTGCCGCTGGCGGGCGCGCGACCACTGCAACTCCTCGCCCTGGATCGCGTCACCAATCCCCAGAACCTGGGCATGATTGTGCGCACCGTCTGCGCGAGTCCCCTGGATGGTCTGCTGCTGCCGCGCCAAGGCTGCGCGCCCCTGTCGCCGCTGGTCATCAAGGCCAGCGCCGGTACCCTGTTTCGCTGCCCCTTGTGGCGCTGCGAACGCCTGCCCGATGCCCTCGCCGAGCTCGCGGCCCAGGGCGTCGAGATCGTCGTGCTGGCCGCCGATGCGCCCGTGGCGCTCGGCGCTTACCGACCCCGGGGCGCGGTGGTTTATGTGCTGGGCAACGAGACCGATGGCGTATCCGCGGCGGTATCCGCGCTCGCCCAACGCCGGGTGCGCATTCCCATGGCCAACGGCGTGGAATCGCTCAATGTCGCGGTCACGGCGGCGCTGATCGCCTTCCGGAGCCAGCTCGCCACACCGGCGTAAAAGTCGCGAGCGCGGATGCGACCAGGGTGCAGCCGCCCAGCGCGGCCAGCGCCGGCAGCACACCAAACCCGGCAATCATCTGTCCCGTCAGCCAGGCGCCCAGGGGCGCGGTGCCGAAGAACGCCAGTTGATAGATGGACACCACGCGGGAGCGGTGGGAATCCGGCGCCTGGGTGTGGGTGAGTACCCGACCCAGGGTGATGGCCATGCCCGAGAACATGCCCCAGACCACGACGCCGGGAAACAGCGCCCACAGCGGCAGATGGAATGCCAGCACCGCCAGCACGATGCCCCGGCCAAAGAGACTCACAATCAGCGCCCGACCGGGCCGGCCGAGCGACGAGCCGCGGCGCATGAAGAGCAGGTTCGCGCTCAACACACCGAGCGTGAAACACAGTTGCACCACGGAGAACAGTCCGGCACCGCCGTGGTAGATCTCGCGGATCATCAGCGGCACCGCCACCAGATAAGCGCCGAAACCGAAAAAACCGGTGATGCTGACCACGGCCATCAGCGCGCGCAGCCCGGGCAGCCGCCAGACCGTCGCGAAACCGGAAGTAACCCCCAGAGGTTCACGACGCCGTCCCGTCTGCAAACCCTCATGGGCCGGCTGCGCACGGCGGAACAGGTTTCCGGCGATCACGAACATCACCATCTGAACCAGCAGCAGCAGCGGCAGGCCGATGCGATCGAATTGCCCGGCGGCGACGATCCCCACACTCTGGGCCGCAAACTGCACAAAGGTGGATTGCGCCACCGACTGCTGGATATTGCCGGCATAAACCTGCGGTAACAGTCCCTCCCGCGCCGGCTGCACGAAGGCGGTGATGGTGCCGTAGCACACACCGAACAGAAGCAGCAGCGGATAGTCGAGCCGCGCGGTCAGCGCGGCCCACAGCAGCACGCCGCAGGGCGGTACATAGAGAAAGAACAGGCGCCGCACATAGGTGCCGAGATGACGGTTGTCGGAAATGGCGCCGCCCAGCAGAATCAGCAGCAGGCTCGGAACCAGGACCGCGGTCTGCGCCAGCCCGACCCGGGCGGGCGTTTCGTGCAGCACCCCGACCAGTATCCAGGGAAACAGCACGACCTGCAGTCCCATCGCGACGGCGCCCGTGCCCACGCCGCCGAGATACCAGCGAAAGCGTCCCGCATGCACCGGATCAAGCACTGCGATTACCCTGCGCGTTCAGGCCCGGCGACGCGCGGAACGGCAACGATCGATCGGGACAGCTCAGGACTCGTGACTCCACTCGCAGCGTATGCGCGGCGCGGTGCCGCCGGGACGATGACCGTCGCCGGCGCTGTCCCAGTGAAAGGAGTGCGTACCGGCAAGCTCGGTTTCGAGGTGCACTGTCGCCGATACCCAGTACATGCGGGAGAGCACGGCCTCGAATTCCCGCAGCCACAGCTCCCACTCATATTCGATGCCCCGATAGGCCGCGCCGAAATGCACGACCTCGGTGTGCGGACCATTGAGCAGCAGCGAACGCTCCGGGCAGCCGAACATCTCCCGGGAAATCAACGGCCAGGTGTCGACCGGCGGCAATTCTTCGATCACGCCGCGATTGGTCCGCAGCCGCTCCTCTGCCTCGCGACTCGGCACGCAATCCTTGATGCAACCGTATACCACCGTCTCACCGTCCAAGCCCGCTCTCCAATCGATTTTCGTGCCCGTCTTTCAGTTTCGCCATCAACCCGGCCGATCGCTCCTGGCGCGCTGGGCGGCGGGTGCGTCCGAACCCGGTCAATCGCCGCTATTGTATTGCAGCAACTCCATGAACTCCGCCTCGTCGAGGATCCGCACGCCCAGCGCGCGCGCGCGTTCAAGCTTCGAACCCGCCTTGGCGCCCGCGACCACGGCGTGGGTGCGCGCGGAAACACTGCCGGCGACCGTGGCGCCCAGGGCTTCCAGACGCTCCCGGGCCTCGTCCCGGGACATATGTTCCAGAGTTCCGGTCAGCACCCAGGTCTGGCCCGCCACCGGCAACGCAGCGATTTCGACCGGCTGCTCCGGCCAGTGGACGCCCGCGGCGCGCAGCGCCGACACCACAGCGCGATTGTCCGGGTTCGCAAAAAAATCCTTGATGTGGCCCGCAACGATGGGTCCCACGTCCCGCACCTGCGACAGCTGTTGGGATTCCGGGGTAGCGGCATCCGCTTCCGCGGCCGCAATCAATGCATCGAGGGTTCCGAAATGCCGGGCCAGTGCCCGTGCCGTCGCCTGACCCACCTCGCGGATGCCCAGAGCGAACAGAAAGCGCGGCAAGGTCGTTTCCCGGGAGTGCGCGATGGCCGCGAGCAGATTGTCCGCCGATTTTTCCGCCATGCGGTCGAGGCCCGCGAGTTGGGCGCGTTCGAGCCGATACAGATCGGCCACCGTCGTCACCAGCTCGCGCTCCACCAGTTGCTCGATGATCCTGTCGCCGAGCCCTTCGATATCGAGCGCCCCGCGACTGGCGAAATGCCGGATGGATTCGCGGCGCTGCGCGCGGCACACCAGGCCGCCGGTGCAGCGCACGGCGGCCTCGCCGGGCGTCCGCTCCAGAGGGGATCGGCACACCGGGCATCGGTCGGGAAAGACGATGGGTTGCGCTTCGCGTGGGCGCAGTTCACTGACCACGCGCACCACCTGGGGAATCACGTCGCCGGCGCGGCGCACCACCAGCGTGTCCCCGATCCGCGCATCCAGCCGGGCGATCTCATCGGCATTGTGCAAGGTTGCATTGGCGACTGTTACGCCACCGACAAATACCGGACGCAAGCGCGCCACCGGCGTCACAACTCCGGTGCGTCCGACCTGAAACTCCACGCCGAGCAATGTCGTGGTGGCCTCTTCCGCGGGAAACTTGCAGGCGACCATCGAGCGCGGCGCGCGCGCGACAAAGCCGAGCTGACGCTGAAGATCGAGACGGTTCACCTTGATGACGGCACCGTCGATGGCATAGTCCAGTTCGGAACGCAGCGTGCCAAGGCGCTCGAAATAGGCGATGACTTCATCCAGCGTTCCCGCCACCGTCAACAGCGGACTCACGGGAAAACCCCAGGCCCGCAGGCGGGCCAGCAGTTCCGCCTGGGTATCGGGGTCATCCCAACCTTCCGTCTGACCGATCCCGTAAGCGCAGAACCGCAGCGGTCGGCTCGCGGTGATGCGCGAATCCAGTTGGCGCAAGCTGCCGGCGGCGGCGTTGCGGGGATTCACGAAGATCTTTTCCCCGGCTTGTTCGGCGCGCGCATTCAGCTCCGCGAAACCCCGGAGCGACATGTAGACCTCGCCGCGCACCTCCAGCACCGGCGGCACGGACGCGCCGTCGAGCCGCAGGGGAATCGAGGCAATGGTACGCAGATTGGCGCTGATATCCTCGCCGGTTTCGCCGTCGCCCCGGGTAGCGCCCCGGACAAAAACGCCGTCCTGATAGCGCAGACTCACCGCGAGACCATCGAATTTAGGTTCGCACACATAGTCCGGCGAAGCATCGAGGCCAAGGCGTTCGCACACACGGCGGTCGAAGTCCCGCAGTTCTTCGACGCCGAATGCATTGTCGAGGGAAAGCATGGGTACGGCGTGCCGCACCGGCGCGAACGCGGCGAGCGGCGGCGCGCCTACCCGCTGGGTCGGAGAATCAGGGGTGCGCAGATCGGGGTGAAGATTTTCGATGTCCTGAAGTCGGCGCAGCAGGCTGTCGTATTGCGCGTCACTGATGCGCGGATTGTCTTCGGCGTAGTAGCTGATGTTGTGGCGGTGAAGCTGCTCGCGCAGCAATCTGGCCTCCTGGGCAAGCTCCGGGGGCGCCGTCGTATCCGGCACGACAATCAGTCCCGGAGGCCGTGCCGACGGCTGTAATCGAGAATACGCTGGCGGTAAAGAGCGATGCCGCCGCGCGTCAGACTGGCGCGCTGTTCATCCTTCAGCTCGGCGTCCAGTTCCCGCGCCGCTGCCTGAGCGGAGGCCAGCATATCGTCGAATACGGCGAGCGGGTCCGACCGCTCGTTGATCAGCATGAAAAAAGCCACACCCGGGGTGCTGAACTCATGCAGGGAACCCTCGAAGGCCCCCGGCTTCAGCGCATTGGCGACGCTGAAGCGTGCCACGGGTTCGCCGTTGCTGGTTCCGGCGTCGTCGTAACTGTGGAAAATATTGCGCTCGCCAAATTTCAATCCGGCGTTCAGCAACGCGGCAAACAGTGGCCTGGCACTGAACGTCTGTCCGGGCGGCGCCATCAGGTGAATGACCACCGCGTCGGTTTCCCCCACATCTTTGGTCGCCGCATCGGCTTCGGTCGATGCCCTGCCCCGCCGCCTTCCTCCCCGTGTCGAGCGCGCGGACTTTTCTGTGCTGATGGATATGTTCGGAGCCGGCTCACCTCGGAAGAGCGGCAGGTCATCCACGTCGAGCTCGAGCCTGTCGGTGCATTCGACATCGGGCTCCCGTTCCGGAATCAGGATGTCGCTGGTCGTCGCGAGCGGCTCGGCGCCTGGCTCCGCGGCCGGATCCGGCACGCTGGCTTGATCCACCGACAGGGACGGGTCCGGCACCAACGCGTCCTCGTTCTGCGCCTGTGGCGGTTCGTGGTAAGGCCTGGCGCGGAAGGCAAATGTGGGATCGCTGCGCTTGCGCAGGCTCTGGCTGATCTCCGCCGTCGCCTGTTCGTCGCGAATCGCCACGACCCGGACCGACCCCGGCAGCTCATCGTTGTCGTGATCAGTGGCGGACTGGCTGTCGTCGTCAAAAATGGATTGCCGACGCGGGCCACGCAGACTGCCGCGCCGAGCGGCCCGCATCCGGCGCACACCATCCAGAATGATGCCGCACACCAACAGGGCGCCCAGTGCAATGAGGACCTCCCGTGGGCCAAAATCCATCGTTACCCTACCTCGTTCAGGTTGATCGCTGAATTCCCATCGACGGCTTTACCCGGCTTCGGCCAGACGGACGGCTTCATCGACATCCACCGCCACCAGCCGCGACACACCGGGCTCGTGCATGGTAACACCCAGCAACTGACCCGCGATTTCCATGCTGATCTTGTTATGGGTGATGTAAATGAACTGTACTTTTTCCGACATCTCCCGCACCAGCCGCGCATAGCGATCGGCATTGATATCATCTAGTGGCGCATCCACCTCGTCGAGCATGCAGAACGGTGCCGGATTGAGCTGAAAGATCGAGAACACCAGCGCAATGGCCGTCAATGCCTTCTCGCCGCCCGAGAGCAGATGAATGGTGGCATTCCGCTTGCCGGGCGGCTGCGCCATGATGGTCACACCGGTATCCAGCAGATCGTCGCCGGTCAACTCCAGGCCCGCCCGCCCGCCGCCAAAGAGCTTGGGGAACAGCTCCTGGAGGGAGCTGTTGATCTGGTCGAAGGTCTCCCGAAAGCGCGCGCGGGTTTCACGGTCGATCTTGCGGATGGCGCTCTCGAGGGTTTCCAGGGCGTCGCGCAACTCGGCGTCCTGGGTATCGAGATACACCTTGCGCTCCGACTGCTGCCGAAATTCATCAACCGCCGCGAGATTGATCGGTCCCAGGCGCTGGATACGGCGATCCAGGGCATCGAGCTGCTCCTGCCAATTGGGCGCCGCAGCCACATCGGGCAGATCGGCCAGCAGGGCTTCGACCCTGAACCCCTGGCTCTGAAGCTGCTCCGCGATGCCGTCGGCGCGGGTCCGGACTTCGCGTGCCGCCAGCCGCAACTGTTCCAACCGATCGCGCTGTTCCTGCACCTGACGCTCGGCGGTCACCCGCCGCGCTTCCTCGGTACGCAGTGCGGCGTCCAGACGCTCCACCGCAGCCCGCGCAGCAGCGAGTGCGGTCTCCGCCGCCAGTCGCGCAGCGAGCCTGTCCTGGAGTTGTTGTTGCAGGAGTGCCGCCGGATCTTCGCTGCCGGCGAGCTCGAGGGCCAGCTCGTCGCGCCGCGCGGTCAATCGCTCCACCTGCCCGCGAATACGCTCGAGTCCTTCGCGGACCGAACCGAGCTGGGCGGTCAATGAGCGTTCACGCAAGTCGAGTTGATGCAGGGCATCGCGGTGTCTCTGCGCGGCCCCGCGCGCGGCTGCGACTGCTTCGCGGCGACTGTTCCGCTCCGCCGCCAGCGCCTCGACCGCGTGGCTCGCCGCCTGCATCTGATCCAGCAACCCCTGGAGATCGCGGCGGGCGTCGCCCACCTGAGCCACCTCCTGCGCCAGCAGTGCTTCCGCTTCGTCAATCTCGCGCAGCACGCGCTGGTTGCGCTCGTCGAGCTGCTTGCGGCGCGCCTGTTCGGCACTGTGCTTGGCGCGCACGTCGGCGTAGTCGCGTTGCGCGCGCGCCAGCGCGTGTTCGGCGGCGCCGCGCTGCGCTTCCAGATCCCGCATCGCCGCCTCGGCCTCAGCATGCTGCACGGTCGCAGCGGCGATGCGGGCCTCGGCGGCAACAATTTGCTGTTCCACCGCCGCCAGCTCACGCTTGCGAATCAACACGCCGCCGGCGAGATCGTCGCCCCGGGTCAGGCGCAACCAGTTGGCACCGAACCATAGGCCGTCACTCAGGATTATCGATTCGCCGGCGCACAGACTGTCGCGCAGTGCCCAGCCGGACTCGAAATCGTCTGCGGCATAGATGTTGGCCAACAGCGGCTCCGCCAGTTGCCGGGCGTCCCGCAATTTGTCGACCAGACGCGGCAGGCTGCCGGCAGCTGCGGGCGCCCGGGCTCGGCCGGCCTCCAGCAACGTCAAATGGCCGCGCGCAAAGCTGGCAAGCTCAGTGCGCAGCGGCTCGATGGCGCCGGCGCACAAGGCCTGCAGATCCGCACCGAGCACGGTCTCGACGGCAAGTTCCCAGCCCGGCTCAACATCCAGTCCGTCGGCGAGACGTGGCAGTTTTTCAAGGCCACGCGCTTTCAACCAGGCGTCGGCGCCCTCGCCTTTCGCGCGCGCGGCATCGAGCAGCGTGGTCAGTCCCGCGCGCCGGCCTTGCAGCTCCTGAAGCTGCTTGCGCTCGGCATTGAGTGCCGCGGCAATCGCTACCTGCTGCGCGCGCGTCGCGGCAATCGCGGTTGAGATTTGCGCGAGCTCCTCCTGCTGTACCGCGTTGGCCCGCTCCCGCTCGGCCAATTGCTTCGCCAAGATCTCCAGATCGGTGCCCGGCAGCACCGCATTCACTTCGGCAAGTTCCGCCCGCAGCCGCCGCAAGCGCTCCGACGTCCGCGCGGTCGCGCTATCCAGATGCTGGATGCGTGCCTGCGTCTGGTCCATGCGCCGCTGGGCTTCGGCGCTTTGGCGCTGCGCCACTTCCCAGCGCTGCTGAATGTCGTGCAGCAGGCGCTCGTTCTCCTGGAGTTCGGCCGTGGCGGCGGTGGATTGCTGCTGTGCGGCCTCCCGGGCGGGCGTCACCTCGGCCAGTTCCGCGGTCCAGGCCGTGTTGCGCAGGGTATCGTTTTCGAGATGCTGGCGGGATTCGGCCAGATTGCGTTCGACCTGCTCCAGATCGGCGCGCAGGCGGCGGATATGCTCCCGGCCGTGCTGGATTTTCTGCTCCACCGCCGAGACTTCCGCCCCGATGGCATAGAACTGCTGCTGGGCGCCGTTGAGTGCATCGCTCGCGCCAGCATGGTCGGCACGCAGACGTTCGATGGCCGCCTCGGCGGCGTGGCGTTCGGCAATCAGGGCTTCAAGCGCCGTCGCCTGTTCCGCAATCACGGCTTCGTGGCGGCGCGCATCGGCGTCGTGATCCCGCCAGTTGAGCGCGAGATGCTGGGCATTGAGCTGGCGCTCCTCGGCCTTGAGCACTCGGTACTTTTCGGCCGCGGCGGCCTGCCGTTCCAGACGATCGAGCTGGCGCCCCATTTCGTCGCGGATATCGGTAAGCCGTTCGAGGTTCTCGCGGGTGTTGCGGATGCGGGTCTCGGTGTCCTTGCGCCGCTCCTTGTATTTCGAGATCCCCGCCGCTTCCTCAATGTAAACCCGCAGATCTTCCGGGCGCGCCTCGATCAGGCCCGAGATCATGCCCTGCTCGATGATGGCGTAGCTGCGCGGGCCCAGCCCGGTACCGAGAAATACGTCGGTGACATCACGGCGACGACACCGGCTGCCGTTGAGGAAGTAGGTGGACTGCCCGTCCCGCGAGACACGGCGCTTGACTGATATCTCCGAGTAGGCGGCGTATTCGCCCCCGAGCTTGCCGGCGCTGTTGTCGAAAATGAGCTCGATGGTGGCCTGGGCGACGGGCTTGCGGGTGCCGGAGCCGCTGAAGATGACATCGGCCATCGACTCGCCACGCAGGTGCTTGGCGGATATTTCCCCCATCACCCAGCGCACCGCGTCGATGATGTTGGATTTGCCGCAGCCGTTGGGCCCCACGACGGCACAGAGATTGCCCGGCAGGTTGACCGTGGTGGGATCGACGAAGGATTTGAAGCCCGCCAGTTTGATACACTTCAGACGCATCGAGGATTGGTGACCCTGGGTTCACACCAGCCCCGGCGGGGCGTTGCGCCGTGGATTTTACACCCTGTATCGCCTCCGACAAGGTTTTACCCGCAGGGTCCGACCGCATCCCCCACAAGCGACCACATGCCGAATATTGTTCTCATCGAGCCGGAAATTCCGCCGAATACCGGCAATATCATCCGCCTTTGCGCCAATACGGGATTTTTGCTCCACCTGGTCGAGCCGCTGGGTTTCGCGCTGGATGACAAACGCATGCGGCGGGCCGGACTCGATTACCACGAGTGGCAGCCCTTGCGGGTCCACGCCGACTGGGCGAGCTGCCGGAAGGCACTCGGCGCCGGACGTCTGTTCGCCTTCTCAACCCGGGCGGAGCGCCACCATACCGAGATCGCCTACCAAGACGGCGACAGCCTGCTGTTCGGTGCCGAAACCCATGGGCTCAGCGCGGAGATACTTGCAGCGGTCGCTCCCGAACACCGCCTGCGCATCCCGATGCGCCCCCACAGCCGCAGCATGAATCTCGCCAATGCGGTGGCAGTCGCCAGCTATGAAGCCTGGCGCCAACTGGGCTTCGCGGGTGCCCGCTGACATGTCAGTCCCGGTGGTAGGACTCTTCTTTGGGTCTTCGACCTGCTATACCCAGATCGCAGCGGAGCAGATTGCCGCCGCCCTCACCGACTTTCGCGTCGAGATCCACGATATCGCCTACACCCCCCTGCGCACAGCCAATCAGTATCGGTTCCTGATTCTCGGCATCCCGACCTGGGACCATGGCGAGTTACAGGAGGACTGGGAACGAGTCTGGCCGGACCTGGTGGAAGTGAACTGGTCCAGCAAGGTGGTGGCACTCTACGGGCTGGGCGATCAGGAAGGCTATCCGGAGTGGTTTCAGGATGCCCTGGGTTATCTCTGGACCCGAATCACCCAGCTGGGCGCGACTACGGTCGGATTATGGCCCGCCACCGGCTACCGGTTTGCGAATTCGGTGGGACTGACGCCCGACGGCCAGCATTTTCTGGGGCTGGCACTGGACGAAGCAAGTGAATTCGAACGCTCGGAAGCCCGCATCCGGGTATGGTGCCGGCAGATCGCAGGCGAGTTCGCCGCACAGGAGAGGATATAAACAGGCCTGTCTTGCGAGGTGCTTGCCCGGCGCAAACGTCCGATCACCTCCGACCCATTGACGCCTTGACCCATGGTTGGGGTCGACAGGACGCGCGATCCTCAGGCGATGCCGGTGATTTCATTCCTGTCATGTACGGCAGGCTCGATACGAAACGTCCGCATCGCATCCGCGCTCAGGGGGCGCGAATACAGGAAACCTTGCGCGAGTTCGCAGCCGGCAAGGATCAGCTCGGATTCTGCCGTGCTGCTTTCCACACCCACCGCGGTCACGGCCTTGCCGGCCACTTTGCAGAGTGCGACCAACGCCGGAATGAATCTCGGGTCATTCCTTGCGGGTGGCTGGTTCGACAGCAGCCGCTGATTGATTTTCACGGCATCGACGGGAACCTTGCCGATATAGGCGTATTCGCCAGCATGAACACCAAATTGGTCGATGCAAAGCCGCAGCCCCAGTTGTCGCGCGCGCTCGAAGAAGATGCGGCAAAGACCCGGGTTGCGCAAATAAATTTCCTCGTCCACCTCCAGCATGATCGCTGCCACCGGAATCCCATGCCGGGTCATCACGTCAGCCACGGTCTGGGGATAACGGGAATCCTTGATCTGCGACATGGCGATATTTATCGCCACCTGCCGGATCGGCATCCGCCAGCGGCGCCACGCCTTGAGTTGCCTGGCGACCTGTTCGAGCGTCCAGACGCCAATGGTCTCGGTAATGCCGGCGTCTTCCGCAAGACCAATGAAGTCCGCTGGATTGATACTACCCCGGCAGTGATGATCCCAGCGCAACAGCGCCTCCACACCCATCAGTCCGCCATTGTGGAGATCGATCTGCGGCTGGTAGACGATCTTCAGTTGATCGCGTCGGATCGCCAAGCGCAACTCGGATGGGAAATACAGCCCTTCGCTGTAAGGCCCCAACTTCTCGGGAGTCGCCGCTTCGCGGCCTTTACTCGCTGCCTTGGTTTCGTACATGGATTGGTCGGCGTATTGCATCAGGCTCTCGATACTTTCCCCGTCGTCAGGGTAAGTGGCGGCACCAACGCTCGCACGCACTTTGATCGCACGGTCTCCGACATGAAAGGGCTCGGCGAGACAAGCGGAAATTTTGCTCTGAATGGCGGCGGCTTCCTCATGGGGACTGTCGGCAATCACCGTAAATTCATCGCCCGCCAGCCGAGCCACCGTGTCGCTATCACGTACCGCTCCGAGCAATCGGCTGCCCGCCTGCCGCAGAATCTCGTCGCCTACATGATGTCCGTAGTCATCATTGATACCTTTGAAGTCATCCAGATCAATAAAAAATATCGTCAACTGCCGTTGTTCCCGGCGTGCGCGACGGAGACCTTGATCGAGCCGGTCCAGGAACAGGCGACGATTGGGCAGATCGGTCAGGTTATCGTGCGTCGCCAGATGCCGCAGTTCATCATGTATCTTTTTGGTCTGGCTCAAGTCAGTGAAAGTAACGATGTAGTTGGCGGTCTGCCCCCTGTTGTCTTTCACTTTGCAGACAACCAGCCGAACGTCGAAAAGATTGCCGGACCGGTGCCGCAGCATGGTCTCTCCGTGCCAGGAGTCCACATCCTGCAATTGATCGAAGACGCGTTGGTAGTAGTTTTCGCCCGGCGGCTTCGACAGCAACAAATTGTCGCGCTGCCCTATCGCGTCTTTCTGACTGTATCCGGTTATCGTCGTGAATGCCGCGTTCACCGCGACGACAGCGCGCTGGTGATCGAGCACCAGGACCGCATCGCTCGAGTGTTCCTGGAGCGCATTCCACAGGCGCGCCGTCGCCGCTTCACTGCGACCTTGCGAAAGATCCTCGGAAATACAGGTAAATCCGTAATGCTCTCCCTCCAGGGCCTGGGGGGTCATTCGATGACGGTATAACACGCCGTTGATTTCGGCCTCACCAACACTTGGCAATCCACTCCGAGCACGCTGGACAAGTGCGGTAAGGGCCGGATTTTTCGCAGTGACCGCGTCAATGTTGCGATCAAGAAGCAGGGCTCGGGAGATCCCCTCGCGGGCGGTCTCGCGGCCATACACGGCGTTCACCTGCCCGCCGCCGTCCACCTGCCAAACCGTCAGCGCCTGATCCTGCGCAATGATGGAAAGGGGACCCATCGTCGGCGCGCCCGCCAACCCACGCTGCCTGAGGAGAGAACTGTGCACCAGCAGCACTGCGCACCAAATCGCCAGAATGATGACCCCACCCATCAATCGACCCGACACACCCAGATCAAGGCCAAAAATTACGGCAATACCCACCAGCACGAAAAAAAACGTGATGAGCAGCCGCTGGGCCATCGCGCTTCGTGGTGAGTCGGGCACTGCTGATATCATTGGCTGTCCGTTGTGCCAGTTCGCGAGAAACCACCTCAGGTGCGCCGAAGTATAGGCAGCGGCCGCAGGGGACGTCAGGTGGAATCAGCCCAGTGGCGTGAAACCGTACCCGAACGGTTTGAGATCCCGGTCACTCCACGCAAGCACACTTTCGTGCTACAGCGTGCCAGCGGGTCCGGATCAAAGGCTGCGCGCAATAACCTCCAGCATGATTTCACTGGTTCCTGCGTAGATCCTGGCCACCCGGGCATCCGCGTACATACGACAGATGAGGTATTCGTCCATATAGCCATACCCGCCGTGCATCTGCAGGCAGGTGTCCAGGACTTGCTGGAGGCGCTCGGACGTCCAGTACTTGCACATCGCCGCGCTGGCACTGTCCAGTTTCCCGGTCACCACGTTGAGAATGCAGTGGTCCAGGAAGACCCGCGCCACATGGGCGGTGGCCTGCGCCTCGGCGAGGCGAAACCGGGTATTTTGCAGATCGAACAGGGATGCCCCGAACGCCGCGCGCCCTTTTACATAAGCGACGGTTTCCGCCAACGCGCCTTCCATCATGGCGACTGACTGCACCCCGACCTGGGTCCGCTCATAGGGCAGATCCGACATCAGCTGCGCGAAGCCACAGCCTTCCTCACCGCCGAGCAGATTCGCGACCGGAACCCGCACGTTATCGAAGAACAGCTCGCAGGTGTCCTGGGACTTTTGCCCCATCTTGTCGAGGATGCGTCCAACCTTGAATCCGGGCAGATCCTTGGTCTCAAGCATCACAATGGACAGACCACGGGCACCTTCTGCGGCGTCGGTGCGGACCACCAGCGCCAGCAATTCACACAGATAGCCATTGGTGATGAACAGTTTGGAGCCGTTGATGACGTACTCATCGCCTTCGCGCGTCGCGCGGGTCTTGATCGCCTTGAGGTCGGAGCCGGTACCCGGCTCCGTCATGGCAATGGCGCCGATCAGATCGCCGCTTGCCATTTGCGGCAGCCAGCGCTGCTTTTGCGCCTCAGTGCCGTGATTGAGGATGTAATGGGCCGTGATGCTGTGGACCCCCTGGCCCATTCCCGACAGCCCGCGCCGCCACTGCTCTTCGAAAAATACCGCTTCATGGCGAAAATCGCCGCCACCACCGCCGTACCGTTCGGGAATATCCGTGCACAAGAACCCCTGCTTGCCCGCCAGGCGCCAGAACGATTTGTCGAGGTGCTGCTGTTTACGCCAGCGATCCTCGTTGGGAACCATCTCGGTCTCGACAAACTTGCTCGCGGCGATACGAAAGATCGCCAGATCTTCATCCATCCATGGTGGTTGATAGTGTTGCATCATCGAATCTCGTCTCACTTCCCATGCACAGGAATGGTCGCAGATAGCGGTAACTCGACCACGGCCTCGCCCACCAGTTTTTCTTCGCCGGACTGATTGGTTGCCACCAGACGAATTACCACTCGGCGGTTGGCCCCCTGCTCCCCAACGTCCGTTATTTCACCGTCACAAATCAACTGCTCGCCGAGTTTGACGATGGCGCCAAACTTTACCTCAAAGCTGCGCAGATACGCTTGGGGCACCCAGCCCGTAATCAACTGCCCGAGATAGGCCATGTTGAGCATGCCGTGGGCAAAGACATCCTCCATGCCGGCCGCGCGAGCGGCGTCGGGATCGATATGCAAAGGATTGTGATCGTTGGACGCGCCGCAAAAATAGGCGAGGGTGGCGCGCGTGAGGGGCGGCTTCACCAGGGTCGGCAGGCGATCCCCTACGGCTAGAGCCGCACCGGGAATCACTGGGAGGCACCAGCGTCGCGGATCACGATCGTCTTGCGAAATCGCGTGGTCAATTCGTCGCGCTGGTTAAACGCGTCGGTTTCCTCGATGAGGAATTTGAGCTTGCCCTGGCGGCGCTGAATGAAATCGACGATCCGGCTTTGAAACCGGATGCAGTCGCCGGCATGGATGGGGGCGAAGTAATCAAAACGCTGCTGCGCGTGCATCATGGTGCACCAATCGATCCCCAGCGCCCGATAGCGCGCGTAGGGGTCTGCTTCACACAGGCTCAGGGTCACCGCGTAGGTGGGTGGGGCAAGGATCGAAGGGTGCCCGGCTGCCCTGGCCGCAGCCTCATCAAAGTAGACGGGATTGGTCTCGCCGACGGCCTTGGCGAAAAAGCACAGCTGCCATTTTTCGACCTCGACTACCAGCTGGGGGATGGGGATATCCACAAACTTGCTCGTCATACCCTCAAGACCCAGCAGTCTGTGTCGTCCAAAGGCTGGATATATACCTTATATCTATATGCAGGCACAAGCGGGTTGCGAGTGCCACCGCTTTCCCCGAATCTTCTCTCAGACCTTCATCTACCCGGCGCCGTCTCATTCCAACGACTTCAACCGCCGTTGGTCGAAATACTAAACCCCTTGGTAAATCGATTGACCTTTAGTAACCCGCCCCTCGACGATGCTCTACACTAGGAGATGAGTTACGCGAAGTTGGCCACGCAGAGGCGCTAATGACCAAGGTTCGCTGGGGCAAAACCATCCAGAGCAAGGACGAACAATACGACCTGAAACGGTCCGCAATTTTGCGCACCGCAGGTCGTATGTTCAATCAAAAAGGCTTTCGGGAAACCTCGCTGAACGACCTCGCGGACGAACTGCAGGTGACCAAGCCGACCCTCTACTACTATGTAGAGAACAAGGAAGACATCCTGTTCCAGTGCCTGCATACCGCCATCACGGAGCTGCTGGACCAGACCGACGCCATCCTGCAGGCACCTCTGAACGGGATTGAAAAACTCACGCACTTCATCCACATGTTCATCGCCGTCTTCGACGATGAATTTGGCCGCTGTCTCGCGCACCCCGGCCCGGAACCCCTGTCGAGCAAATACCTCGAGCAGATCGCGCCCCTTTATGTGCGCGTCGATTCCGCCATGCGCCAGATGATCGAGGACGGTATCGCCGACAAGTCCATGCGCTCCTGCAACAGCAAAATCAATGCGTTCGCCCTGTTCGGCGCCATCAACTGGATGACCCGCTGGTACCATCCCGAGGGCGAGATGACGACCCGCGAGGTCGCCGACGCGATGGTCCAGCTTTTCTGCCAGGGCCTGATGCCGCGCTGAGCGCAGCTACCTTGGGATGCTGTCCCCCGTTTTGGACAATACGGCCGACCCGCAGCTTTATCCGCGACCTGCTGGCTCCGTCAGCCCTTGAGATAGATAGCGGCGATCTTCTCCATGGCCGCCGCCATTTCAAAATCCAGCGTGGTGATGCCTTTCGAGCGGTGGGTCAGGAGATCGATTTCCACCACATTCCAGACGTTCGTCCACTTCGGGTGGTGACTCATGACTTCGCACACCAGCGCGGTCTGGGCCATGAACCCGAAAGCGGCGCTGAAACTGGGGAACTTGTAGCGCCGGTGCAGCTTTCCGTCCGCTATGGCCCAGGCTTCCAGCGCCGAATCGTTGAGATCCTTCAGCTTGCCGGCCAACTGGTCTTGATCGATCAGTGCATCTTTTTTCATGTGCCCTCCTCATCAAATCTGGTTTTGCCAACCGCGCTGCGACTGGCCCCGCGCAATCCGTGACACTCAGGGACTGGCGGTATGCTCGATCACCTTGCGAATACCCTCCACCGCCAGGGGTGCGCCCGCATAGGCAAACACCGTGAGCATCACTTCCTCGAGTTCGGTCTTGGTAACTCCATGGCGCAGGGCTGCGGGTACATGGATATCCAGTTCATCGGCACGCCCGAGTGCCGCCAGAACCGATACCACCAGGAGGCTGCGGTCGCGTCGGGACAGTTGCGGCCTTGCCCAGATTTCGCCGAACGCGAAGTCGACACCGGCATCGGCCAGCGGACCCAGTTTGCCTGCGATGCCCTCGAGAAGCTTCCCTGCATCCGCCGACTCCTGGCCGGACAGACGTGTCATCACCTCGATGGAGCGGGCACGCCGTTGCTCGCCCGTCAGGCGCTCGGCCGGCTCGGCAGGCGACGGGTGCCCCATCTGCGCGAGCAAGCGGTTGGTTTCCGCCATGGCGTCAAGTGCACGGGGAAAGCCCGCATAACCACTCAGGTGAACAAAAATTTCCCTGATCTCCTCCGCGGTCAGCCCGTTCCTGATCCCCTCGGGAACGTAATAGGCAAGCTGATTGGTCTGGTGGATTGCGCCCAAAATCGCCAGTACCACCAGATTGCGGTCGCGTCGGCTGAGTTGTTCCCGACTCCAGATTTCGCCCATGACGAAGTCGACGGCGAAGGTGCCCAAAGCGCCATTCTCGCGTTCCAGCTTCGTCGCCAGCTCGGCCGCTTCCGTCGCCGAGGTGCCGGTCAGGGCGCTCAGGGAGCGCAATCCCTGCTCGCGACGTACCCTTTGATCTTTCGCCGCCAGACCGGACAGCGCGGAATCGGGGGCTGCCATGACCCACCCCGGCAACGCGAGCGTCGCAGTGATCAGAACTCCTTGTGCCAATCCCGTCAAGGTGACGCCGCGGCCAATCCCCGCGCGCGAGTTGATGTTTCGTGAATGAACTTTCACCGGTTCCATTGCCATTTTCCGTTCCTGCTTTTTTATCGGATGTTGTTTTGTATGGCGCCTGGATTATCGATCACCAGTACCGTTACGCGGATCAATCCCACATCAGACCGCCATCGACATTCCAGGACTGGCCGGTGACATTGCGCGCTTCGTCGGAGCCGAGAAACACCGCCAGATCGGCAATATCGTCGGGCTCGTTGGAGCGTCCGATGGGAATGTTGCCGTCGAAGGCCGTCATCACTTCCGTTTCCAGACGGCCGGCCGCCTCGGCGCGTTCGCGGACCACCTGATAATAAAGGTCAGTGCGGGTCACACCGGGACAAATCGCATTGACATTGATGTTGTACCGACCCAGCACGTGGGCGGCGACCCGGGTCATGGCGATCACCGCGCCCTTGGAACCGGCATAGGCAATGTTCGAGGTGCCGGAATAACCTTTGCCGGCGATGGAGGCGATGTTGACGATGCGTCCACCGCCGCGCTCGCGCATCGCGGCCGCCACTGCCTGCATACAGAAAAACAGCCCGCGCGCGTTGACCCGGTGGATCGCATCCCAATGCTCGGGACGCACCGAGAAAAAATCGATATTGCGAGTCACGGCGGCATTGTTCACCAGAATATCGAGTGCATCATGGGTTTCGGCGACCAGCTGGATCATCGCGGTTACCGCTTCGGTATCGCCCATGTCGACCACCATGGCCTCGGCTTCGCCATCATCGGCGCGAATCTCCGCAACCACCTCGTCCGCCGTCGCCACATCGATATCGACCACCACGACATGGGCGCCCTCGGCGGCGAAACGCCGCGCGATGGCGCGGCCGATGCCGCGCCCGGCACCCGTCACCACCGCAACCTGACTCCACAAACGTGCCATCGGATCTCCCGCGAGCAGTCCACGCCCGGAACTGTGGGCTGGCGGTATCATGGTGGCTGGCTCCCACGGTGTCAAAATACCCCCCGCGACGCCAATGGAGTCGCGCGCCGGGATCGCCGACACTGCCGTCCGACTTTCATCAGTTCTTTGCCCACCCTGGAGGAAACACCATGCAACGCGGATATGCACTCGTCACCGGCGCCATCGGCGGCCTCGGCACCGCCATCACCAAACGCCTCATCGCCGCTGGCATCCCGGTGATCGGTACGGATCGGCGCGGCACCGATCTGGAAGCCTGGCTACCCGACGCCCTCGACGAAACCGAGCGGCGCCAATTCAGTTTCGTTCCCCTCGACGTCACCAAGGAGGAACATGTCGACCAGCTGGCGGCGCAGTTGCGCGCGGAGAACAAGCCCATCGCCTATCTGATCAACAACGCCGGCATCCAGGGCAACGCCAAGCCCTGGGATTTGAGCAGCAAGGACTGGCATCGGGTCATCGCCGTCAATCTGCACGGCACCTTCCATATGACGCGGGCGTTTTCCAAGGACATGGTGGAGCGCGGTTTTGGCCGCGTCGTCAATTTCGCATCCATGTACGCCTACCATCCGGGCGAAGGCCAGTCGCCCTACGCCGCCGCCAAAGCCGGCATCACCGGCTATACCCGCTCGGTGGCGCTCGACCTGGCAAAGTACGGCGTGACCGTGAACACCATCGCGCCGGGCATGATCTGGCACGAACGCCTGCGCGGCGTGCTGCCGAACCAGGTGTTCGAGGACATGATCGGCCGCGTGCCCGCCGGACGCGCGGGCCGCCCGGACGAGATTGCCGGCGCCGTGGGGTTTTTCTGCTCCGAGGAATCCTCCTACGTCACCGGACAGACCCTGCATGTGAACGGCGGGCTGTACCTTCCTGGGTAAAAGCTTCCGGGGTAAAAGCTTCCGGGGTAAAAGCTGCCGGGATAAAACGAAAACGCCCCATCCCTGCTCACAGGGATGGGGCGCAGCGCGAACAAAAACGTTATCCGCGCCTAAAACGCATCCCCCGGCACCCGCACCCAACCTTCCATCAGCACCCGGGCGCTGCGGCTCATGATGGCCTTGGTCACTGTCCACTCGCCGTTCACTAGTTTTGCCTCGGCGCCGACCCGCAGGGTGCCGGACGGGTGCCCGAAGCGCACCGCGGTGCGCTCCCCGCCACCGGCCGCAAGGTTGACCAGCGTGCCGGGAACCGCGGCGGCGGTGCCGATGGCCACGGCGGCGGTGCCCATCATGGCGTGGTGCAGCTTGCCCATCGACATGGCGCGCACCAGCAGATCCACATCGGTCGCCCTGACTGACTTGCCGCTGGACGCCGCATAGTCGGCCGGCTTCGCGACGAAGGCGATCTTGGGCGTGTGCTGGCGTTTGGCGGCCTCGTCGATGTTCCGGATCAGCCCCATGCGCAGCGCGCCGTGGGCACGAATGGTTTCGAACTTCGCCAGTGCCTGGGCATCGCCGTTGATGGCATCCTGCAACTCGGTGCCGGTGTAGCCGATGGCATCCGCGTTCACGAAAATCGTCGGGATACCGGCATTGATCATGGTCGCCTTCAGGGTGCCGATGCCCGGCACTTCGAGATCGTCCACCAGCTTGCCGGTGGGAAACATCGATCCACCGGCGCCCTCCTCGTCTGCCGCCGGGTCCATGAATTCGAGTTGCACTTCAGCCGCCGGGAAGGTCACGCCGTCGAGCTCGAAGTCGCCGGTTTCCTGCACGGCGCCATTGGTCATCGGTACATGGGCGATGATGGTCTTGGCGATATTGGCCTGCCAGATACGCAGGGTGCAGATGCCATCTTGCGGAATACGGCTGGCATCCACCAGGCCGTTAGTGATTGCAAACGGGCCGACTGCCGCCGAGAGATTGCCGCAGTTGCCACTCCAATCCACGAAAGCGGTGTCGATGGACACCTGTCCGAACAGGTAATCGACATCGTGATCGGGCTTGCTGCTCTTCGCGAGGATCACCGCCTTGCTGGTGCTCGAGGTCGCGCCGCCCATGCCGTCGATCTGCTTGCCATAGGGGTCGGGGCTGCCGATCACGCGCAGCAAGAGTTTGTCGCGGGCTTCCCCCGGCACCTGACAGCGCTCGGGCAGGTCTTGCAGGCGGAAAAAAACCCCCTTGCTGGTGCCGCCGCGCATGTAGGTGGCGGGAATCTTGATCTGGGGGCTTTTGATTTCAGAAAGTTGCGTCATGGGAGTCTCGTTCCGATGGTGGAGCCATCAACTCCCCTCTCCCGCGAGGGGAGAGGGGCTAAACCAGTGCCCTCTCCCGTGAGGGCAAAGGGGCCTAGGCGGCGTTGCTCGACGCCAGAAAATCCTGCGCAAACCGCTGCAACACGCCGCCGGCTTCGTAGATGGACACCTCTTCCGCCGTATCGAGACGGCAGGTCATCGGCACGTCGACGCGCTCGCCATTTTTGCGGTGGATCACGAGGATGAGGTCCGCGCGCGGCTTGCGCTCACCGATCACGTCGAAGGTTTCGGTGCCGTCGATGTTCAGGGTCTTGCGATTCACGCCCGGCTTGAATTCCAGCGGCAGCACGCCCATGCCGATCAGGTTGGTGCGGTGGATGCGCTCGAAGCCCTCGGCCGCGATCGCTTCCACGCCCGCCAGACGCACGCCCTTCGCGGCCCAGTCGCGCGAGCTGCCCTGACCGTAATCGGCGCCGGCGATGATGATCAGCGGTTGCTTGCGCTTCATGTAGGTCTCGATGGCCTCCCACATGCGCACCACCACGCCCTCGGGCTCGATGCGCGCCAGCGAACCCCGCTTGACCACGCCGTCGACCACCGCCATCTCGTTGACCAGTTGCGGGTTGGCGAAGGTGGCGCGCTGGGCGGTGAGGTGATCGCCGCGGTGGGTCGCGTAGGAGTTGAAGTCCTCCTCCGGCAGGCCCATTTTGGCGAGATATTCCCCGGCCGCACTGTCGGGCATGATCGCGTTCGACGGCGACAGGTGGTCGGTGGTGATGTTGTCCGGCAGCACCGCCAGCGGTCGCATGCCCTTGAGCGTGCGTTCGCCGCCCAACGCGCCTTCCCCCTCCTTGTCCCAATAGGGCGGGCGGCGGATGTAGGTGCTCCGCGGCCGCCAGTCGTACAGCGGGCTGATCCGCGCGGTCGCCGCGTCCTTGTGCTCGAACATCGGGATATAGACCTGGCGGAACTGCTCCGGCTTCACGCTGGCCTTGACGATGGCGTCGATCTCTTCATCCGACGGCCAGAGGTCCTTGAGCAGGATCGGCTTGCCGTTCTTGTCAGTGCCGAACGAATCCTTCTCGATGTCGAAGCGGATAGTGCCGGCGATGGCGTAGGCCACCACCAGCGGCGGCGAGGCCAGGAACGCCTGCTTGGCGTAGGGATGGATGCGGCCGTCGAAGTTGCGGTTGCCGGACAACACGGCGGTGGCGTAGAGGTCGCGGTCAATGATTTCCTGCTGAATCTTGGGATCGAGCGCGCCGGACATACCGTTGCAGGTGGTGCAGGCAAAGCCCACGATGCCGAAGCCGAGTTTTTCCAGTTCGGACGTGAGACCTGCTGCGTCGAGGTAGAGCGCGACGGTCTTGGAGCCCGGCGCCAGCGAGGTTTTGACCCAGGGCTTGCGGGTCAGGCCCAGCCGGTTGGCGTTGCGCGCCAGCAGACCGGCGGCGATGACGTTGCGCGGATTGCTGGTATTGGTGCAGCTGGTAATGGCGGCGATGATGACGGCACCGTCCGGCATCTTGCCCGGCTCGTTTTCCACGATGCCGCTGATGCCCTTGGCGGCGAGATCGCTGGTCGACACCCGGGCGTGCGGGTTGGACGGGCCGGCCAGGGTGCGCACCACGCTCGACAGGTCGAACTTCAGCACGCGCTCGTACTCGGCGGTCTTCAGGCTGTCGGACCAGAGGCCGGCTGCCTTGGCGTAGATCTCCACCAGTTTCACCTGCGCGTCTTCACGGCCGGTGAGCGTCAGGTAGTCGAGGGTCTGCTGGTCAATGGAAAACATCGCCGCCGTGGCGCCGTACTCGGGCGCCATGTTGGAGATGGTCGCGCGGTCGCCGAGCGTCAGTGCGCTGGCGCCTTCGCCGTAAAATTCCAGATAGGCCGACACCACCTTCGATTGGCGCAGGAATTCGGTCAGCGCCAGCACCACGTCGGTGGCGGTGATGCCCGGATGCGGCCTGCCGCTCAGCTCGACGCCGACGATCTCCGGCAAGCGCATCCAGGAGGCGCGGCCGAGCATCACGTTCTCGGCTTCGAGGCCGCCGACACCGATGGCGATCACGCCCAGGGCATCGACGTGGGGCGTGTGACTGTCGGTGCCCACCAGCGTATCGGGGAAGGCCACGCCGTCCTGCACGTAGATCACCGGCGACATCTTCTCCAGATTGATCTGGTGCATGATCCCGTTGCCCGGCGGAATCACCTCGACGTTCTCGAACGCCTGCTTGGTCCAGTTGATGAAGTGGAAGCGGTCCTCGTTGCGGCGATCCTCGATGACGCGGTTCTTGGTGAAGGCGTCCGGATCGAAACCACCGCACTCGACCGCCAGCGAATGGTCGACGATCAGCTGCACCGGCACCACCGGGTTGACCTTGGCCGGATCGCCGCCCATGTCGGCGATCGCATCGCGCAGCCCCGCCAGATCGACCAGCGCGGTCTGGCCGAGGATGTCGTGGCACACCACGCGCGCCGGGAACCAGGGAAAATCCAGATCGCGCCGGCGCTCGATGAGCTGCTTCAGGGCATCGGTCAAAAGCGCCGGGTCGCAGCGGCGCACCAGGTTCTCGGCGTGCACGCGCGAGGTGTAGGGCAGCTTGGCATAGGCGCCCGGCTGGATCGCATCGACCGCTGCGCGGGCGTCGAAGTAGTCCAGATCGGTTCCGGGCAGAGGTTTGCGGTAGGCTGTGTTCATGGCGTAGGGAATTGTCCGGTAGGGTTCAGGGCAAGCACCGTCGGTCTCAAAATGTGCTCCGTTCGAAACTACGGCTCGTAACACCTAGGATTGCGATCCGTTGGCAAAAATCCCGGCCGCGCCGGCGGGAATCGGGGCGGCCGGGTCGGAATATCAGCCACGCTGATCGATGGGCACGACCTTGCGCGGGTCTTCGCCGATGTATTCGGCGCTCGGACGAATGATGCGGTTGTCGGCGCGCTGTTCCATGACGTGGGCCGCCCAGCCCGTGAGCCGCGACATCACGAAAATGGGCGTGAACAGTTTGGTGGGAATGCCCATGAAGTGATAGGCGGACGCATGAAAGAAATCCGCATTGCAGAACAGTTTCTTCTCGCGCCACATCACTTCTTCACAACGCACCGAGACCGGGTACAGCACGGTATCGCCCACATCCGCACTCAGCTTCTCGGCCCACTGCTTGATGATGGCGTTGCGCGGATCGGATTCGGCGTAGATGGCATGGCCGAAGCCCATGATCTTGTCCTTGCGCGCCAGCATGCCCAGCATCTCCTGCTCGGCATGATCGGGGCTGGTGAACTTCTCGATCATTTCCATGGCCGCTTCGTTGGCGCCGCCGTGGAGCGGGCCGCGCAGACTGCCGATCGCGCCGGTCACGCAGGAGTGCATATCGGACAAGGTGGACGCACAGACGCGGGCGGTGAAGGTGGAGGCATTGAACTCGTGCTCGGCGTACAGGATGAGCGACACGTTCATCACCCGCTCATGCAGCGCATTGGGTTTGCCGCCGCGCAGCATGTGCAGGAAGTGGGCGCCGACGGAATCGTCATCGGTCTCGGTATCGATGCGCAGGTTATCGTGGCTGAAGCGGTACCAATAGCAGATGATCGACGGAAACACCGCCAGCATGCGGTCGGTGACGTCCTGCTGCTGGGAGAAGTCCGCCTCGGGCTCGATATTGCCCAGGAAGGAGCAGCCGGTGCGCAGCACGTCCATGGGGTGAGCGGTGGCGGGAATACGCTCCAGAACCTCTTTCAGAGCTTTTGGAATTCCGCGTAACCCTTTGAGTTTACTCTTGTAGGTTGCCAGTTCCGCGCCATTGGGCAGATGACCCTTGAGGATCAGGTACGCCACTTCCTCGAACTGGCAGTGCTCCGCCAGATCCTTGATATCGTAGCCTCGGTAGGTCAATCCGGAGCCGGTCTTGCCGACGGTAGACAGCGCGGTCTTGCCCGCGATCTGGCCGCGCAGGCCGGCGCCCTCAAGCTTCTTCGCCATTGCCATTGCTGATATCCCCTCTGGTACTGATGTGGGCGGTCTCGCGCCCGTTACTGATTTTTACCCTGAGAAAACAGGGAATCGAGTTTCTCTTCGTAGGCGTGGTAATCAAGATAATCATAGAGTTCCATGCGTGTCTGCATAAGTTCCACTACATCTTTCTGATCGCCGCGTTCGAGGATGTTGCGATACACCGTCTCTGCCGCGCGATTCATGGCGCGAAAGGCCGACAGCGGATACAGCACCAGATCGACACCCCAGGCGCCCAGTTCGGCGCGATTGTAGAGCGGCGTCTTGCCGAATTCGGTGATGTTCGCGAGCAAGGGTACGTCGATGGCGGTGGCAAACGCCCGGTAGTGCGCTTCTTCGGTGATGGCCTCGGCGAAGATGCCGTCGGCGCCGGCCGCCACGCAGGCCTGCGCCCGCTCGATGGCGCGCTCCAGACCTTCCTGGGCAAAGGCGTCGGTGCGGGCCATGATGAAGAAATCCGCATCGGTGCGGGCATCCACCGCTGCCTTCACGCGATCCACCATCTCCTCCGGAGACACGATTTCCTTGTTCGGGCGATGGCCGCAGCGCTTTTGCGCCACCTGGTCCTCGAGATGCACCGCTGCCGCGCCGGCACGAATCATCTCCCGAATGGTGCGGGCAATATTGAACGCGCCACCCCAGCCGGTGTCGATATCCACCAGCAACGGCAGCGCGCTGGCCGCCGTGATACGGCGGACATCCTCGGTCACGTCGTTGAGGGAGGTCATGCCCAGATCGGGCAGCCCGTAGGACGCATTGGCGACCCCCGCGCCCGACAGGTAAATGGCGTGGTGGCCGATCTGTTCGGCCATCATCGCGGTATAGGCATTGATGGTACCCACCACGGGGAGCGGGCGGTGTTGGGCAATGGCGCGGCGAAAGCGCGCGCCGGGAGAAACCGTCTGAGTCATGGTTGGTCGCCTTGTCACCTCGGCGGCGCCGGCCCTGACAAGCCCGCCCCGCTGAGTCTGCTCTGCTGATACACCTGGCACCGCTGGCCAGCCAATGGTGTCACGCCCACTGTAGCGCCCGCGGACAGATTGCCGCTGGGCGCGCGTTGCCGTTCGGGGCGCGCAATTTTGCCACTAAAGTGACCGCCGTGCGACCGACTGGTCTGCGCATTGAATTCTCGTCCGCGCGCCCCAACATCGGTCCGATCCACGAGGAGATATCCATTGGAACAATATCGCGGCACCACCATCCTGTCCGTGCGGCGCAACGGCGTGGTCGCCATCGGCGGCGACGGCCAGGTCACCCTCGGCAACACCGTCATGAAAGGCAATGCCCGCAAGGTACGCCGCCTCCACAACGGCAAGGTTATCGCGGGCTTTGCCGGCGGCACCGCCGACGCCTTCACCCTCTTCGAACGCTTTGAGGCCAAATTGCAGGAACACCGGGGCAACCTGGTGCGCGCCGCCGTGGAACTGGCCCGCGACTGGCGCACCGACCGCATGCTGCGGCGCCTCGAAGCCCTGCTCGCGGTGGCCGACCGCGAGGCCTCGCTGATCATCACCGGCAACGGCGACGTCATCGAGCCGGAAGACAACCTGATCGCTATCGGTTCGGGCGGTCCCTTTGCCCAGGCAGCAGCGCGAGCGCTGCTGGACAACACCGAACTGGGCGCCCGCGACATCGTCGAGCGCGGGCTGCAGATCGCTGCCGACATCTGCATCTACACCAATCACAATCGCACCATCGAGACGCTGGACGCCGACGCAGCTCCCAGCTCTCCCCAGCCGTGAGAACCCTCCATGTCTGAAATGACCCCCCGCGAAATCGTTCACGAGCTGGACCGCCACATCATCGGCCAGGGCACCGCCAAGCGCGCCGTCGCCATTGCGCTGCGCAACCGCTGGCGGCGCATGCAGGTGAATGCCGAGTTGCGCGCCGAGATCACGCCCAAAAACATCCTGATGATCGGTCCCACCGGCGTCGGCAAGACCGAGATCGCACGGCGGCTCGCCAAGCTCGCCAACGCCCCTTTCATCAAGGTCGAAGCCACCAAATTCACCGAGGTGGGTTATGTGGGCCGGGATGTGGAATCCATCGTGCGCGACCTCGCGGAAACCGCCGTGAAACTGCTGCGCGAACAGGAGATGGCGCGGGTCGAACCGCGCGCCCGCGACGCCGCCGAGGAACGCATTCTCGATGCCCTGCTGACTCCGGCGCGGGATACCGAACCCGCTGCGGCGGAGCCCCGGGATTCCGGTACCCGCCAGCTGTTTCGCAAGAAACTGCGCGAAGGCGACCTCGACGACCGCGAGATCGAAATCGAAGTGAGCGCCACGCCCGTTGGCGTCGAAATCATGGCGCCGCCCGGCATGGAAGAAATGACCAGCCAATTGCAGAGCCTGTTCGCCAACATGGGCAGCGGGCGCACCAAACGCCGTCGACTCCCGGTCGCCAAGGCGCTCAAGCTGCTCACCGACGAGGAAGCCGGCAAGCTGGTCAACGACGACGATATCAAGGCCCGCGCGCTGGCCAACGCCGAGCAGAACGGCATCGTGTTCATCGACGAAATCGACAAGGTGGCACGGCGCGGCGAAGTCTCCGGTTCCGATGTGTCGCGCGAGGGCGTGCAGCGCGATCTGCTGCCGCTGATCGAGGGCTGCACCGTCTCCACCAAGTTCGGCATGATCCGCACCGACCATATCCTGTTCATCGCCTCGGGCGCGTTTCATTTTTCAAAACCCTCGGACCTGATCCCGGAACTCCAGGGCCGCCTGCCGATTCGCGTCGAACTCGAATCCCTCACCGCGGACGACTTCGGCCGCATCCTCACCGAACCCCACGCCTCACTCACCGAACAGTACCGGGAGCTGCTGGCCACCGAGGGTCTCAAGGTGGAATTCACCGCGGACGGTATCCGCCGCATCGCCGAGATCGCCTTCGAGGTCAACGAGCGCACCGAGAACATCGGCGCCAGACGACTCCACACGGTGATGGAACGCCTGGTCGAAGAACTCTCCTTCGACGCGGGTGACCTGGCCTCGCAAAGCGCCCACCCGATCATCGACGCCAGCTTTGTCGACGACCACCTCGCTGCCCTGGCTCGCGACCAGGATCTGTCGCGCTTCATCCTGTGACCCGGATTGCCGGTACCCTACCCCTATGACTCCACAACGCGTACGTCTCGACAAAGCCTCCGGCAGTCTCGAACTGCACTATGCCGACGGCGTGGTCGCACTGCTGTCCGGCGAATACCTGCGCGTCCAGTCGCCCAGCGCCGAAGTGCGGGGCCACGGCCCCGGCGAGGAAGAGCTTCAGTACGGCAAGAAAAACGTAAAGGTCGCGCATATCGAGGCGTCCGGCCACTACGCCCTGCACCTGCATTTCGACGACGGCCACAACACCGGCATTTACAGCTGGGAGTATCTGCGTCATCTCTGGGACAACCGCGAATACACCTGGCAGGAATACCTCAACAAGCTCCACCGTGCGGGCCGCAGCCGCGACCCGGAAGTACAGGTGGTGCGGTTTGTTACGCCGGGGGAATGAGGTAGCTCTGCGCCCGACACTATCGTGATTCGCGATACCGACCGCAGGCCAATCGGCACCTGCCAGCCGGGGATCCGCCTGGGTCCGCTCCAGAAATCACCGCTACAATGTCCCGCGCATGGAACGGCGATCCGCCGCTCCCGCACCGGCGGAGCCTCCGGTATCCCGCTATCCTGGAGCCACCGCCATTGAACCACCGTCCTGGAACCACCGCCCTGGAACTGCCGCCATGAGTCGTACCGTTTCGATCACCGCTCCCACCGCCGCTACCGTTGCCCGGATGGATGTGGCGATCGGTGCGGCGGTCAGTGCCGGCGAGATGCTCGGTCTGCTGGTGACGGCGGCGGGCGAGCTGCCGGTACGCAGCGCCGCAGCAGGTATCGTCAAGGATATTTACGTTGCCCTGGGTGACAACCTGCCCGAGAACGGACCGATTTGTGCGATCCGCCTGACTGGCAAGCGCCGACCGGTGCGCCCAGCGCCGCCGCCGGATCTCGCGGACAAACATGCGCTGTTGCAGCAGCAGCGCGCGCGCCTGCGCACCACGCTGGACGCTGGCCGCGCCACCGCCGTGGCCAGGCGCCGGGAGCGCGGCTACCGTACCGCGCGGGAGAACCTCGCCGATCTGTGCGATACGGATTCGTTTCAGGAATACGGCCAGCTCGCGGTGGCCGCCCAGCGCCAGCGTCGCGACTTCGACGATCTTGCAGTCAATACGGCGGCGGACGGCGTCATCACCGGGCTCGCCACCATCAACGCGGATCTGTTTGCCGGGGAGCGGGCGCGGGCAGTGGTCATCGTCAACGACTACAGCGTGCTCGCCGGCACTCAGGGCTATTTTCATCACCGCAAGCTGGACCGCGCCATGGCACTCGCGCGTGAACTGCGCCTGCCGGTGGTGATGTACACCGAAGGCGGCGGCGGCCGACCCGGCGACACCGACCAGGTCGCGGGCATGGATGTGACCACCTTTGCCCTGTGGGGCGCGCTCGCCAGCGTGGTGCCGCGCATCGCGGTCAACAACGGCTACTGCTTCGCAGGCAACGCAGCGCTGTTCGGCTGCGCCGACATCACGGTGGCGACCCGCCAATCCTGGATCGGCATGGCCGGGCCGGCGATGATCGAGGGCGGCGGCATGGGCGTGTATCCGCCCACCGCCATCGGCCCGGTCGAGGTGCAGACCGCCACCGGCGTCATCGATGTGCTGGCCGAGAACGAGCGCGACGCGACGCGGCTCGCGCGGCAACTGCTGGGTTATTTCCAGGGGCCGATCGACGTCTGGCGCTGCGCCGACCAGCATCTGTTGTGGGAGCTGATGCCGGCGGATCGCCGCTATACCTACGATGTGCGCCGCATCGTCACCACACTGGCGGACACCGACTCCTTCATCGAGATTCGCCCGCATTACGGCAAGACCGTCATCACCGGCCTGCTGCGCATCGAGGGCAAGCCCTTCGGGCTGATCTGCAACGACTGCCGCGTGCTCGGCGGCGCCATCGACACCCAGGGCGCGGCGAGCGCCGCGCGTTTTCTGAAACTCTGCGACGACTTCGCGCTGCCGGTACTGTCCCTGGTGGATACGCCGGGCTTCATGGTCGGCCCGGAGAGCGAAACCGAAGGCGCGGTGCGCATCATGGCCGACCTGTTCACCGCTGGCGCGCGCCTGCGCTCGCCGCTGGTGGCGATCTTCCTGCGCAAGGGCTACGGCCTCGGCGCCATCGGGATGACTGGCGGCAGTTTCTCCAGACCGATCTATTCCGCTGCCTGGCCAACGGGCGAGTTCGGCGCCATGGGACTCGAAGGCGCGGTGCATCTCGGTTTCAAGAAGGAGCTGGACGCCGCCGCGAATGAAGCCGAGCGCGAGGCGCTGTTCGCGAAGCTCATCGGTGCGCTGTACGACCGCGGCAAGGCCACGGAAGCCGCCACCCATCTCGAAATCGACGCCGTGATCGAGCCGAAAGATACGCGCCAGGTGATCTTGCGGGCCGTCGGTGCGGCCCAGACCAAACCCACCATCTGAACGCCCTGCGCTTGCGATCCGGAGGGATGCAAGCCGTCTCCAGCGCAGCATTCACAAACCACCTCAGCACGACTTGGCGTGAACAAGCGCTGTGCAGCGGCTCCTCCCCCGTACGCGGCGGCCTGAATACTCAATAAACCAACCATCCCTCCCGGGATGGCAAAGAAGTCCGTGCGAATACGCCCCGAAGTTCGCAGCCCCGCGCGAATTTCGTGTACCTCGCGATCAATCGTCACACAGGGTTCATTGGGCTGTCACACAAGGCCGATACGCTCCGCTCTTGTCTACTTGTCTAGATAACCGCACATGAGCTTTTACGCTGTTACCCGCGACCATGGCGCCGCGCTCTACGCCCAAATCGCCCGTCAGCTCGAGCAGGACGTCACCAACCTCTACGCAGCCGGCGACTGTCTCCCCTCGGAGGGCGACCTGGCTCAGCGCTTCGGCGTCAACCGTCACACCCTGCGCCGGGCAATCGATCAATTGGTGAATGCGGGTCTGCTGGAGCGCCGCCACGGGCGCGGCGTGTTCGTGCTCGACACCCAGATCGACTACCAGATCGGCGCCGGCACCCGCTTCACCGAAAACCTGGCGGCCCTCGGGATGCAAGCGGAAAACCGCATTCTGCGCAAGCAGACGCTACCCGCCATTGCGCGGGTCGCCGAGCGCTTGGGGCTTCCAGTGAACGCTCCGGTGTTCTGGATCGAGACGCTGCGCACCACCGATGCGCGTCCGCTGTGCGTGATCTCGCATTTCATTTCCGCGACGCGCTTTGCCGGCCTGGACGCGCAGTACGCAGGCGGGTCGCTGCACGAGTTTCTCGCCGCGACCCACGGCTGCAAGCTCAGCAGGACGGAAAGCCTGGTGACGGCGGTGCTGCCGCAAGGCGATGACGCGCGGCTGCTGGCGATGCCGCAGCACTGGCCGGTGCTGCGGGTCAAGAGTGTGAACGTGGACGATCGGGATGGCACCCCGGTCGAGTACGCCATCACCCGGTTCCGCGCCGACCGGATCCAACTGCGCATCAATCCTTGACCTGTCCATTGATCAATCACCCGAGGGCAACCGCAATGCATATCAAACACACATTGTCAGCCACCGCACTGGCGCTGGCTGTTTCTCTAACCGCCGCTTCCGCTCAGGCGCGCGATATCGTCATGGGTCTCATTCCGGCGGAAAACAACGAGGAGATGGTGCAGCAGTTCGAGCCGATGCGCGCCCACCTCGAAAAGAAGCTGGGTGAGAAAGTGAAGGTATTTACTGCCACCGATTACGCCGGCGTCATTGAGGCGATGAAAAAGAAGCGCGTCGATATCGCCTGGTTCGGGCCGCTTTCCTACTACCTGGCCGAACAGGAAGCCGGCGCCGAGGCCTTCGCCGTCGGCATTCGTGAAGGCAGCACCACTCACACATACAAGAGCCTCTTCGTTGCGCCCTGCGATTCCGGCATCAAGTCGATCAAGGACCTGAAGGGCAAGAGCGTGGCCTTCGTCGATCCGGCATCGACCTCGGGCGGCCTGATGCCGACCTACATGGTCAAGCGGGAAACGGGCGCGATGCCGCAGGATTTCTTCGGCAAGTTCACCTACGCCGGATCCCACGACGCCGCCGAGCTGGCGGTCAAGAACAAGACCGTGGACGCCGCCGCCGACAACGACATCACCTACGAGAAGATGCTCGCCAAGGGCCTCATTACCAAACAGACCAACTGCGTGGTGAAGGAATCCGACCCGCTGCCCGGCTCGCCCCTGGTCTATCGCGGCGACCTGCCGGCGGAAATGAAAAAGAAAATCCAGGATGCCATTCTCACTGCGCACCAGGACATCAAGGTCACCGGCTACGGCAGCCTGAGCCACTACGTGGCCATCACCCCCGCGGATTACCAGATGATCCGCGACATGGTGCAGGAGCTCGGCTTGCGCAAGGAGCAGATGCTCAAGTAATCGTCCAGGCAAGGCGGGCCCACTGGCCCGTCTTGCCTGAAAAAAAGGAGAAAACCTCATGTCCGCGATTTCCATTCAATCGGTGTCGAAACGCTTTCCGAACGGCTGTGAAGCCCTGATGGGCATCGATGTCGAGATCCAACCCGGCAGCTTCACGGTGGTGCTGGGGCCAAGCGGCGCCGGCAAATCCACGCTGCTACGTGTTATGAACGGCCTGGAAGCCCCCACCGGCGGCAGCGTGCGGATTGGCGGAGTAACCCTGGGCAAGAGCAATTTGCGAAAGCTGCGGGCCGGGGTCGCCATGGTGTTCCAGCAGTTCAACCTGGTGGCGCGCCTGTCGGTGGTCACCAATGTCCTGACCGGTCGTCTCGCACACCGCTCCTGGATCGGCAGCGTGTTCTACCTGTTCCGCCAGGAAGACCTGGATATCTCCCGCGAGGTCCTGGCACGCGTCGGACTCACCGACAAGGCCTGGAGTCGGGCCGACAAGCTCTCCGGCGGACAACAGCAGCGCGTCGGCATCGCCCGCGCCTTGGCGCAGCGGCCCAAGGTGATCCTGGCCGACGAGCCGGTCGCCAGTCTCGATCCGGTAGCGAGCGAGGAAATCATGGCCCTGCTACGGGAAATCCGCGACCGCGATGGCATCACCGTCGTCGTCAACTTGCATCAGGTGGATCTGGCGCGGCGCTTCGCCGATCGCATCATCGGCATGAACGATGGCCGCGTGGTGTTTGACGGCACACCCGCTGAACTATCGCCGCAGGCCCTGCGCACGATCTACCAACGGGAGGGTATGGAACATGACAACAGTCTCGATCTGGCGCTGGCCTACGCCTAACGGCCTGCCGCCGCTGCCGTTGGTCGCTGGCGTGCTGGCTCTGCTCGTAGCGCTGGCCCTGACGGCGCCGGTCGTGGAGGTGAACTTCATCCGCCTGATGGGCTCCCTCGGCAGGATGGTCGATTTTGCCGGGCAGATGTTCGTTACGCCGGACTGGGGCTATATGCCTCAACTGCTGGACAAGATGCTCGAGACCATCGAGATGACCGTGCTGGGCACCGCCATCGCCATCGTCGTCAGCCTGCCGCTTGGCCTTCTGGCCGCCCGCAACGCCACGCCTCACATCGCCGTGTATCGCGTGGTGCGGGACCTGCTGAGCCTGATGCGCGCGCTGCCGGAACTGGTGTGGGCGTTGGTATTCGTGTCGGCGGTCGGTTTGGGTCCCTTACCCGGCGTCATGGCGCTGGCCTTCGTGACTGTGGGCTTCATGGGCAAGTTCTTCGCCGAGGCCATCGAGGTCGTGGACCATAAGGCGGTGGAGGGCGTACGCGCCCACGGCGCCGGTTGGTTGCAGGTGCGCTTGTTCGCCATGCTGCCGCAGGCGCTGCCGGATTTCGTCGGTACGGTGATGTACATCCTCGACCACAACCTGCGCGCGGCCGCCATTCTCGGTCTGGTCGGCGCCGGCGGCATCGGCTACGACCTGGTGATGTCGATGCGCCTGTTCCAGTACGACCGGCTGCTGCTGATCGCGCTGGCCATCTATCTGGTGGTGACGCTGCTGGATCGCGCGTCCGACCGCTTGCGCAGCCGCATCATCCACGGGAGCGCAAAATGAACGTCCATGACTTGAAGCCGGCACTGCCGCCGAAGCCGCGCAACCTGATGCCGGTGTGGGCGGCGGCGACACTGGCCCTTCTGTGGCTGATCGTGTGGGATCTGGAGATTTCGTTCGAGGCCCTGGCCTACGGCGTCGGGGACATGGCCGAGTATTTCAGCCGCTACGGGCGGCCCGATTTCGCAGACTTATCCAGATATCTGTCTCTCATGGGCGTCACCCTGGCCACGGCGCTGTGGGGCACGGCGTTCGCGCTGGTGGTGGCGTTTTTTCTGGCACCGCTGGCCGCGCGCAACTTCGCGCCGAGCGCCGTTTCCTATCGCATCGCGCGGGAAATCCTCAACTTCATACGCGCCATGCCAGACCTGCTGCTGGCGCTGATCTTCGTCGCCGCCATGGGACTGGGGCCGCTGCCCGGCGCACTGGCGCTCGGCGTGCACACCGCCGGCTTCCTTGGCAAGTTTTTCGCCGAAAGCCTGGAGCGCATCGATCAAGGTGTCTACGAAGGCGTGGCTGCTACCGGCGCCAATTTCCCACAATTGGTTATGTACGCCGGCTGGCCATCCATTCTGCGCGAGTCACTGGGCTACATCATCTACATCTTCGACCGCAACGTGCGCATGGCCTCGGTGCTCGGCTTGGTCGGCGCCGGCGGCATCGGGCTGGCCCTGCACGACACGTTGCGCCTGTTCGACTACGGCCAGTCGGCAGCGCTGATCCTGGTCATCCTGGCGACCATTTTGATCATCGACTACGCCTCGGCGTGGTTACGCAGGAGACTGGGTTGATGAACCTGGAACGCAAAGACTGGATTCGGGCGCTGACCGCCCATCCCGCAGCCGACTTGCACGCGCTAGCGGAACGGCTGGCGGCCGGCTGCGAAGTCAGGCTCACCCGCCTGCCCCAGGCCGGCCTGGGCCTGTTGACGTTGACCGACGGCGCCTTTCATGAGCCCTTTTATCTGGGCGAATTTCCGCTGTCCAGCTGCCGCCTTGAACTGACGCTGGCGGATGGCCGCCGGGCCGAGGGCGGCGCTCAGGTCATGGCCGATGACGCGGCGCTCGCCCGCGCGCTGGCGATCCTGGACGCGGTGCTCGCGGCCCGGCTCCCGGGTTGGGAAGACGTGTCCGGGCAGGTGCAATCCGGCGCCGCGCAGCGCGACGAGGACGACCGCCGCCGCCGCGCCGTGCTCGCCGCGACCCGGGTCGATTTCACGCTGCTGGGCAACGCCGGGGAAGGGGAGAATGACGATGACGAGTGAACGCATCTGGAGGGCCGATGCCCAGCAGCGCATGTTCCGCGAACTGGTCGAGGCATTTTCACGGCCGGGCGCGGTGCGCGATCTGACGGACTGGCTCGCGGGCATCCTCGCGCAACGCGCCGTGCTGGCAACCCTGATGGACGGGGAGACGACGCTGGCCGATCCCCACGCACGGCTCGGCGCCGCGGACTGGTCCTTGCTCCAGGCCCGGCGGGACGCGACGGAGACCGCCCGCTATGTCGTCGCCGACGGCCGCCGCGCGCCCGATTTCCAGCCGGCGCTGGGTACGCTGGAAAGCCCGGAATCCGGCGCGACCCTGCTGATCGAGGTCGCGGCCGTGGGCAGCGGCCCGCTGGCCCTGGAACTCGCCGGCCCTGGCATCGCCGGCCGGCATGAACTACGCCTGGACGGCCTGCATCCCGCCTGGCTGCTGCGTCGCGCCGACTGGACCACCGGTTTTCCGCTCGGCGTCGACATTCTGCTCACCGATGCGGCGCGCATCGCCGCACTGCCGCGCACTACGCGCGTGGCGCTCCCTGGGAATTCACCGACATGAGTTACGTTGCCATCAAGGGCGGCGGACACGCCATCGCCGGCGCCGCCGCCGTCACCGAATACCTGCGGACCGAGGAAGGGCTGGACAATGCCGGCGCCGAACCGCTCGAAATCGATGCCATCCTTCATCAACTGCGTCACCTGGTGGATCGCGTCGTCTCCGAGGGCGGCGTGTACCACCCGCAATTCGCCGCGCTCGCCGTCAAGCAGAGCCTGGGCGACACGCTGGAAGCCGCCTTTGCCTTGCGTGCCTGGCGCTCCACCCGGCCGCGCCTGTCCGCGACGCCGCCGCTCAACACTTCACAGATGCGCCTGATTCGCCGTATTTCCGCTGCCTTCAAGGACATCCCAGGCGGTCAGATGCTGGGACCAACGCCCGATTACGCCCTGCGTCTGCTGCGGCTGGATTTGATCGATGAATCGCCGGATGCCTTCCGGGCCGTGGCCCGCGAGTGGCTGGACCATTGCCCGGAACCGCAACTGCCCGACACTTACCCCAAGGTACTCGACGCGCTGCGCGCGGAAGGCCTGCTGCCCCCCGCCACCGGGGCTCACGGCCAGGCGGCATTCGACATCACCCGCGAGTCGTTGGTGTTCCCCGTGCCGCGTTCGGCCACTCTGGCCACCATGGCGCGGGCGGAAACCGGATCGCTGCTGGCGATTGCCTATTCCAACATGCGCGGCTATGGCGACGTGCATCCCACGGTGGCGGAACTGCGGGTCGGCTATGTACCGGTACTGCTGCCGCATCCGGTGACCGGCGAACTCACCGAAGCCGGCGAGGTGCTGATGACCGAGTGCGAGGTGGTGGCGATGTACAACGTGCAGGACGCACAAGTGCCGCGGGCGCAGGGATCCGCGGGAGCGGCCGGGGCCGAGGAGTCCGTCAGCAAGCCCATGTTCACCATCGGCTACGGCGCCTGTTTCGGCCACAACGAGGTGAAGGCGATTGCCATGGCCATCCTCGATCGCGCGCTGCAGAAGGGGATGCAGAACGGCCCGGAAAACCCGTCCGAAAACCCGGAATTCGTCCTGCTCCATGTCGATGGGGTCGATTCCATGGGCTTCGCGTCGCACTACAAGATGCCGCATTACGTCACCTTCCAGTCCGATCTGGACCGACTGCGCACCACGCAGCAGAAATCGGGGAGCCCGGCATGAGCACCATGCCCCACACCACCAACGGCACCGCCTACAACTTCGGCTTCCTCGACGAATATGCCAAGAAGGAAGTGCGCCGCGCCATCCTCAAGGCGATCGCAATCCCCGGCTACCAGGTGCCCTACGCCTCGCGCGAAATGCCCATGGGTCGCGGCTTCGGCACCGGCGGCCTGCAACTGACCCTGTCACTGATTGGCCCCGACGAGGTGGTCAAGGTGATCGATCAGGGGTCGGACGACTCTGTCAATGCGGTCAACCTGCGCCGGTTCATCGAGATGACCTGCCCCGGCGTTTCGACCACCACGGCAACGACGGCGTGCACCCTGATCCAGTCGCGCCACCGCATCCCGGAACTGCCGCTGACATCGCAGCAGATCATCGTCTTGCAGGTGCCTTACCCGGACCCGCTGGTGCTGGTCGAATCTTCCGAGGACAAGCGCAAGACTATGCACGGCGAGGCCGATTATTCGCGCCTGCTGGTGAAGCTGTACGAGGACATCGTCAAGTTCGACGAGATCACCATCTCGCACCGCTACCCGACGCGCATCAATGGTCACTACGTCATAGACCCTTCGCCGATACCGCGCTGGGACGTGCCCAAACTCAATGACTCGGCGGCGCTGACCCTGTTCGGCGCCGGGCGCGAGAAGAAGATTTACGCGGTACCACCGCACACTCGGACCGAGCCGCTGGCCTTTTCAGACGTGCCCTTCCGTGTCGAGGATTTCCTCGACACGGAAGGGCGGCGCCGCGCCTGCGCCCGCTGCGGCAGCACGGATTCCTTCCTCGACGAGTTCGCCGGCGATGCCGGCAGCAAGACGTATCAATGCTCGGACAGCGACTGGTGCGACGAACACATGCGCGGGATCGAACACACTCGGGGCGAACTGGGATGAACAAGATTCTCGAAGTCCGCGACCTCGCCAAAATCTACGGCCCAGGCTGCCCGCACTGCATCGAATCCACCGGCCCGGCAGCAGATACCAATGTCTGCCCCCATTGCGGCAGCGTGGTCGCCATTCACGACATAGCCTTCGACCTGTTCGAAGGCGAGATCCTGGGCATCATGGGCGAATCGGGCAGCGGCAAATCGACCGTGGTGAAGGCCCTGTATTTCGATCAGGCACCCTCGGTCGGGCAAACGATATTCTACGAACATGACAGGCAACATGATCTGTTCGCCCTCAACGCCGCGCGAAAGCGCTGGCTGCGCAACCACCGCTTCGGCATGGTCTACCAGAACCCGAATCTGGGGCTGAATTTCAATATCAGCGCCGGCGGCAATATCGCCGAGTGCCTGCTGATGAGCGACTTGATGGACTACGGCGCCATCCGCGAACGTGCCAAGGCCCTGCTGGCACGCACCGAGGTACCGCTCTCCCGTATCGACGATCTGCCGAAGCACTTTTCGGGCGGTATGCAGCAGCGGGTGCAGATCGCCAAGGCCTTGGCCACACAGCCGCCACTACTGTTTCTCGACGAAGTGACCACCGGGCTGGACCTGTCGGTGCAGGCGCGGATTCTGGATTTAATCCTCGAAATCCAGCAGGAGCTGAAGACTGCGATGATCGTCGTCACCCACGATCTCGGCGTGATCCGGCTCCTGACCGGCCGCGCCATCGTCATGAAATACGGCCGCGTCATCGAGACGGGGCTCACCGATCAAATCCTGGAAGACCCCCAGCACGCCTATACCCAGCGGCTGGTGGCCTCCGCCCTGTGAGGAACCCAGCATGACCCCCCCTATTCTCCAGGTCGAAGGCTACGCCAAGCATTTCCAGCTCCACGAGCAGAACAAGCGGATTCTGTCCGCGCACAGCGTCAGCTTCACGGTGCACGCAGGCGAACTCACCGCGCTGATCGGCCCCACCGGCGCTGGCAAGTCGTCGGTGCTGAAGGGTATCTACCGCACCTATCTGCCGAGCGCCGGCCGCATTCTCTATCGCGACGCGCTGGGCCACGAACTCGATCTGGCGCGAGCCAGCGCGCACCAGATCCTCGACCTGCGGCGCCGCGAGATCGGCTTTGTGACGCAGTTTCTGCACTGCCTGCCGCGCCAGCCGACGCTCGACGTGGTCGCACAGCCGCTGTTCGCGCTGGGCGTCCCGCGTGCGGAAGCGAGGCAGCGCGCGGCCGAATGGCTTTTGGCCATGAAGCTGCCGGAGCGCCTGTGGAGCGTCGCGCCGGCGACGTTCTCGGGCGGGGAGCGCCAGCGGGTGAACCTTGCCCGTGGCTTCGCCGCCCGCCCGCGCCTGCTCCTGCTCGACGAGCCGACGGCCAGCCTCGATCCGGCGACCGCCGAATGCGTCATTCAGTTGATCGAGAAGCTCAAGGTCGAAGGCACGGCCATGCTCGCCATCTTCCACCATCCCGAAACCACCCGCCGGCTGGCCGATCAGGTCGTGGAACTGGCCCCGCCGCGCGCCGTGGAAACCCTACTCAGGGAAAGCGCATGAACAATCTGTATCTGACCGGCGCCCGCGTGGTGCTGCCCGACGCCGTGCTCGAAGACGCCGCCGTGCTGATCGAGGGTGGCGTCATCGCCGCCATCAACCCCGTATCGGGTCAGGGAGCGCAAACCGTCGATCTCTCCGGCAAGACACTGATCCCCGGCCTGATCGACCTGCATTGCGACGCCCTCGAAAAGGAAGTCGAGCCGCGCCCGAACGTGCATTTTCCCCTCGACTTCGCCTGCGCCCAGGCGGACCAGCGCAATGCCGCCGCTGGTGTCACCACGGTGTTTCACGCGCTTTCTTTCGCCAACGAGGAACTCGGCGTGCGCAACAACGCCTTCGCCGCCGCGGTGGCGCGCGCGGTACACGCCTGGAATCCGCACGGCCTCATCGACAACCGCGTGCACTGCCGCTACGAAGTGACCGACCCGACCGCCCCCGATATCCTGCTCGAACTGATGGGAAACGGCGAAATGCACCTGCTGTCGGTGATGGACCATTCCCCCGGCCAGGGGCAGTTCAGGGACATCGCCGCCTACCGCGACTATCTGGCGCGCACCTACAAAAAATCCGCCGGCGAACTGGCTACGCTGATCGAGAACAAGCTCGCTCAGGCACAAGGGGCTATGGCCCGCATCCGTCGGTTGATCGACGCGGCGCGGGCGCAGGGCATCCGTATCGCCAGCCACGACGACGATACACCGGAAAAGATCGAAACCCTGCATGGCCTGGGCGTAAGCATTTCGGAATTCCCGATCAACCTGGAATCCGCCCGCGCTGCCCGCGAACGCGGCATGAGCACGGTGTTCGGTGCCCCCAACATCCTACGCGGCAAGAGCCAGTCCGGCGCCGTGCGCGCGCTGGACGCGGTGGTGGCGGGCGCGGCCGACTGTCTGTGTGCGGACTATCATCCGGCCGCTTTGCTCGTGGCGGTGTTCCGTCTGCCGGAACTGGCGGGTATCACGCTTGCCGAGGCGGTGCGGCTGGTCAGCGCCAACCCGGCCCGCGCCGCGGGCCTTGTGGATCGCGGCGAGATCGCCGTCGGCAAACGCGCCGATCTGGTGGCCGTCGCCCACGTCAAGGGGCTGGCCCAGGCGAGCAGCGTGTTCGCGGCCGGCAAGCGGGTTTACGAGACGAGTTTTGGCCATGACTGATGGCACCCTCTTCTACGTCGTCGGCCCATCCGGCAGTGGCAAGGACAGCCTGCTGCGCTACGCCCGCGCGCATCTCGCCGGCGACCCCGAAGTGGTGTTCGCCCATCGCTACATCACGCGGCCGGTAGAACTCCACGGCGAGAATCACGTTACCCTGACCGAGGCCGAGTTCGACGCACGCCTTGGTGCCGGTCTGTTCGCCATGCACTGGGAAAGTCATGGCCTGCGCTACGGCATCGGCCTGGAAATCCACCTCTGGCTGGCCAGGGGTTGCCATGTGGTGGTGAACGGTTCGCGGGCGTATCTGCAACAGGCACGCAATCGCTACCCAGAACTGGCGGCGGTGTGGGTGGAGGTGTCTGCCGACGTGCTGGAAGCCAGGCTCCGGGCACGGGGCGGGAGAATGCCGCGCAGATCGTCGCGCGGGTGGCGCGGGCGGCGCAATTCCGGCCGGATGGCGACGACGCATATGTGGTCCGCAACGACGGCGCCCTGGAACAGGGCGGAAAACAACTGCTTGACCTGATCAACGCCAGGCGCGGGGCGACGTCGTGCGCCTGAACTTTTTGGGCACCGGTTCCACCAGTGCGCCGCCGCTGTATGGCTGTGAATGCGCAATTTGCGTCGAGGCGCGCTGCAATCCTCAAAGGCGCCGTCGCCCCGCCTCCGCGCTGGTTGAAGCAGGCGAGACACGGCTGCTGATCGATGCCGGTTTGACGGACCTCGCGGAGCGCTTTGCGGTGGACGATTTTCCGGCGCTGCTGCTGACCCATTTTCACCCCGATCATGTGCAGGGCCTGTTTCATCTGCGCTGGGGGGTGGGGAAGCGCATCCCCGTCTATTGCCCGCCGGATCCGCAGGGCTGCGCCGATCTCTACAAGCATCCGGGGCTGCTGGATTTCAGGCCGGTGCCCAAATTCGAGAGCTTTCGCGTGGGGCCGGTGACCGTCACGCCGGTGCCGCTGATCCACTCGAAAATCACGCTGGGTTACTGTATCGAAGCCGGCGACCGCAGGATCGCCTACCTCACCGATACCGCTGGGCTGCCGCCCGAAACCGAGGCATTTCTGCGCGGCTGGCAGCCCACGGTAGTGGCGATCGACTGTTCCCATCCGCCCCAGACCGATCCTCCGAAAAACCACAACGACGTGACCTTGGCGCTGGCGGCCATCGCGGCCATCCAACCGCAATACGTCTGGCTAACCCACGTCGGACATGAACTCGACCTGTGGCTGAACAACAATAGCCTCGCTTTTCCGCCGCACATAGTCGTCGCTCGTGACGGCGATGTCATCGACATTCCATCTGGGGTGTCAGCGTGTTAAGACACGTTTCGAAACTGCGTTTCGGCTACTGGTAAATTGGTGGTGATGCCAATCACTTGAGAGCTGCCAGCCCGGTACGATGATGTCCGAAACCGCGAACCGGCTTTAACGTCGACTCGCCACTCTTGCGCATCAACGCCACATTCCGGCCGGGAAATTCGCACTGCCAACCGTGACGTGCAGCCAGATGCCGCAACGTCGCTTCACGGTAGAACACCACATGGGTCGGATCGCGCCGGTAGTGCCAGTCGGCGAAGCATGTCGCCTCGGTTTGCAATTCCGTCATCAGTGCCAGCCAGCCACCCGGCTTCAACAGCGCATCGAGTTTTCTGAACTCCTCGGCGGGCCGGTGAAAATGTTCGATCACTTCCGTGCAGGTGATGAAATCATGGGTGCGCGCCAGCGCGTCCCCATCGGGCTGAAAAAACGGATCGAACAGCGCCACTTCATGCCTCGCCTCGCGCAGCATCGTCGCCAGTACCGGTCCCGGACCACAGCCGTAGTCCAGCCCCTGACTCGCGGGTGTCAGGCGCTCCAGCAACGGCACGGCGAGACGGGCCAGAAACTTCCGGTAACCGGCATCGCTGGGTTCATTTCGGTGCAGACGATAGTGGGCAAGCTCGGCGTCCCTGTCCGGCAACTGCGTCGGGTCGAGAAAGGTCGCCCGACAGGATTCACAATCCCAGTAGTCGCGCTCGCCAACCTGGAGAAAAAAACCGGCGCTTTGCGTCTCGCACACCGGACAGCGCATCAGGCTGTGGTCGAGGCGCGGCTCCCACGGCGCCCCGGCTTTTTCTGCTGCTCGCGCACGAGACCGTCACGGGCGAGTTCATCGGTGTTCACGAAAGCTCCCGTGCACTGCTACCGCCAGCACCGTCAGTGCAGAAGGGTACCGCCGTCGCCGCAGCATTTTTTGTATTTCTTGCCACTGCCGCAGGGGCAGGGATCGTTGCGATCGGCAACCGCCGCGTTGCGCACGAACGGCTTGCGGGTCGGCTGCGACTGGCGTGCCCCACCGGTGCGTTTTGCCAGCCAGTAGGCATGAATCTCCGCCAGCGCCGGCACGATGGCGAGGACCCAGTGTTCGTGATCGTCTTCTCTTTCGACGACTTCCAGGCCCTCGTCGGTGCCCAGCAGCATGAAGGGCGCGAACCAGTCCGGCTGACTTTCCATCAATGCGCCCCAGCTGTCTTCATCGAACAAGGTGCCGAGCAGGAAACCCGCGCACCATTCATCGACACCCCAGGCGGGATCGAAGTAAAACAGCGGCTCGAAGTCTTCCGCGCTTTCCGTCAACTGGCGCACCAGGGAGTTGTAATGCCGCATCACCAGGTTCATCACCTGTGCGGCATCCTCGTCGGTTGCGAATTCGGGCTTGACTTCACCGTCCTCGATATCCCACACCCAGGGCAACCACTCGGACGGCATCACCAGACTGGGGCCCACGATCAGTGCGGTCATGAAACCTTCCATCATGGCGACATCCATCGTCGTGTCTTCCAGCCCGGGCGAGGCAAGGAATGCGTCGAGGGCGTTGATCTCCTGTTCGTCCAGATCGGCATCCAGTCCGGCGAGCGGGTTACTCGGTTGCTTGACCACTGCAGGGCCTCCTGACTTGGGTGAAATCGTGTCGCTGTCGGATTTACCGCGCGATCCGGCATGAGATTGATCCTGCCGCCCGCGCGCTGTCACGCACCTGCCGGTTGCATCACAGATCGCTGAATCGCAGGGCATCGCGGGCGAGCCGGTGTTGTTCGTTGCTCTCGATTTGCCGCAGGCTGCGCGCCACCTCGCGAAGCTCGTCGAGATCGGCGCGCTCTGCCACTTCTTCGTAAATTTCGCGCAGATATTCGTCCGTCGCCAACGCCGTGGCAACGACTTCCTCGACGTTGTTGATGTCCATGTCCCGAATCCGCTCCAACACTGGGTGCGCATCCAGCTCCGGGGTGTATTGCAGCCAGGTATCCATGATTCCCTTCGCCGCGCCGGATTCATAGTCCTTGAGCGCTTCCGCCAGATGTTGCTCGTGCCGGTTGAGGTAGTCGAGCATCAGTTGCGCGCGTTCCGAGGTGGCGAGCTGCTCCAGCTCGGCGTACTGACGCGACAGCGCCTCGTGCAAGTGCCGTGAAAAATCGATGACGTCCTTGATGGTCTTGAAGCGCATGGCATTCGTCCTCGCAAGTTTGCGTAATTGCAATCGATGTTCCGATTCCGGTTGCCGTCAGTCGCAACCCGTATTTTCCCAGCCCATCAGCGCAGCGCCTTGGACACAATTTCAAAACTGTCTTTCGACAGCTCGGGCACCGCCAGCACCCGTTCGAGTGCCGCGCGCATCGCGTCCGCTCGGGTCTCAGGGTATTTGCGCCAGCGGGTGAGCGGGGTCAGCAGCCGCGCGGCGATCTGAGGATTCATGGCATCGAGCACGAGCACCTGTTCCACCAGAAACGCATAACCGGCACCATCGGGGCGATGAAAGTTCACCGGATTTCCCGCGCTGAAGGCGCCGATCACGGCGCGCACCTTGTTGGGATTGCGCGGATCGAACGCGGGATGTTCCAGCAGCGCCCGTACCCGTTCGAGGCCGCCCGGCAGGATGCACCAGGCCTGCATCTGGAACCACTGATTGACCACCAGGGATTCGTTCTGCCACCGCTCGTAGTAGCGTCTGAGTGCTTCCCGTGCATGATCCTGCGCCTGCGGGGCGGGATTGTTGAGCAGTGCCACCAGCGCGGCATTGGTGTCGGTCATGTTGTCGGCCTGATCGAACTGTTGCCGGGCACGATCGATCAATTCCGGCACATCCAGTTGCAGCAGATAGGCAAGCGCGAGGTTGTGCAGGCTGCGCCGGGCGATCTGTTCGGCATTCGCACGATAGGGCTCGCCGCTGCGCTGAGTGGCGTACACGGCTTCGAATTCCGGCCGCAGCCGCTGCGCCAGTTCGTGGCGGGCAAACTGGCGCGCGCGGTGGATGGCCTCCACCGCGATGGTGTCGGCCAATTCGCTCAGATAGGCCTCGCCGGGCAGGGTGAGAATGTGCGCCACCAGCGCCGCGTCCAGCGATTTGTCGGTGAGCAGTTCACGATAGGCTTCGACCAGCCGGGCATCCAGCGCGAGCGGCCGACCGGCCAGATCATCCGCAATCAACTCCTGCAAAATGCCGACCGCGAGCCGGTTGCCCGCCTCCCAGCGGTTGAAACCGTCGCTGTCGCGGCGCAGCAGTTGCACCAGTTCATCGCGACTGTAATCGAAGGCGAGCTTGACCGGCGCCGAAAAGCCCCGCAGCAGCGAGGGAATGGGCGCTTCACCGACGCGCTCGAATACCAGGCTCTGCGCGGACTCGGTCAACTCGAACAGGATCTCGGTGGCGCCATCGGCGCGGCCGGATACATGGAGCGGCAGATCGCCGTTGCGGCCCACCAGGCCGAGTCGGATGGGAATCTGGAACGGCGCCTTGTCCGCGCTTTCCGGCGTGGGCGGACAGCTCTGGGTGAAATCGAGCCGGTAGCTTTGCGCGGCCCCATCGTAGTGACCTTGCACGGCGACGCGCGGCGTGCCCGCCTGCCGGTACCAACCCATGAACTGGCTGAAATCGCGGCCGCTGGCAGCCGCCATGGCCGCCACGAAATCCTCGATGGTCACCGCAGCGCCGTCGTGGCGGTCGAAGTACAGATCGCAGCCGCGGCGAAAGGTCTCCGGCCCGAGCAGGGTGTGGATCATGCGCACTACTTCCGCGCCTTTTTCATAAATGGTCACGGTGTAGAAATTGGAAATTTCCTGATAGGCATCGGGCTGCACCGGATGCGCGGTGGGACCGGCATCCTCGGCGAACTGGGCGGTGCGCAGCAGGTTCACTTCTTCCACGCGCTTGATGGTGCGCGAACCCATATCGGCGGAAAATTCACTGTCGCGAAACACCGTGAAGCCTTCCTTCAGGCTCAGCTGGAACCAGTCGCGACAGGTGACCCGGTTGCCGGACCAGTTGTGGAAATACTCGTGCGCCACCACCGCCTCGACGCGCTGGAAACCCGGATCCGTGGTGGTCTCGGGATGGGCCAGCACGCAGGAAGTGTTGAAAATGTTGAGGCCCTTGTTCTCCATGGCGCCCATGTTGAAATCGTCGACCGCGACGATCATGAAAATATCCAGATCGTATTCGCGCCCGTAGACGCGCTCGTCCCATGCCATCGAATGCTTGAGCGACGCCATGGCGTGATCCAGCTTGTCGAGATCCTTGGGCTCCACATAGATGCGCAGCATCACGCCGCGACCGCTCGCAGTGGTGAAGCGGTCTTCCAGGCAGGCGAGATCGCCCGCCACCAGGGCGAACAGATAGGCCGGTTTCCGGAATGGATCGTGCCAGGTCACCCAGTGGCGCCCACCCGACGCGGTGCCTTCCGCGACCGGATTGCCGTTGGAGAGCAGCACCGGGAAGGCGCCCCGATCCGCTTCGATGGTGGTAGTGAATTCCGACAGCACATCCGGGCGGTCGAGATAGAACGTGATCTTGCGAAAACCTTCGGCCTCGCACTGGGTGCAGTAGAGGCCGCGCGACTGGTAGAGCCCTTCCAGCGAGGTGTTGGCTTCCGGGTGGATCGCCACCGTGGAGCTGAGTTCGAACGCCGCGGGCACACCGGGAATCACCAGTTCGCCGTCCGCGTAGCCGTATTCCGCCGGCGCGAGCGTGCGGCCATCGAGGGCGAGCTCCCGCAACTGCAAGCCTTCGCCGTGCAGACGCAGTTCCTGCGCGCAGACCGGGTGTTCGGGATTCGCGCGCAGCGCCAGGGTCGCGCGCACCAGGGTTTCCCCGGGACGGAGATCGAAGTGCAGCTCGGTGCGGTCGATCAGGAAATCCGGCGCGCGGTAATCGCGCAGACGGGTGACTCGGGCCTGGGCATCGCGCATCGCCATATCGACTCCTGGGTGAAGGCACCGGCGGCCCGCGCTCGGCGGCCGGATTAGGGGGAAAGATGATGGGATACAGTGGCGGGAATTGTCGGCCAGCGGGGGCACGGTGTCCACGGAGTCGTTTACACAACGTCGTTTACACAGCGATGTGTCCCTCGAACCGGCGGCTGTGCTATGTTCGCCCGATGCGCGCCCTCCTGATCACCCTGCTTTGTGTGGCCCTGCCGTTGGCGGCGGGGGCGCGTACCCTGGATGCGATCCAACTACCCTGCCCCATGCAACAGGCGCATCAGCATACGGAACCCAGTGCGCAACCCGCGGCCGGCACCTGCTGCAACGATGCGGAGACCACCGCCAAGACCGGCAAGCCCTGCAAGGCCGGGCAGGAATGCCAGGCCTCCCCCGCCGCCACGTTGTTACTGCCGGCGGCGACATCGGCGCCAAGCCTGTCTTCCCCGCTAGCGGTCATCGCGCCGATCGCGCCCAGACTCCACCCCGCCGGTATCTGGCGCCCACCAGCCCTGATCTGACTTCCCTAACCGGTGCCGTTCCGGCCCGCGCCACAGGGATGCTCTAAATAACCGTCATGCCCGCGTAGGCGGGCATCCAGAACGCTTTGATACCCCTGGGTTCCCGCCTGCGCGGGAACGACGATTAAGTGGTTGTTCGTAGTGTCCCCCAAGCGCATTTGGGCCCGAGACGGCGGTTCGTGCTGCCGCGTACTCGCGCTGTGGCACTGCAAAGCCTCGGAGTCAGCTCATGTACCTCGCCCTTGCCACGGTCCTGGCGGTGTTTGGCCGCCGGCCATCCTTCGGATGCCCACTCCACCCCGGATGCAAGTTAGCCATCGCCACCCTGGCCCTCGGCTTCTCGGGTTGGGCCAGCGCGGCCGCCGCACATCCCGACGCGCCCCTTTCCCTCGCTGAAGCGCTGCGCACGGCGGAAGTCCGATCGCACGCGCTTGCCTCCCAGGATGCGGCGGCCACCGCGGCGGGCGAAATGGCCGTCGCCGCACGCCAGTTGCCCGACCCGGTGTTGCGCCTCGCGGTGGAAAATCTTCCCGTCGATGGCGCGGACCGCTACAGCCTCACGGACGATTTCATGACCATGCGCTCGATCGGCGTGATGCAGACGATGACCGGCGCGGACAAACGCGCTGCCCGCGCCACGCGCTTCGAACGCGAAGGCGAAGTCGCGCAGACGGCACGCGCGCTCGAACTCTCGAAGCTCAGGCGCGACACGGCACTGGCCTGGCTCGACCGCCATTACCAGGAACAGACAGTCGCGCTGTTGCAACGGCAGCGCGACGAGACGGCCTTGCAAGTCGATGCTGCCGAAGCCGCTTACCGCGCCGGCCGCGGCCCGCAGGCCGAGGTGTTCATGGCGCGGGCGGAGGTCGCACAGAGCGAGGATCGCATCCGCGCGGCCGCAGCGCAGCGGGCAAATGCCATCACAATGCTGGCGCGCTGGATCGGCGAACGAGCCTCCGCGCCGCTCGGCGCGGCACCCGATATTTCCAGCGTCCGGCTGGCGAGCGACGACGTGGAACACGCGGCCGATCATCTCCCCGATATCGCGCTGCTGGCGAAACGCGAAGCGGTGGCCCTGACGGAAGTCGACGTCGCTCGCGAGGAGAAGCGGCCGGACTGGAACCTCGAGTTGATGTACAGCCAGCGCGGTCCCGGATTCTCCGACATGGTATCGCTCGCCGTATCGGTCCCCCTGCCCTGGGATCAGGGCAACCGGCAGGACCGGGAGCTGGCCGCCAAGCTCGCGCTGGCCGCGCGGATGGGTGACGAGCGCGCGGAGATGACGCGCCAGCATCTGGCGGACATCCGCCGCTGGCGGCAAAACTGGCGCGCCGGCCTCGAACGCCTTGCCGCATACGATCGCACGTTGCTTCCCCTTGCCGCAGAGCACACGCAGGCCGCACTGGCGGCCTATCGCGGCGCCAGCGGGTCTTTGACCGCGGTATTGGAAGCGCGCCGGATGGAAATCGATATCCGCCTGGAGCGGCTGCGCATCGAGCAGGAGACCGCGGAGGTCTGGGCCACGCTCGAATATCTGCTCCCGGCGGCGCCCGAGGCAGTCGCGGCAATCGCGTCTCCCGATCTGACCGCCACCCCGGAGCTGCGACGATGAACAGGAAGCAACCCTTGATCGCGCTCCTCATTACCGGACTGCTCGGAGCCGGACTGCTCGGTGCAGGCGGCTACGGGCTGTACGCGGCGGGCACGCAGCGCGGGCTTGCAATGGCGCGCGATGAACCCACTCCAGGCGGGGTCGCCGCAGCGCCGGATGTCTCGAACTGGAACGTCCAGCAAGGCATCGATGCCACCCACCGCCATCTCCGGGACGGTCTCAAGGCCGGAGACATCGATCCGGTCACGGGTCGTCGGATTCTCTATTACCACGACCCCATGGTGCCGGGAAAACAGTTCGCCACGCCGGGCAAATCGCCCTTCATGGACATGATGCTGGTGCCGGCCTATGCGGGCAGCGCAGACGCGGATGACAGCGGCATCAGGGTCAGCTCGCGCATCCGCCAGAACATCGGTCTGCGCACCGCACCGGTGGTGGAGGGCGCACTGGCAATCGAAGTGTCCGCGGTCGGTACCATCGCCTACAACGAGCGCGATCAGGTGATCGTGCAGGCGCGCGCGATGGCCTATGTCGAGAAACTCCATGTGCGCGCCACCCTGGATCGGGTCGTCAAGGGCCAGCCATTGGTCGATCTCTATGTTCCCGACTGGGTTGCCGCGCAGGAGGAATTTCTCGCGATGCGCCGCATGCAGGGGACCGACCTCGCGCCGTTGATCGAGGGCGCCCGTGCCCGAATGCGCCAGGCCGGCATGGACGAAGCCCAAATCCGGTCGGTCGCGGCCAGCGGCCAGGTGCAAGCGCGGCTGACGCTGGCGGCGCCCATCGCGGGCGTGGTGACGGAACTGGCCGTGCGCGAAGGCATGACCTTGGCGCCCGGCACGACCCTGGTGCGCATCAACGGACTGGGCACTGTCTGGGCCGAGGCCGAAGTGCCCGAAAATCAGGCCGCGCTGTTGCGCCCGGGTGATAGGGTCAACGCTGAAAGCCCGGCGCTGCCGGGCACCGTCTTCACCGGTCGCATACAGGCGCTGCCGCCACAGGTGAACCCCGCGACGCGGACGATCAAGGCCCGCGTCGAGCTCGCCAATGCGGATGGACGTCTGGTCCCAGGCATGTTCGTGGAGATGCACTTCAAGGATTCCAGCGAACGCCAGAGCCTGCTGGTACCGACCGAGGCGATCATCCGGACCGGCACCCGCGCCGTCGTGATGCTGGCTGAAGACGGCGGCAACTTCCGTCCCGTCGCGGTGGAGCCGGGCCGCGAAGCCAATGGCCGGACGGAAATCCGGCGCGGACTTCAGGTCGGTCAACAGGTGGTGATCTCAGGCCAGTTCCTGATCGACTCCGAGGCCAGCCTGCGCGGGCTCGAACCCGGCTTGGATTCCGAACCTGGTGACGCCGCGTCCATGGGTACGGGAGACCGGCCATGATCGCCGCGCTCATCCGCTGGTCACTGGCCAACCGGTTTCTGGTGCTGCTCGCGACGGCGATGATCTCGGCCTGGGGTGTGCTGTCGGTGCTGCGCACGCCGCTCGACGCCCTGCCGGACCTATCGGACGTGCAGGTGATCATCCGCACCACCTGGCCCGGCCAGGCGCCGCAACTCGTCGAGAACCAGGTCACCTATCCCTTGGCCACCACCATGCTGTCGGTGCCGGGCGCAAAGACGGTGCGGGGATTTTCGTTTTTCGGCGACAGCTTCGTCTACGTCGTGTTCGAGGACGGCACGGATCTGTACTGGGCGCGTTCGCGGGTGCTCGAATATCTGAACCAGGTACAGGCGCGCCTACCGCCGACAGCGCGCTCCGCGCTTGGCCCGGATGCGACCGGCGTCGGCTGGATCTACGAGTACGCACTGGCCGACCGTTCCGGTACTCAGGACATCGGGCAGTTGCGCGCCTTGCAGGACTGGTTTCTCAAGTACGAACTCACGACCGTGCCGGGCGTGGCCGAAGTCGCCACCATCGGCGGCATGGTGCGGCAATATCAGGTGGTGCTGGAACCCGCCAGACTCGCCGCCTACCGCATTCCCCACACCCGGGTGATCGAGGCGATCGGGAAAGCCAATCAGGAGACCGGCGGCTCGGTGCTGGAACTGGGCGAGGCCGACTACATGGTGCGTGCTTCCGGCTATCTGCAAACGCTGGACGATTTCCGCGCGATTCCGCTGCTGACCACCGATGCCGGTGTTTCGGTGCGTCTGGGTGATGTGGCGCGCATCCAGCTCGGCCCGGAACTGCGCCGCGGCATCGGCGAACTCGACGGCGAAGGCGAAGCTGTCGGTGGCGTGATCGTGATGCGCGCAGGCGGGAATGCGCTGGAAACGATAAGCGCCGTCAAGGCGCGCCTGCAACAGTTGCAGGCCGGTCTGCCGCCCGGGGTCGAGATCGTGCCGGTCTACGACCGCTCGGGGCTGATCGAACGCGCGGTCGAAAATCTCGGTCACAAACTCATCGAGGAATTCATCGTCGTCGCACTGGTCTGCGCGCTCTTTCTGTTTCACCTGCGCTCCGCGTTCGTCGCCATCGTCGCGCTGCCGCTGGGCATCCTGATGTCCTTCATCGTGATGCGTTACCAGGGCATCAATGCCAACATCATGTCGCTGGGCGGCATCGCCATCGCCATCGGCGCCATGGTCGATGCGGCGGTGGTGATGATCGAAAACGCGCACAAGCATCTCGAACGCCGGGCACAGAAACATCCGGGCCAAAAGCTGAAAAACGAAGTGCGCTGGCGCGTGATCGGCGCTGCCGCCGTCGAAGTGGGCCCGGCGCTGTTTTTCTCGTTGCTCATCATCACCCTGTCTTTCATCCCGGTATTCACACTGGAGGCGCAGGAAGGGCGTCTGTTCGCGCCGCTCGCCTTCACCAAGACCTGGGCGATGGCGGCCGCCGCAGGTCTGTCAGTGACGCTGATTCCGGTACTGATGGGCTATCTGATCCGCGGCCGGATTCCGCCGGAGCAGGCCAACCCGCTCAATCGCGGATTGATTGCGCTCTATCGCCCGCTGCTGGATCTCGTGTTGCGTTTTCCGAAAACGACGCTCGCCGCGGCAGTCGTGATACTGCTCGCCAGTTTGTGGCCACTGCAACAACTCGGCAGCGAATTCCTGCCGGCACTGGATGAAGGCGATCTGCTCTACATGCCCACGGCGCTGCCGGGGCTGCCTGCGGGCAGGGCCGCCGAGCTGTTGCAGCGCACGGATCGGCTGATCAGGACGGTACCGGAAGTGCAGAGCGTCTACGGCAAGGCCGGCCGCGCCGAGACCGCGACCGATCCCGCGCCGCTGGAAATGTTCGAGACCACGGTCCAGTTCAAACCACGCGACCAATGGCGGTCCGGCATGACACCGGACAAACTGATCGAGGAGTTGGACGGCATCGTACGCGTGCCGGGACTCACCAATATCTGGATACCGCCGATCCGCAACCGCATCGACATGCTCGCCACCGGCATCAAGAGTCCGGTGGGCGTGAAGGTCGCGGGGCCGGACCTGGCCACCATCGATCGTCTCACCGGCATGATCGAGCGCGCGCTCAAGGAGGTGCCGGGCGTGACCAGCGCGCTCGCCGAGCGGCTCACCGGCGGACGCTACATCGACATTGACATCCGGCGCGACGCCGCCGCCCGCTACGGGCTCAACATCGCCGACGTGCAATCCGTCATCGCGGCAGCCGTGGGTGGCGAAAACATCGGGGAGATGATCGAAGCACGTCAGCGTTTCCCGATCAATGTGCGCTATCCGCGCGAAATTCGCGATTCCCTGGGCGGGTTGCGCGCGCTGCCCATGGTCACCGAACGCGGTCAGCGCCTGGTGCTCTCTGATGTCGCCGACATCAGCATCAGCGACGGCCCGCCAATGCTGCGCAGCGAAAACGCGCGCCTGAACGGCCATGTGTATGTCGACATTCGCGGCCGCGATCTGGGCTCAGCGGTGCGCGACATGCAGCACGTGGTCGCCGACAAAGTACCACTGCCCGCCGGCTATTCGGTGTCCTGGTCGGGCCAGTTCGAGTTCCTGGAACGCGCCGCAGCGAAACTCAAGGTGGTCGTGCCTTTCACGCTGCTGATCATCTTTGTGCTGCTGTACCTGATCTTCAAGCGTTTTGGGGAAGCATTGCTCATCATGGCCGCCCTGCCCTTCGCGCTGGTGGGCGGCATCTGGCTGTTGTGGCTGCTCGGCTACAACCTGTCGGTGGCCGCCGCGGTGGGCTTCATCGCGCTCGCCGGCGTGGCCGCGGAATTCGGCGTGATCATGCTGCTGTATCTGCAACAGGCCTGGCAGGCGCGACTGGATGAGGGTCGGGACACCGACGCCGATCTGCTCGACGCGATCCGCGAAGGCGCCGTGCTGCGCGTGCGACCCAAGGCCATGACCGTCGCCGTGATCCTCGCGGGCCTGCTGCCGATCCTGCTGGGAACAGGCACCGGCAGCGAAGTGATGCAACGCATCGCCGCACCCATGGTGGGCGGTATGATCACCGCGTCCTTGTTGTCGATGTTTGTCATCCCCGTGGTCTATTTGCTGATGCGGCGGCCGCGGGCGGGTTTGGGGAAGGCGTCGGCGTCAGCCGCAGAAGCGCAAGAATCCTAGGGCCAAATGCGGCGGCCCGATACGTTCCACCGGCCAGGAACCGCGTAACAGGGTACCGCTGTTGAAAGGCCGTCTCGCGCCGGCACCAGTCAGCAATCAACCCGGGCCGCAACAGCCATGCTCCAGCTGCACCGGTGGACAACGCACTGAACCGATCGAACAGAACACGCAGCAGTCGCCTGGACGTGGATTCAGCAGGGCCTTGCACTGGCTGCACTTGTAAAAAAACTGGCAGGCATTCACGGGCATGGTCTCCCGTTTGGCGCAACCGCAATGGGGGCAGGTCAGCACGGATTCGGGAATGATGGGGTTCATGGCGACATCCTGCGCAGTAAGAGAATCGCCCGACTGGATATTCTCGGCTGCTCACACTTCGAGAACAATCTCATAGGCAGAGAATTTGCGCACATTGAATACACCGCTATCCAGAATCAGGTACTGCCCCTTGATACCCAGCAGACGGCCGCTCACTTCCGGCGTTTTATCGAGATTCCAGGCGCTCACCCTGGTCGGGTATTCCCGCACCGGGTAGTCGATGGCGACGGGCTCGGCGACCTCGATGCGCTGGATCGCCTGAATCCCGAAGCGCGTCGTCAATTCGCCAAACTCGTCGACGCAGAGTTCGAACAGGCGATCGCGCGCGGCTGCGAGATCGGCCGGCTCGGGATTGCCTTTGAGCATGGCGCGCCAGTCGGTGGTGTCGCGCACATGGCGGCGCAGGGCGGCTTCCACGAAGCCCGCCTGCTGGCGGGTCTGCACCCGCACGATGGGCAGCGCCTGGATCGCGCCCTGATCGATCCAGCGCGTGGGCATCTGGCCGGCACGGGTGATGCCCACTTTCACGCCAGAGGAATTGGCGAGATACACGAAGTGCTCGGTCATGCAAAAGCTCTGAGCCCAGTCCGGCTCGCGGCAGGTGCCGGCGTCGAAGTGGCAGCGTTCGGGACTGAGGATGCACAGATCGCATTGCGCGAGCTTGCGAAAACAGGGGTAGCAGTAGCCTTCGCTGAAACTTTTTTTGGTGACACGGCCGCAGTGCGAGCAGTGAATGGTACCGCCGTGACGGATGCGCAACGTCTCGCCCAGCAGCGCGTTGAGGGGCACCCGGGTATCGTCCAGCGTTAGCCAGTAGTTGACCGGCGCGGCCAGCTCCGTGGGCATTTTGTCGAGATGACCGCGATAGATCGGCATGGCGCTCAGCCGCGGCGCGCAGTCAGTGCTGCCATTTCAGCGGCTGCGGCTCGGCGGCGGACACTTCGCCCGTGCCGCCGCAGTGGGCGTGGGGGCGCGCCGGGATGTGGCCGACCCGCTCCGCTTCCGGCAGATGGCGCTCGCCCCAGGCGATGACGGCTTGCAGACAGAGTTCGCGCTGGGTTGCGTCGAGCCGGTTGCCGTCGGGCCAGCGCCCGGTTGCCACCGCCTGTTTCAGCGTCTCGTAAACCGCGGGTGTGATGTGGGCAAGCAGGTGGTCGAGATCCATGGGGTTCCTTTCACTCGGTTGGGGACTGGGCGCGCGCCGAGAAACCGGCCAGGCCGCCGAACAGGGCGCCGATGACGAGGCCGGTCACATGGGCACCGTTGGCGACTCCGCCCTGAAGGAACAGATCCACCACGCCCAGCAGACACACGAGCAGCCAGATGATCATCAACGGAAAAATTCCGGGTGCGAGGCCGAGCAGCGGATGGGGTGCCAGTTTGTTGCGCACCCAGATGTACCCCAGCAATCCGTACACCACACCGGACAGGCCGCCGAACAGGCCATTGGGATGCCACAGGTACTGGCCCACATTGGAACCCACGGCGATGGCGAGAACGATCAGCAGGAAATTGCCATGCCCGGCAAGCCGCTCGACCCGGCGCCCGAATTCCCAGATCCAGAGGCTGTTGAACACGATGTGAAACAATCCGAAGTGGAGAAACGCCGGGGTCAGCAGGCGCCAGTATTCACCGCGGGAAAAAGCGGTATCGGCGGGTTCGAGACGCAATTGATCGGCATCGGTAACGCCAAAATCCTGAAAGGTGAACCAGTGAACGACATCCGGAAGGAAGCTGACCAAAAGCGCACCGATCAGGCCCAGCAGCAGCATCGCCACCACCACGGGCACCTGACGCGCCTGCACCGCGAGACTCGGCGCCGGGGCGCCCAGCGAGCCGCTGTATTCCCGCAGCAGCATCAGCACCGTGGGAATATCCTCGCGCCGCGCCACCAACAGCAAACGGCCGCCGGCGCGATCGTCGAAGCGATGCGCGACATCCCGCTCCGCCAGACGTCGGGAGAGCGCGGTGACGTCGATCTCCAGCGGCAACTCGGCCACCGCGATCCAGGGCTCGGCATCGCTCATCAGATGCCAGGGTCGGCGCCCGCGTCGCGGTCGTCGTGGCGGACCGAATCCAGCCGGCTGCCCCAGCCCAGCTTGGTGCGACAGACCTGGTAGAAGTTATGTCCCAGCGGGTGAATCAAACGCACCGGCCTGGGCTTTTTGTGGATGCGAATGATGTCGTCCTGCTCGGTGACGATCTCGTACTGGCCGTCGCAGGTGATGGTCGGATGCAACTCGTTGCGCGTGCCGACGCGGATCTCGATCAGGCTGTTGCCGTCGATCACGATGGGACGGCTGTTGAGCGAATGGGGGTTCATGGGTACCAGCACGATGGCATCCAGCTTGGGGTGCATGATGGGCCCGCCGGCGGAGAGTGCATAGGCGGTAGAGCCGGTCGGGGTCGCGACAATCAGACCATCGGAATGCTGGCTGTAGACGAACTGGCCGTCCACATAGAGCTCGAACTCCATCATCCGCACGGAGCGTCCCGGGTGCAGCACCATGTCGTTGGCGGCGATACCGGAGGCCGCCACACCGCCGTTGCGGTGTACGTCCATGGCCAGCAGAAAGCGCTCGCTGAGCTGGTACTCGCCGGCCAGTACGCGGCCGATGCCCTGCTCCATCTCCTCGGGCGGAATGTCGGCCAGAAAGCCCAGCCTGCCCCGGTTCAGTCCCAGCAGGGGCACGCCCAGATCCGCCAGCGCGCGCACGGCACCCAGCATGCTGCCATCGCCGCCCACCACGATCACCAGATCGAGGGCATCGGGTTTGAGGGTGCGGCGGTCAACCACCTCGACCGCATGATCGGCGAGCAGGTCGGCGGTATCGCGCTCGGCGAGCACGGTGCGGCCGTCCCGTTTCAGGAAGGCCACCAGGCGGTCGAGGGTTTCCACCACCTCGCGGTGGCGAAGGCGGGCAACCACGCCGATGCGTTGAAATTGCGCCATGGAAACGGGGCCGGTCGGGAGAGGCCCGATTATACACAGGCCCCGGCCGGTGACCGGGACGACGGACCTGGCCGGGAAAACCCCGCGCCGGGATGGCAAGCCGGAAAGGAAGCGGCTATATTACTGTACATATTTACAGTATCCGTTGCCGCACCAGGGCCATCACCCATGCACCAGCCCCTCGCCACCCTTCCCACCCTTTTGGCGCAACATCCGCATCTGCGCCGCGCCGTCAATGCTCCATCCCGGGCGTCCGGCATCGCCACCGGCAACCCGCATCTGGATGCCCTGCTGCACTGGCATGGCTGGCCCCGCGGCGCGCTGACCGAACTGCTCGGGGTACCCGGCCACGGCGAGCTGGCACTGCTGGCGCCGGCTCTGACTCGGCTGGTACACCAAGGCGGGCAACTGTTTCTGGTGGAGCCACCCCACCAGCCCCATGCGCAGGGACTGCAACAACTGGGCATCCCCTGGGACCAGTTGCTGGTGGTGCGCACCACCCGCGACCGCGACCCGATCTGGGCCTGCGAGCAGATTCTGCGCTCGGGAACCTGCGCCGCCCTGCTCGCCTGGGAAGGCACCGGGAGCTGGCGCCTCGCGCAACTGCTGCGCTTGCAGAGCGCGGCCCGCGCGGCTCCGGGTCCGGTATTTCTCTGCCGTCCGGCCCGGGCGGCACAACAGCCCTCGCCCGCCGTCCTGCGTTTGCGCCTGACGGGCGCCGCAACCGGCGCGCAACTCACCCTGGTGAAGCAGCCCGGCCCGGTCGGGCAGCAGCTGGCGCTGGTCGACCGTCTGGAAGAGATGGCGCGGCCCATGATTTATCCGCCAGCGCCCTGTCAGCGGCTCGCGCCGGACCGCCTGCCCGTGGCACAGCGCCTGCCGGTTCCGATCCGCGCGGCCATCCCAACAGTAATCCCTGCGGCAATCCCCACACCAGGCCCTGAGGATGTCCTGAACAACCGGAGTCCACTCCGGGTTCGATCCTTCGGCAGGCTCGGGACCTGCCCTGCACGGGATCGGCAACCCAGCGTTCCTCCCGAATCTGTCGAAGGACAGGTTCAGCACATCCCTGAACCACTTTCATCGCTGCGAGCACACTGATCCATGTTGTGGCTCTGTCTGCGCTGTACCGACCTGGCACTGGCGACAGCAGGCGCTGCCGATCCCAAGCGGCCGCAGGTCGTGGCGGAAGGGCAACGGGTGTATTGCCCTGATCAGGCGGCCGCCGACCGCGGCGTGGCGGCCGGAATGGTGCTCGCCAATGCCCGTGCGCTGTGTCCCGAACTGGTCGTGCTCCCGCGTGCTCCGGTGCGGGAGCACGCAATTCTGGAGGCTCTGGCTCACGCCTGCCATCACCTCACCCCCAAGGTGACACTGTGCCCGCCGGCCGCCCTGCTGCTGGAAATCAGTGGGTCGCTGAAGCTGTTCGGCGGGCTCGCCGCCCTGCTCACTGCGGTCCGCGACACACTTCGGCTGCAACAAGTACAGGCGGCCATCGGCGCGGCACCCACGCCCGCCGCCGCGCAATTGCTGAGTCATGGCGATGCCGATCCTCTCGATTATCTCGATGCCCATAGCGGCGCCCTGACCCGGCCCCGGGCCTTCACCCGCCGTCTGCACGCGCTGCCGCTGACGGCGCTCGACTGCGCGCCCGAACTCGTCGAAAAGCTCGCACGCACCGGCCTGCGCCGCGTCGGCGAGGTCTTGCAGTTGCCCGGCAGCGCCCTTGGCCGGCGCTACGGCCGGGATTTTGTGCACTATCTGGAACGCATTCGCGGCCAGCGTCCCGATCCCCGGACGACCATGCCGCTGGCGTCCAGTTTCTCCCGGCGCCTGGAATTTGGCGCCGCGATCGAGCGCGCCGAGATGCTGTTGTTTCCGGCGCGGCGCCTGCTCCACGAACTGAGTGGCTATCTGTGCGCTCGCCAGATGCACTGCGGGCGCCTGAACTGGACGCTGTATCAGGAGCACGGCGCGCCGCTCACCCTGCCCCTGCGGCTCGCCCGGCCCCGGGGCGACCTCGCGCACCTGCTCGAACTGACCCGGCTCGGATTCGCCACCCTGCGCCTTGAAGGAGCGGTGGCTGCCCTGGCACTGGCGAGCGACGAGCTGCACCCGGCGCAGAGTACCAGCGGGGATCTGTTGAGCACCCTGGTCCCACAGCCGGATCCAGCGGGCATTCAGACCCTGTGCGACCGCCTCACCGCCCGCCTCGGGCCCGCCGCCATCGCCCGCCTCAAGGTGCAGAACGAGCATCTGCCCGAGCGCGCCAGCGTCGCGCTGCCGCCGACCGCCAGTGTTGCTGGCGCTGTGACCAGCCCGCCGTCGGCACCACGACCGGCCTGGCTGGTACAGCCACCGGCCCCGATATCCGTCCAGGGCGGAAAACTGTACTGGGACGGACCCCTGACCCTGCTGCGCGGCCCCGAGCGCATCGAGAGCGACTGGTGGCGCACGCCGGCGCGGCGCGATTACTACCTGGCCCGCCACGGCGACGGCCGCCGCTGCTGGCTGTACCGCGAGCGCCGCACCGGCGCCTGGTTTGTGCACGGTCTGTTCGGCTGAAACAGCCATGTACGCCGAACTGCACTGCATCAGCAATTTCACGTTTCTGCGCGGCGCCTCCCATCCCGAAGAGCTGGTGCAACGGGCCGCCGAGCTGGGCTATGCCGCCATCGCCATCACCGACGAATGCTCGCTCACCGGTGTTGTGCGCGCCCATGGCGCCGCCCGCGAGCACGGCATCCCGCTCATCGTCGGCAGCGAATTCCGGCTGCGCGAGGGCGTGCATCTGGTGCTGCTTGCCCCCGACCGCGCGGCCTACGGCGATCTCGCCAGCCTGATCAGCCGGGGACGGCGACGTAGCCCCAAGGGCACCTACGACCTCGGGCTGGATGACCTGGAACCCTACAGCGGACGCTGCCTGGCGCTGTGGCGACCGACCGACGACAGCACGGCCGATCTGACTGTGGGGCGCGCCCTGCTGGCGCTGTTCGCCGACCGCCTCTGGCTCGGCGTCACCCACTGTCTGGATGGTACCGAGCCGATATCTCGGGCCGCTCACTGCGACATCGCCGCGCGCCTCGGCATTCCCCTGATGGCCTGCGGCGAAGTCCACATGCATGTAGCGCAGCGCAAACCCCTGCAGGATGTACTGACTGCGATCCGCCTCAACACCCAGGTCGAATCCCTGGGCCGGCGGCTGGCCGCCAATGCCGAGCACCATCTGCGGCCGCTGGCGCGGTTGCGGGAACTGTATCCACCCGCGCTGCTGGCCGCGACGCTCGCCATCGCCGCGCGCTGCCGATTCTCCCTCGCGGAATTGCGTTACGAGTATCCCGGCGAAGTGGTGCCGCCCGGCATCGGTCCCGCCGCCCACCTCGCGGCACTGGTGGCCGAGGGCGCGACGCAACGCTGGCCCGACGGTGTGCCGGCAGCGGTAGCGGCCATGCTGGAACGCGAACTGGCGATCATTCACGAACTGGGCTACGAACATTATTTCTTGACCGTTCACGATATCGTCGCCTTTGCCCGCGGGCGCGCCATTCTCTGTCAGGGGCGCGGCTCGGCCGCCAACTCGGCGGTCTGCTACTGCCTGTTCATCACCGAGGTCTCGCCGACCCGGGTCAACCTGCTGTTCGAGCGCTTCATTTCGAAGGAGCGCAACGAACCGCCGGATATCGATGTGGATTTCGAGCACGAGCGGCGCGAGGAAGTCATCCAGTACATCTACAGGAAATACGGCCGCGAGCGCGCTGCCCTGGTCGCATCGCTGACCACCTACCGCCTGCGCAGCGCAGTACGGGATGTGGGCAAGGCATTGGGTCTCGAGCCACTGCTGATGGATCGGCTGGCCCAGTCCCTCACCGGGTGGGACCGGCACGCAGACCTGGAGCCGCATCTGCGCGCACAGCTGGGCGACGATCCACGCATCCCCTGGCTGGCGCGCCTGGCGAGTGAAATCCGCGGCTTTCCCCGCCATCTGTCGCAGCATGTGGGTGGCTTCGTGATCAGCCGGGGACCCATCACCCAACTGGTGCCGGTGGAAAACGCCGCCATGCCGGAGCGCACCATCATCCAGTGGGACAAGGACGACATCGAGGCGCTCGGTCTGCTCAAGATCGATGTGCTGGCGCTCGGCATGTTGAGTGCCATCCGTAAATGCCTGGACAGTCTGCGTGACCTGGGATCTGCGGTGACCCGCTTGCAGGATATCCCCGAGGACGATCCCGCCACCTACGACATGCTGTGCCGGGGCGACAGCGTCGGCGTGTTCCAGGTGGAGTCCCGCGCCCAGATGTCGATGCTGCCGCGCCTGCGCCCGCGCTGCTATTACGATCTGGTGATCCAGGTGGCGATCGTGCGGCCGGGGCCCATCCAGGGCGACATGGTGCATCCCTATCTGCGCCGCCGCGAGGGCAGCGAGCCCGTCACCTACCCCGACGCCGCCATCCAGGCGGTGCTCGAACGCACCCTCGGGGTGCCCATCTTTCAGGAGCAGGTGATCAAGCTCGCCATGGTGGCGGCCGGCTTCAGCGGCGGCGAGGCCGATCAGTTGCGTCGTGCCATGGCGAGCTGGGGCAAGAACGGCAATCTCGCCGCCTTCGAGCGCAAGCTGATCGACGGCATGAGCGCGCGCGGCTACGGCACCGACTTCGCCCAGCGGCTGTTCGAACAGATGAAGGGCTTCAGCGGCTACGGTTTTCCGGAATCCCATTCCGCCAGCTTCGCCCTGCTGGTCTATGTCTCGGCCTGGCTCAAGTGCCATCACCCGGCGGCGTTTTACTGCGCCCTGCTCAACAGCCAGCCGATGGGGTTCTATTCGCCGTCGCAACTGGTGCAGGACGCGCGCCGCCACGCGATCGAGGTGCGCCCGGTGGATATCGCTCACAGCGTCTGGGATCACGGTCTGGAACCGGGCACGAACGGCGCGCCCGCGCTCCGCCTCGGCCTGCGTCTGGTGCGGGGACTGCACCGGAGCGCCGCGATCCGCCTGGTGCAGTCACGCGGGGAGCGGCCCTTCGTGGATGTCGAGGATCTCGCCCATCGCGCCGGCCTCGATCGCGGACAGCTCGCGGCGCTCGCCGAGGCCGACGCCCTGCGGGCCTTCAGCGCCCACCGCCATCAGGCCCACTGGAATCTGTTCGCCATCGAGGCGCGTCGTCCGCTGCTGGATGCCGCGACCGGCACCGAAGACCAGATTCAGCTACCCGCACCCACCCGCGGCCAGGATCTGCTGGCCGACTATCGCGGCACCGGACTCAGCCTCGGCCCCCATCCCATGGCGCTGCTGCGCGGGCATCCCGCCTTTCGCACCTGTGCCCGGCAACAGGAACTGATCGCGCTGCGCAACGGCCGCTTCCTGCGCATCGCCGGCCTGGTCACCGGCCGGCAGCGGCCCGGCACCGCGTCCGGCGTGATCTTCCTCACCCTGGAGGACGAGACCGGCAATACCAATGTGATCGTCTGGAAGGATGTCCAGGAGCGCTGCCGCCCAGCACTGCTGGGCGGCCGCCTGCTGCTCGTAAAAGGTGTACTCGAACACCGGCATTCGGTCTGCCATGTGATCGCCGGCGAACTCCTCGACCACAGCCCGTTACTCGCCACGCTGGCGTTGAAATCGCGGGATTTCCATTGAAATGATCGACAGTCACCGACAACTCACCGCAACCCCTTGCTTTGCGTCAATCGATTGCAACAAAATGGGAAAATTTGTCAGCCTGGGGATGCCTCAATGAAACAGTTCGACCACTGCGATACCCTGATCCGCAACGCCCTGGTTTTCGACGGCAGTGGCAAGATGCCACAGATCGAGGATCTCGCCATCAAGGGCGGAAAAGTCCTGGCGCGCGGCCCCAATCTGCAGGTCGGTTCAGCCACCGAAACCGTCGATGCCACGGGCAAATGGCTGATGCCGGGCATGCTCGATATCCACACCCACCTGGACCTCGAGGTCGAGGTCAATCCCGGCCTCCCCGAGGCGGTGCGCCACGGTTCCACCACGGTGCTGGTAGGCAACTGCTCGCTGGGCACCGCGTTCGGCCCGCAGCGCCGCAATGGCGAAGACCCCATCGTCGACTGCTTCACCCGGGTCGAAAACATGCCCAAGCGAGTACTGGAAAAATGCATCGCCAAAATGAACTGGAACAACACCGCCGACTACCTGAAGCACTTCGAGAAAATCCCGCTCGGCCCCAATGTCGCCGCCTTTCTGCCCCACTCCATGCTGCGTATCGAAGTCATGGGTACCGCGGCCTCCATCACCCGTCCGCCCACCAAGGCGGAGCGAAAAAAAATGGCCGAGCTGATGGAAACCGCCATGCAGCAGGGCTATATGGGCCTGTCCACGGACCAGATCGTGTTCCACTACCTGTCCAACGACCCCAACAAGCAAATACGGATCCCGTCCCACTTCGCCGAAGACGACGAACTCCGCCCCATCATCGAGATCGTGCGCAAGCACAAGGGTGTGTGGCAGACCAATCCCGACGGCCAGCGCATGCTGCGCACACTGAAACGCTACTTCTGGTCGGCCGGTCGCTTCCGGCGCGGCCCGCTCAAAATCTCGGCGCTGACGGCGGTGGACTTCGTTTCCGTACCGGGCGTCTGGCAGAAAATGTTGAAGCTCGGCAGCGTCATCAACTCGCGGTTGTTCAAGGGTAAAATCCACTTTCAGGCCCTGGGCGGCGCGTTTCGTATGTGGTCCGACGGCATGATTTCCCCGGTGTTTGAAGAACTGCCCTCCACCCGCAAGATCATCGCCTGCGAACAGGACGATCGGGCGGGCCGTCTGGCACTGCTCAACGATCCAGAGTGGCTTGAGGCGTTCAAGGGCGACTGGGCCAAGATGACCAATTCAACGGCCAATATCACCCAGATCGGCGGCAAGTCCGATGAACGCGCCACCTTCCAGATGAACTACGCGAAAATGTTTTTCGACAACTGTGCGGTGCCTTCCTGGAACGGCGACAGTCTGGCGGACGTGCTGAACCGACTGCAACAGTACAAGGCGAGTGGCGGCAAGAGCGGAGCCAAGGATGCCGCCGAGGCCGCGGAGTTCGACCGCTTCCCGGACACCGCAACGGATCCGCGCGAATTCTGGCTGCAATGCATGCGCCTGTACGATACCGATTTCCGCTGGTGGTTCGATGTCGCCAACACCAACGAGGACATCGTCGAACAAATCCTGTTCGACAAGAACGCGCTCCCCGGCTTCAACGATTCCGGCGCGCACCTGACCAACCTGTCGTTCTACGATGGCAACCTGGGCACCCTGCGCATCGCCCAGAAACGCGGCCTTGAGCGAGTCGCACACGCGGTTCATCGCCTGACCCGGGAACCGGCGGAGTTCTTCGGTCTCGACGTCGGCCGCATCGATCCCGGCGCCCAGGCCGATATCGTGCTGATCGATCCGGAGCAGCTGAAACACCATGACATGAATGCCAGCCGGACCCGGATTTATAACGAGATATTCGAGAACGACGTACTGGTGAACCGCAGCGACGGCGTGGTGAATCAGGTGTACATCAATGGTCAGCGCGTATGGGAAGAAGGCTGCCGCTTTACGCCAGCCCTTGGCACCAAGACCCTGGGTCGCGCCATCCGAGCCAATAGCCACTGACGCCGCGTGGCATCGCGACGGTCACCCCGTCGCGATGCCACTGTTTTTGCGCTACCCTCTCGCCGCCAAGCACTCCTTGCGCAATTCGGAAAATTTCTGGTGAAGCCGCCGCACCGGGCGAGGCTGCGGATGACCGTCACCACAGTTTTTCAGTAACCTACCAAGCCGCCGTCCTGAATCTGCAATCCAGGATCCACCGTTCCCCAAACTACGGCACCGTTGATCCACGTCAGCACGGATCTCTCCCATGTCGGTAGGGTGGATCGAACATTCGATGAGGTATTCTTGTTATGTCCAGCGTGATTGGTATCGTGGTCTGCAATCACAGTCAGGCCCGCCTGTTCAAGGCGAACAACATGTCGATCGTCAGTGAGCTCTCCGACTTGGTCAACCCGGACGCCCGTCTGCACGATCAGGATCTGGCTACCGATGAACCCGGGAAGTACAGAGGCGGCGGGCCCGGCGGCCAGCACCACGCCGAGGATCACCGCACTACCCCCAGAGACAAGGCAGCGGCCAATTTTGCCCGCGATATCGCTGCCGCCGTGGACAACATGATCGCAACCCATCGACTGGAAAAACTCTACATCATCGCGGAGACAAGCATGCTCGGTCTGCTACGCACCGAGCTGTCGGATCGCTGCCAGAAGCTGGTAGCCGACGAAATCACCAAAGACGTGGTGGGGCGAACGCCGGATCAGATCCGGGATTATCTGCCGACGCCGCTGTGACGCCTTTTCTGGTTTATGCAGGATTTTGACGCCCGGCGGGAGTGGCCCGCCGGGAGTGACCGCCCCCAAGATGGGGCGGCCGGGGAATTGGTCGGAGCGGCGGGATTTGAACCCACGACCACCACACCCCCAGTGTGGTGCGCTACCATGCTGCGCTACGCTCCGAAATTTTCCGGCTGCCCGGAAAGGCGCACATCATACTGGATGCCGCCCTATGGGGCCACCGGCAAAGCAGGAAAATCAGGGTTTCAATACCGCCAGCACATCTTCCAGCTCGCTCACCGTCTGTTCGATCAACTGACGTATCTGAGTAGCCTCCTGCTTCATGTGTTCACCACCCAGGCGCTGGCGCGCACCACCGATCGTGAAGCCCTGTTCGTAGAGCAGCGATCGGATCTGTCGGATCATGATCACATCCTGGCGCTGGTAGTAACGGCGATTACCCCGCCGCTTGACGGGATTCAGCATCGGAAACTCCTGTTCCCAATAACGCAGGACATGAGGCTTCACGTCGCAGAGCTCACTGACCTCGCCGATCGTAAAATAGCGCTTGCCGGGAATGACCGGCAACTGACTGTTGTTACTGGGTTCCAACATGGCGTTCTACTCTGGCTTTCAGCTTCTGGCCGGGCTTGAAAGTCACTACCCGACGTGCGGTTATGGGAATTTCCTCACCCGTTTTGGGATTACGTCCCGGTCGGGGGCTTTTGTCGCGCAAATCGAAATTACCAAAACTCGAAAGTTTTACCGGATCGTTCGCTTCCAGGGCCGTGCGAATCTCCTCAAAGAAATATTCGACAATTTCCTTGGCTTCGCGCTTGTTGAGCCCCAGCTCAACGTAAAGCAGCTCTGCAATATCGGCTTTAGTGAGCGCTGACATTCATTCTCCCCGTAGCCTGGCCCCAAACGCGGCAGCAAGCGCTTCCAGCACAGCGGCCTCTGCTGCCTGCACGTCGACATCCTCAAGAGTGCGCGAACTGTCCTGAAAGGTCAAGCTCACAGCGATACTTTTCTTATTATTTTCAATGTGTTCGCCCTGATAAACGTCAAAGATTCTCGCTTCGGTCAAGGATGCACCGGAAGCCCTTTTTACGGTGTCGAGCACAGCCGCCGCAGTAACTTCCCGCGGCACCACTACCGCGATGTCGCGGCGTACCCCCGGAAACCGACTGAGCGGCCGAAACGTTGCGGTACCCGCGGCCGGAAACCTGTCAAGCGACAGCTCAAACAGAAATACCGGCCGGTCCAGGTCGAGCTCGCCCGCAACCACCGGACTCAGCATCCCCAGATGCCCGAGGGTCTCGCCGGCACTGTCACGGAGCCGCAGGCACTGGCCCGGATGCAGGGCCGGATGTTGGCCCCGCTCCCCGCAGATCTGATCGCCGATACCCAGTGCGGCGAGAAGCGCTTCCACGTCACCCTTGAGCGCGAAAAAATCCACCTTGTCGCGCGCGTTGGCCCAGCCCTCCGGCTCGCGACTGCCAGTGATCAGTCCGGCGAGCATCATGCGCTGCTCTCCATCGGGACCGCCGCCAAAGCGCAATCCGGTTTCGAACAACCGCACCCGCTCCTGCTGACGATTCAGGTTGTGGCGCAGCGCCAGCAGCAATCCAGGCCACAGGCTGGGCCGCATCACGGACATCGCAGCGCTGATCGGATTGACTACCTGGATGGTGGCCGCGCCGCCCGTCACCAGCGCGGCGATTTCGGCTGGGACAAAGCTGTAGCAAATGACTTCGCGGTAGCCGCGCTGCACCAGCACGGCTCTGCTCCCCTCCAGATCGCGCTGCCGCGACGGGCCGATCTCGGGTGCCAGCAGGGGGGTTGCACTGGGCAGCTCGTTGTAGCCATGGATACGGGCGATCTCCTCGATGAGATCGGCCTCGATGCCCAGATCAAAGCGCCAACTCGGGGCGTGGAACCGCCAATGATCCGGGGTTTCCTCGACCAGTTCGAGGCCCAGGCTCGCGAGAATCGTCGTGACCCGCGCCGGCTCGAAGTCAAGTCGCAACTGCTGGGCGAGGCGCTTGCGGCGCAGCGGAATGACACTGGGCGCGGAACGAGTGCCTTTCGCCTCCGCCACCAGCGCAGGACCGGGTTTGCCGCCGGCGATTTCGAGCAGCAGCGCGGTCGCGCGCTCGAGCGCCCGCAAGGGTAACTCCGGATCGACGCCGCGCTCGAAACGATGCGAGGAATCCGTGTGCAGCCCGAACTGCCGGGCCTTCCCGGCCACGGCGAGCGGCGCGAAGTGGGCGCTTTCAAGAAACACATCCCGGGTCCGCGCATCGACTCCGCTATCGCGCCCACCCATGATGCCCGCCAGCGCCAGCGTCCGCTGCGCGTCGGCAATGACCAGGCATCCTGGGTCGAGCTCGATGGCGTTGCCGTCGAGCAATGTCAGCGTCTCGCCGGATCTGGCGTGACGCACTTCGATGCCGGTGTGGATCCGGCCGAGGTCGAAGCCGTGCATCGGCTGCCCCAATTCCAGCATCACGTAATTGGTGACATCGACCACCGGGTGAATGCCGCGGATGCCGCTGCGCCGCAGGCGCTCGAGCATCCACAAGGGCGTTTTCGCCTCGGGATCGATGGCACGAACGACCCGGCCTGCGTAGCGGCGGCAGGCGTCGCCGGCGCTCAGGCGGATCGGCAACTCGTCCGTGATGGCCGCCGGCACCGGCGCGACCGGGAAATCCCGCAGCGGGGCACCCAGCACTGCCGCAACTTCCCGGGCAAGCCCGCGGACACCGAGGCAGTCGCCGCGATTCGGTGTCAGGTCGACCTCGATCACTTCGTCGTCGAGCGCCAGAACGGCGCGCAGATCGGTGCCGGGGCGGAGGTCAGCGGGCAGCTCGAACAACCCGGCCTGGTCGGTGGAGAGTCCCAGTTCGGCCGCCGAGCAGAGCATGCCTTGGGATTCAACGCCGCGCAGTTTGGCAGCGGCAATGGTCAGCTCACCGGGCAGACGCGCCCCGATCGCGGCGAATGGGGCCTTCAAACCCAGGCGGGCATTGGGCGCTCCACAGACCACCTGCACCTGTGCATCGCCACCGATGCCGACGCGGCAGATCCGCAGCTGATCGGCATCGGGATGCGGTTCCATGGCCAGGATCTCGCCGACCACGACCTGGGTAAACGGCGGCGCAGCCGGCTCCACGCCGTCCACTTCGAGCCCCGCCATGGTGAGACTCGCCACCAGGTCGGACGTGGCGATCTCGATGTCCACATGCTGCAACAGCCAGGCTTTGCTGAATTTCATCGCGTCCTCAAACTCCCCGGCTCAAAACTGTTGCAGAAAACGCAGGTCATTCTCGAAAAACAACCGCAGATCGCCGACGCCGTGACGCAGCATGGCCAGGCGCTCCACACCCATGCCAAACGCAAAGCCCGTGAAATCTTCCGAATCGATACCGCAATTGGCGAGCACATTGGGATGCACCATCCCGCAACCCATGACTTCGAGCCAGCCGCTCTGTTTGCAGACCCGGCAGCCCGCGCCCCGGCACTGAGTGCATTGAATATCCACTTCCGCCGATGGCTCGGTGAACGGAAAATAGGACGGCCGGAAGCGCACCGGCAAATCGGTTTCAAAAAAGGCTTTCAGGAACTGATCGACCGTTCCTCTCAGGTCCGCAAAACTGATGTCGCGGTCGATCACCAGCCCTTCGACCTGATGAAACATCGGTGTGTGTGTGAGATCCGAATCGCAGCGATAAACCCGCCCCGGACACACGATGCGGATCGGCGGCGCTTGGCGCTCCATGGTGCGAATCTGCACCGGAGAAGTATGGGTGCGCAGAACATGAGTGGCGTCGATGTAGAACGTATCGTGCATCGCGCGCGCGGGATGGTGCGCGGGAATATTGAGTGCTTCGAAGTTGTGATAATCGTCTTCGATTTCCGGACCTTCCTCGACCTGATAGCCAACCCGAACGAAAAAATCCTGGATCCGGTTGAGCGTCTGGGTGATGGGATGCAGGCCGCCGACTTCCCCATTGCGGCCCGGCAAGGTCACGTCGATGGTTTCGGCGGCAAGGCGCCGCTCGATATTGGCCGCGGCGAGACTCTGCCGGCGCGCCTCGATCCCTTCCTGCACCGCAGCCTTGGCCTTGTTGATGCCCGCGCCCGCCGCCGGCCGCTGCTCAGGCGCCAGGGCGCCGAGTCCTTGCAACATGGCGGTCAACACACCCTTTTTGCCCAGGTAACCGACCCGCACTGCTTCGAGCGCCGCCAAGGTCTCGGCACCGGCTACGGCGGTCATCGCTTCGGCTACCACAGTATCGAGATTATCCATGACTCGGCTCGTTGCATTGCCACCGGGGCGGTGCTCGAATACCTCGGAGCAGCCACCCCCACAGATCAAAAAAAACGGGGAAAGAGCGCGCCCTTTCCCCCTATTTTCCCCGTCGCCGCGCCGCAGGCGCGCCACCTCAGACCAACGCGGCTTTGGCCCGGGCTGCCACCGTGGCAAACGCCGCCTTGTCGTGCACGGCGAGATCGGCCAGAACCCGTCGATCCAGCTCGATATTGGCGCGCTTCAGGCCCGCGACCAACCGGCTGTAGCTGATCCCTTCGGCACGGGCCTGGGCATTGATCCGCGTGATCCAGAGCGCACGGAAAGTACGTTTCTTGACACGACGGTCGCGATAGGCGTATTGACCCGCCTTGATGACCGCCTGTTTGGCTACCCGATAGATCCGGCTACGCGCGCCGTAGTATCCCTTGGCCAGCTTGAGAATTTTCTTGTGCCGTCGATGGGCGGTTACGCCCCGCTTGACTCTCGCCATGACAATATCCTCCAGTTAAATGATGACAATCAGCACCGCAGCATGCGGTCAACCAACGGCGTGTCCGAGCCATTGAGCACTCGGGTGCCGCGCAACTGGCGCTTGCGCTTGGTTGTCATCTTGGTGAGGATATGGCTCTTGAAGGCCCGCTTGTGCTTGTAGCCGGCGCCGGTTTTCTTGAACCGCTTGGCGGCTCCACTGTGTACTTTCATCTTTGGCATTTTGCTACCTCCAGGTAGTCGTCATCGGGTGGTAAGGCCGCCGGTCAGCCTGCCAAAAGGCTGAACGCGGAAGGCATTTTTCAGGACTTTTTCCGGCTTTTTGGTGCAATCACCATGGTCAACTGCCGGCCTTCCATTTTCGGGAACTGCTCTACCGCTCCCATATCTTCCAGATCCTGCTCAATCCGCTTGAGCATCTCCATGCCGAGTTCCTGGTGCGCCATTTCGCGGCCCCGGTAACGCAAGGTTACCTTCGCCTTGTCGCCGTTCTCGAGGAACCGCCGTACATTGCGCAGCTTGATCTGGTAGTCCGCCTCGTCGGTTCCGGGACGGAACTTCATTTCCTTGATCTGAATCTGCTTTTGCTTCTTGCGCTGTACTGCCTGCTGTTTCTTGGCTTCGAAAATATGCTTTCCGTAGTCCATCAGCTTGCAGACCGGCGGTTCACCTTCCGGTGCGATCTCGACCAGATCCATGGTGGCTTCGGCGGCGAGTCTGCGCGCCTCCTCGATGGACACGATGCCGATCTGCTCGCTCTCGGCGCCAATCAGACGCACTTCCTTGACATCGTCAATCTCATCATTCAGTCGGGCACGTTTGCCATGGCCCTTGCCGTAACTTTTTTTGATAGCCCTCTACTCCGTTCTAGTTGTCGTTCATGACCCTGCTGCGTTGGCTGACGCGCTCGTCGAGAAGCTCGACAAACCGTTCCAGCGTCATGCTGCCCAGATCCGCGCCTTCACGGGTGCGAACCGCGACCGCGCGGGCTTGCGCCTCCCGATCGCCAACGATCAGCAGATAGGGCGTCTTGAGCAGGGTGTGCTCGCGAATCTTAAAGCCGATCTTCTCATTTCTCAAGTCATTCGTGACCCGGAACCCTTTGTTTTGCAAGGCTTCGGTTACCTCCTGGACATACCCGGCCTGGTTGTCGGTGATATTGAGCACAACCGCCTGTTCGGGCGCGAGCCAGGGCGGGAAAGCGCCTTCGTATTGCTCGATCAGGATTCCGATGAAGCGTTCAAACGAGCCCAGTACGGCACGGTGGAGCATCACCGGCACCTGGCGGCTGTCATCCTGAGCCACATACTGGGCGCCGAGTCGCTCGGGCATCGAGAAATCCACCTGAATGGTGCCCAACTGCCACACCCGACCGATACAGTCCTTGAGGGAAAATTCGATCTTGGGTCCGTAGAACGCACCCTCCCCGGGCAGCAGCTCCCAGTCCAGGCCCTGATGGTTGAGAGCGTCGGCGAGCGCCTGCTCGGCGCGATCCCAGACCTCATCGGACCCAACCCGCTGCGCGGGCCGCGTGGATAGCCGGTAGATCACCTCGTTAAAGCCGAAGTCGGCGTAGATGCGATGGAGGAAGTCGATGAAGCGCGCGACTTCGCTCTGAATCTGGGCTTCGGTACAAAAAATATGGGCATCATCCTGCGTGAAGCCGCGCACCCGCATGATGCCGTGCAGGGAACCGGACGGCTCGTTGCGATGGCAGGAACCGAATTCGGCGAGCCGCAGCGGCAGATCGCGGTAGCTTCTGAGTCCTTGGTTGTACACCTGGACATGGCAGGGACAATTCATCGGCTTGATGGCGAATGCGCGCTCGTCGATTTGCAGCGAAAACATGTCGGCGCCGAACTTGTCGGCATGTCCGGAGCGCTGCCACAGGGAAAAATCCACCAGTTGCGGGGTGCGGATCTCCTGATAACCCGCCGCGCGCTGCATCTGGCGCATGTAGCCTTCGATTTGGGTATAGAGCGTCCAGCCGCGCGGATGCCAGAACACCATGCCCGGCGCCTCTTCCTGGACATGAAACAGATCCAGGCGGCGGCCGAGCTTGCGGTGATCGCGCTTCTCCGCTTCCTCGATACGGTGCAAATAAGCGTCGAGATCCTTCTTGCTCTGCCAGGCGGTACCGTAAATGCGCTGCAACATGGCGTTGGCCGAATCCCCACGCCAATAGGCACCCGCCACCTTGGTCAGCTTGAACGCCGGGATCTTGCCGGTGCTCGGCACATGGGGACCGCGGCAGAGATCGGTGAAATCGCCCTGGCTGTACAGGGAAATGGTCTGGTCTTCCGGAATGGCGGCGATGATCTCGGCCTTGTACTCCTCGCCGATGCCACGGAAATAGTCCACCGCCGCATCGCGGGGCATCTCGGTCCTGGTTACGCTGAGGTCCGCCTGCGCCAGTTCCAGCATCCTCGCACTGATGGCGTCGAGGTCTTCCGGCGTGAACGGCCGGTGATAGGCGAAATCGTAGTAAAACCCGTCCTCGATGACCGGGCCGATGGTGACCTGGGCCTCGGGAAACAGCCCTTTCACCGCTTGCGCCAACAGGTGCGCGCAGGAATGGCGGATCACTTCAAGGCCATCGGCGTCACGCCCGGTGACAATGGCCAGCGTCGCGTCGCGCTCGATCAAAAAGCTGGTATCCACCAATGTGCCATCGATCCGGCCCGCGAGGGCGGCCTTGGCGAGGCCGGCGCCGATCGCAGCCGCTACTTCACCAACGGTGACGGGATGATCGAAATCGCGGTGACTGGCGTCCGGAAGGGTAATACGCGGCATGACTGTCTCGACGGTCAGTGGTGGCCCCTACCAAAGGCCACATGCGGGTGCTGCTGCACCGGGAAACCGGTGGCGAAGGCTCGCCGCCGGGTGTTTGCTACCAGAACGTTAACTGGTAGGCACGAGTGGACTCGAACCACCGACCCCCACCATGTCAAGGTGGTGCTCTAACCAACTGAGCTACGTGCCTAAAACGGGCCGCCAATCTACCAGCACACACCCCCCGTGACAAGACTGACGGACCCCGCCAAGGCCGCGCAAAATTGACAGTTTCCGGAAGGCTCACTTATGGTGGCCTACTTTTCGCCGCGCCCAGGAGCCCCCATGCCCAAGTCCATCGAAATCGCCCCCGGGCGTTACCGCGAGTCCTACGGCCGCTATCTGGAGGACTTCAAGGTCGGCGATGTCTACGAACACCGGCCCGGGCGCACCATCACCGAGACCGACAACACCTGGTTCACGCTGCTCACCATGAACCAGCACCCCCTGCATTTCGATCGGGAATACGCCAAGCACAGCGAATTTGGCCAGATCCTGGTCAACAGCACCATGACGGTAGCCGTGATCGCCGGCATGAGCGTGTCCGATGTCAGTCAGAAAACCATCGCCAACCTGGGCTGGAAGGAAATCCGCCTGCCGGCGCCGGTATTCATCGGCGATACCCTGTACGCCGAGTCTGAAGTGCTCGAAATCCGCGAATCCAAAAGCCGTCCCAATGCCGGTCTGGTGACCGTAAAAACCATCGGCAAGAATCAGCATGGCGTGGTGATCTGCGATTTCATCCGCACCATGCTGATCCCCAAGACCGGCCATGCCGTGGACGACAAGGCCAATTATTGATTCGCCACGCTTTCACAACTCCGCCCGTACATCCCGACGAGATCCACCATGGTCAATGAAGAAGAAGTCCTGATTCTCGACAGCGTGCGCCGCTGGCTGGAGCGCGATGTCGCTCCCTACGCCCACGACCTCGAACAGGCCGACGAATACCCCCACGCGATGGTGGCGCAGATGAAGGAACTGGGCCTGTTCGGCGCCACCATCGCGCCGGAATATGGCGGACTCGGGCTGGGCGCCTCGACCTACGCCAAGATCGTGGCGCTGGTATCGGAAGTCTGGATGTCGCTGTCCGGGATCTTCAACTCTCACCTCATCATGGCCCGTTGCGTACAGAGCTACGGCACCGAGGCGCAGAAGCAGAAATATCTGCCGCGCTTTGCCAGCGGCGAGCTGCGCGGCGGCATCGGCCTCACCGAACCCGATGCCGGCACCGATCTGCAGGGCATCCGCTGTGCCGCGAAACGCGACGGCGATCACTATGTGGTGAACGGGACCAAGACCTGGATCACCAATTCCATCGAGGGCGGCTGTATCGGACTGCTGGTAAAAACCGATCCCGCCGCCAGTCCGCCGCGCAAGGGCATGAGCATGTTCATCGCCGAGAAAGGCCCGGGCTTCAACGTCACCCGCAAGCTGAAAAAACTCGGCTATCGCGGCATCGACACCGCGGAAATCGTGTTCGATAACTATCGGGTTCACCAGGATTGCCTGATCGGCGGCACCGAAGGCCGTGGCTTTTACAACGCCGTGGGCGGGCTCGAACTCGGCCGTATCAACGTCGCGGCGCGCGGCGTCGGCGTCGCCACGGCGGCACTCAAGCAGTCGGTCGCCTATTCCCAGCAGCGCAAGACTTTCGGCAAACCCATCTGCGAACACCAGGCGATCCAGCTCAAGCTCGGCGAGATGGCCACCCGGGTTGAAGCCGCACGACTCCTCGTGGAACAGGCCGCACAGGCCTTCGACCGCGGCGAGCGCTGCGACATGGAAGCCGGCATGGCCAAATACTTCGCCACCGAGGCCGCTGCCAAGAATGCCGACGAGAACATGCGCATCCACGGGGCCTACGGCTATTCCTGCGAGTTCGATGCCGAACGACTCTACCGCGATGCGCCCCTGATGATCATCGGCGAAGGTACCAACGAAATGCAGCGCATCATCATCGCCCGGCAACTGATCGAACGAAATCCCGTTTAACCGGCGTGCATCAGCGATTGTGCTCGCCGATCGTCCGGTCTAGATTGCCGGCATCAATCAATAACAACGCACTCTGGGGGTAAGCATGAGCGATCGACTCTACCAACAACTGTCCTGGCAAATCGGCGACGTTTCCATCACCCGGCTGGTCGAAGTGGTGCTCACCGCACCGCTTGATTCATTGTTCCCGGGTCGCACCGCGGACGAACTGGCGCCCTATGCAAGCTGGATGCAGCCCAATTTTCTGAACGCCGACGGCAAAATGTTTCTCAGCATCCACGCGTTTCTGATTCGCGCCGGCGGTCTCAAGATGATCGTGGATACCTGTGCCGGCAACGGCAAGGACCTGCCGTTGTTCCCCGAGTGGAACAACATGAATACGCCGTTTCTGGAGAACATGGCCAAGCTGGGATTCGCACCCGAATCGATCGACCGGGTGATGTGCACCCACCTGCACTTCGACCATGTAGGGTGGAACACCCGCCCCGTGGACGGCCGGTGGGTTCCCACCTTTGCCAACGCTCGCTATCTGTTCAACAAAGCCGAGTGGGAATTCTGGAAAGATCACGAGGACCCCTACGGCGCCAACACCATCGAGCACGCACTGAAGCCGGTCATTAACGCCGGGCTGGTCGATCTGGTCGACACGCACCACCGCGTCTGCGACGAGATCAGCTTGATCCCCACCCCCGGCCACACGCCCGGGCATGTCAGCGTGCTGATCCAGTCCAGGGGCGAGGAAGCCGTGATTACCGGCGACATGTTCCACCATCCCTGCCAGATGGCCCATCCCGAGTGGATCGATATGGCCGACACCTCCAGCGAGGTGGCCGAACAGACCCGGCGCGCCTTCATGGAGCGCTTCGGAAATCGGCCCTCCCTGGTGCTCGGTACCCACTTCGCCACCCCCACCGCCGGTCACATCCGGAGCGACGGCACGGGCTGGCGTTTCGACACCTGAGTTGTCGGGCAGGAGAGGCGCTGCGATGAAACGGGCATTGATCGTCGGCGGCACCGGACCCACCGGACCCCATGTCATTCAGGGGCTGCTGGATCGCGGCTACGAGACCACCATCTTCCACCGCGGCACCCACGAACCGCCAGGGTTGCCGGAGGTGGAACACATCCACGGCGATCCGCACTTTCCGGAGACCATCGCTGCGGCGCTCGATGGCCGCGCGTTTGATCTGGTGGTGGCCATGTACGGTCGCATCCGGCATCTGGCGGACTACTTTGCCAAGCGGTGTGAGCGCTTCATCGGGGTCGGCGGCATCCCGGTCTACGCGGGACTGATGGACCCCGAGGGACAGCATCCCTGGGGACTGCCGGTACCCGTGCGGGAAACCGCGCCGCTCTCGGATTATCCGGGCGACACCGACGGCAGCCGCTTCGCCCACATGATCTACCGCACCGAGCGCCATGTGCTGGACCTGGGCGAGGCCGGGGCCTTCAACGCCGCCTACTTCCGCTACCCGGCAATCTACGGACCGCGCCAACCCACTCCGATGGAGTGGTCGGTGGTGCGCCGGGTGCGCGATGGCCGCTCCGTGATGGTCCTGCCCAATGGCGGCCTGATCCTCACCAGCCGCTGCGCCGCCCGCAACGCGGCCGAATATCTGCTCCTCGCCATCGACCATCCCGAAGCCAGCCGCAACCAGGCCTACAACTGCACCGATGATGAGCAGTTCACCCAACGGCAATGGGTCGAGCTGATCTCGCGCGGCGCTGGCCGGCCCCTGGAGATTTTCTCGCTGCCCGAAGAACTCGCGACGCCCGCCGAACCCCTGACCCGGATGCTGGGCGGCAGCAATCACTGCCTGCTCGATAATTCCAAGGCCCGGGCTGAACTGGGCTATCGGGACCAAATATCCGCGCGGGATGCCCTGCACGAAACCGCCGCCTGGTATCTGGCCAATCCGCTCGCCGGTAACGACGCAGCCAATCATCCCGATCCGTTCGACTATGCCGCCGAGGACCGGCTGATGGCCGCCTACCAACGCGGCATCGCCGCTATTCAGGCCGAAGCACCCTTTCCCAAAGCGACCTATCACCACTCCTACGCCCACCCGAAAACCCCCGGGCAAGGACCGGATCACCGGGGACGCTGAAGCAACGACATTGATGGTGCAGCGGGGGGGCGTGCGCCACGCAGTTCGGTGACGCTCTACGCTAGCGATCAAACAACAGTGATCGAAAACAGTGGCCGAATAACAGCGGCAGGATAACGGGCGGCGTTGCACCGCCCGCGTCGATCCCGATTATCTGCCTGGCAGTTTTTCAACAAGCCGTCAGTGGAACTGATCTTCCTCGGTCGAGCCGGTAAGCGCGGTCACCGAAGACGCGCCACCCTGGATCACGGTGGTCATGTCGTCGAAGTAACCCGTACCCACTTCCTGCTGATGGGCGACGAAGGTGTAGCCGCGGTCGCGAGCGGCGAATTCCGGCTCCTGCACCTTCTCGACATAGGCCTTCATGTCCTCGCGGGCGTAGGCGTGGGCGAGATCGAACATGTTGTACCACATGCTGTGAATGCCGGCCAAGGTGATGAACTGGAACTTGTAACCCATGGCCGACAGTTCGCGCTGGAACTTGGCGATGGTCGCGTCGTCCAGATTCTTCTTCCAGTTGAATGACGGCGAGCAGTTGTAGCTGAGCAACTGGTCGGGATGCTCCTTGCGGATCGCTTCGGCGAATTTTCTGGCTTCGGCCAGGTCCGGGGTCGCGGTCTCGCACCACAGTAGATCGGCGTAGGGCGCGTAGGCAATGCCCCGGGCAATCGCCTGGTCGATACCGGCGCGGACCTTGTAGAAGCCTTCACTGGTGCGCTCGCCGGTGACGAACGGCTTGTCGTAGGGATCGCAGTCGCTGGTGAGCAGGTCGGCGGCGTTGGCGTCGGTGCGGGCCAGCAGGATGGTCGGCACGCCGGCGACGTCGGCGGCAAGGCGGGCCGCGATCAGCTTCTGAATGGCTTCCTGAGTCGGCACCAGCACCTTGCCACCCATGTGGCCGCACTTCTTGACGGAGGCGAGCTGGTCTTCGAAGTGGACACCCGCGGCGCCGGCTTCGATCATGGCTTTCATCAGTTCGTAGGCATTGAGGACGCCGCCAAAGCCGGCTTCGGCATCGGCCACGATGGGCGCAAAGTAGTCGATGTAGTCGGCGTCGCCCGGGGCTTTGCCCGCCTTCCACTGGATCTGGTCGGCGCGGCGGAAGGCGTTATTGATGCGGCGCACCACGGCGGGCACGGAGTCGGCCGGATACAGGGACTGGTCGGGGTACATGCTGGAAGCGGTATTGTTGTCCGCCGCGACCTGCCAGCCGGACAGGTAGATCGCCTGGACGCCGGCCTTGACCTGCTGCACCGCCTGACCACCGGTGAGAGCGCCCATGGCGTTAACGAAATCCTTGTCCGGACGGAAACTGGGGCGACCACCCAGGGTGATGAGCTTCCACAGCTGCTCGGCGCCGCGCTGGGCAATGGTGTTGTCAATCTTGATGGAACCGCGCAGGCGCACCACGTCGGCGGCGCTGTAGGTGCGCTTGATGCCCTTCCAGCGGGGGTTTGTGGCCCAATCCTCGGTGATCTGGGCGATTTCCGCGGCGCGGTTGTAGTTGCCGATGGTCATGGTGTGCAGCTCCTCGAACGGATGGTGGGTGGAGAGGTTGCGGATTGTATTTTTTGTGGGATGATTCGACTAATTTATCGTTTTTATCTTCGTTATTTACTTTATGAATATATCTCGTATCGATCTCAACCTGCTGGTGTACCTGGATGTCCTGTTGCGGGAGTGCAATGTCACTCGCGCGGCCCAGTCGCTCGGCATCACCCAGCCCGCCATGAGCAACGGGCTGCGCCGCCTGCGGGACCTGCTCGGCGATCCGCTGCTGATCCGTACCAGTGGCGGCATGACACCTACCGAGCGGGCGCTCGAGCTGCAACCCCAGGTCCGCGATATCCTTGCCAGCATCGAGCAGGCAGTGCAGCCCCGCACGGAGTTCGACGCCGGCTCCACCAAGCGGGTGTTTCGCATCATGGCGAGCGACTACGCCGAGTCCACCCTGGTGCCGCCGCTGCTGGCGTTCCTGGGCGAGCAGGCGCCCGGCATCACCCTCGACATCCTCAACCCCAGCGATGTCACCCTGCACGACGTGGAACAGGGCCGGGTGGACATGCTGCTCAACCGCTTCGACGACATGCCCCAATCGTTTCATCAGATCACGGTATGGCAGGATGGTTTCTCCTGTCTGCTGCGGCGGGACCACCCCGCACTGGAGCATTTTGACCTGGCGCACTATCTCGCCGGACGCCACGTCTGGGTGAGCAAGACCGGCATGGGCGTCGGCGTGGGCATGAACCCGCAGGATGCCCAGCGTCTGGGCTGGGTGGACGAGGCGCTGGCCCGGCTGGGCAAGAAGCGCCACATCGCGATCTTCACCCGCCACTATCAGGTCGCCGTGCTGCTCGCCCGCCAGCCGGATCTGATCGTCACCATCCCGAGCCGCCTCGCCGAGATGCAGCGCGACAATGCCGCCGTGGCCATCCTGCCGCCGCCCTTCGAGATTCCCCCCTTCGATCTCAAGATGGCCTGGAGTCCGCTGTTGCAGAACAACCCCGCGCACCAATGGATGCGGCGACAGATTCAGGCAGCAGCGCGGGAAAGCACGCCCCAGCATTTCCGTTCTGAATAACGGGCATAAAAACGATAAATTCGATCAATCATGACTCGGGTGACTAAAATACCGGCTCGATTGACCCCGGCACTAGCCGAACCATGCGAGGAGAGAGCCATGACTGAACGGGTTCAACAGGGCGGCCTGCACGTTGCGCGGGCACTCGACGACCTGGTGCACAACGACATCCTTCCCGGCCTCGGCATCGAGCCGGCCACCTTCTGGGCCGGCTTCGAATCAGTGTTGACTGACCTGTCTCCCGAAAACGTGCGCCTGCTCGCGGTACGCGACGATTTCCAGCAACGCATCGATACTTGGCATCGGGAGCGCGCGGGCCAGCCCCACGACCCGGTCGCCTACCGGGCGTTTCTGGCCGCCATCGGCTATCTGCTCCCCGAGGGCGACGACTTCGCCGTCACCACCCAGAACGTCGATGCGGAGATCGCCACCATCGCCGGCCCCCAATTGGTGGTGCCCATCACCAATGCGCGCTATGCGCTCAATGCCGCCAACGCGCGCTGGGGCAGTCTCTACGATGCCCTGTACGGCAATGACGTGATCCCGGAAACCGACGGCGCGCTGCGCGGCCCGGGCTACAACCCGGTGCGGGGCGCCAAAGTCATCGCCTATGCACGGGAATTCCTCGACGCCAGCGCTCCGCTCGCCGCCGGCAGCCACGCCGATGCCGTCGGCTATCGGGTGGTGAACGCCGCGCTCGCGGTACAGCTCCGCAGCGGCGCGACCACCGGGCTGAAAACCCCGGCGCAATGGATTGGTTACCAAGGTGACCCGGCTTCTCCAGTTTGTATTTTGTTAAAAAACAATGGACTGCATATCGAAATTCAATTCGATCCTTCTCACTATGTCGGCCGGGACGACCCTGCCCATATCAAGGATGTCTACCTGGAAAGTGCCATCACGACGATCCAGGACTGCGAAGACTCGGTCGCCGCCGTGGATGCCGAGGACAAGTGTCTGGCCTACCGCAACTGGCTGGGACTGATTCGCGGCGACCTCGAAGAAGTCATCCCCAAGGGTGACAAACTGTTACGTCGCACACTTAATCCTGATCGCGAATATCTGAGCCCCACCGGCGCCGCCTTCAGCGTGCCCGGGCGGAGCCTGCTGCTGGTGCGCAACGTGGGCCACCTGATGACCACCGATGCCGTCCTCGACGCCGCCAGCAAACCCATCCCGGAAGGCATGCTGGATGCGCTGATCACCGGCGCCGTGGCGGCACACGACCTGCGCGGCCTGGGGCGTTTCCGCAACTCCCGCGCGGGCAGCGTCTACATCGTCAAGCCCAAGATGCATGGCCCGGACGAGGTTTCGCTCACCGTCGCCCTGTTCGCGCGCGTGGAGCAGATCCTGGGCCTGCCCGCGCAAACCCTCAAGATCGGCATCATGGATGAGGAGCGCCGCACCACAGTCAATCTCAAGGAATGCATCCGCCGCGCCGCCGACCGGCTGATCTTCATCAACACCGGCTTCCTCGATCGCACCGGCGACGAGATCCATACCAGCATGGAGGCCGGCGCCATGGTGCCCAAGGGCGAAATGAAACAGCAGCCCTGGATCAAGGCGTACGAAGACTGGAATGTGGACATCGGCCTCGCCTGCGGTCTGCGCGGCCGCGCCCAGATCGGCAAGGGCATGTGGGCGATGCCAGATCGCATGGCGGACATGATGGCCGCCAAGATCGAGCATCCCCGCGCCGGTGCCAACTGCGCCTGGGTGCCCTCGCCCACGGCCGCCACCCTGCACGTCATGCACTACCATCGCGTCGACGTGGCCGCCCGCCAGACCGAACTTGCGCGCCGGCCACGGGCCAGCCTGGACGACATCCTGACCCTGCCGCTGCTGGGCGGGCGCCGGCTCACCGCAGCGGAGATTCAGCAGGAACTGGACAACAACGTGCAGGGCATTCTCGGCTATGTGGTGCGCTGGGTAGACCAGGGCATCGGCTGCTCCAAGGTCCCGGACATCCACGACGTGGGCCTGATGGAGGACCGCGCCACCCTGCGCATCTCCAGCCAGCACATCGCCAACTGGCTACACCACGGCATCTGCTCGGTCGAACAGGTGATGGCGACGCTGAAGAAGATGGCCGCCGTGGTGGATCGACAGAACGCCGGCGACGCCCTGTATCACCCGATGGCACCGGATTTCGACGCCAGCATCGCCTTCCAGGCCGCCTGCGATCTGGTTTTCAAGGGTCGCGAGCAACCCAGCGGCTACACCGAGCCCGTGTTGCACGCCCGGCGCCGGGAACTCAAAGCCCGCAGTCGCTGATCTCCCCGAGCCCCGGGCGACGCCTGGAACAAGCAAGCGAAGAGAGGCGCGAATACCGCGCCTCTCTTCGCTTGGAAGACCCGCCCACTGCCAGCTACACCGTCACAGCGCCAACCGGCGCAGCTCCGGGGCTTCCTCACTCGTGCTCCACAGCTCCTCGAACGCCTCGCCGAGTCGGCGCGCCTCGGCGGGTGCGTGCAGCACACCGTAGCCCCGCAACGGGCGCGCGTGCTGCCAACACAATACCGCGCCGGTATCGGCCACCAGAAATTCGTCCTCGGGCGTGGGACAGGCGGGCGGCAAGGCGCGCAACCGGACATGGCTCGACAGGCGCTGCGCAAGCCGCAGCAGACGGTGCCCCGAGCGCGCCAGCGCCTGGGGCTCGCGCACCAGCATCTGCACCTCGGCCTGGGGATGACTGGTGGCAAACTCCAGCAGCGCGTCGCGCACCGGATCGCGGTCGTAAATGTCGGGATCGAGTCGGGTGCTCAGGATACAGACACGCCGTAAGGCGCGTGGAATCCAGATGGGCAGGCACGCGGCAATCGCGGCGCCGCCTTCCAGCACTTCGCGACGGCGCTCGGCCTCCGACACCGGTGGCGCCGGCTGTTCACGCACGGACAGCAGATTCCGGAATGGCAACACCATGAGGCGGTGGGGTATCCCGGCTTCCAGAAACTCCTCGCCCCGGGGCTCGAATCCCAGTGCCTCGTAAAAACCCAGAGCCTGGGTCTGCGCATGGAGCTGCAAGGTGCCCTGCCCCTCGCCGAGTGCATCGCGAATGACCCGCCGCATCAGGGCCGCGCCGACGCCCTGGCGGCGATATTCCGGCAGCACCGCGAGGCGGCCAACGCGATCCTTCAGCAACCGCGCGCAACCTATGGGGTGTCCGTCGGTTGTGGCGGCCAGCCAGTGCCGCGCGGCGGCATCCTGCCCATCGAATTCCGCGCCTTCGGAAATTCCCTGTTCGTCGATGAACACCTGCCGGCGAATCGCCCGCAGCGCGTCACCCTGCGCCGCCCAGGTCGCGGACTCAATCACTACCGGGAGGTAATCTAAACTTTCCATGGGGCATGATCGATCTGCAATTTGCCGCAGGATACAGCGCACCCGGGGCTTGCGGCTAGAATGCAGGCCGCACTGAAAATCCGACTGGAGACACCGGACATGCAGCCACGACCCGGACACCCATTGCGGCACCTGGCGCTATTCTGCGGGCTTGTGCTGGGCCTCGCCTGTCGTGCCCTGGCCGAACCGCCGCCCATCATCGACTACGCCGACCGCTTCCACCCGGTGGCAGGCGCCGCCGGCATGGTGGTGTCCCAGGAGGCGGTCGCGAGCCGCGTCGGTGCGGATATCCTGGCGCAAGGGGGCAATGCCGTCGATGCCGCCGTGGCCACCGGGTTTGCGCTGGCGGTCACCCTGCCCCAGGCGGGCAACCTGGGCGGCGGCGGCTTCATGCTGATCCACCTCCAGGAGCAGAACAAAACCATCGCCATCGATTACCGTGAGGTAGCGCCGCGCGCCGCGCACCGCGACCTGTTCGTCAGCGCGAATGGGGCGGTGGACCCGGAACTCGCGCGCTTCAGTCATCGCTCGGCCGGGGTGCCGGGGACGGTGGCTGGACTCGCTCTCGCCCAGAAGAAATACGGCACCCTGCCACTGGCGGTGGTGATGGCACCCGCCATTGCGCTTGCCGAACGGGGTATCCGGGTGACCCGGCCACTCGCGTTTTCACTCGCCGAAGCGGCGCCGCGTCTCAAAAAATCCCCGGCTGCATCCGGCTACTACCTGCGGCCCGATGGCCAATCTCTGGCGCCGGGCCAGCATTGGCAACAACCGGATCTGGCGCGAACCCTGCGCCAGATATCCGACCAGGGGCCGCAGGCGTTCTACACCGGCCCCATCGCGGCGCGAATCATCGCGGAGATGGAAGCCCACGATGGCCTGATCACGGCTCGGGATCTGGCTGAATACCAGCCAGTGGAACGCGCACCCGTGACCGGCACCTATCGCGGCCATCAGGTCGTTGCCATGCCACCGCCCTCTTCCGGTGGGGTACATCTGATCCAGATGCTCAATGTGCTCGAGGGCTGGAATCTCGCCGAACTGGGCCACAACAGTGCGGCTTATCTGCACCGCCTGATCGAGACTATGCGCCGCGCCTATGCCGATCGCGGCGAGTATCTGGGCGATCCGGATTTCGTGTCGGTGCCGGTGGCCGAACTCACGTCGAAAGAGTACGCCGCCCGACTGCGCGCGAGCATCGACCCGGCCCGCGCGACACCTTCCAGTGCCGTGGCACCGACCCTGAAAGCGCCCACCGAAAGCCCGCAGACCACCCATTTCTCGGTGTGGGATGCAAAGGGCAACCTGGTCAGCAACACCTACACCCTCAACTTCTCTTACGGCAGCGGCATCGCGGTCGCAGGCGCCGGCTTTCTGCTCAACAACGAGATGGACGATTTTTCCGCGCAGCCCGGCGTGCCGAACGCCTACGGCCTGATCGGCGGCAGCGCCAATGCCATCGCAGCGCGCAAGCGACCGCTGTCGTCGATGACACCGGCGCTCCTGTTCAAGGACGGCAAACCGGTACTGGTGACAGGCAGCCCCGGCGGACCCGTAATCATCACCGCCGTGCTGCAGACGATCCTGAATGTGGTCGATTTCGGCATGAACGTGGCGGACGCCTCCGCACAGCCGCGCATCCACCACCAGTGGCAACCCGATCAGGTGTTTTACGAACCGGGTGTGAGCCCCGACACACTGAGCCTGCTCAGCGGCATGGGGCACAGGCTGACCCGCTCGCCGCGGATGCTGGGCCGCACCCAGAGCATCGGCAGCGACGGTACGCTCCTCTACGGCGCCAGTGATACCCGCTGGCCCGGCGGCGAGGCCGCGGCCGTCGAGGCGATCGCGTATTGAGCCCCTAAAGCGGACCGAACTCGCCTCCGGCATCCTGCGGTATCCAGGCATGGCTACTCAGCACCGCTCGGAACCCGCGCTGCCATTCGCGCTCCAACCCCGGCACAATTCCGCCCCTTCCACAGTGACGATTCAGAACCCCATGCCGCTCCGCGAACAACTGCACGCCTTGCTCCACCACCTCAACCACCGCGTCGTCGGCCAGCCGGGGCTCTGCCAGCGCCTGGTGATCGCGCTGCTCGCCGATGGCCACCTGCTGGTCGAAGGGGCACCCGGACTCGCCAAGACCCGCGCCATCAGTTCGCTGGCCGGCGCCATCGCCGCCGATTTCCACCGTATTCAATTCACGCCGGATCTGCTGCCGTCGGACATCACCGGCTCCGACATCTATCGTCCGGAAACCGGTTCCTTCAGCTTCCAACCCGGCCCGCTGTTTCACAACCTGGTACTCGCCGACGAGATCAATCGCGCGCCCGCCAAGGTCCAGGCCGCGCTGCTGGAAGCCATGGGGGAACGCCAGATCAGCGTGGGCGCCAGAACCTATCCGCTGCCGCCGCTGTTTCTGGTCATGGCCACCCAGAATCCCATCGAGCAGGAAGGCACCTATCCGCTGCCCGAAGCCCAGCTGGATCGCTTCCTTCTGCATGTGCTGGTCGATTATCCGGATGCGGCCGCCGAGCGCCGCATCCTGGCACTGGCCCGGGATGAAGCCGCCGGCACCATGGGCGCGCCGTTTGTGCCTCTGACACAGGATGTGATCTTCGCCGCGCGCCGCGAAACCCTGGCCGTCCACATGGATCCCGCCGTCGAGGAATACCTGGTTCAACTGATTCTGGCGACAAGAAATACAAAGGGATATGGCGCTAATTTGAAAAACTGGATTCACTACGGCGCCAGTCCGCGCGCCACCATTGCGCTCGACCGCTGCGCCCGCGTGATTGCCTGGCTGGACGATCGCGACTATGTCACTCCCGACGATATTCGCGACATCGCGGCCGATGTCCTGCGCCACCGGATCCTGCTCAACTTCGAGGCCGAAGCCGAAGGCATCACCACCAGCCAGGCCATCGCGCAGCTACTGACCGCCGTCCCCTCCGCCTGAGCCGGATCCCATGACGAATTCCGACCCGGTACCGGGCGCCGTCGCGCCCACCGCCGAATACCTGGCGCGACTGCGCCACCATGCACGGCACCTCGGGCTGTTCCCGCGCCGCGTTGCCCGCACCACCGGCGGCGGTCACAGCTCGCGCCGGCGCGGACGCGGTATGGAGTTCGAGGAAGTGCGGGTCTATCAACCGGGCGACGACGTGCGCAGCATCGACTGGCGCGTCACCGCGCGGCGCAGCGAAACGCACACAAAAGTGTTCCGCGAGGAGCGCGAACGGCCCCTGCATCTGGTCGTCGACCTGCGCCAGTCGATGTTCTTCGGCAGCCAGCGCCTCAAGTCGACGGTCGCCTGCGAGCTGGCCGCGACCCTGGCCTGGGCGGGCGCCCGCGCCGGGGACCGCATCGGCGGCCTGGTCTTCGGCACCGCTACCGCGTACCACGTCCGCACCGGGCGCGGTCATCTGGGAGTGCTGCAACTGCTGCGCGCGCTGAGTGAAACCGCTGCGCAACTGGTCGCGCCGCAACCGGACCGCCACCATCTCGAACCCATGCTTGAGGAAGCACGGCGTATCGCCCATCCCGGCGCCGCCCTGTTCCTGATCAGCGATTTTTACGACCTCGCGGACCAGTCCGGCGTCGAACGCCAACTGTTCGAACTGTCGCGCCACTGCGATATCACCCTGCTGGCGGTGCAGGATCCTCTGGAAACGGCACTGCCGCCGCCCGGGCGCTACGGTGTCCGCACTGCGGCGAATCAGTTGCTGGTGATCGACAGCCGCAATCCCGACGTGCGGCGCGCATTCGAGCAGCGCGCCAACCGCAAAAGCGCCGACCTCCAGGCACTGGCGGGCCGGCTGAACCTGAGCCTGATCCGTGTCTCCACCGCCGAGGATCCACAACTGCTGCTGCGGCGCTACTACAGCAGCGCGCGCCGAGGCCATCGATGACCCCGGATCCGCTGGCGCAATTGCGCGACATCCATCCCCCGCCGCCGCCCTCCTGGTGGCCGCCCGCTCCGGGCTGGTGGATCCTGGCCCTGCTGGTGATCCTGTGCGCCGGCTGGGTGCTGTTGGCCGTGCGGCGGCGCCACCGGGAACGGCGCTTCGCGCGCGAGGCCAGACGCCGCATCGATCGCTTGTGGCGCGACTTCGAGCGCAACGGCGACAGTGCGCGCCTGGCCAAGTCGCTGCTCGTGCTGGCCCGCCAGACCGCCCGCTCCACCCCGCTGCAGGAACCGAATGCCGCCTTGCCGACCGCTGCATTGCTGGCACTGATCGACGCCGCCAGCGATGGCAAATTAAGCGCCGCCCTGTCCCTCGATAAAATCGTCCGGCTGCTCTATGCGCCGGTGCCGGAAGCCCTTACCAAAAGCGAGGCGCGAGCCTTGTTTGTAGTGACGCGGGAATGGATTCGGCGCGCCGGAGGCCCGCTGTGGTAAGTCTGGAGTGGCCCTGGCTGCTCGTGCTGACGCCACTGCCCTGGCTCTATCGACGCTGGCGGCGCGCAGCCGAACTCCATCTCACCGCGCTGCGCGCTCCAGCCTATGCCGCACTGTTTCCGGACCAGGACACCACGACCGGTCGCAGCCAACACCACCGTGGGCGCCTCGCCCTGCTGGCACTGATCTGGCTCGCCCTGCTCGGCGCCGCCGCGCGGCCGGTGTGGACCGGCGCGCCCGCTGCCCTGCCTGCCAGCGGGCGCGATCTGCTGCTGGCGGTCGACATCTCGGGCAGCATGGAAATGCGCGACATGGAGAGCGGCGACAAGCTGGTGGACCGCCTCACCGCGATCAAGGCAGTGGTCGGCGACTTCGTGATACGCCGCCCCCAGGATCGCCTCGGGTTGATCCTGTTCGGCGGCGAGGCCTATCTCCACACGCCGCTGACCTTTGATCACCAGACCCTCAAGACGCTGCTCGACGAAGCCGTGATCGGCTTCGCCGGCGACGGTACCGCGATCGGCGATGCCATCGGGCTTGGGGTCAAGCGCCTGCGGGAGCGGCCCGACACCAGCCGCGTCCTGATCCTGCTCACCGACGGCGCCAACAACGCCGGCCAGATCACACCCGCTCAGGCGGCGCAACTCGCGGCGACCAACCACGTCCGCATCTACACCATCGGGATCGGCGCCGACGAACTCATCCAGCGCACCCTCTTCGGCGCACGTCGCGTCAATCCCTCGGCCGATCTCGACGAAGCCGGGCTGCGGATGCTGGCCGATACCACCGGCGGTCGCTACTTCCGCGCGCGCAACCCCGCCGAACTCGATGCCATCTACCGCGAGCTGGACAGTCTCGAACCCGTGGCGCAGGCGCCCGACACCGTGCGTCCGCTGCGTTCCCTGGCACACTGGCCGTTGGCGGTTGCACTGTTCGCCAGCCTGGTGCTCGTCGTGGTGGCCCGGGAGGATCTGCGTGCCTGAACCGTTGGAACTGATCCACCACTTTCAGTGGCTACGGCCCTGGTGGCTCCTGGCGATCCTGCCCGCCGCCGGGCTCGCCGTGCTGTTGCACCGGCGCCATGCCAGTGCGGGCGACTGGGCGCGCGTCATCGCCCCCGCTCTGCTGCCCTGGCTGCTGGAGCAGGACGCCGCGTCGCCGCGACAACGGCTGCCCTGGGTCATCCTCACCGCCTGGATCATCGCTGCGCTCGCGCTCGCCGGACCGAGCTGGCGCGATCTGCCGCAGCCGGTGTATCGCAGCGAACAGCCCCTGGTGATCCTGTTCGATCTGTCGCCGTCGATGCTGGCGCAGGACCTCAAACCCGACCGTCTCACCCGCGCCCGGCTCAAACTCATGGATCTGCTGGCGGCGCGCCATGAAGGCACCACCGCCCTCATCGCCTACGCCGGCGACGCCCATGTGGTCACGCCACTGAGCGACGATGCCCGCACCCTTGCCGCCCTGGTGCCCGCACTGACGCCGGACCTGCTGCCAACGTCCGGCAGTGCCCCCGAAATCGCCCTCGCCAAGGCCCTCGCACTCCTCGCCAACGTGGGGGAGCAACAGGGCGATATCTTGCTGATCACCGACGGCGTCAGCCCGGAAGCCGCCGCCGCGATGACATCCCAGCTGGCGGAGGCCAACGCGGTCCGGCTATCGATACTCGCCGCCGGCACCGCGGCGGGCGCCCCGGCGCCCCTGCCCGGCGGTGGCTTTGTGCGCGACAAGTCCGGCAACATGCTGATTGCGAGGCTCGACCCCGCACCCTTGCAAGCGCTCGCCCGGCGCCACGGCGGGCGCTATGCGGAACTGAGCGCCGATAACCGCGACGTGGATATGCTGACCGAGGCTTTTACGGCCCATGCCCGCGCGCGCGCCATCGTGCTCCAGCAACACCGCGATACGCGACGCGACGAAGGCCCCTGGCTCGCCCTGCTGTTGCTGCCGTTTGCGGTGTTCGCCTGGCGGCGCGGATTGTTCGCGATACTGCTGCTGGCACCGCTGCTGGCGGGAACGCCACCGGCGCATGCACTGGAATGGCGGGATCTCTGGCAACGGCCGGACCAGCGCGGCCAACGCGCCCTGGATGCCGGCGACGCCGCCACCGCCCAGCAGGAATTCACCGATCCCGCCCGGCGCGGTACCGCCGCCTATCGCGCTGGCGATCTCGGCACGGCGGCAACGGAGTTCGGCAAGGTGGACGCTGCCAGCGCCCACTACAACCGCGGCAATGCCCTGGCGCGCAGCGGCGATTATCCGGGTGCGATCGCCGCCTACGACCGCGCCCTGGAACTCGATCCCGGTCTCGCCGACGCCAGCTACAACCGCGAGCTGGTACAGCGCGCGCAACAGCAGCAACAGCAGGAACAAAAACAGCAGCAACAAAAACAGCAGCAACAGCAGAGCCAGAACCAGGAGCAAAATGGCGAGGATGCCCAATCCGGCACGGGCGAGGGAGATCGACAGCCGCCCTCTGACACCGGCAATCAAGGCTCTCAGGGGCAGAACCAGTCGCAGCCAACAGACGGTGCAGAAAATTTCGAGAAACCCTCGACAGACGCAGCGTCCACCGGAAATCCATCGGAAAACGATACGTCCGGCGCCGAACCGCAAAATGGCAACGACGCCAAAAAACCGGATGCCGAGAGGATGACCGGCAACGACGAGAGCGCCACAACAGCCGGCGCAAAGCCCGACGCCGAGACCGCCGAACCCGGGGACGAGACCGGCACATCCACACCAGCGCAGGCGCCGACCCTGGAGGAGGTCCAGATTCAGGAACAACAACTGCGCGCCTTGCCGGACGATCCCGGCGGTCTGTTACGGCGCAAGTTTCATCATGAGGCCCAGCAACGCGAGGAGCGCGGCGAGCGTCCGGCTGGGGCAGGAGAGCGCTGGTGAAGCTGCCATTCAACCCGCTGATCGCAAGCAGTCTGGTCCTGGCCGCGTGGCTACTGGCGGGGTTGCTGGCGATATCCCCACCCGCCGCCGCCACGGAAGAGCTCGCTGCCAGCGTGGATCGCACCACGCTGACGAGCGGCGAGACCCTGGAGTTGACGTTGACGTATCCCGGCAAGGCAGCCGAGGATCCGGATTTTTCGCCCCTGGATACGGATTTCGAGATTCTCGACCGCAGCCGCCGCGATCAGATCAGCATGGTCAACGGCAGCTTCGATGCGACCAGTACCTGGCTTCTGACCCTGGCGCCCAAACGCGCCGGCGATCTGGAAATTCCGCCGCTGACCGCGGGTGACGCCCGAAGTCACGCCCTCAGCATCCGGGTGACGCCGAGTACCGGCGAGTCGGCCTCCGCGGAGCGTCCGGTATTTGCCGAGGCGATACTCGACAGGGATCAGGCGGTTCCCGGTGAACAGGTGATGCTCATCCTGCGGCTCTACACCCGCATCGATCTGAGCAACCTCAGCATGGAGCCGCTCGCGGTACCGGGCGCCGAGCTCATCCAGACGGCGGAAAGCAAGTACCACAAGGACATTCAGGGCCAAACCTATCAGGTGATCGAGTTGCGCTATGCGCTGATCCCGGAACAGGACGGCGAGCTGAACATTCCCGGTGCGCGCTTCGGAGCACGCACACTGGAGAGTCGCGACCCCTTTGATCGCGTTTTCGGTGGCGGCGGCCGCCCGCTGCGCATCAGTTCCGAGCCGCGCACACTCCATGTGACAGCGCGGCCGGCCGGCGCCGCCACCAACTGGCTGCCGGTACAGGCGCTGCACATCGAACAGAAGTGGAGCACCGCAACGCGCCAGGTTCAGCTCGGGGAGCCCATCACCCGCACCCTCACGCTCACCGCGATCGGCACCACCAGCGCCCGCATTCCGCCCCTTGAGCTGCCCGCGCCACGAGGCTACCGCAGCTATCCGGATCAGCCGGAACTGGACGACGACACCACCGCTGCCGGCGTGAGCGGGCGGCGCACCGAGAGCTTTGCGGTGGTGGCGGATCAGCCCGGCCCGCTGGTGCTGCCCCCCATCAGGGTGCGCTGGTGGAATACCACCACCCGGGCGTTCGAGGAAACCGAGGTTCCCGGAGCACGCTTCGAAATACTGCCGGCGGCCGGCGCTCCGCACGCTGCGGTGGTTGCACCGGTCGACACCCTTGCAGCGCCGGCAACCGAAGCCGTCCAGACCCCTGTGGCAACCGCCGCCGCTCCCGGCGGGACCACGCCCCTGCTCTACGGATTGATCGTCGGGAACGTGTTGCTGCTGTTGAGTACGCTGACCTTTGCGCTGCTCTGGCGCCGGGGCGGAACAACGGTCGGCGCCGCCAGGGAACCGACGCCGCAGCGCGCGGACTTCAGCGCCGTCGAACGTGCCGCTGCGGCCGGTGACGGGGTGCGCCTGCGCGCGGCGATTCTCGCCTGGGCGCGGGAACACTGGCAGGACGCCGGGATTGTCAGCCTGCGCCAGATCGCCGAGCGCGTCGGGAACGAGCAGCTGCGCACGGTTTTCCGCGCGCTCGACGACAGTTGCTATGCGCCGGGCGGCCGCCCGCCACCGAACCCGGAGGAATTGCTTGCGCAGCTCCGCACCCTGGCGAAAATACCGGCGGGCGAGCGCAAGAAACCCGGCCGCGATCTGCAACCGCTTTATCCCCGATAACCATACCCACAATTACCGCGCGTCCGCGACGCAGCAACCCGATCCCGAGGGAACCGACCGATGACCATCTGGCACCGCCCCCTGACACTGGATGCGCTCAACCAGCCCTATCCCGACACCGCAAGCCACCATATGGGGATCGAATACGTGGATTTCGGTCCGGATCACCTCACCGCGCGCATGCCGGTCAATGAAAAGACCCGTCAGCCCTACGGCATTCTCCACGGCGGCGCCTCCTGCCTGCTCGCCGAAACCGTGGGCAGCCACGCCTCCATGCTCTGCCTCGATCCGGAAGCGGCGTACTGCGTCGGCCTGGAAATCAACGCCAACCACATCCGCCCGGCAACCCGGGGCCATGTGTATGCGACCGCACGCGCCATCCATCTGGGCCGCGCCACCCACGTCTGGGACATCCGTATCCTGGACGACGCCGACCAGCTGGTCTGCATCGCCCGCCTCACCATGATGGTCAGGACCGGGCGCGCGCCAAGCCCCGGCTAAGGCAGCGCGTGCTTCAAAACGCTGAGCCGGGTGTTTTGAGGAAAGCGATCTCCGCGGCGGTGGATTCGCGGCCAAGAATGGCATTGCGGTGGGGAAAGCGACCGAAACGGCGGATGACCTCGCCATGCCGGCGGGCGTAATCGCGGGCGTCGGCCAACAGCGCACGCGCTGCCGGTTCCGCCGCGGCGACCAGCGCCGCCATCAGGGCGATGCAAGCCTCCTGATCCGCCAGCACTTCGCTGTGCTCCAGCGGCAGATAGAGAAACAGCCGTTCCAGCGGATGCAATGACCTGTCGATGCCTTCCGCCAATGCCTGCCGGCACCAGCCGAGCGCGCGCGGATCGCCGGCAAAAGCCTGCGGTGTGCCCCGATAGATATTGCGGGTGAATTGATCGGTGAGGATCACCAGCGCCAGCAGGCCGGCGGGCGTCCGCGCCCAGCCGTCGCGTTCACCCGCCAGCGCCTGCACCACCAGGGGTTCGAACCGCGCGCGAATATCGGCATCGGTGATCGGGTCCTTGCGCCACCACAGCCGCGCTCGGGCCGGATTGCGCAGCGCATCGGCGCGATCGGCGCCGAACCAGTAGTCGAGGACGGTTTCCGGCATCCCCGAATCAGGGTGCCGGGTTGCTGTACTGGCGGTGAATCGCTTCGATGCCCGCGATCACCTCTTCCGACAATTTCACCTGGACGCTCGCAATATTGGCTTCGAGCTGATCCATGCGCGTCGCGCCGATGATGGTGCTGGTGACGAAATCGCGGCTGTTGACGAAGGCGAGCGCCATGGCACCCGGGTCCAGGTCGTGGTCGCGGGCGAGCGCCACATAGGCCTCGCTGGCCGCCACCGCCTGCGGGCCGGAATAGCGCTGGAAGCGATCGAACAGGGTCAGGCGCGCACCGGCGGGCCGCGCGCCCCCGGAATACTTGCCGGTGAGCATGGCCATGGCGAGGGGCGAATAGGCCAGCAGCCCCACCTGTTCACGGATTGACATCTCGGCAAGACCGATCTCGAAGCTGCGATTGAGCAGGTTGTAGGGATTCTGAATGCTGGCGATGCGGACGAGATCGCGCTCCCGCGCCGCGCGCAGATACTCCATCACGCCCCAGGGCGTTTCATTGGAGATGCCGATGTGGCGCACCAGCCCCTCGCGCACCAGCTCCGTGAGCGCGGTGAGGGTTTCCTCGATGGAATTCAGACCTTCCTGCTCGCGGTGGCGGTAGCCGAGCTGACCGAAAAAATTGGTGGTGCGCTCGGGCCAGTGCACCTGGTACAGATCGATGTAATCGGTGCGCAACCGCTTGAGGGAATCCCGCACCGCCTGGCGAATATGGTCGCGGCTGAGCTGCGGCCCGCCGCGCAGATGGCGCCAGTCGCCGGTGGCGTCCGAACGGCCGGACACCTTGGTGGCGAGGATGACACGGTCGCGGCCGCCGCGCCGGGTAAACCATTCGCCGATGCATGCCTCGGTGCGACCCTGGGTTTCGGCGCGCGGCGGCACCGGATACATTTCCGCGGCATCGACAAAGTTGACGCCCTGGTCGAGGGCGTAATCGAGCTGTTGCAGGGCGTCGTCAACGCTGTTCTGCTGGCCCCAGGTCATGGTGCCCAGGCAGATGAGGCTGACGTCGAGTCCGGTGGTGCCGAGCTTGCGGTATTCCATGAAGCGGATCTCCCGAATGGTTTTGGCGCAGTCTAGCAGCTTGTTGAAAAGCGTCGCGAGGCGGCCAGATGCGAGGCGCACGGCGCGCAGCGACCGAGACATATCCGATCGATAGGCGAGGGAGCGAGCACCGCGCAACGAAGCAGATGGTTGCCGCAGCAGTTTTTCAACAAGCTGCCAACCCGAATGAGAACGCTGCCAGACAACCCTGCCGCCGCCGCTGGCGCATGGGTTACCATGAGGCCAGGGTGCCCGGGCAGTTGCCCCCGCCAGCAACCGGAGGAAGCCATGAAAACCAGCGTCAAACAGCTTGTGGACAAGGCCATGAGCGAAATCGAAACCCTGAATCTGGAGCAGGCGCGCGCCGCACTGGATGATCCGGGCACGGTGATCGTCGATCTGCGCGACATTCGCGAACTGACCCGGGACGGCAAGATCCCCGGCGCCTTTCACGCGCCGCGCGGCATGCTGGAATTCTGGGTCGATCCCGACAGCGAATACCATCGGGATGTGTTTTCCTCGGGCAAGCGCTTCGTGTTCTATTGCGCCAAGGGCCATCGCTCCGCCCTCGCCACCCAGACCGTGAAAAGCATGGGGCTCGATCCGGTGTGCCATATCGGCGGCGGTTTCGAGGCCTGGGTCCAGGCGGGACTGCCCGTGGAACCGGTCGAGAAAAAATAACCCGCCGAGCATCACCCATGTGCGAGCTGCTGGGCATGAGCGCCAATGTGCCCACCGACATCTGCTTCAGCTTTGCGGGCCTGATGCGCCGCGGCGGCGCCACCGGCCCCCACGGCGACGGCTGGGGCATCGGCTTCTACGAGGGGCGCGGCTACCGCGCCTTTCACGATCCGGACGCCAGCGCGGAATCGGAGATCGCCCGCTTCATTCAGCACTATTCGATCAAGAGCGAAATCGTGCTTTCCCATATCCGCAAGGCCAACCGCGGCCGCACCTGCCTCGAAAACACGCACCCGTTCGCGCGCGAACTCTGGGGTCAGACCTGGTCCTTCGCCCACAACGGCCAGCTGCGCGGCATCAAAAAGCGCCCGCTCGTTCACTATTGCCCGGTGGGCGCTACGGACAGCGAATACGCGTTCTGCTGGCTGCTCGATCAGGTGCGCACCGCCTTTCCGACGCGACCGCGCCAGCCGCGTGCGTTGTGGCAACTGCTGGCGGAACTCTGCGCCGATCTGGCGTCCCTCGGTGTCTTCAATCTGCTGTTGTCGGATTCGAACGCGTTCTATGCCCATTGCAGCACACGCCTGTGCTGGCTCACCCGGCGCGCACCCTTCGGTCGCGCCACCCTGATCGATGCCGATATGGCGATCGACTTCGCCCAGCACGCGGGGCCGGACGATGTGGTGACTGTCGTCGCCACCGCGCCACTGACCCGCGACGAAGTCTGGCAGCTGTTTCAACCCGGTGAATTTCGCGTGTTTCGCGCGGGCCGGTCCGTCGCAACCATGCGCCACGGACGCGCGGCACCATGAAGCCGCCCGATTATCGCGAGCAGATCCGGATCGATGGCGTGCCGATCATCATCCGCACGATGCAACCCGAAGACCGCGCCATCGAGGAAGCCTTCGTGCGCGATCTTTCGCCGGAATCCCGTTATTTCCGCTTTCACACCGCGCTGCCCGCGCTGACGCCGGAGATGACCGAACGCTTTATCCATCTGGACTATCCCGACCAGATGGCGCTCATCGCCTGTGTCGGCAGTGACCAGAACGAGCGCCAGATCGGTGTGGCGCGCTATGCGCGGTCCGAGAAGGGAGGCACGGCGGACCTGGGCATCGCGATCGCCGACGCCTGGCAGGGCAAGGGCCTGGGCACCGAGCTGCTGCACCGGCTGCTGGTCCTTGCCGATCAGGCGGGCATCCGCCAGCTATCCGCGGATGTGCTCTACGAAAACCACCGCATGCGCAGCCTGGCGCGGGATCTGGGCTTTCGCCTGGCGCCCAGTCAAGCCGATCCGCACACGGTCATGTTGGTGCGCGATACGGGAAATTGAGTCCCGGAGACAGCCGGGCGCCGGCCGATTTCCCAGCTGAACAGGAGCACCGACTGCCGAGATGTCATCGAGAAGCTGGCGGTCAGTCAACATCAAAACTCCCGAACACAGACAACCCGATAAAAACCGGCTATCACCGGGTGCATGACAGACTTCGTCGCTCCCGGGCGCACTTGATCCGCGTCAATCTGGCCGCGTAAGATACCGAGTAGGTTGGATCCGTATATAACAACAGATCATCCAGGCGAGGAGCAATACCATGAAGAACGCAACGGTTAGTTGGTCGCACATCACAGAGCGCACTCCACGAACTGGCGAATGTACGCGCTGGGCAACGACGATTGGTCTGATCGTCGGTTTGTCTGCGGGATTCGCCACCACCAGCTTTGCGGAGGAGAACTCCGCCGCCAAACAAGGCAAGGAGGAATACATGGCGCATTGCGCGTCCTGCCACGGCGCAACGGGAGAGGGCGATGGCCCGGTCGCGGGCTCATTGAAGAACAAGCCCCCGAATTTGACTTTTCTCCAACAGCAGGAGATGGATGGCACGTTTCCCACCAAACGCGTGACGGATATCGTCCAGGGCAATAGGGATTACGACAAGAATTTCCGCACCCACGGTCCCGCGGACATGCCGGTGTGGGGCAAGGTTTTTTACGAAGAGAGCGGGGAACGTTCCAGTATTGCCAAAGCGCGCATCCGAAATCTGGTCGATTACATCAAGTCGATACAGAAATAACGCGATCTTCAAGACCGGGCCGTCGGCGACGGCCCGGTCTCCGCCGCATCTCCCGCGCCGCCAGTCTGAACGCTGGACCGCTTTGCCAAGCTGAAAAATATACCTTTGCTGCATCGCACCGACGATGGACACTGAACGACCGTGGCCGCTGAAACAGCGGGTAGAGCCTCGCCTCGGCCCACAGCCGGGCAATTGCGCGTCTCGCCGCGTTATAATCGTGCCGCTTTCAGCCCTGCGAATCCGTCAGGTTGACAAAGGGCACGCTTGCAAATCGCACTCTGACAAAGAGCACGCGCCAAAGAGACCGTCATGAGCAAGTTTCAGGCACCCACCGGCGCTTCATCCGCGCGCGGTGAAACCGTCACGCATCACCCCGAACGATGCTGCTTCGTCTCGCGCCATGGCGACCACGAGGCGGTGCTGGATTACCGGTTACTTGCCGATCGCGGGATCAATTTCCATCACACCTATGTACCCGAAGCATTGCGCGGCCAGGGCATTGCCGAAGCGCTGGTGCGCGCGGGGCTGGCCTGGGCGCGTCAGGAAGATTTGCGGATCGAGGCGAGCTGTTGGTACGTGCAACGATTTCTGCGCGCTTGAGTCCGCCGGTGCCAGAACCTTGGTCGGGCAATCCGATTGCGTTTGCAGTTAACCATTCCGCCTCAGCGTTCCAACATGTCCAAACCCCCGGCGTCCCTGCGGCTTGACCGCCTGCTGTCCAATCTGGGTTACGGCAGCCGCAAGGAAATTGCCGCGACTTGCCGCGCCGGCGCAATCACGCTCAGTGGCGAAGTGGTACTCAAGGCCGACCAGGCTATCCCGCTCGATCTGGTGCGCGCGGGCGCACTGGCGCTGAACGGCGAGGCTGTGGATCCACCCGCGCCCTTGACCATCATGCTCAACAAGCCGGCGGGTTATACCTGTTCACGCAGGGAGGCGGGCAACCTGGTTTACGATCTGCTACCCCGCCGCTGGCGCGGCCGCAAACCCACGCTGTCGACCGTCGGGCGCCTCGACAAGGACAGCACAGGCCAGCTGCTGCTGACGGACGACGGCGATCTGCTGCACCGCATCATCCATCCGCGCACCCATGCGCCCAAGCACTATCGGGTCGAACTGAGCGACCCCTTGGGTGGCGATGAAGCGGCGCGGTTCGCAACCGGGACTTTCATGCTCGATGGCGACGACAAGCCGCTGCGGCCCGCCCTCTGGAACGCCGAAAGCGCTCGCAGCGGCGTGATGATCCTCACCGAGGGACGCTATCACCAGATCCGGCGGATGTTCGCGGCGCTGGGTAACCGGGTCACAGCGCTGCACCGTTTCCAGACCGGCGGTCTGCCGTTGGGCGATCTCGAAGCCGGCCAATATAAAATCCTTGGCCCCGAGGAACTGGCTTCCATTTTCGGGCCGCCGCGCAAGCGCGTGGCGTGCCCGTAGTCGTGCTGACGCCGCCACTCGCGCTTCCCTTATAAAAGAGCCTTATAAATGATAAGTCGTTATGCGGGCGTGCCTTACTCTACGGTGAGCAAGGTAATTAAGGGGGCGAGATAGAAGCGGCATGTCAAGACCCCACTCCCCTTTGACCCCACTCCCCTTGTGACCCCACTCCCCTCTGAACGGTTGGGCCACACTGCGGCTATGGCTTCTTCGCCCCGGACAGGCGATTAGAAAATCCTGGCTCGATACTGTCCGCAAATGCCAGCAACCCGGCCAGGTGTTCCTTCTCATCCTGACTAAGCAAGCCCAGCGAGTTGCGATGGAACATTGCGCGAATAGTGCGCTTGCGCTCCCTCCCTAATGAAAGCGTGCCAGTCGGCGTTAACACCACACCCGTGACCTTCCGGTGGCTCGCCCTAGAAGCAAAGACCGTTTTCTCCTGGTTGATGCTTAGCCTTGGGTATTCTAGCTCGCGCAATGTGCCTGCCACATGATCCTTATACCTATCAAGTGTCCCTGCGTATTTGGTTGAGAAGGTCAAATCATCTGCATACCTTGTGTACTCAACGCCATCCGCGATGGCCAGTTTCGACATAAGGCCATCAAACCGGTACATGATGCTGTTTGACAAAAGTGGTGATGTTGGAGCTCCGATACATAACCTAAGCGGGGGCGCCCTCATTGGCGCCCAGCAGCACACACGAGAGATCAGCGCCCGCGCCGAGCCGTCGAGCTCATCAGGCAGAGTGTTCTCAAGGTGCCGCTCAATGTCAGGCGCCAGAATGGATGGGAAAAAATTCCTAAAATCCATTTTAAGCATATAGTTGCTGGCCACATGGCGACGCGCATTTTCCTTGATAGACGAACCTTCGGAGTACGCAGTCGCGGCCGAATGCACCGGGAGACGATCTCCAAGGCGGGTGATCACCCAGCGCTGTATTGCTTTAACTTCTCGCGCTGGTTGTGCAACTTCGCGAAACTCACCGGGCTTCTTCTTTTTGATGCGAAAGACTTTGTACCGTAGCGGAGCGGTACGAATTATCTGCGCCAAGTGAGCCGGCAATATCCCTAAATCGCCAGACATTTCCTCAATCAGGTCATTCGCTCGGAGCATTTCTCCTCCGAACCTCTTGAATGGCCTTGAATCGCTTTTTGTCACCGGTCGCGTATTCGGCCAATAGGTTTGCTCTGAATCTGGAAATATCGAAACTTGAATCGACAAAATGAAACTTAAGGTACTGCTTTGGCTCGACGCCAACGTAGAATCTCTGCGTGCCCTTGGGCTCCATTGCTATCAGGCCAACCTTCTCCAAGATATACAGGATCTGCTTTATTTCTCCTTCGCTAACTTTGCATTTAAAACCTTCAAATTGCGAGTGGATCTCCCGCAGCGTGAGTGCCGAATACAGATTTAGCAAATCGCAAAGAAGGAGAGCTTTGTCGAACCAAAGCTCCGCCTGAAAGTTCCTTTCAGCCGTTGCCTTCGAAACCCGCCGGAGTATTGCTTCGGCCAACTCTGGCTGTAGACCTTCCGCTGCTCCCGGATCAAATACCGTATCCCTTTCCGAGGGAGTGAGCCAACGATGACATTCCGCCTGATTACCGTGCGCCTTCTCCAGATAATCCACCGGACCCATTCTTATAAATGATGTGCTTGTGTAGTGACTTGTCTCAATCACAACAAGCAACTTACTTTGGTATTCCTCAATAACCGAAAAGAGCCCAAGCTCAGCAATTGAGCCAGGACTTTCAAGAGGCAGAACGATTACTGAAGACAGCTCGGCAAGATGCCGCTCAAATAGGACAAGGTCTCTGTATATAGAATCGTGAGACCAATCTTTGTAGTGCTCGGCAACTCTGATGCGACGTTCGATGGCGTCATCCTTGGCCAACTCCCGGTAGATTGCATCTCGAATCGAAATTGGCTGCGCGGACTTGATGTCCATTGGTCCGCCGCACAAGAAGATGAACCCTTTGTAGGGCCGCACCTTTGATACGCCTAAGTCTACTTTCTCGCAGAGAGCTTCTTGCATATCAATATCACGGGTGTCTTTACCATAGACTGCGCTGTGAAACCGGCTTCGGGTTTTCCGAGTGCTCGCAGGAAAACCCGAAGCCGGTTTCACAGCGATAAATGCACTCAATCATTCCAAGTCTGGCGAATCGCCCGACATTTTCTACGTAACCCAGACGTAGAAGCACGTAAAGACTCGGTCATCGTATATGCCGTGAGTTGTTCCGGTCAAGAAGTTCTAGCCCCAAGGGGGCTTACTTAAGGAATCGAGCAGCGCGCGATATAGTTAATCGATTGAAATATATGAAGAAGGCCGGCCCGACTTGTTAGGATGTTTGTTTGCCGACAACCATTCCAACAAGAGCAAGGCCGACCATGCACAAACAGTAGACTGCAAGCGCGCACGAGACAACAGCTGAACGAGTTGAGCCGACAGGCCGGTCACACGGACGCCGTTGATTTCTTCAACCCACGACCGAGTAGGAGTAGGGTCAGAGAGGAACAGGGTCAGGTCTTGACATGCTAATTCTATCCCTTCCCCTTAATTACCTTGCTCACCGTAGAGTAATGCACGCCCGCATAACGACTTATCATGCTTCAACAAAACATCCACACAAAACATCCCTACAAAACCAAGGCCTGACGCTCAGCGGCGCCACCGCCGCCACAGCCAGAGTCCCGCCAGCGTCAACGCAAAGCCCCCGGTCGCCGCCAGCATCACTTGCGTGGGATTGCGGTAGTGGTCGATGCGAAAGCGCGCGGTGAGGCCGGGAATGCTGCTGAGGTCGCCGTCGCCGCGCCCCGCCCTGAGTTGCCCCTTCATGCCCTGCTCCATGTGCTGGGCGATGTCGCAGTGGACCAAGTAGGTGCGGTTGGTGCTCGGCACAATCAGCGTGCCTACCTTGGTGGCGCCCCCGGCGGCCTCAATGTGGAACATGCCCTGCGGATACATATCGCGGGGCAGTTTGTGGATCATGAACTGGTGCCGGACGGCATCTTCGTTGATGAACGTAAAAGTGATGCGGCTGCACGGCTCCACTTCGAAGGCGTGCTGACTCATGCCGAAGGTATTGCCGGAAAAGGGTGCCGCGTAACGGGTCCCCGCGCGCACGGTGAATTCGTAGTCGCGCCGGATCTCCGGACAGCCCGGGGGCAGGCGGTCGCGGTTGGTGTTCATCACCATGCCGCCGGCGTCAAATTCCATTTCGTGTCCGTCATGTCCGCCGTGTCCGGAGTGGTCCATCCCCTGCATCTGCGAATGATCCATTTGCGAATGATCCATTTGCGAATGATCCATTTGCGAATGGTCCATTTGTGAATGGTCCGGGGTCGCCGCCACTTCCGGCGCGGGCGTCACCGGCTCGGCCGCCACGACCGAACCACTCAAGAACACCAGGGCAGCGGCAAGCAACCGGCTCATGGCGCGCGTCTCCGCCGTGGCCACAGCGCCCGCAACTGATACAACAGCCCGGCAAGCGCGGCGCCAAAGATCAGTGCCTGCACCAGCGGTCGCAGCGGCGCGGCGGGCTCGCCGAACAGCCCGCCGGGATCGTAGTCGAACCACACCGGGACCTCCCTGCGGTAGTAGGCCTCCGAGAAGAATTTCTGCCAGTCACTCCCTTCCACGCGCGGAAAACCGTTTGGCAGCAAGTGGGATTCGAAGGCGATGACACCGATACTGCCGCCGGGGTAAATGCCATCCGTGGTCTGCGCGGCCTCGTGGTGATCGTGCATCAGCCAGATGCCTTCCCCATAGTTGTGCAGGCCATCGTCGGTGGTGTTCAGCTCCACATCCAGGCGCTGCGCCGGCGCCATATCCACCACGTCGCGCATGTATTGCGCCTGCGGATTGAGCGGAATACCGTCGAGGTGCGTGACGGTGAGGCGATTGCCGTGGGTATGAACGGCGACACTGGTGGAACCGCCGTTCAGCATCCGCAGCTTGACCTTCTCATCGGGCTTCACCACCACCAGGGATTCCTGCAGGGTGTAGGGAAACGAACGGCCGTTGAGCAGAAAGTAATTGGGGCTGTCCTGGGTGATATTCCAGTCGCGGTGCTGCGCCAGTTGCCGCAGACGGGTGTCGACGTAATCCTGCACCGTGCGCGACAGGTTCTTGAACAGATCGAAGTAATGCAGATCGTATTCACGGTCATAGCGCTCCCGCACCGCGACCGACGTACTGCGCACCTGGCCGGCGCCGATGTTGAGCGTCTGTACGGGATTGTTCGGCCGCGCTTCCTCCACCACGAACAGGCCCTGCATGCCCATCAGGATGTGGACATTGGCCTGCACATGGCAGTGGTAGAAAAAGCTGCCCGCCACCCGTGGCGCGAACCGATAGACCTGCGCGTTACCCGGCAGCGCCGGCATTTCGCTGGTTTCCGCCACTCCGTCCGTACCCGTGCCCGTACCGGCACCCATAGCCGCGTGGTCGCCGTGCGCCGACGCCTCGTCGTGCGGCATGCCGTGATCCGCCGAAAACGGATGATCGATGCCGTGCAGGTGGATGGTGTGGGGCAGGTAATGATTGTTTTCCAGGATCAGGGTCACCTGGTCGCCCTGCTCCACCCGGATCACCGGCGCCGGCGCCCGCAACAGCGGATTGGCCTTGCGGGATTCGAAGTTTTCGGTCGACATGCCGAATGACTTGGGCGCGAATACCCACATCCCGGGCTGAATGCCGGGCGCAATATCGAAGGTGGTGATGGGCACCGGCAGATCCGGCGAGCCGCCGTTGAGTTCGACGACCTCCAGCCGGATGGTCACCTCATCGGGATCGCCATCGCCGTCCAGGTCCCGACCCATCACGATGGCATCCGGCGTCAGCCCGGACTTGAGCAATGTGTCCTCGCTGACGTGGTTGGTACCTTTCACCGCCGCCGCGATCAGATGGGGATTGTCCGCCACGCAGCCCGCCGCCGCCGCGATCTGCACCCCCTCGATATCCTGCGCCCTGCGCCAGTCATTGAAATCCGGCGCGCAGATCTCCTGTGCGTCGGGCTGTTCATAGCGCCGGGATTCCGGCAGCGCCCGATAGGCGCCGGCACCGAACCAGCCGAACAGGTTCGCGCGCCATTCGTGCGGTACCCACTGCTGGGGCGCGGTCACAAAGGCAGCAACCAGCAGCAGGAGCGTGACGGCGATCCAGCGCACCGATCTCGGTAGTTTCATTCATCCCCCGGGCAGGTGACTTGCGCGGCCGCGACAAGCGGCGGAGATTTTACCGGAAGTGTCAGAGCGGGCTGGCCCGCAGTCCTTATTTCCCGGGCCTGTCGAGAGGATTGTCGGAAAGACCCGCTGCAACTGGGTTTGCGCCCGAACAACTTGGCCCAAGACCTCTGTGGGTACGCCCTACTCCGCCGCCACCGCCACCATCCGCGCCGGTGCATCGGCGTAGAGCGTGGTGCGCTGGCGCGGAACACGGCCCAGTTCGCGGATCAGGCGCTCCATGCTGGCGGCGGTCATCTCCTGGCCATGCTTGGCGCCGGCAGCGCGGGAAATGCTCTCGTTCATCAGGGTGCCGCCCAGATCGTTGGCGCCCGCCTGCAAGCAGGCCTTGGCACCTTCGATGCCCATCTTGACCCAGGAGGTCTGGATGTTGGTGATCACGGGATGCAACACCAAGCGCGCCACTGCGTGCATCAGCACTGCCTCGCGCAAGGTGGGACCGCGACGGGCGCCGCCGCGCCGGTAGACCGGGGCTTCCATGTGCACGAACGGCAGCGGCACGAATTCGGTGAAGCCGCCGGTGCGCGTCTGCAGATCGCGGATGCGGAGCAGGTGCCGCGCCCAGTGCTCGGGCCGGTCGAGATGACCGAACATGATGGTGGCCGTGGACCGCAACCCGAGCCCGTGGGCGGTTTCCATCACTTCCAGCCATTCGCGGGTATTCACCTTGTCCGGACAGATGATGGCGCGCACTTCGTCGTCGAGAATTTCCGCCGCGGTACCCGGCAGGGTCGCGAGTCCAGCCTCCTTGAGGCGCGCCAGATAATCCGCGAGCGACAGCCCCAGGGTGCGGGCGCCCTGGGTCACTTCCAGCGGCGAGAAGGCGTGGATGTGCATTTCGGGCACCGCCGCTTTCACGGCGCGACAGATATCGAGATAGGTCTCGCCCGTGTAATCGGGATGGATGCCGCCCTGCATGCAGACTTCGGTGGCGCCGCGCGCCCAGGCTTCGCGGGTGCGGCTGGCGATCTCGTCGAGTTCAAGCACATAGGGTTTGCCGCGCAGATCCTCGTGGATCTTGCCCTTCGAGAAGGCACAGAACGTACAGGCGTGCAGGCAGATGTTGGTGTAGTTGATGTTGCGGTTGACGGCGTAGGTCAGGGTGTCGCCGCACTGCTCCCGGCGCAGCCGGTCGGCGGCGTCGCACAGGGCGCTGAACTCGGCGCCCCGGGCACGGAACAGGCGCGCTATTTGGCTTTCATCCAGGCGCTCGCCGCGCAGTGCGCGGGCGATGATGGCGGTCAGCTCGCGGGTGGGCGGCGGCGGCGCGGTCTGCCAACCTTCACGCACCGTGTCGAACGTCGGGGACTCGCCCATCCCCGGACTCCAGGCATCGCGGCGCGCGAGACCGTCGCTGTCCATGGCGCGGCGCACCGCGGTGGCCATGACCGGCGCCTGCCAGGCCGCGAGGTCGCGCGTATAGGCCGGATAGAGCGGCAGCCGCTCGACCAGCAGCTTGCCGGCGGCGGCGGTCTGGCGCGCGAGGTCTTCCAGGTGCGGCCAGGGCTTTTCGGGATTGACGAAGTCGGGTGTGACCGGCGATACCCCGCCCCAGTCGTTGATGCCGGCGCCGATCAGTTGCGCCAGCGAACCGTCGTTGAGATTGGGCGGCGTCTGGAGGTTCATCTCCGGCCCGAAAATCAGCCGCGCGGTGGCGATGGTCCAGAGTAATTCTTCGAGCGGCGCATCGGGCGCGCTGGCCATGCGGGTGCCCGGCTTGGCGCGAAAATTCTGGATGATGATTTCCTGCACATGGCCATGGCGCTCATGCAGATCGCGCAGCGCAAACAGGGAATCGATGCGCTCGGCGCGGGTCTCGCCGATGCCGATCAGGATGCCGCTGGTAAACGGAATCGCCAGCTCACCGGCGGCGGCGATGCAGTCGAGGCGCAGCTCGGGCACCTTGTCCGGCGAGCCGTGGTGGGGGCCGCCCTTTTCGCCCAGACGCGCGGCGCTGCTCTCCAGCATTATGCCCTGGGACACCGACACCGCGCGCCCGGCGGCGAGTTCTTCCCGCGTCATCACGCCCGGATTGAGATGGGGCAGCAGGCCCGTTTCCTCGAACACCCGCCGCGCCATGGCCACCAGATATTCGAGCGTGGTCGCATGACCCAGTTCGGCCAGTGCGCGGCGCGCGACTTCGTAGCGCAGCTCCGGCTTGTCGCCCAGGGTGAACAGCGCCTCGTGGCAGCCCGCAGCGGCGCCCCGGCGCGCGATATCCAGTACTTCGTCGGGCGTCATGAAGGGCTTTGCGACCCGGCTCGGCGTGGTCGCAAAGGTACAGTAATGGCACACGTCACGGCACAGATGCGTGAGGGGGATGAACACCTTGCGCGAGTACGACAGCAGCGGGCCGTGGCCGCGATCCCGCAATGCCGCCGCCTGCACCAGCAGTTCATCGAGGGAACTGCGTGCCAGCAGCGCATCGATCTCGGTGCGGGACGGCGCCGGGTAGTCGGGTCTGAAGCGGCTGTTCATGAGGCGTGTCTCGCAAGCGTGACGGGCGATTCGCAAGCGCCCTGGCGTAGGCGCACCCAGGCATCGATCCGCGCCCAGGCATCGATCCGATGGAGAAATTCGCGGGTCCGGGTCGCGCCGGTCTGGAATTCCAGACGCGCGAGATCCTCGGGACGGTCGATATCCAGTGCGGCCTGCGGCAGATCCAGCAGCACGGGCGCGACCCCCAGCTCCTGCGCCGCGCGGCAGTAGCCGGCGCAACTGCCGGTACCGAATGCGGGGGGCAACAGATCCGGCGGCGACAGCAGCAGTGCATTGGTGCCACCGTCGGCACTCGCCGCCACCAGGGTCAGCGCCGGCGCGGCGCGCTGCGCGGCGCGGAGCTGCTCCAGCGTTGCGGTATCGAACAGAGGCACATCGGCGGGCAGCACCAACAGCGTACCGACACCCTCGCCCGCCAGCGTGGCGATGGCGTCGTGCAGCGCCGCGTTGAGTCCGGATCCGGACTCGGGCAGCACCCGCAGTCCGTGCTCGGCGCCAATCCGCGCGACGGCGGGATCGGCGGTCACCAGTGCAATACCGGCGATTCCCGGGGCGGCAGCGAGCGCCGCCAGCACGTCATCCAGCATATGGCGCACCAGGGCCTCACGCTCAGCGGGCGACAGCACAGCGGCCAGGCGCGTTTTGGCCCGCGCCAGCGGTTTGACCGGAATCAGCACCCACATCGCGCTCCCCTACCCCCCTTGATGCTCACTACCCCGGCACTCGATCTTTGTCGCTGGCGTTGCACCCGACACGAAATCGCGGTGCTCGATCCGGCTCTTCTTATGTTGTTCTGGTCGCGGTGATCGTCGCCGCAATGGCCAACACTTCCCGGGCCAGTGCGATCTTACCCGCTTCATCGTGCATGACGGTATCCGCGAGTGCGACTTGCGGCGACAGCGCGGCGAGGGCATCGCATTCGCCCCCATCGCTGCGGTCCAGGATCAGGCAATCGAGAAAATCCCCGTAATGCTCGGCGATGGTTCGGGACGACACCGCGAGCCCCAGCTCCGCCATGATCTTGGCCGTCGGTCCCTTGATGGCCCGTCCGCCCACTATAGGGGAAACCGCCAGCACGGGCACCGGCGCGGCGCGCAGCAGCTCCCGCACGCCCGGCAGCGCGAGCAGCGGATCGACGCTGAGCCAGGGATTCGACGGGCAGATGACGATGGCGGCCAACGCCGGATCGGCCAGCGCCGTCAGCAGGCGTGGTTGCGGCTGGACCGTATCCGCACCCTGATAGCGCAGGCTGCGCACCGCCGGCTGGCAGCGCTCGCGCACAAAATAATACTGAAACGACAGGGTTCCGGCGTCCGTGTCCACCAGTGTCGGCACCGGAGTGTCCGCCATGGGGACGATGATCGCCGCGATGCCGAGGCGACGGGTGATCGCAGTAGTCACTTCGGTCAGGGATTCCCCCGCCGCAAGCCGCCGCGTGCGTTCGACATGGAGCGCGAGATCGCGGTCGCCCAGAAAAAACCAATCTTCGCCGCCCAGTTGCGCCAGCGCCGCCATGAAATGGCCCGTCTCGTCGGCGCGGCCCCAGCCGGTCGCCGGATTGACGCAGCCAGCCAGCGTGTAGGTGACCGTATCGAGGTCGGGGCAGATGCGCAGCCCCAGATGGGTGAAGTCATCGCCGGTGTTCACCGCGACCGTCAGGTTTTCTCCCAGCAGCCGGTAGAGCCCGAGCGCGAGCTTGGCGCCACCGACGCCGCCGCACAGTGCCAGCACGCGCGGCGCAGGCGTCATTGCAGTGATAGTCACCGGAACAGATCCCGCTCGCGCGGCCGCAGCAGGGCGCGCACATTGCTGTCGGGCACCCCGGGCGGCCGGGAAAAACCTCGCACCAGCACCACCGGATGGCCTTCGTCCGCCTCGCCCTGCACCAGAGAAGCGGCCGCCGCGATCTGATCCGCCAGCGCCACCTCGGTGACCTGCAACACGCGGCCGAACAGATCGCGCTCGCCGCGGCGGTCGTACAACGCCGGAAAACCCGCGCTGCCGAGTGCGATCCCCACGGTGCCGTTACGCCAGGCGCGCCCGACGCTGTCGTTGATCACCACGCCCACGGTCACGCCGGTGCGCGCCTTCAGCGCCGCCGCCAGGGTCGCCGCGGTGCCGTCCGGATCGATCGGCAGTAACAGCACCCGCTCGACGCGCTCGCCCGCATGTTCGATGTTGGAGGCGTCCACGCCGGCGTTGGCCATCACGAAACCCAGCCGGTGCTCGACGATGATCACGCCCGGCACCTGACGCAATACCGCGCGGGATTCGCCGAGGATGACTTCGATGAGGCGTGGATCCTTCTCCACCGCGCGGGCGATTTCCAACGCGCGCGCCGACGGCGTGATGCCGGCGAGTTCCACATAGCGGTTCTCGGCCTTGGAGACGATCTTCTGGGCGAGCACGAGGATATCGCCGGCCTGCACCGCGGTATCCGCGCGCGCCAGTCCGTCCAGCACCAGCGCCGCCAGATCGGCGCCGGGCGCGACCCGGGGAATGCCCGGCAGCGCGATCAGTTGCACGACAAAAACCGCGCCGTGCGACGGACGACAGCCAAGGTCAGGCCTCGGGGGTGCCCGTGATGCGGAAGCCCGCACCCGGAATCCTGTAGCGGCGGTTCAGCGTAATCAGCACCGAGGTGAGCGCCTCGGCCACCACCGAGTTGGCGATGGGCCCGGCGTGCCAGCCTTTCATGCCGGCGGCCGCGACCAGTTCCAGCACCGCCGTGCAGGCCTCGGCATCGTTGCCGCACACCAGCACATCGCAGTCGGGATCGTGGTCGGAATCCTCGAGATGGGCCGCGGCCACGTTCTGGAACGCCGACACCACCCGCACGCCCTCGCCCAGAATCGCCTGCGCGATCTGGCCGGCGCTGCCGCCCGCGGGCAACTGCACGGTGCCGACCCTGGGTGGCACCAGCGGGACGGTGACATCGACCAGAATCTTGCCCTGCACCGCGGCCTTGATGGCCTCAAGCGTCGGCGCCTGATTGGCGAAGGGCACCGTGAGCACCACGATGTCGCCAGCCCGCGCCGCCGCCTCGTTGTCCAGGCCGCGCACCTTGCCTGTAACTCCCTTCGCCGCCAGCTCCGTCGCGGCCTGCTCGGCTTTGTCGGCGCTGCGCGAGCCGATGATGATGGGGTAGCCGGCGCGCGCCCAGCGAAAGGCTAGGCCGCCGCCGAGATCGCCACTGCCACCGAGAATCGCCAGAGTCGGCTTGGAGTCGCTCATGCCAGATGTCCTGTACGGGTGGGTGATGGATTGGGTGGTTGATTGAAAGCTGGCCCGACCGGGACGCTGCCGGCCGGGCGGATCAGTGGATCAGCCTTTGAGCCGGGGCATCACCGCGCGGGCGAACAATTCCATGCTGTTGCGGGTGCATTCGGGGTCCATGCCCGGCAGCGCCATCATCAACACCAGATGGGTTGCCGGCGTCACCTCCAAAAACGCGCGGAGTCCCTGATACACCTGCTCGGGGTCGCCAATCATAGCAGGGCGGCCCATCACCTCGGCAACGCGCCCGGCCATGAACTCCTCCGCCGGCGGCACCGCCATGGTGGCCAGGGCGTCGCCGCTCTCATCGCCGGACTCTTCCGCCCAGGCCTGATACTCGCGGATCACATGATGGATCGCGCGGCCGCTCTCCCGCCACGCCTGCGCCGCCGTCGCCGCCACATAGACCACCGCGAGCTGACCGATATGGTGGTCTTCGGCACGGCGGCCATGGGCTGCGAGCGCGGCCAGATAGCGTTCGCGGTGACCGGGAGCGCCGATGGAGGCGAGATGGCAGCCGAGCTGCGCGGCACGCTCCAGCGCCCGGTCGCCGCGCGCACCGACCCAGATCGGCAGTTGGCGCTGGGCCGGCGGCGGCGTGATGCGGACGTCTTCGAACTGGTTGAACCGCCCGTCGAGGGACACCGTTTCGCCCGCCAGCAGGCGCTGGATCACCGGCAGGGCTTCCTGAAAGCGGGCCGCGCGTTCGGATCTGGAGATACCCATGCCGGTGAACTCCCCAGGCCGGTAGCCGAGGCCGACACCCAGATCGAAGCGTCCGCCGGAAATCACATCGACTGTCGCCGCATCCTCGGCGACCCGCACCGGATTGTGCAGCGGCAGCAGCATCACATAGGTGCCGATGCGGATGCTGCGCGTCAGCGCCGCCACCGCAGCCGCGATGGGCAGCAGCGACGGTGAATAGCCGTCGTCCACAAAGTGGTGCTCGCTGAGCCAGACGTGGTCATAACCCAGTTCTTCCGCGGCGACGGTCAGGTCCAGCTCGTCGGCGTAGGTCGTGGTCCAGGGCACCCGGTTGAACGCCGGATTGCGAAACGAAAACAGGATACCGATATCCATTGCCTGCCCCTCTTATGGTTTTCTGTGGCTGTGGTGTGTCTGCTATGGTAGCGCCAAACGCCGGCCGCGGGCCGCAACCACAGCCAAATGACAGGGGGGATCGACCATGAAACTCGGACTGATGACCGGCTATTCCGGCAACAAGGTAAAGGTGCCGCTGGAGGTAATCCGCCACGCCGAAAAGCTGGGCTACGACTCGGTGTGGACCGCCGAAGCCTACGGCTCGGACGCCGTGACCACGGCGGCCTGGATTCTCGCCAACACCACCCGCATCCGCGCCGGCACCGCCATCATGCAGATGCCGGCACGCACCCCGGCGATGGCGGCGATGACCGCCATGACCCTGTCCCATCTCTCCGGCAACCGCTTCATCGTCGGGCTGGGCGCCTCCGGTCCCCAGGTGGTAGAGGGCTGGCACGGCGTGGCCTACGGCAAGCCGGTCACGCGACTGAAGGAATACATCCAGATCATGCAACAGATTTTCGCCCGCGAAGCGCCGGTGAGTTTCGACGGAGAAATGTACCAACTGCCCTATCGCGGGCCGGGCGCGACCGGGCTCGGCAAGCCGCTGAAAAGCATCCTCCACTGCGATGCCTCGATCCCGATCTACAGTGCCAACATCACGCCTGCCGGCGTCAAGGCGGCGGCCGAAGTGGCCGACGGATTCTTCCCGGTGTGGATGGACCCGGAGCGCTTCGATGTCTTCGAAAAACCCATCCAGGATGGCTTCGCTGCCGCCGGCAAGGGCAAATCGCTGAAGGATTTCGATGTCGCACCTTTCGTGCGCGTGGTGATCGGCGACGATCTGGCCGCCTGCATGAAACCGCTGAAAAACAACCTCGCGCTCTACATCGGCGGCATGGGCGCGCGCAGCAAGAACTTCTATAACGACTACGCCAAACGCCTGGGCTATGAAGCCGCCGCGGTAAAAATCCAGGATCTGTATCTGGAAGGCCGCAAGGAAGAAGCCGCCGCCGCCGTACCGGATGCCCTGGTCGACGCCTGCAATCTGGTCGGCCCACCGGCGCGCATCCGCGACCGTGCCCAGCGCTGGGCACAAGCCGCTAAGCGCGGCCAGGTCGGCACCCTGCTGCTGTCCGACGCCAACACCCAGGCGGTGGAACTGATGGCGGAGATTTTCGGCTGAGATGATGCGAACCCGCGCCGCTATCCGTCGCGCCCCCGCCCGGCGGTGCACATACCATGAATGATCCGGGCGGCATCCGCATTTCCAAACTCATGGCCGAGCGCGGCCTGTGTTCGCGACGCGAAGCGGACGCCTACATCGAGCGCGGACTGGTCTTCGTGAACGGCGAGCGGGTCACGCAGCTCGGCACCCGCGCCGCGCCGGATGCGGTGATCACGCTGGGGGCGCAGGCGCAGGCCAGCCAGGCGCGGCAGGTCACCATTCTGCTGCACAAGCCCATCGGCTATGTTTCCGGCCAGGCGGAAGACGGCCATCAACCTGCCGTCACGCTGATCTCCGCCCAGACCCAGGCGCCCGGCGACAAGCAACGGTTTCAGATGCACCACCTGAAAGGCCTCGCCCCTGCCGGCCGACTCGATATCGATTCCACCGGACTGCTGGTGCTGACCCAGGATGGCCGCGTGGCACGCCAACTGGTCGGCGAAAATTCGACCGTGGAAAAGGAATATCTGGTGCGCGTGGAAGGCAATCTCGACCGTCCGTCGCTGGCGCTGCTCAACCACGGCCTCGAACTCGACGGCCGACAACTGCGTCCGGCCAAGGTGAGCTGGGCCAATCCGGAACAACTGCGGTTTGTGCTGCGGGAAGGCCGCAAGCGCCAGATCCGCCGCATGTGCGAGCTGGTGGGCTTGCGGGTCACCGGACTCAAGCGCGTGCGCATCGGCCGCGTGCGGCTGGGGAACTTGCCGGTCGGCCAGTGGCGATTTTTGCGGGAGGATGAAACGTTTTAGTGATCGTCGGCAACGCGCATCCGAATTGGCGTTTGATGATTCCGAACAGGTGTTCCACCCTGGCCCGGACCCGTGACCGTTACGCCGGTCACCGGGCTCCCCCGTGTATCTCGACAACTCCCTGCGCCGCCAACGCGCCGATGCGGTCTTCCGCGTAACCCAGTTCGCGCAGTATCGCCGCGCTGTCGGCGCCCAGTTCCGAACCGAGCTGGGCCGGCACCTTGTCCGAACCCTGAATCCAAAAGGGACTGTTGACCGCCTGGCCGCGACCATGGGTGTGGCCCTCGACCTTGATGAACATGTCGTTCTGCAGGGCTTGCGGGTCGTCGATGACTTCCTCCATGGTGGCCACGACACTGAAGGTTATGCCCTGCTCGCGCAGGCGTTGGCGCCATTCTGCGCAGGGGCGGGTCTTGAATATCTCGACCAGCACCGCGGCAAGTTCCTTCGCATGTTTGAAGCGCGCCGCAATATCGGCAAAGCGCGGATCCGCCGCGAGGTCGGGACGCTCGATGGCCTTGACGAAGTTGGTCCAGTGTTTGTCTTCCTGAAGCACGATCAAGGAAACCCAGCGGTCGTCGAGGGTGCCGTAGTAGTTGATCAGCGCACTGCCGGGGGCAGCGGGGTTCAGCCGCCGATAGGGTTTGGTGCCCGCCAACAGACCGGCCAGGGCACTGGACGCCGCCCACAATCCGTTCGCCATCAGGCTGGTGCTGATCTTGCTGCCGAGACCGGTGCGCTCGCGTTTGTAGAGTGCGGTCATCACCGCGGCATAGAGTGTCATCGCGCTGGGGTGATCGCCCATCGCGGGCGATGGCATCGACGGTTCGCCATGCATGGTGCGCACCGCATCCATCAGGCCCGTGCGCGCCCAATAGGCGTTGCCGTCGAAGCCGGGCGTATTGACGTCATCGCCCTGCTCGCCGTAGCCGGTGACCTGTCCGTAAATGAGCCGGCTGTTTTCCGGTGCCAGATCCTCGAAGCGAATTTTCAGCCGCGCCAGCACATTGGGCGGGAAGTTGGTGATCAGGACATCCGCGTCCCTGACCAACCTGAGCAGGATTTCGCGACCCTCAACGGTTTTCAGATCGAGCGCGAGGCTGCGCTTGTTGCGGTTGTCCTGCTGCCAGGGATACGCGAAATCGTGGCGCATGAAGGGAGGCGATTTATGCACATGGCGCAGCGGGTCGCCCCGCCCGGGAGTTTCGACCTTGATCACGTCGGCGCCGAAGTCGGACAGGATGGCGCCGGCGCCGGGCCCAAAAACGTAAGTGGCGAGTTCGAGAACCTTGATGCCAGCGAGCAGCGGTGTCGAGTCAGTCATGAGGGGGATTCCTTGGGTGTCGTGGTGGGAATTTCCGGACGCAATGCGCCGGGGAGATGGCGCGAAGACTGCCGGGCTGCGCCACAATATTGTTTTACAGGCCCGTTTGTTATGGCGCAAGTTTTCGGGATGTCGGTCAGACCTGAACCAGCTACCTGTATGGATCTATTCCCACGCGCTCCCATCGGACCCCCACGCCACGTCGATCAACAACCAGACAATACCGGGAACACCGCCACGGGATAGAACCCAGACCGATACCGTCCGACTCTCGTGTGTTTCCGCTGTCCCCGCCGCAATGTCTCCGTACAATGCCGGCTTTTGCGCCCCGTCCTGCCCAAAGGAACGCCGATGTCCGAAGCCATCATCTCCACCCAGGCGCCCGTCGCCAACAGCAAGGCCAGGGTGCTGCTCGCCAGCATGATCGGCACCGCCATCGAGTTTTTCGATTTCTACATTTACGCCACTGCGGCGGTACTGGTTTTCCCGAAGCTGTTTTTTCCCGCCGGGGATGCCACCACGGCGATGCTGCAATCCCTCGCCACCTTTGCCCTCGCCTTTTTTGCCCGCCCCATCGGCTCCGTATTGTTTGGGCATTTCGGCGACCGCATCGGCCGCAAGGCCACCTTGGTGGCAGCGCTGCTGACCATGGGCCTGTCGACGGTGATCATCGGTCTGCTGCCCACCTATGCCCAGATCGGCGTCGCGGCGCCCCTGTTGCTGGCGCTGTGCCGCTTCGGGCAAGGGCTGGGATTGGGCGGGGAATGGGGCGGCGCGATTTTGCTGGCCACCGAAAATGCACCGCCGGGTCGGCGCGCCTGGTATGGGATGTTTCCGCAACTGGGTGCGCCCATAGGTTTCATCCTCTCCGGCGGGTCGTTTCTGTTGCTCACGCACTACCTCAGCGATGCGCAATTCTTTAGCTGGGGCTGGCGCGTGCCTTTCCTCGCCAGCAGCATCCTGGTGCTGGTCGGCCTGTGGGTGCGCCTGAATCTCCAGGAAACTCCGGTGTTTCGGCATGCACTCGCGACCCAGGAGCGCGAGCGGCTGCCGATTCTCAGGGTGTTGCGCGATCACGGGGGCATGCTGGTACGCGGTACGCTGATGGCGCTGTGCACCTTTGTATTGTTTTATCTGATGACGGTATTCACCCTCACCTGGGGCACCACCGCACAGGGTTTTTCCCGCGAACGGCTCTTGCTGATCCAGCTTTTCGGGATTCTGTTTTTCGGCCTCGGCATCCCGATTTCGGCGCATCTCGCCGATCGCCATGGCCGCCGCCGGGTACTGATGGCCGCGAGCATGGCCATCGCGCTGTTTGGCCTGCTGTTCGCGCCCCTGCTCGGCGCCGGCAGCGAGGCGCGGGTGATCCTGTTCATGGCCCTCGGGCTGGGCCTGATGGGTCTCACCTATGGCCCGCTCGGCACCCTGTTGAGCGAGCAATTTCCCACCCTGGTGCGCTATACCGGCGCTTCACTCACTTTCAATCTGGCGGGCATTTTCGGCGCGTCCCTGGCGCCCTACATCGCGACCTGGCTCGCCACCCGATACGGCGTGCACACGGTGGGCTGGTATCTGTCGGGCGCCGCGCTGCTGACGCTGTGCGCGCTGTGGGGAGCGCGGGAAACCCGGGACGATCCCGCCTGACAGGCCGGTCCGGACCTTGAGTTTGAATGCGATGCCGGTCCTGCGCCGCAGTATCTCCAGTCCGCATGTATCGAGACCGGCAAGACGCGAATCCTGTCGAACGGGCATTACCCGCACAAACTCAACCGAAACCGGTGTGATCAGCGCTCGTCATTCAAGCGTACCGTTGCGCGCAGATGCTGGTATTTCCATTCGCCATCGATTTTGACGTAGTCGTCGTCATAGCGCAGCACCAACCACCGGTCGGCATTATCCTTGCGAAATGTAAACGGACCCAGAAAATACCACGTGCCGGTAGCGCGGTCCCCGTCGATTTCGATGATCGGATTCATCACATTATGCTGGGAAAAGCTGATGAGCTTCTGGAAGCCCCTGAACAATTCGCGGATGCCCTCGTGACCCTGGGCTTTCCCGAAACCGGCGCCTTCCCAGATGCCGTCCGGGGCGAACACCGAGGCGATCCGGTCGGGATTATGGTCGTCATCGCAAATTTCACAGTACCGGGCTTTCAGTTGCTTGATGGCTTCGATGTCTTCGATACGGGTGATGCGTTTTTCGAGTTCTGCCAGGCTCATGTCGGATTCTCCTCAGACTGATGGCATTTATTGTGGCCGCGTGATGATTCTGCTCGCGTCGTAGGTAACGTCGCTGTCAAGATTAACGCCGTCGACCGCCGCATGGTAGAGAATTGTCGACCGCCACATGGCAGAGGACAGTCGCACAACAAAAGGGGTGACAGTTGCCTGCCACCCCGTGCGGATTTCATCCGTCGGACACCATGGGCGTCAGGCGGCGTTACCCGTGTACTGCCATTTCTTGAGCGCCGGCAGCGCCTTCTCGGCGAACAGTGTCATGCCCGTTTTCACATAGTCGTAGTCCATGCCCGCGTAGGTGAAGAAGCAGTTCAGCTCCAGTGGTCCGACGATGTCTTCGATCCCCTTGAGTTTTTCGAGACACTGATCGGGTGTGCCGTAAATCTGCTGTTCCACATACTGCTCGGTCACCCGGTCGGCGTTTTCACGCATGGCGACCGCAGAGCGGCCGTAGTGTTCGTAGCCCTTGATGTTGTCGAAGTGCTCGCCCTTCATCTCGTAGTGCTGCATGGCCGACTCCCAGTAGTCGCCCATGTACTTGTAGGCCATGTCCCGGGCACGACCGGGGTCCTTGTCGCAGATCGTGAAGATGTTGGCCGAGGTCGGCGGCGCCGGACGGTTGTGCTGCTTCTCGAACAGCTCCCGGTACAGCTTGATGTCCTTGGCGCGCTGCTTCCAGGGGCCGACCGCGAAGGTCATCATGGTGCCACCCAGCCGCGCCGCGTGGGGGACGGTATCCGGCGACATGGAGACGATATAGGTGCGATCCTTGAAGCTCTTGAAGGGCGCCGGGCGCAGGGCGACGCGAATCTGCTTGAAATACTCGCCGTCGTGCGCGTCCATGTAGCCGGTCTCGAGCGCGTTCAGAATCATGGGTGCCGCTTCGTTGAAACGGTCCCGCGAACTGTCCATGGCGACACCGAAGCCGTCGTATTCGACGCGGCCGAGACCGCGGCCGAGACCGACGATCACACGGCCGTTGGACAGGTTGTCGAGCATCGCGATGTCGGTGGCGATGCGCAGAGGGTCCTTGTGCCAAGGCAGAATGATTGCCGCCGTACCCAGCTTGATGGTCCTGGTTTTGCCCGCCATGTAGGTGAGGAACTGCAAGGGGTTCGGGCACATGGTGTAGTTGGTGAAATGGTGCTCCACGCCCCAGATCGAGTTGAACCCAAGCGGCTCCGCCAGTTCGGCGATGGCCACCTCCTTCTGGTAAATCTCAAGATCGCTCAGAGGCTGATTGTGGCTGCTCTGAAAAGCCATGACGACGCCGACATCCATAATGCTTACCTTTTGGTTGATGAAAACCTGATTGAAGAAAAAACCTGTCCCGGTCAGCGATGAACGCAGCGGGTCAGGCCACGCCCTTGGGCTTCTGCTGGCTCATGAAGCCGAACATGTAGCCGGCGATGCGGCGGATCTGGATCTCGTCCGCACCCTCGGTGATGCGATAGCGCCGGTGGTGACGATAGATGTGCTCGAACGGCTTGTGACGCGAATAGCCGAGGCCACCGTGCACCTGCATCGCCCAGTCGGCGGCTTCGCAGCACAGGCGGTTGGCCGTGTAGTTGCACATCGAGACCTTGTCGGACACCGCGAAATTGCCGTACTTGTCCATGCTCCAGGCGGTCTTGTGAATCAGCGCGCGCAGCATTTCGGCGCGAGTCTGCAACTCGACGAGCGGGAACTGGATGCCCTGATTGGATGACAGCGGCTTGCCGAACGGCTTGCGCTCCTTGGCGTAGGCGACCGCCTGATCGATACAGAACTGCGCCGCGCCCAGGCTGGATGCCGCCTGGCGAATGCGGTTCTCGTTGAAGAAATGCTGCACCACCTGCAAGCCGCGCCCTTCGCCGCCAAGGATCGCACTGTGCGGCACGCGGACATTGGTCAACGAGACGCGACCGTGATCGGTGGGCATGTTGAAGGTCCACAGCATCTCCTCGATCTTCAGGCCGGGCGCGTTCATGGGCACCAGAAACGCGGTGATGCCCTGGGCGTCGCCAGCCTTGCCGCTGGTGCGGGCGTACACCAGATCATAGGGCGCCTTGTGAATGCCGGTGTTCCAGGTCTTTTCGCCATTGATGATCCATTCGTCACCCGCGCGTACCGCGGTGGTTTCCATGTGCGTGGCGTCGGAGCCGTGGTTGGGTTCGGTGATGCCGTAGGCAAAGCTCTTCTTGCCCGTCATCAGATCGTCGACCCACTCGGCTTTCTGCGCGTCGGTGCCATAGGCCAGCATCAGCAGCAGACCCACATTGTTGCCGACGATGGAGTGCTCGTTCTGCAGGTCGTTGTGCAGCCCCAGGCCCTTTTTCGCCAGGTGCTCGCGGATGATGGCCATGCCCAGATTGGTACCGTCGCGACCGCCGTACTCCCTGCCCACGGGATAGCGGTAGTGCCCGGCGGCATCGGCGAGGCGCTTGGCTTTTTCGAGCAGCGCTTCCCACTCGGCGTTGGGCAGGCCGCCGCGCTCCCAGTCCGTGCGCGCGTCCTCGCGGCGGTGGTCGAAGAAGCGGATGTTGTCGTCCTGGTTTTCCAGGGGTTTGATCACGCGCTCGATAAAGTCGTCGAGTTCGAGCAGATAGTCGGCAAGGTCCTGGGGGATATCGAAGTTCATGGTGTCGCCTCGGTGCGAAATGGACGAAGAATCGGCGCGTATCACTTGAACAGATGCATGGCGAGGCCGATGTCGCGACCGGCCTCCAGCGCCTGGGCGAACGGCAGATCGGCGGCGCGGCGGATCAGCTGCTTGGTCAGGCGCAGCGCGTCGTGATTGAAGCCCGCAAGCTGTTCGGCCAAGGCGCTGGCGGTGGCCAGCAGCTCATCCGCCGGCACGACGCGGTTGATCATCCCGAATGCCAATGCCTGGCGGGCATCGATGTTGTTGCACAGGGTCAGCAGTTCGAACGCCGCCTTGCGACCGATCTGATGCACCAGTGTCGGCGCCACCCCGGCTGCCGCCATGCCGAGCTTGACCTCGGGATAGCCGAACAGGGCGTTGTCGGCGGCCACCACCAGATCGCAGCTCACCGCGAGATTGCAGCCGCCGCCCATCGCATAGCCCTGCACCGCGGCGATCACCGGCGTGTCCATGCGCTGGATGGTGCCGTAGAAACGGACGGTTTCGTCGAGGCGTGCGGCGATCTGACGGGCCGAGGGCCCCGCGGTTTCGGAGGCTTCGCTACCCGCCGCTCCGGTTGTCGGCTTGGCACTGCCCAGGTCCGCCCCGGCACAGAAGGCCCGCCCGGCGCCGGCCAGCACGATCACCGCCACCTCCGGATCCGCTTCGGCGGCGCGCAGTGCGGCGGCAAGTTGTCCGACCAGCGCGTCGTTCATCGCATTGAGTTTTTCGGGCCGGTTCATGGTCAGGTAGCGGATCGCGCCGGTGTCGCGGGTCAGAATCAGTTCGCTCATGGTATTTCCTCTGTATAAAAAATCGCGCCGCGGGTCGGGACGCCGGCCCGCGGTCGGTTACTGGCTGGCGCTAAAAGCTGTTCAGGGTCGCGAAGCGATCGCGGTGGTATGCGCCATCGCCCAAGGTGGTTTCCACAGCGCGGGCGCGCTTCATGAAAAAACCGATCTCTTCCTCATCGGTCATGCCGATGCCGCCGAACATCTGGATGGATTCGCGGCCGATCAGGTTGGCCACATCCGAGGTGCGCGCCTTGGCCGCACTCGCCAGCGCCGGCGCATCGGCGCGGCCTTCATCCAGCGCGCGCAGCGCCGCCAACGTCACCGACACGGCAAGTTCGCGTTCGCAGAACATGTCGGCGGCGCGGTGCTTGAGCGCCTGAAAGGAGCCGATCAGCGCACCGAACTGGCGGCGGATTTTCAGGTACGCCAGGGTCCGTTCGAAGGCTTCCGACAGCACCCCAAGCAGCTCCGCGCTGAGGCCGGCCGCCGCGCCGTCAAACACGGGATCGAGAATCTCCGCTGCCCGATCGACTTCACCGACCACCTGGTGCGCCGCGACCTTGACATCGGCAAACCGAACCTGCGCGGCGTTGCGCACATCGAGCAGCGCCGTGCGCACGCATTCGACGCCCGACGTTTGCGGATCGAGCAGAAACAGCGTCAGCCCGTCGCGCTCGCCCGGACTGCCTGCGGTGCGGGCGAGCACCAGCAGTTGATCGGCGCCATGACCATCGAGCACAAAGCGCTTCTCGCCCGCCAGTCGGTAACCATCGGCAACGCGGGTGGCGCGGGTCGCGATCTGCCAGGGCGCAAAGCGGCCCTGCTCCTGAAATGCGAATGCCAGCACCAGCTCGCCGGCGCAGATACCGGGCAGCACACGCTGCTTTTGTTCTTCATTGCCGCCGCGCAGGATGGCGTTGCCGGCCAGTAGCACCGTCGATAAAAACGGTTGCGGCAGCAGCCGGCGCCCCAGTTCTTCGAGCACCACGCCGAGCTCGGCATAGCCAAGGCCCAGACCGCCGTAGGCTTCCGGGAACAGGATGCCGGTCCAGCCGAGTTCCGCCATCTCCCGCCAGTGGGCGCGGGAATAACACAGGGGCTGTCCCGCGGCAGCGTCGCCATCGCGGTAGGCGCGCAGTTGCGCGATATCGAATCGCGCGGCGGCGAACTCGCGCACCGAGCGCCGCAGCAATTCCTGTTCTTCGCTGAGCACCAGCGCGGACGAACGCATCGCGGTCGTCATTCCGGCAGCCCCAGAATGCGCTTGGCGATCACGTTGCGCTGGATTTCATTGGTACCGCCCTCGATGGCGTTGCCCTTGGCGCGCAGCCACTGGCGCGTGATGCGCAGTGCCGCGTCGCTGAAGCCAGGGCCTTCCCAGCCCAGGCTGTCCGCACCGAGCAAGGTCATCATCAGCTCGTGGCGGCGATTGGTGAGCGCGCTGCCATAGAGTTTCAGCATGGACGCGATGTGATCGCCGCCGCGCCCGGCGCTGGCTTCGTCGGCGCTGCGGTTCATGGTCAGCCGCAGCGCGAGGCTGTCCAGCTCGCACTGGGCCACCTGCGCGCGCAGCACCGGATCGGTGATGCGCGCGCCGTCGCTCCCGAGTTCCTGTCTGGCCAGCTCCGGCAGCGTCTGGGCGCGCCCGAGATCGCCGCGACCGATCGAGCCCAGCGCCTGCCGTTCGTACTGCAACAGCTGCTTGGCGATGGTCCAGCCTTCGCCCAACTGGCCGAGCAGATTCTCCTTCGGCACCCGCACTTGATCGAAAAATGTCTGACAGAACGCGGAGGGGCCGCTGATCAGGCGAATCGGCGCCACCGAAATCCCCGGTGTCTTCATGTCGATCAGCAGAAAACTGATGCCCTCGTGCTGGGGCGCCTCGGGGTCGGTGCGCACCAGGCAGAACATCCAGTCCGCCTTGTCGGCATGGGAGGTCCACAATTTGTGGCCATCCACCACGAAGTGATCGCCATCAATTACCGCGCGGGTGGTGAGACTCGCGAGATCGGAGCCCGCGCCCGGCTCGCTGTAGCCCTGGCACCACATCACCTCATCGCGGGCGATGCCCGGGAGATGCCGCAGCTTCTGTTCCGGCGTGCCGCGCTGGAGCAGTACCGGCCCGAGCAGCGACAGCCCAGCGCTGATCGGCGGCGGTCGCACGCCAACGCGGCGGAACTCCTGGGCCAGTATGCGCGCCTGGTCCCGATCCAGCCCGGCACCGCCGTATTCCCGCGGCCAGGTGGGAGCCAGCCAGCCGCGTTCGGCGCGCAGGCGATGCCAGCGTTGCTCCGCGCTCCGGATGGTTGCGGGCGCGACGGCTTCCGGCCGCACGCCGCTCCCGACGTCCAGCGGGCGCAGCACGGCGGGATAGCACTCATCCAGCCAGACAGCGATGTCGGCGCGGAAGTCATCCAGGGAGGTCTTATTGTTCATTCCTTGATTCTAGCCTGTGTCGTACCCTGGACGAAAATCATCCGTATCCCCGGTACTTCCTCCAAGGTACTCCGCAGCGGTAGCACCCTACGACCATGTCGGGTACGATCCCCGCGCATCGCGACCAACCGGTCGCCGGTGTCCGGACCGTCCAGCGTCATTGCGAACACCTCGCCGACAGAGCGAGCTTCGTAGCATCAAGCCCAGACGCCCTGCTCCGAAGCCTCGATGTTTCATTGCTATCACAACATGATGTTGGAGATCGACGGTCAATGAGATTCCGTCTTGCGAAATGGATCATGGATCACCGCGGCGCCGTCGCGATCGGGTTTGTCCTCGTGACGCTGGCGTTCTCCATCGGCATTCCCCAGGTACAGATCCGCACCATCTTCAAGGATCTGCTGCCCACCGACGATCCTTTTGTTCAGGTTCACTTCGACCACCCCAACTTCGGCAATCCGCAGCTGATCTCGGTGATGGTCAAGCGCAAGCACAGCGATATCTACAATGCCGAAACCCTGAACAAGGTCTGGAAACTGACCCGGGATCTGGACCTCGCGCCCAAGGCCAATCACGACACCCTGATTTCGATTTCCACCGAGAAACTCCGTTACGCGGAAGCCACATCGGATGGGGTCGAACTCCAGCCGCTGATGGACAACGAGGCGCCAAGCACGCCGGCGCAGGTAGCCGAGTTTCGAAACCGCGTGGCCATGTCGCCCAATGCGCGGCTGTTTTACATCTCACCGGACGAAACCGCGACCCTGATCAATGTCGCCTTTCTGGATTCGATCGACTATGGCGAATCCTTTGCCTTTGTGCAGGATCTGGTCGAAAAGGCGAGGGACGCCGACCACGATGTCCATGTCGCCGGCCAGCCGACCCTGACCGGCTGGGTCTACAAGCTCCAGAAGCAGACCTACAGCATTTTCGCGGTCACCATCATCGCCTTGATGATTGCGCTGCTGTTCTACATGCGCAATGTCGCCGGCGTTACGACGCCCATCGTGTGCGCGGCGGTGGCGGGATTGTGGGGTTTTGGCTTCATCGGCTGGCTGGGCCGGCCGATTGAACCACTGCTGATGATCGTGCCGCTGCTGCTGGTGGCGCGTTCATTTTCCCACTGCGTGCAATACACCGAACGTTATTACGAAATCCTGATGCATGTGAAGGATCGGCGCAAAGCCGCCGAAATCACCATGGGGATCATGATGGCGCCCTCCATCCTGGGCATCATGACCGACGTGTTCGGCATCATTTTCATCGCCGTGGCGCCGATCACGACCATGGTCAATCATGCCCTGTTCTGCGGTTTCTGGGCCCTCTGGATCATCCCTACCGGGGTGTTTCTGATTTCGATTCTGCTGTCGTATCTGCCGGCGCCGAAAAATCTCGAAAAAATTGTCGGCGGCAAGCAAAAGGAATCCGGGATTCATTTGCTGGAAGAAAAACTGCTGTCAGGCATTGCCCGCATCACGGTGGGAAAACCGGCCATTGCAACCCTGGTGATCACGGTAATCGTCGGTGCGGTTTCCGTTCACCTGAATTCGCTGATCAAGATCGGCAATCCCGTCGAAGGCAGCAACCTGCTGTGGTACGAGTCGGAATACAACACCGCCGTACGCGCCATCAACGCGCATTTTCCCGGCATGAATACCCTGGAGATCGTGCTGGAGGCCAAGGAGCGCGAACACAACCGGCGCGTCGCCCGCACGCCGGATGTAGTGGCGGTGTCGACCAAGATCCAGAGCCGCATGGAAGCCGATACGGAGGCGCCGCCGCGCGCGACCCTGTCGTTTTCCGACTATATGCGGGAAGTGTTTCGCCTCTATTCGGGGGGAAATCCCAAGTGGCTGGACCTCGATCCCACTGACGAAGCCGTAGCCGCTGCCGGGTTTGCCGCCACTTTCGGTTCCGACCCGCTGAACTTCGCCACCATCGCCGATTTCCAGTTCCAGAATTCCACCGTTTCGGTCTGGTTCAAGGACAACAAGCAGGAGACCGTGGATGCGGCGCTCGCCAGCGCCAGGCGCGCGGTCGCTGCGGTCGGTGAAGACCATCCCGAATTTCGCGTGCGCCTGGGCACCGGCGTGATCGCGTTGCAACAGGCGATGAACAGCGTCGTCGAACGCTACCACTGGTTTATCCTGGGACTGGTGAATGTCGCGGTGATGGTGATTGCCGCCTATGCCTACCGCTCCATCGTCGCGGCGCTCATCTTGCTGGTGCCGGTAAACCTGTCGAACTTCATGCTGGGCGCATCCATGTATGCGCTCGGCATCGGCATGGACATCAATGCCACCATCGTCGCGGTGATGGGCGTCGGCGTCGGCATCGACTACGGCATCTATCTGCTGAGCCGCATTTGCGAGGAATATACCGCTCGCAATCATGATTTGAAGGCCGCGATTCATGCCGCGCTCACCACTACCGGGAAGGCGATCCTGTTTACCGCCAGTATCATGCTGATGGGTATCCTGCCCTGGTATTTCCTTTCCGATCTGAAGTTCATGGCCGATATGGGCATGCTGCTGGTGGCCATCATGTTGATCAACATGGTGCTGGCATTGGTGGTGCTGCCCTTGGTAGTGTGGTTTGTGAAGCCAAAATTCCTCAGTCGGGACGATCTGATGGTCGGCGAGCAGGTGGACCTGTCGCAATTCGCGCTCGGGACCGCGAACTGATGATCGCACCATGACAAAGGCTACTATGAGAATGTCCGCCGTAACGGAGGTATGTCGATGAGCTGGTCCGCAACATCGGAGGCTCTGCTGTCCGAATGCCGGGGCGCGATCGGCATCCTCACCTTCAATCGTCCCGAACAGCGCAATGCCCTGTCGCCGCAATTGCTCGAACGTTTTTGCGACACGCTTGCGACCTGGGCGGCGCGCGGGGACGTGCGCGTGGTGATCGTGACGGGCGCCGGCGACAAGGCGTTCTCCGCCGGCTACGACATTCGCGCCATCGAAACCGTGGGGCCGGCGGGCGAATCACCCGCGCAGGAGCGGCGCCCCGGCACACCCTTTGACCGTGCGCTGGCCGCCATCAGGCACTTCCCCTACCCCACCATCGCCATGATCAACGGCCACTGCTTCGGCGGCGCCCTGCACCTGGCGCTGTGTTGCGATCTGCGCATCGCCGCCGACCATGTTTCCATGGGCATGCCACCGGCCAAGCTGGGCGTGGTCTACGGCGCCGAGGGTCTGTTGCAGTTCATTCAGGTACTGGGCAGCGCGCGCGCCCGCGAAATGTTTTTTACCGGCCGTACCTATCGCGGCCAGCCGCTGCGGGAGCTCGGCATCGTCGACCACTGGGTAACCGCGGATCAGCTCCAGCCGCAGACCTTCGCCATGGCCGAGGAAATCAGTCGCAATGCGCCGCTGGCGCTGCGCGGCATCAAGCGCATCATGAACCTGGTCGAGGCGCCCGTATTCTCCGCCGACCTTCGCGCCGAGGCCGCGCGCCTGGTGGCGGAATCCTTCGCCAGCAGCGATCTTAAGGAAGGTCAGGCCGCGTTTTTGGAGAAACGTGCGCCGCGCTTTACCGGGAAATGACCCCACCACCTGGGCCGAGGCCACCGCCATGAAAGACTTTGCCGCTCGCGTCGAACGCTTTGCCCGCGCCGTCGAAGCGCGCGATGGCGCAACCTTCGGCGGCCTGTTCACGCCGGACGCGGTCTATCACGATGCCATCTACGGCGCCGTTCGCGGCCGCGATGCCATCGCGCGCATGCTGGTCGACGACTGGTACAGGGACGGCGACCGCTGGCTCTGGGACATGCACGACCCGGTGGCCGACGACCGTCGCGGCTACGTCCGCTATACCGCCAGCTTCCGCTCGCTCAACCGCTTCAGCACGGGCAATCGCATCGTCGCCCAGGGCGTCGCCATGTTCGGCTTTGCCGACGGCCTGTTCAGCAGCTACCACGAGATTGCCAACGGCACCCCGGCGCTGTGGGATCTCAATGTGCGCGGCGAACACCTGGAGCGCGTGGTGCGGCGCATCGCGGACGCCCAGCGCGGCAGCGCCTCGCTCGCGCGCCACTATGCGGGGTAAACCCCGGCGGCGCACGGGCGTGGCCGTCCCTCGGTTCACCGCCGGTCCGCACTGCAGGAATTCATCATTCGTGAAGCAAGTTGGGCGCCCATGACCGCATCGCAAGCCGACCCCAGGGTCTGGGTGTTGCTGGGCCAGAAGGCGGGCGACAACAATCAGGTGCTGGCATTGGCGGAGGCACTGGGCTGGCCTTTCACCAGCAAACAGATCGTCAATCGTCCCTGGGAACTCCTCACCAACCGCAGCGCCGGCACCACCTTGGCCGGCATCGACCGGCGTCGTTCGAGCGCGCTGCTGCCACCCTGGCCGGAGCTGGTCATCAGCGCCGGGCGCCGCAACGAACCCGTGGCCCGCTGGCTGAAAAAACGCAGCGGCGGTCGCGCCCGGCTGGTGCATATCGGTCGGCCCTGGGCGCCGCTGGCCGCCTTCGACCTCATCGTGACCACGCCACAGTACTTTTTGCCGGCGGCGGCCAACATCCTTCACAACCGCTTGCCGATGCATCGCATCGACCGGGATCAGGTGCGGACGGAAGCCGCGGCGCTCGCCCCGCAACTCGGCGGCCTGAAACCGCCCTATACCGCGGTTCTGCTGGGCGGCGACAGCGGTCCCTTCGTCTTCACGCCCGCCAAGGGCCGCAGGCTGGCGCTCCAGGTCAATGCCCTGATCGCGGCCGTGGGCGGCTCGGTGCTGGTGACGGACAGCCGCCGCACCCCTGCCGATGCCGCCGCCGCGTTCTGGTCGGCGCTGCGCGCGCCGGCCTGGCGCCACGACTGGCGGGACAGCACCCGACCCAATCCCTATCGGGCCTACCTGGGCCTGGCGGATCGCCTTGTGTTGACCGGCGAGAGCATGTCGATGCTGGCCGAAGCCGTGGCCATGGGCAAGCCGGTGCATCTGTTCGCGATGGACGACCCGGGGCACTGGTGGCGCGGAACCCACAACTGGCGCTTCAAGCCCCTGAGTCATCGGCTCGCGATGGCCGTCGGTCCGCGACGGATGCGCCGCGATGTCGCGCGGATTCAACAGGATCTGGTAACGCGGGGGCTGGCGAACTGGCTCGGTGCGCCGCCGAGCGGGGAACCCGTCCGCGCGGACATCGACCCCGGCGCGGATCTGGCGCGCGCGGCAGCGCGGGTCCGCGCGCTGTTTGCGGGTTAGGTTCGCCCGGACTCAGGCCGCATTCGCGAGCTGAGTCGCCAGGGGATGCAGAGGCGCCGGGGGTAGATCCGGCGTGCGGGCGAGCACCTCGAACAGATCGTGGCGCACATGATTGCGAGCCATCTCGGCACGCAGGAAGGGCTCGTCCAGCAGGCCCTTGGCCAGGCACTCCTTGACCAGACCGAAGAAAAACCGTTCCTGATTGCGATCGGGATGGGCGCGGTAATTGCCCATCAGGCCATATTCTCCGAACAGGTGCCGACGCAGGCGCAGCAACCAGGCGGCGGGCGGGAACAGCCGGAAACGCTCGGCGGGCCGCCAGTCCACCGGCAGGCCGGTCTTCCAGGGCTGGGTCTTGCGGCGGGTGGTGTGGAGCATCCGGGTCTCCACCGTGAAGTGGTCGAAATCGTTCCAGACCGGCTCGAAAAATCCGATGCTGTCGCGCGGTTCGTCCTTGAGGCACACCCAGGGCTGGTAATCCTGCGTGAAGTCGAACATGGCGTTGAAGCGCCGCTCGACATCCCAGTGCTTCAGTTGCGCGCAGTCGAGCAACATCACGCTGCTGGCAAAGCATTTGTCGACCAGGCCCTTGGGCCCCGAACGCATGCGGCACAGAATGGCCTTGCCCCCCAAGTCCCGGCTCAGCAGCGTCCAGACATCGGCAGCGGCAAACACATCGGGGTCGATCACCAGGGCGCGCCCGGTGAAGCCCATCAGCGCCGGCGGCATGAACCGGGTGGGCGTGAACGACTGCAGATCGTCGTTGAGCCAGACCCGCTTGACCCCGTCGCGCAAGTACTGCTGCCCCTCGCGCGCCGCGAACCAGGGATAGTCGCGGGTATCGATGATGCGCACGTCGAACTGCTCGTTGTGCTGCGAAAAGCGGCGCAGGGCGTAGGCGGCAACCTTGGCGCCGACGATCTGCTTGTGGTTGGTCTGGATAAAAACGCAGTGTTCCATCGGGAAGAATCACACCGGTGGCTGACGGGGGCTCCACTATACCAAGGGCAGCCGCAGGCGAGCATCCGTCGGGGTCGAGGCCTCCATGACCTGGCGCAAGCCCCGGCTCTGGCGGGATGGCAGTGGATCGGTGTAGGCTCCGCACGACCATCGAAACCGAGGTATCCCGCTTGTCGTTGCTCGATCTTGACGCTGTGCGCCGCGCGCCCCTGGTGCGCGATCCCTTTGATTTTCTGGTGGTGCCGGACGCCCTGGACGCGGCGGCACAGGTTGCGGTCCATGGCGATTATCCGGCCATCGAATCCGCCGCCAATCACAAGCTCGAAGACCTGACCTACGGTCCCGCCTTCAGCCAGTTAATGGCGGAATTGCAGGGCGAAGGGCTTGCCCGTGCCCTGGGCGAGCAGTTCGACATGCCGCTGACAGACATGCCCACCACCATCACGGTGCGCAAATACTGCGAGCGCACCGATGGCAACATTCACACCGACCACAAGAGCAAGTTGCTCACCGTGCTGCTCTATTTCAACCCGCAGTGGACTTCGCCCGAAGGCCGGCTGCGCTTTCTGCGCTCGCCCGACAATCTGGAGGATTACGCGGCCGAAGTAGTGCCGGTCGCCGGCACCTTGATCGCGTTCCGCCGCACCGATCATTCCTGGCACGGCCACAGCCGGTATGTCGGCGAGCGGCGCATGGTGCAGCTGAATTATCTGGATGCGAGTCCCTGGGCAGTGCTCCGCCAGCGCGCCAGCCGGCTCTCGACGCATTTCATGAAAGAAGTGCTGCACATCCGCTAGGCGTCCGGGGCCAGAGAAGATCAGGCCGCGCCACACTCGGAATCCTCCGTTGAAATCGCTTATTGCGGCGGCTCAAAGCTGACGCTTTTCACCAACGCCCACACGCGTTGCGTCTCCGCCAGCCCGAGCGTCGTGACCGCTTCGCGGGTGACGCGGGCGCGCAGATGCGCGCCGCCCGGATCCTGTCCAAGATCGAGCAGCACCTCGGCATTGGCGCTGGTGGAATCACGGGTAATGCGCAGCACGCGGGCGGCAAGCTGATTGCGGATACTGATACCCTCGACCCGCTGCAGGGCGATCGCCACGTCGCGGGCGCGCACCCGCAAACGCACCGGAGACCCCACGGCGGCATCGATGCGAGGCACCGACATGCGCTGCCCTGCAACCGCGATTTCCGTCAGCGCGTACTCGGGCACCTGCCCGTCCACGCGCCCATCGAGCACCACGCCGGCATCGAAATGGCCGGACACGGCTTCGGCTTCCGGCTGCTGAAGCACGGCGTGCACTTCGCCGCGGGCCACCACTTGCCCGGCACTGAGGATCAGCACCTCGTTGGCGAGTTGCGCGACCTCTTCGACCGCATGGGAGACGTAGATCAGCGGAATGCCGAAGCGCTCGGGCAGCTGGCGGATGTAGGGCAGCAGCTCGGCCTTGCGCTTCAAATCCAGCGCCGCCAGTGGCTCGTCCAGCAGCAGCAGGCGCGGATTGGCCAGCAGCGCGCGGGCGATGGCCACGCGCTGGCGCTCGCCGCCGGACAGTCCGCCGACGCGGCGACCGAGCAGCGGCGCCAGATCGAGCGCCGCCACGACGTCATCGAAATTCGGTGCAGCGGCGCCCGGCCGCGCGCGGGCCAGTGCGTAGCGCAGATTGCCGCTCACGTTGCGGTGCGCGAACAGCCGCGCGTCCTGGAACACGTAGCCGATGCCGCGCCGGTGCGGCGGCAGGCATACGCCGGCTGCGGTGTCCTGCAACACCACGCCGCCGAGCTCCACGCGCCCGCGCGCCGCCGGCTCCAGCCCCGCCAGCGCCCGCAGCAATGTGCTCTTGCCGCTGCCGGAGGCACCCATCACGGCGGTGATGCCGGTCAGTGGCAGCGTTTCGCAGGTGCGCAGCGCAAAGGCGCCGTGGTCGACGGTCAGGTCGAAGGCCAGCGCGCTCACGCGGCATGCACCGGAAAGCGGCGGTTCAGCGCGTAGACCAGCACCAGCACCGCGAACGAGAACAGCAACAGCCCGGCGGAAAGCAGATGCGCCTGGGCAAAGTTCAGCGTTTCCACCTGCTCGTAGATGGCAATCGAGATCACCCGCGTGCGGCCAGGGATGTTGCCGCCGACCATCAGCACCACGCCGAACTCGCCCAGCGTGTGCGCGAAGCCGAGCACGCTGGCGGTGACATAGCCGCGCAGCGCGAGCGGACTGGCGACACTGAAGAACGCATCCAGCGGCCGGGCGCCGAGCACGGCGGCAGCCTCCAGCGGGCCGCGTCCGACCGCCTCGAAGGCGCCCTGCAATGGCTGCACCACGAAGGGCAGCGAGTAGATCATCGAGGCCAGCACCAGCCCGCTGAAGGAAAACGTCAGCGTCTGCCCGGTCAGGCGCAGCCAGGGTTCGCCCAGCACACCGGCCGGCGCGAACAGCACAAGCAGGTAGAAGCCGATCACCGTGGGCGGCAGCACCAGCGGCAGCGCGGTCAGCGCCTCGATCAGCGGTTTGACGCGCGTGCGGGTGTGGGCCAGCCACCAGGCCAGCGGCGTGCCGATCAGCAGCAGCAGCGCCACCGTGACGCCGGCCAGGCGCAGCGTCAACCAGACCGGACCCAGATCGAGATCGTTCATGGCGTCAGGGCACGCCGTAGCCGAGTTCCGCGATCAGGGCGCGGGCCGGCGGGCTCTTGAGGTAATCGAGCAGCGCCAGCGCCGCCGGATTGTTGCGAGCGCGGGTAACCAGGATGGCGTCCTGCTTGAGCGGCGGGTACAGCTCCTGCGGCACCGCCCAGTGGCTGCCGGGCGTGGGACCGGCGATGACGGCAGACAGTGCAACGAAGCCGGCCTCGGCGGCGCCGCTGGCGACCATCGAATACACCTGTCCGATGTCCTCGCCGCGCACGATCCTGTCCTGCAGGGTCTGCCACAGGCCGAGTTTTTCCAGCACCTGTTGCGCGGCCACGCCATAGGGCGCGACCGCCGGATTACCGATGGCCAGATGGCGGAATGTTCCGGCGCGCAAGTAGGCCACACCATCGGCGCCGATGGCCTGCGGGTCCGGACTCCACAGCGCCAGCCGGCCGATGGCATAGGTGAAGCGCGAGGCCGGCACGCCCAGGCCGCTTTTCGCCAGCACGTCCGGGCGCTCGACATCGGCCGACAGCAGCACGTCGAAGGGCGCGCCCTGCTGAATCTGCGTCACCAGCTTGCCGGACGAGCCCAGCACCACGGTCAGCTGGTGGCCGCTGGCCTGCTCGAAGGCCGGCTCGATGCGCGCCATGGCGGCGGCGAAGTTGGCGGCGACGGCGGCCACCACTTCGTCGGCCTGCGTGGCGGGAGCCAGGATGACGAACAGCCCGAGCGCGATCGCCCGCCGCATGGCCGGGGCGGTCCAGGGCCGGCACGCCCGTATCCAACAGCTGCGCGTCCCGTGACATTGGATTCCGGCCTGGTGCGGAAACGCAGTGCGCTGGTGGAATCGTTCGGCTGGTGGCGGCGCACCTGTCCAGCGCTTCATGCGTTGACGCCCAGGATCACGCTGCCGGCCTTGAACACTGCGCAGGCCGGCCCACCCACCGCCAATCCCAGGTTATCCAGGCTGTCGTTGGTGATGATGGCGCTGACCGCAGTGCCGCCCGGGAGGTCGATCACCACGTCGGCATTGACGCTGCCGCGCGTGATGCGCGACACCGTGCCGCACAGCCGGTTGCGGGCCGACAGCTTGATGCCCGGATCGAGCGTGGTCAGCAGCACCGAGGGCGCCTTCACCAGCGCCCAGACCTCACTGCCGGGCGCGAGCTGGAGTTCCGACAGGCTCTCCATGGTGATCATGGCGACCAGACGGTCGTGGTCGTTGAGGGTGATCGTCACCTCGGCGTTCACCGCGCCGACGCGGATGCCGGTCACGGTGCCGAAGAACTGGTTGCGGGCGCTGGTTTTCACGGCCAATCTCCGGATGAGTTGATAGGTGTCTGTCTGTTCGAGCTGCGCCTGCAGGCCGATCAGGAAGCGGCGCTGGTGTTCGTGAACCACCCGATGGGTATGCACCAGCCGTTCACCGGCCGGGGTCAAGCGGGTGCCGCCGCCGGCACTGCCGCCGCTTTGCGTCACCAGCAGGGCCTCGCCGGCCAGATTGCGCAGCGCATCGACCGCGTTCCAGGCGGCGCGATAGCTCATGCCCATGGCCTTGGCCGCTTGACTGATGGAGCCGGTGGCGCCGATCCGCTCCAGCAGCCGGATGCGCCGATCCTCCAGCGGCCCTTGGCCGTCGGGGCCGAGTGCGAGGTCGCCCTTCACCTGCCAGCGCGTTTGCTGAGCCATCCATTACCTCCCTCTGCGTTAGGCATTACGGTGCATAACGCTAGCCGAATAGGACTTACCCGACAACAAGCAAGAGGCTAGCCAAACTGGGCGGCACCTCTTTAGAAATTAAATCAATAATAAAATCAATTTATTGAAAGTATCGCCCGATATACCCGCGGCGGGACATGCACTCCGGCTGTCGGCAACCCTACAGACTGGGTGTAGTCATGACACGCAACCGCGGGGAACGGAGGCCGGGATTGGCGCGTGTCGGGAATGCAGGAGTGGAGCTGGACGCGGTCGATCGACCGGATCATGGGTATCGACCGCGGAACCGGTTACAGATCGTCCGCCAGCGCTTCCACCGCGATCAACTGGTTGCGCAGGGCCATATGCGCGTGGAATCCCTCCCGGCCCTGGCACAAGGGGTCCAGGTACAGCGCATCCAGCGCCGTTTCGTCGTCCGGGTACAGCCGGCAGGTCCGCAGCGGATAGACCAGCGCCGCGACGCTGGCCCGCAGTTCGCTGACCGCCTCGGCCTGATACACACCCTGTCCGAGCAGGGCATCGGCGCGGTAGAGCATCCGGTCCCAGCCGTACCGTTCGGACAACGCCGCGATCCAGGGCGGTGCCGTCTCCGGCGCCGTGCCGTCCGCCGCGAGCAGGTCGCGGGCGCTGGCCACGCGGCATACCTGCCAGTCCGGCTGCTCCCGCGCCACGCGGATCTTGCGGATCAGATCGGCCTCGTCGAACGCAAACCAGGCTCGAGCCGGTCCCTCCCAAGGCACCTCAAGCACATGAATCATGGCGCGCCAACGGTCGGCAATGGCATTCAGTCATCGATACGGAGCCTGAGAATCCCGTCGGCGGCACGGCGCATCCGCTCGGCGATCCCGAACGAGCTCGCCTCGAAGGCGTCCCGGGCGGCATCCAGCGCAGCCTGTGCCCGCGCCGCTTCATCGGCAGTGAGCGGCACCCGCCCCGCCATGTGGGTGGCCTCAGGTACGGCCGCCAGGATGGCGGCACGATTGGGATGCCGGCACACCGCCACCAACGCATCTGCCTCGTGTTTGCCGGCAAGGCAGACCGCGCGGCCGACCACCTCGACGCGTCGCCCGTCCCGAGTGGTCTTGATCAGTGTCCGCTCGCTCGTCATCCGGTCGTCCTCCTCGCGCTCCGTCTGGGGCGGATGGGGAATGGGGAAGTCCGGCTCCGTGCCCATTGCCACTTCAGAGACCCGAGGCGAAGCCGAGCAATTCGACCGTGATGTCCTCGGTTCCACAGACGCGGCACTGGCAGGCAAGGCGGGATTTGGCGCCGATACCGACGATGCTGTCGAGTTTTTCGTTCTCCGCCGGAGTGATCTTCGACAGACTCTTGCGGCCGGACTGAACAAAAATATGGCAACTGCCGCATTTCGCGACGCCACCGCACTTGTGCAGGATGTTTTCGCCCGCGGCCCTGATCAGTTCCAGCAGGGTCTGGCCTTCGGCGGCCGCGATGGTTTTTCCGGAAGGCAGGATGGTCAACAGGGGCATGGCAATGACTCCAGTCAGGGGGTGAATCAGCTCAGTTCGGCAATCCAGGTGGTCTGAATCGCCTCCAGGACCCGTTCGTTGGAACGCTGGGGATCGTCGTCGAAGTCGGGCAATTCGGTGACCCAGTGGTGCAGGTCGGTAAAACGCAGGCCGCGCGGGTCGACGTCCGGATGACGGTCGATCAGGGCCAGCGCGATCGGGAGTACTTCGGTCCATTTCACGGCGGCAGTCCTCCGGCGTCTCAGGGGTGTTCCCGGACGAAATTGCGGCTGTAACGGGGAATCTCCACCACCACCTCGGCGCTCTGCGGCATCCGCACCTGGCAGGACAAACGTGAGTTGGGTTCCAGACCCCAGGCCTTGCCGAGCTGGTCTTCCTCGTCGTCGCTGGCCTGCCGCAGCGCCTCGAAGCCCTGGCGGATCACCACATGACAGGTAGTACAGACGCAGGCCTTTTCACAGGCGTGCTCGATCGCCACCCCTGCCGCCAGCAGGGCATCGGACAGCCGGGTCCCGGGCGCGGCCTCCAGGGCGACTCCCTCGGGACACAGGTCGGGATGAGGCAGGATCGTGAGGCGCGGCATCTCAGGCCCCGATTTCCTGCACGCGCCGGCCGCTCAGCGCGGCGCGAATGCCGTGATCCATGCGGCGGGCGGCGAAGGGATCGGTGAGGGCGTCGAGCGCCGATTTGGCGCGGCTGATGGCCTCGCCGTCAGAGCCCGCCAGGCTGTCCTCCAGACGCTGGACCGCCAGCAGCATGGCGGCGATCTCGGCATCGTCCAGGAGCGCGGCGCCGTCGGTATTCAGTGCCGCGCGGGTGGCCTCGATGAGGCGCCGGGCCTCGACTTTCTGTTCGGCCAGGATGCGCGCCCTGGCGTCATCCTGAGCATGGGCGAGGGATTCGGCCAGCATGCGGGTGATGTCCCCATCGGTCAGGCCATAGGAGGGTTTGACCACCACCTCGGCGCACGTCCCGGTAGTCTGCTCGGCGGCGGACACGCTCACCAGCCCGTCGGCATCGACCTGAAACAGCACCTGGATGCGCGCCGCTCCGGCCGCCAGGGGCGGAATGCCGCGCAGCTCGAAACGCGCCAGCGAGCGACAGTCCGCCGCCAGATCGCGCTCGCCCTGAACCACATGCAGGCTCATGGCGGTCTGGCCATCCTTGAAGGTGGTGAAATCCTGGGCGCGGGCGATGGGTAGGGTGCTGTTGCGGGGGATGATCTTCTCCACCAGTCCGCCCATGGTCTCGATGCCCAGCGACAGCGGAATGACATCCAGCAGCAGCCAGTCGTCGCCGTCGCGGTTGCCGGCCAGCACATTGGCCTGAATGGCGGCGCCGAGCGCCACCACCTGATCGGGATCGAGATCGGTGAGCGGCGGTTTGCCGAAAAACTCCGCCACCGCGGCGCGCACCTGGGGCATGCGGCTGGCGCCGCCCACCAACACCACCCCGTCCACCTGCTCCGTGACAAGGCCGGCATCGCGCAGCGCGCGGCGGGTGGGCGTCAGGGTTTTCTGCACCAGATCGGCGGTGAGTTCGGCGAAACGGGCGCGGCTGATACAGCATTCGTGGCGCCGACCATCGCCGGCGTCGAAGGCGAGCTCGACCGCCTCGACCCGAGTCAATGCCTCCTTGGCCCGGCGCGCCTGGGCGAGGAGTTCGCTGTAGGCGGCGGGGGTCAGCGCCAGGTCGGTCTCGGCAAGAAACCAGTCGGCCAGTCGGCGATCGAAGTCATCCCCACCGAGCGCGGTGTTGCCGGCGGTGGCCAGCACCTCGAACACCCCCTGGCGCAGGCGCAGGATGGAGAGATCAAAGGTCCCGCCGCCCAGGTCGTAGATCGCAAAGACGCCCTCACTGCCCTTGTCCAGGCCATAGGCCACGGCGGCGGCGGTGGGTTCATTCAGCAGCCGCAGCACCTCGATGCCCGCCAGCCGGGCGGCATCGCGGGTGGCCTGACGCTGCCCATCATCGAAATAGGCCGGCACCGTGATCACGGCACCGTGGAGCGGGCCACCCAGGGCAGCTTCCGCCCGCGCCCGCAGGACACTCAGAATCTCGGCGGAGATTTCCACCGGCGACAGCGGCCCGCGGGGGGTATCGAAACGGATCATCCCGCCCTCCCCCTCCACCACCTGGTACGGCATGGGACCGGCCCTGGCCAGATCCGCCGTGCCCCGTCCCATGAAACGCTTGATGGAGCGAAACGTGGCGGCGGGGCTGTCCGTCGCGTCCCGCGCGTCCCGGCCCACCCGGGCGCGGCCGTCGGGTTGGATGCCCACCACCGAAGGCAGAAGGGCCTCGCCAGCCTCGTCCAGGAGCACCCGCGCGCGGCCGTCGTCGATCGTGGCGACCAGCGAATGGGTGGTGCCCAGATCGATCCCCACCGCCAAACGGCGGAGCACGGGTTCTGCGCTCGCCGCGCCGGGTTCCTGGATTTGCAGCAGGCTCATGGTCAGTCCCATTCCTCGGCCGCGGCCTGCGCCTGTTCGATGAGGCGGCGCAGGAACATGAGTTGGCGGACCAGTTGCACGCCCGCGGCATCGTCGCGGTCCTGGTCGAGACGCCGGACCAGCGCCTCGACCAGGCGCTCGCGTTCGTCGCGGAACCCGTCGGCGAGCCGGGCGAGCCGGTGCTGATCGCGCGTTCGGCGCGCCGCGTCGAGCTCCTCGTGCCACCCCATCTGCTGCATCAGAAAGTCGGCCGGCACGGGAGCGCCGGCGGACAGGACATCCACGCCCCGCAACGCCAGCAGGTGCGTGGAGCGGGCGATGGGATCCTTGAGATTGCGGTAGGCTTCGTTGATCCGGGCCGCCTCGGCGACGGCCGCGCGGCGTTGGTCCGCGTCGCCCCGGGCATGGCGATCGGGATGGACGCGGGTCTGCCATTCCAGATAGCGCCGTTCCAGTTCGTGCGCATCCAGGGCGAAGGTGGCCGGCACGCCGAACACCGCAAAATAATCCGCCACGGCCGCCATCATGGCGTTTCTTCCCGCCGCACGCCTGGCCTCCTGGGGCATATTCAGGCGCTCACGGTGAAGCTTTCGCCGCAGCCGCAAGTGGCCTGGGCATTGGGATTTTCGAACTTGAAGCCCTCGTTCAGGCCCTCGCGCACGAAATCGAGCTCCGTCCCCATCATGTAGGGCAGGCTGCGGGCGTCGATGACGACGTTCACGCCATGGCTTTCGAAGCACTGATCCCCATCCAGAATCTCATCCACGAATTCCATCACGTAGCTCATACCGGAGCAGCCGCTGGTCTTGACCCCCAGCCGGATGCCCAGCCCCTTGCCGCGGCTGGAGATGGAACGCTGCATCTTCAGCGCCGCCCGTTCGGTCAATGTCACGCTCATCGCAAGGCCTCACACCGAGAAGGAACTGCCGCAACCGCAGGTGGTTTTGGCGTTGGGGTTGCGGATGATGAAGCGGGCGCCTTCCAGACCGTCCTCGAAATCCACCTCGGCGCCCGCCAGATAGCCCAGACTCATGGGATCGACCACCACACCCACGTCCTCCTGGTGGAACAGGTTGTCGTCTTCGGCCACCCCTTCCTCGAAGGCGAAGCCGTAGCTGAAGCCGGAGCAGCCCCCGCCGGTGACATAGATGCGCAACTTGAGAGCGGCGCTGTTTTCCTCGCTGAGCAGTTCCCGGATCTTGCCGATGGCATTGGCGGTCAGCAGGACCGGCGTGGCGGCAGGTACGACAGATACGACGGCAGACATGGCGATTCTCCCAAGCAACGAACGAAGGGTCAGGCCGCGGAAGCGGCAGCGGGTGTCCCCTGCTTGGCGCGGTAATCCTCGACCGCGGCCTTGATGGCGTCTTCCGCCAGCACGGAGCAGTGGATTTTTACCGGCGGCAGCGCCAGTTCCTCGGCGATCTCCGCATTCTTGAGGGTCAGGGCATCCTCCAGGGTCCTGCCCTTGATCCACTCGGTGACCAGCGAACTGGAGGCGATGGCCGACCCGCAACCGTAGGTCTTGAAGCAGGCGTCCTCGATCACACCTTCCGGGCCGACCTTGATCTGCAGCCGCATCACATCGCCGCACGCGGGCGCCCCCACCATGCCGGTGCCCACATCACTCTCGTCCGTGTCGAAACTGCCCACGTTGCGGGGATTTTCGTAGTGGTCCATAACCTTATCGCTGTATGCCATGGTTGCATTTCCTCCTGGCGGATGGGGTCAATGGGCCGCCGCGGCCCATTGCACCGTGTTCAAGTCGATACCCTGCAGATGCATGTCCCAGAGCGGTGAGAGCGCGCGCAGCCTGGCGACCTTGTCCTTGAGCAGCGCGACCGCAAAATCGATGTCCTGGGCGGTGGTGTAGCGGCCCAGGGTGATGCGCAGCGAGCTGTGCGCCAATTCATCGCTGCGCCCCAACGCCCGCAGCACATGGGACGGCTCCAGGCTCGCCGAGGTGCAGGCCGAGCCGCTGGAAACAGCCAATTCCTTGACCGCCATCATCAGCGACTCGCCTTCGACGAAGTTGAAACTGACATTCAGGTTGTGGGGCACGCGCTGCTCCAGATCGCCGTTGAGGTAGACCTCTTCCATGTCGGCGATGCCCGCCAGGAAACGGTCGCGCAGCGCCCGTACCCGCGCGTTTTCTTCCACCATCAGCTCCCCGGCCAGACGGTAGGCTTCGCCCATGCCGACGATCTGGTGGGTCGGCAGGGTACCGGAGCGCAGCCCGCGCTCGTGGCCGCCGCCGTGGATCAGCGGCGCCAGATGGACCCGGGGCCGGCGCCGCACATAGAGAGCGCCGATGCCCTGGGGACCGTAGGTCTTGTGGGCGGAAAAGGACATCAGGTCGACCGGCAGGGTACTGAGATCGATGGCGACCTTGCCGGGGGCCTGGGCGGCGTCGACGTGGAACAGGATGCCCCGCTCGCGGCAAACCGCGCCGAGGGCGGCGATGTCCTGAATCACGCCGATCTCGTTGTTGACCAACATGATCGACGCCAGGATGGTTTCCGGCCGGAGCGCGGCCTTGAAGGTCTCCAGGTCCAGCAGGCCATTGGGCTGGGGTTTGAGGTAAGTGACCTGGAAGCCTTCCCGCTCCAGTTCGCGCATCGTGTCGAGGACCGCCTTGTGCTCGGTGGCCAGGGTGATCAGATGATTGCCCTTGGCGCGATGAAAATGGGCCGCACCCTTGATCGCCAGGTTGTCGGATTCCGTCGCCCCCGAGGTCCAGATGATTTCCCTGGGGTCGGCGCCCACCAGCTCGGCCACCTGGGCGCGTGCCGTTTCCACCGCCGCTTCGGCCTGCCAGCCGTAGGCATGGGAGCGGCTGGCCGGATTGCCGAAACTGCTGGTGAGATGGGGAATCATCTTCTCGGCGACGCGGGGGTCCACCGGCGTGGTGGCGGCGTAGTCCAGGTAAATGGGCGATTGCGCGACGCTGGTCATGCCGGGTACCTCGTGGCGGTGAAACACTTGCCGGTGAAGCCTGTGGCGGGCGATGCCAACCCCGGGCGGTTCACCAGGGATTCAGCAACCTCCATGCCAATCGCGGCCAAGTGCGCTCAACTACTTGAAGCGGCAATGGCCGCGGGCATGTCCGGCGGCCCGGAGACCCCGGTTTGTGCGGCAACGGGTGTCGTGAATCCGACAAACCATGGCGGACATCGGCCACAGTGATGCTCTCTCCTGCCGCCTTGCAGACCATTCACGCGTCGCGGCCAAGGACCCTATCCACGACCGCGCGGACCGCTTCCAGCTTGAGCGGCAGAGGAATGCGGCCATGGGCCCCGGCCGCCAGGGCCTTGGTCGCCAAGGGGTCCTGATCGGTCCCGACCACCAGCAGGCGGGTGCGGGGAAGCGCGTCCGCGAGTTGTTCCAGAACGGGAAGACCTTCATCTGCCAGCACGGCATTTCCCAGTACGATCACATCGGGCGGCCAGTGCACGGCTTTCTCGATCGCCGCCGTCAGCGATGCCAGTTCATGGGTTTCGTTCTCGTCGTGCAGCATGAACTGCAGGGCGGCCCGAACGATTTCGTCCTGATCCACCACAAAAATCCGCCGGTTCTCCACCGCGCGCGCGCTTTCCACTCCGATTTGCATGACGTGAACCCTCGATCAACAGGATGGGAAATGACTCCGTGCTGCCGCGAGCTACGGGAGTCTCAGGCAGGCTCACGCAACATCCATACCGCCACCACTTGCATACCGCCACCACTTGATTGGCGGGAACCTGTTGCGGGTGGCTGGGCGTGGCGGCAAGAAAACAGGCAAAAGACAAAAACGTCATGCGCATGGGGCCGCGCATTGCGGATGTGATGTTTTGTTTCTGACATCCGGCTCCGGGATGTCGTATTTCCCACACGGCAAAAAGGACGTGAAAATGCCGCCATCAATGGTTTTTATTTCTTTTAAAACAATTTGTTGAGTGAATTTTTCCAGTGTTGGCGCAGGGGTTGCAATAGCGGAAGCGAAGGCGGACGCCGCGCCCCTCGGGGTTTGGAAAGTCCATGGACGCTCGGATTGCCGGGCATCTGTGGTGACAACCGCTCTTCGTGGTTGGCAGATCGCACCGAAGGTGCGGAATTTTTACCCATTGCAAATCCTTACCCATTGCAAGGAGATCTTAATGGACGGCTTACGACAAATCGCGTTTTACGGCAAAGGTGGTATCGGTAAATCCACCACCTCCCAAAACACCCTGGCGGCGCTCGCCGAGATGGGTCAGAAGATCCTGATCGTCGGCTGCGACCCCAAGGCCGACTCCACCCGCCTGATTCTGCACGCCAAGGCCCAGGACACCATCCTGTCGCTGGCTGCCGAACAGGGCAGCGTTGAAGATCTCGAACTCGACGATGTGATGAAGGTCGGCTACCGCGACATCCGTTGCGTGGAGTCGGGTGGTCCGGAGCCCGGTGTCGGCTGCGCCGGTCGCGGGGTGATCACCTCCATCAACTTCCTGGAAGAGGAAGGCGCCTACGAGAACCTGGACTATGTGTCCTACGACGTGCTCGGCGACGTGGTGTGTGGCGGCTTCGCCATGCCCATCCGCGAGAACAAGGCGCAGGAAATCTACATCGTCATGTCCGGCGAGATGATGGCCATGTATGCGGCCAACAACATTTCCAAGGGCATTCTGAAATACGCCAACTCCGGCGGCGTGCGCCTGGGCGGGCTGGTCTGCAACGAGCGCCAGACCGACAAGGAACTGGAACTGGCCGAATCGTTGGCCAAGAAGCTCGGCACCACGCTGATCCATTTCGTGCCCCGCGACAACATCGTGCAGCACGCCGAGCTGCGGCGCATGACGGTGCTCGAATACGCGCCCGATTCCAAGCAGGCCGAGGAATACCGCACGCTGGCGAGGAAAATACACGCCAACAAGGGCAAGGGCATCATCCCGACGCCAATCACCATGGATGAACTCGAAGACTTGCTGATGGAGCACGGCATCATGAAGCGGGTAGACGAATCCATTGTCGGCAAGACCGCGGCGGAACTCGCCGCCGAAGCCGCCGAAGCCGCGGCGGTCGCTTAAGGCCGTGCGAAGGGACGCTGTCCAGGGTGCGAGCCCTGGGCAGAACCTCCGCGAACCATCGGCGCTCGCGCACGAAACACCGCAATGCGTTTGCAGTTTAAACAGAATTTTGAGTTCAACATCCGGTTAGGAGATCGCACATGAGCCTGACAGTCGAGCAAACCAAGGAGCGCAACAAGGCGCTCATCGACGAAGTGCTGGAGGTCTATCCCGACAAGACCGCCAAGCGGCGCGGCAAGCACCTGGGCACCTTTGAAGAAAGCAAGTCCGACTGCGGCGTCAAATCCAATGTCAAGTCCGTGCCTGGCGTGATGACCATTCGTGGTTGCGCCTACGCCGGTTCCAAGGGCGTGGTGTGGGGTCCGATCAAGGACATGATCCACATCTCCCACGGTCCGGTGGGCTGCGGCCAGTACTCCTGGGCGGCGCGGCGCAATTACTACATCGGCACCACCGGTGTGGATACCTTCGTCACCATGCAGTTCACCTCCGATTTCCAGGAAAAGGACATCGTCTTCGGCGGTGACAAGAAGCTGGCCAAGATCATGGACGAGATCGAGGTGCTGTTTCCGCTCAACCACGGCATCACGGTGCAGTCCGAATGCCCGATCGGTCTGATCGGCGACGACATCGAGGCGGTGTCCAAGGCCAAGTCGAAGGAATACGGCGGCAAGACCATCGTGCCGGTGCGCTGCGAGGGTTTTCGCGGCGTGTCGCAGTCGCTGGGCCATCACATCGCCAACGACTCGATCCGCGACTGGGTGTTCGACAAGATCGACCCCAACGCACCGCCCAAATTCGAGACCACGCCCTACGACGTCGCCATCATCGGCGACTACAACATCGGCGGCGATGCCTGGTCCTCGCGCATCCTGCTGGAGGAAATGGGCCTGCGCGTAGTTGCGCAATGGTCCGGCGATGGCTCCATCGCCGAGCTGGAGAACACGCCCAAGGCGAAACTGAACGTGCTGCACTGCTACCGGTCGATGAACTACATCAGCCGGCACATGGAAGAGAAGTACGGGATTCCGTGGGTGGAATACAACTTCTTCGGGCCGACCAAGATCGCCGAATCCCTGCGCGAAATCGCGGGCCATTTCGATGACAAGATCAAGGAAGGCGCCGAGCGCGTCATCGCCAAGTACCAGCCCCTGATGCAGGCGGTGATCGACAAGTACCGCCCGCGCCTGGAAGGCAAGAAAGTGATGCTGTTCGTCGGCGGCCTGCGCCCGCGCCATGTGATCGGTGCCTACGAGGATCTGGGCATGGAGGTCATCGGCACGGGTTACGAGTTCGGCCACAACGACGACTATCAGCGCACCACCCACTACGTGAAGGACGGCACGCTGATCTACGACGACGTCACCGGCTACGAGTTCGAGAAGTTCGTCGAGGCGCTGCAGCCCGACCTGGTGGCTTCCGGCATCAAGGAAAAGTACGTGTTCCAGAAGATGGGCTATCCGTTCCGGCAGATGCACTCCTGGGATTACTCGGGTCCGTATCACGGCTATGACGGCTTTGCCATCTTCGCCCGCGACATGGACATGGCGATCAACAGTCCGGTGTGGGCGCTGACCAAGACGCCCTGGAAAGCGGCGTCGTAAACGAGGACGCACTAACCCGAGAGCACCGGGAGCATCGAGAGTAACCGAAAGCAAAAGCGGAAGTAGGGTGGGCAGGTTGCCCGAATGACAGCAGTGATGGTGGGTCGGCCTTCCTGACCCACCCTACCGATCCTCAGGAGTTGCACCATGAGCCAGAATGCCGACAACGTCCTCGACCATTTCAATCTGTTCCGCGGCCCGGAATACATCGAGATGTTCGAGAACAAGAAACAGTTTGAAAATCCCCAGCCCGCCGACAAGCTGGAAGAAATCGGCGAGTGGACCAAGACCTGGGACTACCGGGAAAAGAACTTCGCCCGCGACTCGCTCACCGTCAACCCGGCCAAGGCCTGCCAGCCGCTGGGCGCGGTGTTCGTGGCGGTCGGCTTTGAAAGCACGCTGCCGTTCGTGCACGGCTCACAGGGCTGCGTCGCCTATTACCGCTCGCACTTCTCGCGTCACTTCAAGGAGCCCAGTTCCTGCGTGTCGTCCAGCATGACCGAGGACGCGGCGGTATTCGGCGGCCTCAACAACATGATCGACGGCCTGGCCAATGCCTACAGCATGTACAAGCCCAAGATGATCGCCGTGTCCACCACCTGCATGGCCGAGGTGATCGGCGATGACCTGAACGCCTTCATCAAGAATGCCAAGGAAAAGGGCTCGGTGCCGGAAGAATTCGACGTGCCCTTCGCCCACACCCCGGCCTTCGTCGGCAGCCACATCACCGGCTACGACAATGCGCTGCTGGGCGTGCTCAAGCACTTCTGGGACGGCAAGGCCGGCACCGTGCCGGTACCCGAGCGCGTGCCGAACGAGAAGATCAATTTCGTGGGCGGTTTCGACGGCTACACCGTCGGCAACCAGCGTGAAATCAAGCGCATCTTCGACCTGATGGGCGTCGACTACACCATGCTGTGCGATGCCTCGGACGTGTGGGACACGCCCACCGACGGCGAATTCCGCATGTACGACGGCGGCACCACGCTGGAAGACGCTGCCGCCGCGCTCAACGCCAAGGCAACGGTTTCCATGCAGGAATACTGCACCGTCAAGACGCTGGATTTCTGCGCCGGCAAGGGCCAGGAAACGCTCGCCTTCAACCACCCGGTCGGCGTGGCCGGCACCGACCAGTTCCTGATGGGCATCTCCAGGCTCACCGGCAAGGAGATCCCCGAGGCGCTGGCCAGGGAACGCGGCCGGCTGGTGGACGCCATCGCCGATTCCAGCGCCCACATCCACGGCAAGAAGTTCGCCCTCTACGGCGATCCCGATTTGTGCTTCGGATTGGCGTCCTTCCTGCTGGAACTGGGCGCCGAACCGACCCACGTGCTGGCCACCAACGGCGGCAAGGATTGGGAGGCCAAAATGCAGGCGCTGTTCGACAGCTCGCCTTTCGGCAAGGGTTGCCATGCCTACGCCGGCAAGGACCTGTGGCACATGCGCTCGCTGCTGTTCACCGAGCCGGTCGACTTCCTGATCGGCAACACCTACGGCAAGTACCTGGAGCGCGACACCGGCACGCCGCTGATCCGCATCGGCTTCCCGGTGTTCGACCGCCATCACCACCACCGCTACCCGGTGTGGGGCTACCAGGGCGCGATGAACGTGCTGGTGTGGATCCTGGACAAGATCTTCGACGAGATCGACAGGAACACCATCATCCCGGCCAAGACCGACTACAGCTACGACATCATTCGCTGATCAACCACTGATCAGCCGGTGCAACCGATGGGCGCGGGGAGCAATCTCCGCGCCTTTTTTGTGTGCCAGATCGAAATCCGTCGTCGCGATCTCGACACTCTGCGCGGTGCCCGTGATCCCGTTGTTGTAGGCAAAGAACATTCCCAGCTCGTTCAGGATCGTTGTCCTTATTCCTTGATAAATTTCAGCGTAACTCGCAATGTCAGAGCTCTTGCAGACCTAACGACCTTAGGTAGGAGTATGTTGGATCGTAGAACTCGCGAGAGCGAGTTGGGTCGTCGTCATCTCCGTGCGGAACCACCAGAACCATGCCCTGTCGCGCCCTCGTCAGGAGTACGCGATACGCATTTTCAAGGTAGCGCTGACGCTCGGCCTTATTGACGCGGTTCCAGCGAGAGCCCCGAAACTGATGGTGAGCCCAATGTCCATCGTTAAAGCGTAAGTCGCCATCCCATACAATGCAGGCCCAGTCTAATTCCAAACCTTGGACTTGAAATTCCGTAGCGACGTCTTCCAAATAGTACGACGAACGTGTGTCTTCTTTCCCCTGAAGAAACCATTTTACCGGATCGGTCTTTACGCGGACGTCAATTGCATGAGGCTTGAGACGCTCAGCCTGTGACGAAACAACGATCCCGTAGCGTTCCGATCCTCTTGCCTGCTGTCGCAGCCATTCCTTAGCAACGGATATTTCACGAGTGATCACGATGGGATAACGATCTTTCAAATCGGTCAAAGTATGTCTTGCGGACTCGATTTCAATATCGAGGACTTCGCGCACAAAGCGACTCAGAATATCGGTCCGAAACGATCGGATCGATGTGGCAAGGTGTAAATTTTGGTGTAAATGAGTATTAGGGCGCGCGAGCATCGAATCAAATATCTCCCCTCCGCGATATTCCGCCTCCACCAAACTCGACGACAAGTACGCATCCCACTCCCGGAATCGTTTAAGAACTGCGTCGAACCACTCACTAATTCCACCCTCTCCTGTGTTTATTTCCTGTCCGCTTCCGACGAGGCATACAACAACACACCAATCCTCGTGGCGATCCAGGCACGAAATAAGAAACTCAGGCTCCGAAAGACTGAAACCCGCCTGCCCTTTTTTTTGTCGCATGAAAGCGCTTGTTTGTTGCAAATTCCAAGCACGTTGGGCTTCGTCGAATAACACCACGTGCTCGAGTGGAGCGCCAGTATCGCGGAGGTATTCATCACGAAAATGATGGACATTCTGTATGAATGCCTCTACTTCCTTTTTAGCATCGCCTTTGCGTATTAGGTTCCCCTTGCGCGATTCCCGCTCTACACGATCTCTCGTGAGCGCCTCGCGTAACACAGCGACTAATGGACCATTGCCAGACAAGAAGACGCTATAAGTATCGCTTTCTGAACTGAGATGTCGATTCGCAACATCTAGCCCAACCAATGTCTTTCCGGCCCCTGGCACACCAGTGACGAAACAGATCGCCTTACGGTGAAGACTGCGCGAGTTTTCTATGATGCTATCTATGGCCTTCGCTGTGACTGACAAATTCCTAGCACCAGCATCGCTGCGCGAAATATTTTCAACTGCATGACCGGCGTAAAGGGCACGAGCAGCCTCAACAATAGTGGGAGTTGGCATGTAGCGCCCTTGCTCCCAAACGACGACATCAATATCTGGAGCCACAAAATGCGCCAATCCTTCGCGGAGAACATTTGATAGCTGTGCCGGTGCCGCTTTTATTGGGCGAGTCAACCTATCGTTGTGCACCGTGTCGCCAATCTGCAAACTCTGATCGGTTGCCTCCGTAGCGATGAGGACAGGTACGATGCATATATCGTGACTGGCATCATGGAAATATTTGAAGTCCAGCGCGTAATCCCATACTTGATCAATTCCAGAACGGTTAAATTCCGATTCACCAACCTTGAATTCAAGAATGAACATGACATGGCCGATAATGAGTACCACGTCCGTGCGACGCCCCAACCGTGGCACAGTCAGCTCAAAATAAATACGCGCAGTCCCAAGCTGATCATCGGAAACTATAAGGTCCTTCAGAATGCGGATTTGCTCTTGCCAAGCGTTTCGTTGTGTTGTTTCGATATTTCCGTCTGATCGTTGTGCAAGCTCACCAAGGATTGAATGAACATCCTGCTGAAAGAAATGCATCAGCTTTTCGCCGTACATCCACCGACGAATGGAACTAGTGTTTTCAGGGCAGGAATGCACTTCAATTGAGGAACGCATATTTGGTTTGCCTTTACTAGCTAGTGCGTAGTTGCCCCGAGGCAGTCCCGGGTAAGATCCGACGTCATGTGGGATCGTGACTCATGCTGACAGACGCCAGCCAGGCTTCGGTCGTGCAGTCATTGCTGAAGCTCGGTCGGCTTCTCCGGCCTTCTGTAGCCACTTCATCAAGGGTGAGGATTTCGTCGCGGGTCTCGGGCACTGTGTCACCTTCCAGAATGGCCATGGATGGCATGTGCTGGCCAAAGCCGACGGATTCTTCCATGTTTCGGCATTGCCGGCCAGCGACCGTGAACGATCCGCGCGGCTTGCGCGACACCGGCACGCCGCTGATCCGCATCGGCTTCCCGGTGTTCGACCGCCATCACCACCACCGCTACCCGGTGTGGGGCTACCAGGGCGCGATGAACGTGCTGGTGTGGATCCTCGGCAAGATCTTCGACGAGATCGACAGGAACACCATCTGATCTTCCCGCCATTTGACGGACACCGGGTTTTCGAAAGAATAACCCCAACCCCCGAGGTGTCCGATGAGCAAGAAGCCCCAGAAGAAGTCCCCCAAGAGCGCCGGCGGTCGAGGCCGATAT
>JAKFFI010000005.1:0-25200 GCA_036677085.1 Porticoccaceae bacterium
AGTACATCGAGGTCTACTACAATCGTCACCGCTTACACTCGTCGCTTGGCTACATGAGCCCCGCGCAGTTTGAAGCAAGAAAAATAGCGTAGTGCCGGTGTCCGTCATTCGACGGGAAGATCACTGACCCTATCGACTCCTGTAGCGGACTCGCGCGCCGGCAGCGAGTCGGGCGTAGTTTCTACTTCCAAGCACACCACTGCTTAACAGCTTGCTGCAACGGCAACTGGATCCCGGCGTGGTGGGCGCACCGGTATGGAGCGCCAGCCAAGCGCCGGACCGATATGAAGGGCGGTGTCGGCGGCGCATGGGAAAACAACCGTTGTGGGCTGATCTCGCCGCTCTGGACCAGGGCGCCGCCGCCTGTTGGGTGCACTGGTTCAACCATCATCGCCTGCTGGCGCCGATCGGGTATATCCCGCCAGCAGAAGCTGAGGCAAACTATTGGCAGTCACTCGCCGAGCACCAACGGCAGGCGGCTTGAACTTAAACGAAATGGCCTCCACGGAAACCGGGGCGGTTCAGCCTCCGGCGGAGCGGCAGCGCTCCGATTTTCTGAGTTGGCTTTTTCTACAGGCTCGTTAGCGGTTCAACCACAGCGCACCAAAATACAAAGGCCGAACCTTGCAATCGACACAGATGACTCTTGGGCTACTGGATCCAGCCTGCACCTCTCAGAAGGTGCAGGCTGCAATAGATCAATTGGCTTTGAGTGCCGAGAGCAATTCTCGGGGTGCAGTTTTCACACGCCGAGAGGTTGTGGACTTCATCCTTGATCTGGCTGGCTACACGGAAGATCAACCGCTCCATGAAAAGCGGATTTTGGAGCCATCGTTCGGCGGTGGGGATTTCCTGCTTCCGATCATCGTGCGGCTGCTGAGTGGATGGCGGGCAACAAGGCTGAACGGTTCCGCGCTCGACGAACTGGGCAATGCCATCCGCGCCGTTGAGTTGCACCACGATACATTCCGCAGTACCCAGGCTGCCGTTATCGCTCTGCTCAAGCGCGAGGGGGTAGCTGCAAACACCGCACTAGCCTTGGCTGACCGCTGGCTATCGCAAGGGGACTTTCTGCTGGCGCCGCTGGAGGGTGAGTTCGATTTTGTAGTGGGCAATCCTCCCTATGTCCGTCAGGAACTGATCCCGGCCCCGCTGCTGACGGAATACCGCAGTCGCTACCAAACGATGCATGACCGGGCCGACATTTACATCCCCTTCATCGAGCGGTCGCTGTCTGTCTTGTCCGATGGTGGCAGTCTGGGCTTCATCTGCGCGGATCGCTGGATGAAAAACCGCTATGGCGGAGCGCTGCGCAGATTCGTGGCCGAACGGTTCCACCTCAAAGTCTATGTCGATATGGTGGATACACCGGCTTTCCACTCGGACGTGATTGCCTATCCGGCGATTACCATCATTAGCCGGGAAGCGCCGGGCGCAACACGCATAGCCCACCGTCCGGGCATTGACCGGGCGACGCTGACCACGCTGGTGGGTATGCTGCGTGCGCAGACGTTACCGGAGGGAACCAACCCGGTGCGCGAACTCACCCGAGTCACCAATGGCACAGAGCCGTGGCTGCTTGAGTCATCCGACCAGATGGCGCTCATTCGTCGTCTGGAAGGCTGCTTTCCCTTGCTGGAGGAAGTGGGGTGCAAGGTTGGAATTGGTGTCGCAACCGGCGCGGACAAGGCGTTCATCGGCGACTTCGATGCCCTCGATGTCGAGCCAACCCGCAAGCTGCCTCTGGTGACAACCAGAGACATCATGTCCGGTGAAGTGAAGTGGCGGGGTCAGGGTGTCATCAACCCCTTTGCCGAGTCGGGCGGATTGGTCGATCTCGACGAGTATCCGCGCCTGCGGCGCTACCTTGAGGTCCGACGAGAAGTGATTGGCGGGCGTCACTGTGCGCAAAAGGCTCCGGCCAACTGGTATCGCACGATTGACCGCATCACCCCGGCGCTGGCCGCGAGGCCGAAGCTCCTGATCCCGGATATCAAGGGTGAGGCGCATATCGTTTTTGAAGGTGGCGAGCTATATCCCCACCACAACCTCTACTACGTCACGTCAGATGATTGGGATTTGCGGGCTTTACAGGCTGTGCTGCTGTCCGCTGTCACTCGCCTGTTCGTAGCGACCTATTCAACGAAAATGCGGGGTGGATTCCTGCGCTTCCAAGCGCAGTACCTGCGCCGCATTCGTATTCCGCGCTGGGCAGATGTGCCCGAACCGCTGCGCCGCGAGTTGACTGAGGCTGCCATCAAGCGAGACGTGGAAGCCTGCAACCAGGCTGCGTTCAAGCTCTACGGCCTCAGCCACGAAGAACGATCCGCACTCGGCGGCAATGGAGAATAAATGGCGCTTGATCTCGTCGATTACGAACGGAAAGCCCGCGAGGCCATAAAGGCGTTTTGGGGCAACCGCGAAGCAGCAAGGCAAAAGCAGATTGAGTCGGGTAAGACCGACCAGGGTGAACGCGGAGGCGTCACCGCAGGCAAGAACATGGACGGGTTCTTGGCTTTGCTACTCGACATCATCAAGGCCAATGGGCTGGCCCAAGCCGAGATATACCGGAACAAGCCGATGCTGACCTTGCCCGGTTACTTCCGTCCGACGAAATTGTGGGATCTCCTGGTGATCTACAGGGGAGATCTGATCGCCGCCATCGAACTCAAAAGCCAAGTTGGACCATCGTTCGGTAATAATTTCAACAACCGAACCGAGGAAGCTATCGGAACGGCTCATGACCTATGGGTGGCCTACCGTGAAGAGGCTTTCGGCAAGCAGCCGCGCCCCTTTGTCGGCTGGCTGATGATGGTTGAGGACGCCCCGGAGTCACGCAGCCCAGTCCGTAATTCTTCGCCACACTTCCCGGTGTTCGAGGAATTCAAGGGCGCGTCGTACCTCAAGCGATACGACCTGCTGTGTCAGCGACTGGTGCAGGAGCAGCTTTACACCACGGCAGCAGTCATTGCAGCGGAACGCAATGCAGTAGATACCGGCGATTTCACTAACCTGTCGGATATGACCAGCTTGAAGGTATTCATAACCGCACTTGCTGGCCATGTCGCATCAACGGCGGCAAGGCTAGGGTAGTGAGCATCAAACCCTCCCCGGCAACCGTTTTGTGAAGACAGACTCGTAAAGGAGGAATGCTTGCGTATTCTGGCTGCGGTACTGGCGCTGTTCCTGCTGTCCGCCTGCGCCTCCGAGGCGCAACGCAAGGCGAGGTTTTACCAGGCGATGGACCCGTTCGTCGGCGGGACGGCGGACGATCTGGTGCTGGCCAAGGGTCCGCCGACCAATTCCTTTACGCTGACGACGGGCGGGCGCGTGTTTGAGTACACGCAACGCCAGACCGTCACCAGCGGGGGCGATTCCTACCCCGTCGGGGGTCCGGTTGTTGTCCGTGACCGCCACGGCGGCGGCTGGGTATTGCCACCGGTGTATCACCGCATCCCGGTCACCACGGCGGAATACTACTGCAAGATCCTGGTGCGGATTTCGCCCGCCAATCTCGTCGAAAGCTGGTCGGCGGAAGGCAATGGTTGCTACTGACGAGCCATGGCAACGACCAGGGACCGACCCTGCCCCACCATTCCGAGTGGAAAGTAGACCCGCCGGTCAATGGCGGCGATACTTCGTCTACCCATAACCTTGAAGCAGTGAGAGCAGCACTATGTCAGTCATGTCGGTCCGTACAGACCCCGCAACAGGATTAAAGATCTTCAACACCCGCGCCGCCAAGGCACACGACAACATCACCGGGAAAGGCTATGCCGTCGTCAATGACGCGGCGCTCAAGGCGCTCCCCGAGGCGCCGCCGGGCGCCGTGTTCAACGCCGCAGAGCAGTCGAAATACCGCGAGTTCAAGGAGTCGCGCAGCGGCGCTGCCGACTACATCGCGCTGGAGGGCACCTTCAGCAAATATCTGGAGGACGTGCATTCGGCCGCTCCGGTCCCCCGAGAAGCCCTGACCGACGAGTGCGAGATTCTGGTGGTCGGCGCCGGTTTTGCCGGCCTGATGCTGTGGTACAAGCTCAGTCAGGCGGGTTTCAAGGACGTGCGCTTCTGTGAGAAGGGCGGCGACGTGGGCGGCACCTGGTACTGGAACCGGTACCCGGGCATCGCCTGCGATGTCGAGGCCTACAGTTATCTGCCCCTGCTCGAAGAGACGGGTTACATCCCGACCATGAAGTTTGCCAGTGGCTTCGAGATCATGGAGTACTGCCAGACCATCGCCGAGAAATTCCATTTCTACGACCATTGCCTGTTTCATACCACCGTCGAGGAAACCCGCTGGGACGAATCGATCGGGCGCTGGATCGTCGGCACGGATCGCGGCGACCGGATGAAAGCCAGGTTCCTGGTCATCGCCAACGGTATCCTGACGACACCGAAGCTGGCCCGAATCGAGGGCATGGAGACCTTCAAGGGCAAGGCCTTCCACACCTCGCGCTGGGATTACAACGTCGACCTGAAGGACAAGCGGGTGGGCATCATCGGCACCGGCGCCACGGCGGTGCAGGCCATCCCGGAACTCGCCAAGGTCGTGAAGGAGCTGTACGTCTTTCAACGCACGCCTTCCTCCATCGACGTGCGCGATCAGCGGGCGACCACACCGGAGGAGATCGAAACCTGGAAGAACGAACCGGGCTGGGCGCGCGCCCGGCGGGCGAGGTTCGCCAAAATCTCCTCGGGTCGCAGCGCCCTGGCCGCCAACGACGACTACCTGTCGGGCAAGATCGTGGAAGTCAAAGAGAAAAAGGTCCACACACAGCCCATCTCGCCCGAAGAACGCCTGCAGAAACAGCTCGACACCAATTTCCGCATCATGGAGCAGATTCGCGCCCGGGTTGATGCCATCGTGAAAGACCCCAAAACGGCGGCGGCGCTGAAACCCTATTACGCCTATGGCTGCAAGCGGCCCGCGTTTCACGACGAGTATCTGCCCACCTTCAACAAACCCCACGTCCATCTCGTCGACACCGCACCGCGCGGCGTCAGCAAGATCAATGAGCGCGGCGTCGTCCACGACGGGGTCGAGTACCCGCTCGACGTGCTGGTTTACGCGACGGGATTCCAGTGGATGGCGACGCAGACCTTCGACATGATCATCGGCCGTGAGGGACTGTCCCTGAAACAGAAATGGGAACAGGGCGGCACCCGGACGTTTCTGGGCATGCAGAGCCGGGGGTTTCCCAACCTGTTCGTGATTTCCGGACCCCAGGGCGGCGGCGGCAGCTTCAATTTCACCGATACCATCGAGGATCACGGCGATTACGTGCTGTGGATGCTGAAAACCCTGCGCGAGCAAGGCGCCGACACGGTCGATATCAAGGAGGAAGCGGAAAACCAGTATGCGGCACATTGTCGCGAGGTCGATCTGGCCACCCTGCCGCTGCGCGACTGCATTTCCTACTACAACCACGAGGGCCACGCGGAGCCGGGCGCCCTCGCCTATTACGGCGGCGGCCGCTGGCACAAGTACCGCGTCCAGGCGCAGGCGACGCTGGAGCCCTACCTGTTTGGAACGGCATCCGGGCACTGAGGGTTCGGGGCCGTCTGGTTGAGATTGGGGCCGCTGGCCCCAATCTTTTGCCGGGTCATCCCTGATTCTGGACGCGGATACCTGAGTCTTGCGTCAGCAGAGCGATCCCGTCGTAACGAGCATTGCGCAATGAGCGATCCAACCGATACCACAGCATCCCCCGAGCCGCGCGCCTACGGCGAAGGCGATGCCTCGTTTCAGGCTGCCGGCGGTGTCGAGGGACTCCGCCGGTTGGTCGCGGATTTTTACCGGATGATGGATACCCTGCCGGAAGCCGCCAGGATCCGCGCGATGCATCCGTCCGACCTGTCCGGCTCCGCCGACAAGCTGCATCGGTTCTTGTGCGGCTGGTTGGGCGGTCCCAAGCTGTACCGGGAAAAATACGGGTCGATTCACATCCCTTCGGCCCACGCGCACCTGGCCATTGGCGAACGCGAGCGCGACGCCTGGTTGCTGTGCATGGAGCGCGCCCTGGCGCGGCAAGACTACCCGCAGGCGTTTCGCGATTATCTGTTGCACGCCCTGTTTCGTCCCGCCGAAGCGAGCCGGCTGGCCTCGGAACAGGCCCGCTGATGCGCTGACACCCGGACGCGATGCCGGCACGGCAGCCCGCCGTGCAGCGATTGATCGGACTCGAGAACGCTTTTCACTTGCCTTTCCGCGCCGGACGCGATGCCCCGGACGCCCTCCGCAAGCAGGTACGCAATACCCCCAACCAGCAACGCCAGCAACCGCCGCCAGAAGCATGGCCGACGGCTGTCTCTCAGCTGCTCCTGGCTGTCAACAAACCGTCATACAGGACACATACCTCTGCAACATCCTTCCCCAAGACTCAATGCGCCCGGCAGGCCCGAACCCGGTTCCCGGACTGCCGGCTCCGGGGTCAAATCCCGGCCGTCGTATTTTTTGATCAACATGGGGATGAGGCAATGCGAATTTTGAAACCAATGCTGAACAAAGCCGCGCTCGCCACCGCCATCAGCGCGGTATTTGCCGGTATCGCCTGCGCGGGCTCCGAAATGAACGGACCCATGGCGTTCGATCCCATCGCCGGATCGGCCTATGCGCCCGAACTCACCACGGATCCGGTGACGCTGACCGAGGCGCCCTGGAAACTGCCCGAGGGTTACCGGCAGTACATCGTCTCCGACGAAAGCGATCTGGACATCTATGTCGAGAACGACTGGCACGATATGAACACGGTAAACGAAACCCGCAAACACGCCGGTCGCTATTTGTATCGTACCCACGAAGTGCGGTCCGGTGCCGCGGGTGACGATGGCAATTCGGCGCGCAAAGACGGCGGCAGCGGCGGTGCGGTATCGGTCGTCGATCTGCAAACCGGCGCAGCCAAGGAGCTGGCGGCGCGCAGCGACTGGGAAGCCCTCGACGGCATCGTCTGGACCCCCTGGCACACGATCCTCTTCGCCGAGGAGGTCAATACGGCGGCACGACCCGACCTGGAGTACCCCGACGCCTGCTGCGGGCTGGTTTACGAACTCGAACTGGATGCGCAGGATCCGACCCAGGCGGCGAGCGTAGTGGCCCGGCCGCTGCTGGGTTCCATGTCCCACGAGGGCATCGAAACCGATGCCGAAGGCAACGTCTACATCATCGACGAAGACCGCAAGCCGAACGGCCAGATCTACAAATTCGTGCCGGACAACTACGGCGACCTGTCGAGCGGCAAGCTGTTCGCGCTGAAAGTCGCCGACGGCAAACAGACCGGCGCGGCGGAATGGGTCGAACTGGCGCTGGATCCCGTTACCTTCGACGCCGAAGCAGCCGCCAAGGCTGTCGGTGCCACCGGCTTCTGCCGCCCGGAAGACGCCGAGCGCATTGCCCAGACGCTCTATGTCGCCCTCACCTGTGAAGACGTCACCAACCCGAGCAACTCCGGCGGAGCGGGCGCGGTGCTCTCGATCACCCTCAATGGTGCGCCCCAGGTCGATTACTTTGTCGCCCACGGTGTCAACGTCGCCTCCGAAAACAAGGCCGCTGGCATCACCGGCTTCAAGAGCCCGGACAACCTGGCCAATGGCCCCGACGGCCGGCTGTGGATTGTCGAGGACAATGTGCCGAGCGACATCTGGGTAGCGGAGCCGGATCATGACGGCGACGGCAAGAGCGATGGCGTGCATCTGTTCGCCTCACTCAAGGACGATGGCGCCGAAGGCACCGGCATCTACTTCGGCAAGGATCCGCACACCCTGCTGGTCAATGTGCAGCACTCGTCTACCGGCAATGACAAGACCGTGGCGATCACCAACCGCAAGCTCAGCGACTGATCCTCGCCGCACAACAGTTATGACACCAGGGTTATGACACCCGTGTATCCACGCAGCCCCGGGCCGGTCCCGGGGCTGCGTTTGTTATGATGCCCCCCATCCGGAACACCCGTTGCGAGCGGTTTTAGCTGGATCCCGACCCGGCTAACCCGGCTCAATAGGTGCTGATGCTACCAGGCCATGGCGCCAGCCCTTGCGCGCCGGGGGAACACATTCGTAATGAAGTCCGTATCCGCGAAACGCCCGCTATTCCTGCTCGCCGCGCTGGCGTTGGTGTGCTTCACCGCACCGGCCATGGCGCAGACCGATCTCGATGCCAGTCTGCAGGACTTGCAGCAGCGCTGGGCGGTCGCCAACTATGAAAAACGGGGATTACCCCGTATTGCCGCGCTGGACACCCTGGCGCAAAGCGCGGTCCGCCTGACCGCCCTGCACCCCGATCGCGTCGAAGTCTGGATCTGGTCGGGAATCATCCAGGCAACCCTCGCCAGCGCCGGGACCGGCATCAATTCCTTGAATGCCGCTACCGCCGCGCGTATCGATCTGGAGCGCGCGCTGGCACTGGACCCCGAGGCGATGGAGGGCGCCGCCTACGCCACCCTGGGTGCGCTTTACTACAAAATGCCGGGCTGGCCGGTGGGTTTTGGCGACCGCAAAAAAGCCGAGAAATTCCTGCTGCTGGCGCTGAAAATCAGCCCCGATGGCATGGACAGCAACTATTTTTACGGTGACTTCCTGCTGGAACAGGGCCAGCGCCGCAAGGCCCGCGAACATCTGCTGCGCGCGCAGCAGGCGCCACCCCACCCGGGAGATGCGTTGGCCCATGCCGGACGGCAGCGGGACATTGCTAAACTCCTCGCGCGAATTCAAGCACAATAAGTTTGCTCGGGCCCGAGGAGTTTGGCGTTGCGGCTGCTGCTGGTGGAAGACGACAGATCGCTGGCGGCCGGTCTGTCGCTGGCCCTGCGCAACAAGGGTTTCGCCGTCAACCATGTGGCACGCGGCGACCATGCCCTGCTCGCCGTGCGGACCGATCCGCCCGATCTGATGATCCTCGATCTCGGGCTTCCGGACATGGACGGGCTCGACGTGCTGCGACAGCTGCGCAGCACCAATCGCACGATTCCGGTGCTGATTCTTACCGCGCGGGACACCACCAGCGAGAAGATCGCCGGTCTTGATCTCGGCGCCGATGACTATCTCGCCAAGCCCTTCGATATCGACGAACTGGATGCGCGCCTGCGCGCGATGAGCCGGCGCCTGGGCAACGCCACCGGCAGCGTCCTGACCGCCGGTGATCTCAGCCTGAATCTGGCCACCCGGGAGCTGACCAAGGGCGACCTGCCGATCGATCTCTCGCGCCGCGAATACGCACTGCTCCGGGCCTTCATGGAAAATCGCGGCAAGGTGCTCACCCGCGAAGCCCTGGAAGGCAAGCTCTACGCCTGGGGCGAAGAGGTCGCCAGCAACGCGCTGGAAGTTCACATCCACCATTTGCGCCGCAAGCTGGGTTCGGATGCCATCAAGACGGTGCGCGGCATCGGCTACAGCCTGCGCCTGCCATGAAGTCCATCCGCTCCTATTTGGTGATCGCGGTGCTGTCCGCCATCACCCTGACCAGCTTCGTCGCCGCGCTGTACGGCTACCGCACCAGCGTCGCCGCAGCGCAGACCCTGTTCGACGCCCAGCTCTCCGACACGGCAAGCCTGATCGCCGCGCTGCTGGCGGCGCAACCGCCAGAGGCCACACCCGCAGAGAGCCGCGGCCTCACGCCGAGCGCCGGGCAGGCGGCATTTCAGATCTGGACCGCCGACCAACGGCTTGTCCTGTATTCCGCCGACGCCCCCACCACCGCCATCGCGCCCTTCGCGCCCGGTTTTCACGACCGCAACTTCAACGACCAGCGCTGGCGCGTGCTGGTACGCCACGCCCAGGCCAGCGACCACTGGATTCTGGTCGCCCAGCGCGCCGATACCCGCTACCTGCTTGCCGACAGCATCGTGATGGAATCCGTCCTTGCGGTGGTCATCAGCCTGCCGGTGGCGGCGCTGTTCATCTGGATCATCGTCGGTCACGGGTTGCGCCTGCTGGCGCGCCTGGCATCGGAGCTGCGCCACAAGAAGGCCGCCGATCTCTCGCCGCTCGATCTCGACGATCCCCCCGAGGAGCTCGCCGTCATCGTGGCCGCCGTGAACGCTCTGCTGCGTCGTCTGGCGCGTTCCTTCGCGCGGGAACGACGGCTTACCGCCGATGCCGCCCACGAACTGCGCACGCCCATCGCCGCGTTGAAAATACACCTCCATAATCTCACCGCGAAACTGCCGCCCGGTGACCCCACACTGGCCCAGTTACAGGCGGAAGCGACGCGCCTGGAGCATCTGATCGCGCAAATCCTGCTGCTCTACCGCATGGAACCCGAGCACTACCGGGCCACCATGGAAGTTCTCGATCTCTCCGAAATCGCGCGGCAAACACTGGCCAACCGCTACGCGGAATTCGAACAAAAAGAGCAGGACGTACTTTTCGAAGGGCAGAGCCAGCCCATCCTCGGCGACCGCTTCGCGATCACCACCCTGGTGGACAACCTCGTCGCCAACGCCAGCCGCTACACTCCCACCGGCGGGCAGATCGCCGTCGCGACCAGCGCCACCGCCGATCGGGTGATTCTCGAGATCAGCGATTCCGGTCCCGGCATGGCGGAGGCAGAACAGGAGCGGGTATTCGATCGTTTCTACCGCATCGGCGGCGACTGCAATCCGACCTCCGGAAGCGGGCTGGGCCTGTCGATCGTGAAATTGATCGCGGAACTGCACCATGCGACCATCCGCTTTGGTGCTTCGCCTTTTGCCACAGGATTGTCGGTCCGCGTGGAATTCCCGCTCTCGGACGAACTGGTCGAATCCGTGCCTGACGGGAGCGTCTGAGCCATGGCGACAACGATGCCTTTTCTGTGCGGTACAAACCCGCGCCATGCGAAATGGTCCTCCGCGGCGGTACGCTGGCGCGGAGCAATTTTCCTGCTGATATACGCTGCCAGCGCCGCGCACGCGGAAACCCCGGCCCCTCCCACGGTGGAATTGCGGATTCGGAATCATCTGTTCGAGCCTTCCGAAATTCACGTCCCTGCGCACACCCAGGTGCGTTTGCTGATACACAACCTGGATTCAACCCTGGAGGAATTCAAAAGCTGGGATTTGAATCGCGAAAAAATCATCTTCGGCGAACACAGTGCCACGCTGTTCATCGGGCCGCTGGCGCCCGGGACTTACCCGTTCTTTGGTGAATTCAATCCCAAAACCGCCCTTGGCAAGCTGATCGCGAAGTGAGCCCATGCTGATCGACAGCGTCATCATTGTGTTGCGGGAAATCATCGAGGCCGCGTTCCTGGTCAGCGTTCTGCTTGCCGTGACGAACGTCCTGCGTCTCAGTGCGACCGGATTTCGCTCCGCAATACTGCTGGGACCGTGCAGCGCCGTGCTGTTCAGCTTGCTTCTGCCCAGGGTATTCGACTGGTTCGGAGGCGTCGGGTACGAACTCGCCAACGTCGGCATACAGCTTCTGACCTATCTGGCGATCCTCGCCATCCTCGCCATCCTGGGCCTGCAGCGCTTCGGCCCGCCGTCGTCGCCGCGGACCCAGGCCGCCCTGCGCTGGTTCATGGCAGCCGCCGTGGTTCTGGCAATGACCCGGGAAGGCGCGGAGATCCTGCTGTATTTCGGCAGCTTGAGCGCGCAGGAGGGCGCGACCTCCGACGCCGTCACCGGCGCCGTCATTGGCATCGGGGTCGGCTTCAGTGCGGGTACGCTGTTTTACTATCTGCAACTCGCCCAGCGTCCGTCCGCCGCTCTGGCAACAGGTGCAGTGCTGCTCGCATTGATCGGCAGCGGCATGTGCGCGCAGGCGACGCAGTTGCTGATCCAGGCGGACTGGCTGCCGGCGCAGGCGCCACTGTGGAACAGCTCCCGGTGGCTACCGGAGTCCTCACCGCTGGGCCAGTTGCTCTACGCGTTGATTGGCTACGAAGCCACCCCAAGCCCGCTGGTGGTCGGCATCTATCTGGCAAGTATGATCATCGCCCTGACGGTTGCCCTCGGCGGCCGCCGCCAGGGCGCCAAAGCGCTTGCGCGGCGCCCCCCGTCAGCGCCCAATACGCTTCCCCAGCCCTGAGCACAGGCAACCACCGTTCGATGCGAGGCTTATGCCCAGCGAGGCCCATTTCCTGCGAGAACCACGACATGACCACCATAGCAAGCCGCCCACCGCTGCCCCCCTTCACCCGGGAAACCGCCGCGCAAAAAGTCCGCATGGCCGAGGATGGCTGGAACAGCCGCGATCCGCAGCGGGTGGCGCTGGCCTATACACCGGACAGCCGCTGGCGCAATCGCAACGAATTTTTCCAGGGACGCGCCGAAATCGAGGCCTTCCTGACCCGCAAATGGCAGTGCGAAAACCAGTACCGGCTGATCAAGGAACTGTGGGCGCACGACGCCAACCGCATCGCGGTGCGCTTCGCATACGAATGGCACGATGCGCACGAAAACTGGTTTCGTTCCTACGGCAACGAGAACTGGGAATTTGACGAACAGGGCTTGATGCGAGTGCGCTTTGCCAGCATCAACGACCTGGCGATTCGCGCCTTGGACCGCAAGTTTCACTGGCCCCAGGGACGCCGTCCTGACCAACACCCCGGACTGAGCGATCTGGGTTTGTGAAGCCAGCCCACGCCTGTTGCCGCCGGCGCCCTACACTGGCAGACTGGCGCCCCCTGCGGGTGTAGTTCAATGGTAGAACGGGAGCTTCCCAAGCTCTCAGCGTGGGTTCGATTCCCATCACCCGCTCCATTTCCGCTTTTTTCCAAGTGCTTCTGCGCTATCGGTGTGCGCGGCAAACCTTGCGTGCCTTGCTCAGGACACGCGGGCGCGCCGCTGAACAAGATCGACGGCGAACCGCACCGCCGCCCGCAACTCGCACAGCGGCTCAGTCGTGGCGAACGCGATGCCTGAGCATCGCGTCGAGCTTGTCCACCGCTTCCACCCAGTCGGAATCATCGGCGAACGCTTCGAGCAGAAACTCCCGCTGCGCAGGTTGCCAGAAGGGCGCCTCGGCGAGGGTAAGCGAGGGGTCGAGGGGCCGGTGCTGGTCGATGAAAGCGGCGATGGCATCCGGGTCATTGGCCAAACCCAGCTGCGCAAACAGCGCTTTCAAATCATGTCGTGTGGTATCCATCAGATGCTCCCGCAGTCAGTCGGCAATCAGTTCCCAGAGCTCCTGATCGAACTCGACATCGTGTCGGGTACGGCGGGCAAGGCCGTCGCGTTCGAGTTTCAACAGGTGCGCCCAGAGGGAAAAACGCGCATAGAAAAATACTTTCGGATCCACATCGTCATACACCACGGGCAGAAAATCCATGATGGTCCCGGGACCGATTTTTTTCATGCCCGCAAGGACTTTTTGCTCCCGCATCAGGCGATGACGACGCAAGGTGTCGATGACCTTGCCGGGATTGGGCATCAGATTGCCGTGGCCGGGCGCGATACCGGTCGCCGGATATTTTTCCAGCACGGCGAGCGAATCCAGATAGTCCTTCATGTCTCCGCTGGGGGGCAGGATGACCACGGTGGAGCCATCCATGATGTGATCGCCGGCAAACAGCAGCGCGTCTTCGTGCAGAAAGAAGCAAAAATGATTGCCGACATGTCCCGGAGAATAGACGGCCTCCAGCGTGAATTCCGGCGTCTTCAGCCGATCGCCGTGCCGAATGTCCGTGTCGATCTGAAAGCTGGTGTCCTGGAATTCGTCGCCCGGGCGCAGCATGCAGCCCATGAGCCTCGCCCCGGTTTCGGCGGCGAGCCGCGCGGCGAGCGGCGAATGGTCCTTGTGGGTGTGTGTCACCACCACCCATTTGATGCGTCCGGCGCCGGCCGCGAGGATGGCCTGATAGTGACTCTCGTAGTCCGGACCCGGATCCAGCACCGCGATTTCGTCCCGACCGATCAGGAAGGTATTGGTACCGGCCCCGGTCATCACGCTGCCGTTGGGCGCCACGATGCGCCGTACCAAGGGTGAAAACTGATCGACGGTAGCCGTGGCGGTAGCGATGGTGGTCATTGCGAATCTCCCGAAGCCCGGCCCCGAAGCACCAGGCGGTTGATGGTTCTTATTGTCTGGGTGAACGCTGCCGAGCGTCAGAGCTGGACCACGGGATCAACGTCGGCGCTGTAATCGACGCCCGGGATGCCAAAACCGAACAGTTTCAAAAACTCCTCCTTGTAACCCTTGAGATCGGTAAGTTTGTCCACGTTCTCGGTGGTCACCGTCTCCCATAGCATCTTCACCCTGGCCTGCACGTCGTCGCGCAGCTCGTTTGCATCCATGCGCAGACGTCCGGCGTCGTCCAGCTCGCGCGCACTGCCGTACAGCTGGCGCGCGAACAAACCCTGGATCTGCTCGATGCAGCCCTCGTGCGTACCGGCCTCTTTCATGATCTTGTAGAGAATGGAGATGTACAGCGGCATGATGGGAATCGCGGAGCTCGCCTGGGTCACCAGCGCCTTGAGCACCGACACGCGGCACTCACCGCCGATGTCCTGAAGTTGTTTCCCGATGGCAACGGCCGCGCGATCCAGATCGCGTTTGGCCATGCCGATGGCCGCGTGGCCGTAAAGCGGCCAGGTCATCTCCTTGCCGATGTAGGTGTAGGCCGTGGTCTTGCAGCCTTCGGCAAGCAAGCCTTCGTCGTGGAGCAGTTGCATCCACCACTCCCAGTCCTCGCCGCCCATCACTTTGATGGTATGGGCGATCTCCTCGTCGGTCGCGGGTTCCACCGTGGTTTCTTCGACCACCAGGGAATCGGTATTGATGCCGCGCATGGTGAAGGGCGCACCGATGGGCTTGAGCGCCGAGGTATAGGTGATGCCGGTGCGCGGGTCGGTGCGCCGGGGCGCCGCGATCGAATAGATCACCAGATCCACCGGACCCAGCTCGCGCTTGAGCTTGTCGACCACCTGGGCCTTGACGTCGTCGGAGAACGCATCGCCATTGATGCCTTCGGCGTACAGCCCTTCGGCGCGCGCGGCGCGCTGCATGGCGGCGGTATTGTAGTAACCGGCCGTGCCGGGGCGCCGCTCGATGGGCTCCTTCTCGAAGAACACGCCGAGCGTGCCCGCGCCGCAGCCAAAGGCCGCGGTAATCCGCGAGGCAAGTCCATAACCGGTCGAGGAACCTATCACCAGCGCCCGGCGCGGACCGCCGACGATGGGCCCGCGGCTCTTTACGTAATCGATCTGTTGCTGGACGTTCGCCGCACAGCCCACCGGATGCGCATTGGTGCAGATGAATCCCCGGACCTTGGGCTGGATGACCATGAACTCTCCCCTGGATATCGCGTTGTAGCTGGGTCTGCTGTCGCCGTGCCCGGGACCGGCAGCCGCCGGTGAAACGGCCGGGCAATAATACGCTGAACCCCAAATCGACTCCACGACCCCGGCTTGCGCAAGCGCGCTCCCTGAGCCGTGACCGCGGCGAGCACGATGAATGGCAGCGGGAACGAAGTCTTCGCTATCCCCTCCGCTCCATCGCGACCGTGGTCGCGCTGGCGTCGTTCCGATCAACTCTGCTTCAATGGCACGGTCTTCAGGATGAGGAGCAAACAATGAACGGACGCACCCACCGGCGATTTTTCAGCAGGGCTCGCCACGCCGACAAAGCCACCGTCGTCGTCACCGAACTTCGCTTCCGCAAACGCTTCCAGGCGGCACTGCATACGGCGTGGATCGGCCTGATCCTCGCCGGCGCAGGCGTCGCGGCACCGGCCGGTGCCCAGACGATCTATCGGTGCAGCGACAAGCAGGGCCACGCGGCATTCAGCGCACAGCCCTGCGGTACCGATGCCGAAGCCGTCGAAATGAAAAATGCTCCGCCCGCCGGCGTGGATATGGGTGTCGGGGGAGATTTTTCGGCAATCGTGAAAGCCAACCGCACACGGGAGCGCGAGCGCGGCATCGCGCAGCAGGAACAGCGGATCAGGACTCTGCTACGCGACCGCGACGACCGCCTTGCGGCGCTCCGCGCCCGCCAAGCCGAAGTCGGCAACTCCCGGGCCAGCGCAGCGAATCGGCGGTTGCTGGCCGCCGAAATACGCGCCGCGACCAATGACTACAACGCGCGCCTGCGCATCGAACGCGATCGGCTCGCGCACCTCAAGCGGCGCTGAACTGAAATCCGCCGAGCCCGGCTCAGTCTTCCACCGTCCCCTGGAGCACTGTGCGCACATCGTCCGCGCGCTCAGCATCCCCTTCCCCCCGCAGTTCCGGCGCCGTGAGCGCGCGGGTTTCCTGGGTGAGCGGCGCGATGGTTTCGATATCGCGATCACCGCCCACGGTCTTGAGGTCGCGAAAGCGCCGCGCCGCCGGCAGCACGCGGGCTTCCAGCGCACCGACGGACTGGTTGTAGGCGTCCACCGCGCCGTCGAGGCGCTCGCCGACCCGCGTCCAGTGTTTGGCAAGCTTGGCGATGCGATCGTAAAGTTCCTTGCCGAGCGCGGCGACTTCGCGCGCACTCTCGGCTATGGCCTCCTGGCGCCACCCATAGGACACCGCCTTCAGCAGCGCGATGAGCGTGGTCGGACTGGCCGGAATCACGCGGTTTTCGGCGGCGTATTCGATCAGCAGGGGATCCTGCATGAGCGCGGCAGAGAAAAACGCCTCGCCCGGCACGAACAGGACAACGAATTCCGGCGTGGGATCGAACTGGTCGAAGTAGCTCTTTTTGGCGAGCTGGCCGATGTGGTCCTTGAGCTGGCGGGCGTGGCCGATCAGCGCCTTCGCCCGGCCGGCTTCGTCCTGGGCTTCGATGGCGAGCAGGTAGGCGTCCAGCGGCACCTTGGCGTCCACCACCACCTGACGACCGCCGGGCAATTTGACGATCATGTCGGGGCGCTGACGACCCGCGTCGGTAGTCTGCGAGACCTGTTCCTCGAAATCGCAATGTTCGAGCATGCCCGCGAGTTCGACCACGCGGCGCAGTTGCACTTCGCCCCAACGGCCGCGCGCCTGGGGTTGCCGCAAGGCCTTGACGAGGTCGGCGGTTTCGCGGTGAAGCTGCGGCAGATGGGTGTCCACCAGGGCTTTCAGTTGCGTGTCGAGCGCCTGATAGGCGCCGATGCGCGCTTTCTCGATGTCGTCGAGTTTGCCGTCGAATTTTTCCAGACGCTCGCGAATCGGCTGGGTGAGTTTTTCGATGGCCTGCTCGCGCGCCGCCAGTTCCGCCGTGGCGCCTTGCTGAAAACGACCGAGGTTTTCCTGCGCCAGGCGCAGAAACGCTTCGCTGCTGGCCTTGAGCGCATCGGCGGACAACGCCTTGAAGGTATCGCCAAGCTGCTCGCGCGCCTGTTCGAGCAGCGCGAGCTTTTCGGCGCCCTGACGCTGCTCGGCGGCGAGACGCTCACCGAGGCGCGCGTTGTCCTCGACGAGCGCCGACTGGCGGGCGCGCAGCTCGATCACTTCGGCTGCCACTGCCGCCGCGCGCTGCTCGCTTTCGGCATGACGCGTGGCCAACTCGCGGGTTCGGGCAGCGGACCATAGCCACAGCACCAGCGCGCCGACCAGGAAACCTGCCACTGCGGCAATCCATGCGGCGCCCATCATCGCCGTTGCTCCCCGTTGGAGGCACAGTACTTGGAAGCGATCGGGGACAGAGTTTGGGACTGCATCGGTATTCTCCAGGGTTGCGGATGTACGGGCGCGGGTCGCACAGGCGCCGCTCGGGCAACCTTATACCGCACCAGCGCCGGTGATGCCGCCTCGATTCAACACGCGGCTGGGATGGCGGGCGCGCCGCGCCAACGCTTTCTTCGCCGGGGCGACCTTCCTATAATGCGCGGCTTCATCCGCCACCGCCGTTGACCTCCCATGAGCTACAGCAGAATCCCCTGCGGCAACCACTTGCCCGACGATATCAATGTCCTGATCGAAATCCCCGCCAATCACGACCCCATCAAATACGAGATCGACAAGGATTCCGATGCCCTGTTCGTCGACCGCTTCGTGGCCACGCCGATGTTCTACCCGGCCAACTACGGCTACATCCCGGGCACCCTCTCCGAGGATGGCGATGCGCTCGACGTGCTGGTGGTGTGCCCCTATCCGGTGGTGCCGGGTTCGGTGATTCGCAGCCGGCCCATCGGCGTACTGATGATGATCGACGAAGCCGGTCCCGACGCCAAACTGATCGCGGTACCGCATCAGAAGCTGACCCGGCTGTACGATGCGGTGAGTGAGGTCGAGGATCTGCCCGAACTGCTTCGCCTGCAGACGGTGCACTACTTCGAGAACTACAAGGCGCTCGAACAGGGCAAATGGGTCAAGGTCCAGGGGTGGGGCGATGCGGCCGCCGCGAAGGCCGAGATCATGGCCTCCCGCGAGCGCTACCTGCACCGCAGCAACAGTCAGTAACCGACGCGGGCGCTCGCGCGTCCATGGCAAAACCCCGCCCCGATTGCGCAGCGGTGGCGGGGTTTTTTATTTCCGGCGACGTTCATCCCCACCGACATCCCACCGGGCGGGCGAGAATCCCGCGACCCGGGTATCGTGAACGGATCAGGTTTTTGCGGTGACAAATGCTCCGATGACCTGCATCGCCTGTTTGCCTTCGGGGATCAGCGACGCCATCAGATGCCAGACATGCATCATGCCCTCCCACACTTCGAGGGTGGCATCGACGCCGGCCGCCTGCGCCACGCGGCTCAGGGTGATGGCGTCATCGTAGAGCGCCTCTTCGGTACCCACCTGGATCAGCAGCGGCGGCAGGCCCTTGAGGTCGGCGAAGATTGGCGAGGCCAACGGCAGTTTGGGGTCCTGGCCGTTGAGGTACAGATCGGCCATCCATTTCAGCGCGGCGGGTCGCAGCAGGGGGTCGGCCTCGGCCATGGAAGTCATGGAGCCGCTGGAGCAGGTCAGATCCGCCCAGGGTGAAATACAGATACCGGCGGCGGGCAGCGGCAGCTTCTGGTCGCGAATCGAGACCAGCGCGGCGACGGTCAGGCCACCACCGGCGGAGTCGCCCGCGATACAGATTTTGGCGGGATCAAAGCCCTCATCCAGCAGACCTTTGTAAGCGGCTACCGCATCCTCGACCGCAGCCGGAAACGGATGCTCCGGCCCGAGCCGGTAATCCGCGATGAACGCCCGGGCGTGGGCGGCATCTGCAATCCCACCGACCATGTCGCGATGGCTCAGGGGCGAGCCCAGCGCATAGCCACCCCCGTGGAGGTACAGAATGGTCCGACCGCCGTCGCCCGTCTTGGGGTACTGCCATTCGCCGGATACGCCGTTGATGGTCGCCACCAGTCCGGGTGTGCGCCGGCTCATCAGCCGCGACATTTTTTCGAGGGTTTCCCGCTCTTTCGCTACCGACCCGCTCGCGCCGAGTTTTTTCTTCATGGTGCGGCGGGTAACCCACGCCAGACACTTGCTTCTGAGACTTGCCATAGTGCTCCCCTGGTTGATCAAGCTGTCCGCCCGGCAGCGGGCCGAAACGCGATCGGAGTGTGCTACAAACCCGGCCTGCGCCGCAATTCAATACGCAACTCAGTTGGCAGTGACGCGACCCCCGTCAATCACCAGCGTCTGCCCGGTCATGAAGGCACCTGCCGCGGAGGCCAGAAACACGGCCGCGCCGGCGATCTCCTCAGGGGTGCCGATGCGCCGCAACGGCGAACGCTCGGTCGCCTTGGCGAGGTACTCGGGGCTGTCCCACAGGGCACGGGCGAAATCGGTCTTGATCAACCCGGGCGCGATGGCGTTGGCGCGGATGTTGTCGGGCCCGAATTCGGCGGCGATGTTGCGGGCCAGCGCCAGATCGGCGGCCTTGGACAGGCCGTAGGCGCCGAGTGTGGTGTGGCCCAGAATCCCGCCGATCGAGGAGATGATGACGATGACGCCGTCCTTGCGGGCCTGCATTTCGGGGATCACCAGGGAGCACAGCCAGTGATTCGACTTGATGTTGTTGTCGAGAATCTTGTCCATCTGGTCGTCGGAGATTCCCAGCATCGAACCGTAATAGGGATTCGATGCCGCGTTGCAGACCAGGATGTCGATGGCGCCGAGCTGCTCGCGGGTGCGCGCCACCAGGTGTTCCAGGTCTTCCTTGCGGGAAATATTGGCGGGCACCGCGATGGCCTTGCCGGCGCCCTTCCCCGCCACTTGCGTGTTGATGGCCGCGGCGACCGCGTCACAGGCATCGGCCTTGCGGCTCGACACCACGACGCTGGCGCCGTGCAGCGCCATCTGCTCGGCAATCGCGCGGCCGATGCCCTTGGTGGAGCCGGTGATCACCGCCACCTTGCCGGTCAGATCAAACAGATTCATCACGAGCCTCCGAAATGCACAGGGAAAGCACGCATTCTAGGCCAAGCGGGCATCGATCACGCCGGCCCTGGGTCCCGTCGGCACACACAGGCCGATCCACCGCGCGGAATTATCGTCCGCCGCCGTCCTGATTATTCTTGACCCCTGCCATGGTGTGTGCCGAAATTCCGCCTGTCGCGGGCCGGACTCGCGAATGACCCGGCACACACAAACATAACGAGGCCTCAACCATGAGTTCGACACCAGCTCCCAAACATCTCCTGGCCGGCATCAAGGTGCTCGACTTCAGCCACTATGTCGCGGGGCCGCACTGCACGCGGCTGATGGCGGAAGCCGGCGCCGACGTGATCAAGATCGAGTCCCTGGGCGGCGATACGGCGCGCGCACTGCCGGTACAGCGCGAAGGGCGCAGCGGGTATTTCATCCAGCACAACCGCGGCAAGCGCACCATGTGCATGGATCTGCGCAAGACCGAAGCCCAGGAAATCTGCCGGGAGCTGGTCAAGCAGGTCGATGTGGTGGTCGAGAACTTCACCCCCGGCGTCATGAAAAAATTCGGACTCGACTGGCATGCGCTGCGCGAGATCAATCCCGATCTCGTCATGTGCTCCATTTCCTGCCTGGGTCAGGAGGGCGAACTCGCCCATCTGCCCGGCTTCGATTACATCGGCCAGGCCTATTCGGGAATCATGGCGATGACCGGCCAGGCCGGCGGCTATCCCGCGCTGTCCGGCATGGCATTTGGCGATATTTCCACCGGCGCCCACGCCTACGGCGCCATCGTCACCGCGCTGTTCCACAAGTTGCGCGGCGGCGGCGGCCAATATCTGGATATCACATTGCTCGACTGCCTGTTCAGCTATCACGAAATGAATGTCCAGGTGTGCAGCGGTTCCGGCGGCCAGATGCTGCCGCGCCGCAGCGGCCACCTGCACGCCTTCGTCACGCCGCTGGGGCTGTACAAGTGCGGGAGCCGCTACCTCGTCGTGGTCGCCATCGGCGCGCAATGGGAAAATCTGGTGAAGCTGATCGAGCGTCCCGACCTACTGACCGACCCGCGCTTTGCGGACCTCGCCGGCCGCCATGCCAACAAGGAAGAAATCAATACCGCGATCGAGGCCTGGCTCGCCAAGGTAGGAGACCCCGACCGCGCCCTGCAATTGATGCAGACCGCCCATGTGCCCTGCGCGCCGGTGCTGGAGGTGGAAGAAGTGATGGCCCATCCCCACATGCGCAAGCGCGGCACGGTGCAGAAAATCACCGACCGGATGTACGGCGAGCTGGAATTGCCGGCGAGTCCGTTGCGCTACTCGCAATTTCCGGAACCGCTCGAATTGCAGGCCGGATTTCTCGGCGAGCACAATCGCGAGATTCTTCAGGCCCAGCTCGGCTACGGCGATGAACGCATCGCCGCGCTCGAGGCCGCCGGAGTGATCGCCGCCAAACGCATCTAGCGCTCGACCGGCGTCAGGATGGGCGCTCCGGGCGCTCGTCACCCAGGCGCGGGCTTATACTCGACCGGTGCGATCATTTCGGCCGGAGGCGCCTGATGAGCAACTACGATGCGAACACCGCCCTGATCGTGGTCGACCTGCAGAACGACTTCGCCGATCCTGGCGGCAGCCTCTATGTTCGCGAAGGCGAGACAATCATTCCCTTCGTGAACCGTGAGATCGAGCGCGCCCGAGCTGCGGGCGCGCTCGTCGTCTATACCCAGGACTGGCATCCCGAAACCACCCCCCATTTCGCGAAGGACGGCGGGATCTGGCCCGTACACTGTGTCGCCGAAACCCGGGGCGCCGCATTCCACCCTGCACTGCACATCGCCGGCACGCTCTGTATCCGCAAGGGCCGCGGCGGCGAAGACGGTTACTCGGGATTCTCGGTGCGCGATCCGGTTTCCGGCAAAATTGTCGCCACCGAACTGGAGGCGATCCTCCGCGAGCGCGCTATCGCGCGGCTGGTGGTGGTGGGTCTCGCCACCGACTACTGCGTGAAGGAGACCGTGCTCGACGCGCGCCGGCTCGGCTTTCCCACCACAGTGCTGCGCGCCGGCATCCGCGCCGTCGAGCTGGCGGCCGGCGACGGCGAGCGCGCCTGCACTGCCATGGAACGCGCGGGAGCCGTTCTCGAATGACTTTCGGCGCGGGACGCCCGCCCCACGCATCTGCCTTGTTCACCGACCTGTACGAACTGAAAATGCTACAGGCCTACCACCGCGAGCGGATGGAAGACATCGCGGTATTCGACCTCTTTGTGCGCAAGCTGCCGCCCGAGCGAAATTTCCTGCTCGCCGCCGGCATCGACGACGCACTGCGTTATCTGGAGGAACTGCATTTCGAGGAGGCGGAACTGGCCTACCTGAACTCCCTGGGACAGTTCACCCCGGAGTTTCTCGACTGGTTGTCCGGCTTCCGTTTCAGCGGCTCGGTGTGGGCGGTCCCCGAGGGCACCCCGGTGTTCGCCGAGGAACCCATACTCGAAGTGGTGGCACCGATCGCGGAAGCCCAACTGGTCGAGACCTTTCTCCTGAATCAGATCAGTTTCCAGACCCTCGTCGCGTCCAAGGGAGTGCGGTCGGTGCTGGCGGCGCGGGGTAAGCCGGTCATCGATTTCGGGGCGCGGCGCGCCCAGGGCACCGATGCCGCACTGAAGGGAGCGCGCGCGCTCCATATCGCCGGGTTCCAGTCCACCTCGAACATGCTCGCCGGACTGCGCTACGGCCTCCCCGTCACCGGCACCATGGCGCACAGCTACATCGAAGCGCACGATGACGAGGCCGGCGCCTTTCGGGAGTTCGCCGCGCTCTATCCCGACACCACCCTGCTGGCGGACACCTACGATACGGAAGCCGGCGTGCGCCGCGTGGTCGAACTGGCGCAGCAACTGGGCGCCGCCTTTCAGGTCCGCTCCATCCGCCTCGATTCCGGCGACCTCGGCGCCCTCGCCCACCGCGCGCGGGAAATACTCGACGCCGCGGGCCTGACCCGGGTCGCCATCATCGCCAGCGGCGGACTCGACGAATACGCCATCGCCGCCCTGGTGAACGCGGGTGCGCCCATCGACGCCTATGCCGTGGGCACCAGCGTCATCACCTCCGCGGACGCCCCGAAACTCGACACCGCCTACAAGCTGGTCGAGTACGCGGGCCGGGGACGCATGAAACTTTCGACCCACAAGGCCACCCTGCCCGGCCGCAAGCAGGTGTTCCGGCGCTTTGACGGCGACCTCTTGGACGGCGACCTGATCGCACTGCGGGACGAACCTTCGGACGGCGAACCCCTGCTGCGCGAGATGATGCGCAACGGCCATCGCCTCACCACTGCGAGCCCATCACTGGCGGAAAGCCGGGTTCATGCCGCACGCCAGCTCGCGCGCCTGCCGCCGGAACTGCTCGCCCTGGCGCCCGCGGATACCACCAGCTACCCGGTGCGCGTCAGCGACGCGCTCCGTGCGGAGCAGGTACGGGTCGGCACCGGGCTCGGGAAGCCTGCTCCCACTGCCGGGGAGTGTCCCGAAGATTCCACCGATTCAAGACGCTAGTGCACCCCGTCAAACACTCTGTAACTTATTGAGTGTTCGCCGTCCACGTGTAACTTTTTCGAGAATATCCTGCGCTGACTTTGTCCAGATGAACGGCGACGGCGCCTCATTGAGAGACTCGACAGCAGTTGGCGGCTGTTGTACCTGGGCGAAAGGGGCGGGTATTCTTCTTGTAGGTAGCGACGCTGTCCAGCGCCACCCTGACGGGTAAACGGACGATCCGGGTGTCCGCACCGGTAATTTTCGTCGCCGTAGCGGCGGAGAAGTGGCTGCTGGAGCACCGCGATGGGCGCGTGCCTTGACCCTGCTGAATAACGGCCTGTTCGCAAGCCACATGAGTACGGAGCAACCCGATTTACACGACAATGAGCCTGAAACGAACGGGGTGCGCTATACGATGTGATGCGGCGAGCGCGCCGGAACAACTTCCAACACCCGGCGGCATCCACCCTCCCCGCTTAGCTCGCGTTATTGCCAGCCATTCATTGCTGGGAGTTTTTCCTGGCAACAAGTTCTGTTCCATCGTCCGGACAGATTCCAGGGAGCGCTTGTGACACCTATAAAGACCGCGGTTAGGAAATGTATAAAGCACGGTTTGAAAATGCTTGGCCGTGATGCTAACCGCACGCAAAGCAACATTCCGTCAAACCTACTTTCCGACGGAGCGCATGTCTGCAATTTCTGCGCGACGGTATTTCAAAGCAGTCCCGATCAATGGCATCCGGAATGCCTCGCCTGTCCGGAGTGCGATGCCATAGGGCGCGAACGCTTCGTATACCATTGTCTGTCCTGCGAACTTCCGCCAACCGAACCAAAGATTCCGTACCCATTCGTGCGTGCCCATCCAGCGCTGCGGGCCAGCCGGGTATTGGAGTTTTCGCCACGCTACCATCCCCATCGCCGCAGTATCTACGAAGAAACCTGCTTGAGCTATCAAGCGTCCGACTTTGATTGCCGAGGCCATAAGGCAGACTTCAAACTTGACTTGACAGATGACCAGGATGTTGGCCTTTATGCGGGGCGCTTTGATGTAGTGATCTGCGCACATGTGTTGGAGCACATTCCTGATTATCGTGCAGCACTAGTGAATTTGCGCCGCCTTCTTTCCAAGAATGGATTTTTGATTTTGCAAATCCCCTTACAGGAAAAGTCCTACACTCAGGTCACTTGGGATGAATTTCATGGTGACGAGACAAGAGTCTTTCATCGATTCGCTTTCGATATCGTTGCCGATCTTGCAGACATTTTTGATTCGGTAAAGGTAATGATTGCCGAGAAAATTGATGTTGTATCTCACCCGGAAATCAATCCGCAAAAATACGACTACCTGCACTTGATCTTCCCGCCATTTGACGGACACCGGGTTTTCGAAAGAATAACCCCAACCCCCGAGGTGTCCGATGAGCAAGAAGCCCCAGAAGAAGTCCCCCAAGAGCGCCGGCGGTCGAGGCCGATA
>JAKFFI010000006.1:0-199874 GCA_036677085.1 Porticoccaceae bacterium
TTGCTAAACTGCGCCGAGCTTTCTGCCCGGACACCGGCCATGCCTCGGCGTGCCCGCCTCGCTTTAGCCAATGTCCCCCTGCACATCATCCAGCGCGGCAACAATCGCCAGGCTTGCTTTTTCGCCGACGAGGACTATCGCTTCTATCTCGACTGGTTGACTGAATATGCCGGCAAGACCGGCTGCCAAGTGCATGCCTATGTGCTGATGACCAACCATGTGCATCTCCTGATCTCGGCCGGTCGGGGCGAGGCGGTGGGAGCGCTGATGAAGGCGCTGGGGCAGCGCTATGTGCAATATGTCAATCGTACCTACCGGCGCAGCGGAACGCTTTGGGAAGGACGTTTTCGCTCCTGCCCGACCCAGGAGGAAACCTATCTGCTCGTCTGTCAGCGCTACATCGAGCTCAATCCGGTACGGGCGGGCATGGTGGAGCACCCGGCGCAATATCGCTGGTCGAGCTATCGGGCCAACGCGCAGGGTGAGACCAATGCCTTGGTGAAGTCACATCCTCTCTACGAGGAGCTTGGTGCCGATCCCGCCAGCCGGGAGGCGGCCTACCGCGAGCTATTCCGCTACGAGTTGGAGCCCGGTTTGGTCGATGAGATCCAGCAGGCGACGAACGGCAATTTCGCGTTGGGCAGTGAACACTTCGCGGCGCAGGTATCCTCGGCTTTGGGACGGCGCGCGCAGCCCGGGAAATCGGGGCGTCCACGCAAGACGCTGGAGCCTGGGCCAGGGGGGCTTTTTGAAAAAGGATAGGAAACCGTGGTCTGTCCCCGATTTCTCGCCGATTTCTTGCCGATTTCTCGCTAACCATCAACGCCGTTTCTATTGGAGCGTTGGTTGCTCTCGGTACAATCAAGGCCCTCTACGCACTGATGGGCCACGTCAAAGGACAGGTTAAGTAGTGTGCAATGAGCCTGGAAGTGGGCCGGCCGTTATGGTGGCAATAGCGGAAGCGGGGCCTAATCAGCACTTCGAACTGACGCCTCCACGCTGCGCGCTGCGGCGCCGCTCAGGCGCACGTTGAGCATCTCAAATGCGCCTCTGGTCGTTGCATCCCCGGTACCTCGATCCAAAAGGGCTCGTTGCGTTGTGGCGAGAGGCACTGCTGGGTCAGTCTGTGCTGGGTGGAAACACCCGCGGCTATCGAAATCACCCGCAACTCGAGCGCTTTCGCGCTCAGCTCGCGCCGCTTTCCGCAATCAGCGCGTACCTTCAGGGCGTTCATGCGGAGGCAGTTGTCCGCGGCTATTCCTTCGACCGCAGCAAGATCGGCCCGGTGGGAGACCAAGCGCCCATGTTTGTCACGGCTGGTCAAGTCCAGCATGAGTGGCTTCATCTGCTTGAGAAGCTGGCGGTCCGCAATCCTGCGCTGTACGAACAGTGGCGCCCACTGCGCGTTCCGGAATGCCATCCACTGTTCCGTGTTCGGCCTGGTCCAATCGAAGCATGGGAGCGCGTCGGTGGCATCTCGCCGCATGAGCGGTCGGGATACTCCGATGGCGCCAAGTTGCCTGGCAGCGCGCGCGAGGATGGCGCGTAGACCGAGGCGGCGGTTTGCGGATGCAGTGCCTCCGGGGGCCGTTCCCGGTTGTATTCGTGACGATAGCGATTGAACTTGCGCTGTCGGGCTGCGAGGTGGCAGAACGAGGGCTTGCCTTTCGCGGTCATGCTGGTAACCATAAGGCCATGTCGAGGACGCGATTTGGGCGGGCCACCGTTCCGGACCGCCGTGATCCGCGCAGCGCGAGCCAAACAAACAGCCGCGAGCGACCCAAAAATATAAGCTTTTTTCTTGCTTCGGACGATTTTTCAACCACCGCTATCCAACCACCACTGTCTAACCACCACTATGGGGATACTTCGATGACCACTGCCAAACCCTACACCACCGACCCGGCCGAGCTGGGTTTCGACCCCGAGGCATTGCGCCGCAAGTACGAATACGAGCGCGATAAGCGCCTGCGCCCGGAGGGCTTCGGCCAGTACCGCGACGCCAGGGGCGAGCTTGCGGAATTCATGGTCGATCACTATGCGACGCCCTTTGTCCGCGAACCCCTGACCGACGAAGTCGAGTTCGCCATCATCGGCGGCGGCTACGGGGGCCTGCTGGCGGGCGCCCGGCTGCGGGAGATCGGCGTGGAAAGCATCCGCTTCATCGACCGCGCCGGCGATTTCGGTGGCACCTGGTACTGGAACCGCTACCCCGGCGCCCAGTGCGACATCGAGGCCTACGTCTACATGCCGCTGCTCGACGAACTCGACTATGTGCCCACCGAGCGCTATGCCCATGCGCCGGAGCTGCTCCAGCACAGCATCAACATCGCCAAGCACTACGATCTGTATCGCGATACCTGCTTCCAGACCGAAGTCACCGGGATGGAGTGGGACGACACCAGCAAGCACTGGATCATCCGCACCAATCGCGGCGATGCGATGAAAGCCCGCTTTGTCGCCATGGCCAACGGTCCCCTCACGCGGCCCAAGCTGCCCGGCATTCCCGGCGTGGAAAAATTCAAGGGCCATACCTTCCACACCAGCCGCTGGGACTACGGCTACACCGGCGGCAGCTGCGAAGGCGGCATGAACAAGCTCAACGACAAGCGCGTCGCCATCATCGGCACCGGCGCCACGGCCATCCAGTGCATCCCGCATCTGGGTGAGGACGCCAAGCACCTGTACGTATTCCAGCGCACGCCCTCGTCGGTGGACGCCCGCCACAATGCACCCACAGATCCGGCGTGGAAAGCCAAACTGACCCCGGGGTGGCACAAGCGGCGGGTCGAGAACTTCAACCAGACCCTCGGCGGCAGCTACACCGACGACGACATGGTCGGCGATGGCTGGACCGACATCTTCCGCAATGTCGGCGGCATCGTCACCGGCAACGTTGACGACCTGACCCAGGAGCAAAAGGACGAAGTCTTCGAACTCGCCGATTTCAAGAAAATGCAGGAAATTCGCGACCGCGCGGCGGCCATCGTCGAAAATCCGGAAACGGCTGAAAAGCTGCAAGCCTACTACCGGCAATTCTGCAAGCGGCCCTGTTTCCACGATGAATACCTGCAAACCTACAACCGCCCCAACGTGACGCTGATCGACACCGATGGCCGTGGTATCGACGCGGTCACCGAAACCGGGGTGATCTTCGACGGTGTCGAATACGCAGTGGATTGCCTGATCTTCTCCACCGGCTTCGAGGTGGGCACCGGCTACACCAGCCAGTCCGGCTATGACCTGATCGGCAAGAATGGCACCAAGCTGAGTGAAAAATGGGCCAATGGCATGCGTACCCACCACGGTCTCACCACCCACGATTTCCCCAACTGCTTCGTGCTCGGCTTCACCCAGACCGGAGTTACGCCGAATGCGACCCATATGCTGGACGAGCAGGCGAGCCAGATGGCCTATATCGTCAAGCAGGTGAGAGCACGCGGCGCGAAGACGGTGGAAGCCACCGCGGAAGGCGAGGCCGAGTGGTGCGCGATCTGCGACAGCTACGGCAACAAGACTGAGCAATTGCTGGCGCAGTGCACGCCGGGCTACTACAACAACGAGGGCGGCAAGGCGAACAAGAACGGCTTCATCTCCGGCCAGTACGGCGGCGGCGCGGTCAAGTTCTTCAAGATCCTCGAAGAGTGGCGCAACGAGGGCAACCTCAAGGGGCTGGAGGTCCGCTGAAGCAGCGGCCTTCGGGCCGCTGTCCTGTTCATGGTGAGCGCCGGGCGGCTCCGGGACGGGGCGTCGCCCGGCCGAAGGACAGGATTCCACCCCGCATCACTCCCGGTTTGCGCGGCGGGCGCAATAGCAATAATTGTTGGAGCGTCTCAAGGACGTCCATCGCGGCGCCTTCCTTTCCCGGCGCGCAGCCCTGTAGGCCGGGCTGGACAGGTTGCGGTTGGTTTCGCGCAGGCGAGCTCCTATCATGCCGGGCAAATCTGCGCGCCCGAGGGACTGCCCGTGACTACCAAGACCCTGGAATTCTGCACCACCCGACTCGATGGCCGTGTGCTCACGGTCACCATCAACCGGCCCGAGGTGATGAACTCCCTGCATCCGCCGGCCAATTTCGAGCTGGAGCAGGTGTTCGATGCCTTCGCCGCCGATTCTGAGCAGTGGGTCGCGATTCTCACCGGCGCCGGCGACCGCGCCTTCAGCGCCGGCAACGATCTCAAGTACCAGGCCGCGGGCGGCAAGCGCGGGAGCCCCCGCTCTGGCTTTGCTGGGCTCACTGCGCGCTTTGATCTCAACAAGCCGGTGATCGCGGCGGTCAACGGCGTCGCCATGGGCGGCGGGTTTGAAATTGCGTTGGCCTGCGATCTGATCGTGGCGTCGGAAACCGCGGTGTTCGCGCTGCCGGAGCCGCGTGTCGGTCTCGCCGCGCTGGCGGGCGGCGTGCATCGCCTGCCGCGCCAGATCGGGCTCAAGCGTGCGATGAGCATGATCCTCACCGGGCGCCGGGTCGGTGCCGCCGAGGGCAAGGAGATGGGTTTCGTGAACGAAGTGGTGCCGCCGGCGCAGCTCATGGCTGCGGCGCGGCGCTGGGCCGATCTCATTCTAGAGTGTTCGCCGTTGTCGATTCGTGCCAGCAAGGACTCGGTGATGCGCGGGCTGGATCACGCCGATCTGGAACAGGCCATGGCGCAGCAGTTGGACAGCGTGGGGGAACTCTTTCGCAGCCAGGATTTCATCGAAGGGCCGCGAGCCTTTGCCGAGAAGCGCCCGCCCAACTGGCAGGGCAAGTGATGCAGTCGGAGGTGCGGGCGTGGAAAAGGTAGGGGAATTCTGGCTACCGGACGTCGATCTGCGGCGCTGGAGCAACTGGGGCAAGACCCGGCGCAAGACGCTGGAGCGCTACGGCCAGGGCGCCGGACCCAAGGCCGCCGACATGGAAGCGGCCCTGGCCAACATCCCGAAGGGCGGTCTGGCCCTGGACGGCGGCGCCAACGTCGGCGCCTACACGCGCATCATGGCGCAGCACTTCGACCGCGTGATCGCGTTCGAGCCCGCGCCGGATACCTTCGCCTGCCTCGAACGCAATGTGCGTGACTGGGGACTTGGCGCGCGAGTCGAAGTCCGCCCCGTGGCGCTCTCGGATCGCCGCGAGCAGGTCGGGCTGAAGGGCCGGTTCGGGCATCGTTCGCTGTCGCGGCGGATATCGGGTCCGGGCGCCATTCAGAGTCTGCCCATTGATGACCTGGAACTGCCGGCGCTCGCGTTTCTGAAGCTGGATCTGGAAGGTTACGAGGTGCGCGCCCTGCGCGGCGCGTTGGCGACGCTCCAGCGCTGCCGTCCTTATGTCTTGTTCGAAGACAAGCCCCACAAGTCGGAACTCTACGGCGAGGCTCGGGAAGCGCACGATATTCTGCTATCCTTGGGCGCGCGATTGATCGCCCGGATCGGCAAGAATGGCAATGACTGGCTTTATGGCTTTACTGCCGATTGACAGTTGTTCAACAGGTCGTGAGGACATCGGAAGCAACTGGCGGCGCAGCGCCGCAAGCGGGTCCGCTCGCACGGTAAGGTTCCGCAATACGCAAGGTTCAGCAATACAAAAGTTCAAAAGTTCCGTAATACACCCGCAGAACCGATCGCGGGCAGCACTTCGCCTCTGTAGCTCAGTTGGATAGAGTAACCGGCTTCGAACCGGTTGGTCGGGAGTTCGAGTCTCTCCAGGGGCGCCATTTTCTGGCACCGAAATTCTTGGCACGGGCTTTGTACGAGCGGAAATTTTCCGGGCTGAAGTCCGCTTCTGCAGTGACCTTATCGCTGGTCACCTTTCGCGCTCACTCCGCGCGCAGTCCGTGCCGCTCCCGGTTGTCATTGCGTTCGCGCGCACTCTTGCGAAACAGCACATAGGTAGCACCCACGCCGCCGTCGCGACGCTGCGCGCTGTGGAACGCCAGCACCTCGTCCAGTTCCCGCAGCCAGTGGTTGACGCAGCTCTTGAGCAGAGCGGGCGGATTGCGCCCTTCGCCACGGCCGTGGCTGATGAGGCCGCAGCGGAGGTCATGGTTCATGGCATCGCGCGCAAACTGAAATACGGCCAGCCGCGCCTGTTCCACCGTCAGCCGATGCAGATCGAGTCGCGAATCGATGGCGTAATGGCCCTGTCGCAGATTCTTGAAGACGCCGTTCTGGACGCCGTCGCGCTTCCAGGCCAGCACATCCCAGGGTTCGACGGCCACCACCCGCTCGGCGCGCGCCAGATGGTTGCCGTCGCGGATCCGTTCCTGCGCCGCGGCCTGGCGGCGGACGTCCAGCCCCGGCGAGCGCTCGCTGACCTTGGGGCTGATCACGCGCACGGCCTGGCGCAGCGGCTCCACCGCGCCGATCAGCTCGTCAAACCCAGGTTGGTCCGTGTCCGTCATGGTTGCCAGCATAGGCGGGTGGCGTGCCGCGGCGCAACCTGTCGCAGCGGTCTGCTGGATCCACATCCCGGATATAAAGACGCTCGAACTCGGCGGCTGGCAGCGGCCGTGAATAGAGGTAGCCCTGGTGCAGTGCACAGCCCAGGCCGCACAGAAATTCGGCCTGCTCCTCGGTCTCTACGCCTTCGGCCACGGTGCGCAGTTTCAGGTTCCTTGCTATGGCGATGATGCTCTCGACGATCGCGGCATCATTGGTATCCTGAAGGATATCGCGCACATAGCTTTTGTCGATCTTGATTTCGTCGAGGGGAAGGTGTTTGAGATAGTACAGTGAAGAGTAACCGGTGCCGAAATCGTCGACCGAAATAAGCGCTCCCAGGCGCTTGAGTTCATGCAAGCGCGAGCGAACGCTGTCCACGTTCTCGATCAGGGTGCCCTCCGTGATTTCCAGAGTCAGGGCGCCGGAAGCTATGTCAAAGCGCGCCATGTTGTCGCCAATGCATTGCACAAAGTCGGGGTGGCGGAACTGGAGAGGACTGACGTTGATGGCAATTCCGAAGTGCTGCCCCCCGAGGCTGCGGTGCCAGGCTGCGAGCCGTGCGCAGGCGTTCTGAGTTACCCACTTGCCGATCATGTAGATCAACCCGGATTCTTCTGCCAGCGGAATGAAATCCGCCGGCGGCACCAGTCCATGTCCCGGTCGGTTCCAGCGCAACAGGGCCTCGGCTCCGCACACCCTCCGATCGGCATCGATTTTCGGTTGAAAGTAGAGTTCCAGCTCGTCGCGTTCGACCGCCATGCGCAGATCCTGTTCGATGGCCAACCGGGTATTCGCGCTCGACTGCAGGCTCGGTTCGTAGAAGCAGAGGGTATCGCGCCCCTGCTTCTTGGCTTGATACATGGCGATATCGGCCTGGTGCAGCAGATCCTCGGCGCGGTCTCCGTCGCGGGGGAATATGGTGATGCCGATACTGGCAGTAACACGATGTCCGTGCCCCGCGACAAGGTACTCGCCCGAAAGGCAGGCGCGGAGTTTTTCTGCCACGATTCGCGCGTTGTCGGTCAGCGTTGCGGGCTCGTTGCCGAGCGAGGTCACCAGCACCACGAATTCATCCCCGCCCAGGCGCGCGACAGTGTCCTCCTCGCGCACGGTCGCGATGCAGCGTTCGGCGATCTGGCGCAGCAGCAGATCGCCGGTGCCATGGCCGAGGCTGTCGTTGAGCAGCTTGAAGCGATCGAGATCGAGAAACAGCACGGCACCGTAGTAACCGTTGCGGCTGGCGTGGGCGCTGGCCTGCCGCAGGCGATCGAGCAACAGCCGCCTGTTGGCAAGCCCGGTCAGCGGGTCGTAGTAGGCGAGACGCTCGATTTCCTCCAGCGCCCGCTTGTAATCGGTGATGTCGGCCGTAGCACCATGCAGCCGGTTTCTGCCGTTGGACCGGTCGACCTCGCCCTGACTGCGGAACCAGCGCAAACCCCGGTCGGGCAGGTTGATCCGGAACTCGAACTGAAACAACTTTCCGCATTCCATGGCCGCGCGCACCGCGGCGTCGAACGCAGCGCTATCTTGCGGGTGGAGCAGTTGCAGGGTTTCCGCATGCGTCTTGGGGAGGAAATCTTTGGATGCTCCGAGTACTCCCGCGGCGCCTTCCGCCCAGTGCATTTCTCCCGTGCGCCAATCCAGTTCCCAGGATGCGATGCCGTAGGCCTGGCTCGCCAGACGAATGATCTCTTCCTTGCGCATCAACTGCGCAGTCAATGTCTGCCGCTCCTGTTCGCTGCGCTGGTGCTCGGTGATATCGCGGATCGTGGCGAGCAACGCGGGCTTGCCATCCCAGGCGATCACGCTCAAGCTGGCTTCGAGATCGATGCGCCGGCCATCGGCATGCACCATGCTCCAGTCGACATGGCCACTTCCCTGGCGGAGCACATTTTCCAGTATCTCCCTGGCCAACTGGTCGGAATCGCGGCCATCGGCCTGGCGGGGCAGCGACAGCGCCGCCACCGGACAGCCAAGGGTAGCGGCGCGGTCGCGGCCCAGCATCAGCGCAAACTGCGCGTTGCATTCCACCACGATGTTTCTGTCGTCGATGATGGCCACGCCGTCGTGGATGGATTCGATCAGGCGCTGGTAATTGCCGCGCGTTTCTTCCAGCGCCGCCGTGGTCTGGACAAGACGGGTGATGTCCAGTGCGCTGATGACGTAGTAATCGATCGCACCGGATGCGTTGCGTATGGCGCTATCCACGACCCACAGGTGTATCAGCTCGCCGGCTTTGGTGCGCCACCAGGTGCGGCCCGTCCAGGCATCGAGAGCGCTCTTGCCGGCCAGAAAGTCGCCGAGGCCAGGGCTGTCCTGACCGATGAAAATATCGCTGGTCAGCGTGAAGCCGAGGAACTCCTCCCGCGAATAGCCACTGACGTCCAGCGCGGCCTGGTTGGCGCGAATGACTTTTCCGGTGCTGTCGGCGATCAGTTGAGGCGCGCTGGTATCGAAGGCAACGGCGGCGATACGCCATTCCTCCCGAACCCGGTAGGCTTCCGAGACATCGTGGAATACCAGCACCCCCCCTTCGATGGCGCCGTCCACACCGCGGATCGGGGCCGCGCTGTCGGCGATGTAGTATCTCCGGCCGTCGCGAGCGGTCAGCACGGCATGGTTGGCGAGCTGCTGGATCTCGCCGGTCGCCATTGCCTGCACCACCGGGTTCGTCATCGCCGCTCCGGAGAGGGAATTGGTGAGTGCGAAGACGTTCTCCAGAGATTGGCCGATCGCGTCCGCGTGCGGCCAGCCGGTCAGCGCTTCGGCCACCGGATTGATGCGCTCGACCCTCAGTTGGGTATCGACAATGATGACGGCGTCGCCAATGGAATCGAGGATGCGGTCGAGCCGCTGTTCACGCTGGTGCAATGCCTGGAAATTCTCGGTCAAATCCGCCGATAGCCGGTTGAAGGCCATGGCGAGGCGGCTCAGGGGTCCGTGACCCCGCACCTGGATCGCGGCGGGCGAACCGGATGCGTAGCGCTGTACACCCTGGGTGATCTCGGCGATCGGACGACTGACGAACCAGCGGATGAACGTCGTCAGGCCCAGCAGGCTCGCAAGCGCAAACAGCGCAAAGAATGCGCTCTGGCGGTACAGGGCGTTCAGGATGTGTGGGCCGGCGTCGCGGATATCGAAATCCAGATACAGCACGCTGTCGGGACCGGTTGCCGACGCCCCCTTGTGCACGCCTGCGGAGACGGGGAAATAGCCGCGGATGTGGGCGTCGGCGTCCAGGGCGACGGCTCCGCTCGCGCGCCGCCAGCGGCCGGGATCGAGCCAGCCCTGAGCAAAATTGGGCAGAACTTCCTCTGCCGGGCGGCCTTTCAGTTCCTGAGGGTTCGCATGCAGGATCGTCCCGGTGGCGTCGATGATGGCCAGATGCAGCAGCCCGGGCGCGTCGTTGAACGTTGCGAGCAGGGCATCATTGGCCCTGACAATGCGGGGATCCTGTTGCGAAGCGTTGAGCACCCGCTGAAGACGCGACAGGTTGGCGTGCCAGGCAGAGATGGAAGCCACATGGGTTTCCCGCAGCCGTATCGTGTATTCGAGCCACGTCCAGGCCGCGGTGGCAATGACCAACACAATGATCCCGAGCAGCGGCAGCCAGTAGCGAATATCCGGTTCTCGGACGCGGGTTTTTGCCATATCTTTCTGCCTCGATGGTTATGGTTTTTATTGTTCCACCCATAGCGGGCGTGCGGTTGAGCGAAGGGACCGCGCGCGAGACGTCCGGCGCACTCCATAGCCACTCGGTTATGCGGTTTTTTCAACCCCAGGCCGCTCGACCAGCCCCAGGTTGCTTGCGGGCAGCGGCTACCTCCCCGAATAAACCGGCGGCCGCTTTTCCTGAAACGATTTCACGCCCTCCGCCGCATCCTCGGTCAGCGCCAGTTCCTGCATCACGGAGACGAAGTCCGCTATCCCGGCATCCGGTCCCTCCAGGAACGCGCGGCGCACATTGCGCAGCGTGGCCTGTACCGCGAGTGGCGCCTGGCGACTGATTTCGGCGGCGAGCTCCAGGGCGCGGTCGAACTCTTTGCCTTCGGGCACGATCTCCTGGATGAAATTGAAGCGCAGCGCTTCTGCCGGGGTGAATTCGTAGCCGGTGAGCAGCACTTTCATGGCGTTGCCCCAGCCGGCGCGTTCGGCCATGCGCAGGGTGGCGCCGCCCACGGCCATCACGCCGCGGCCGACTTCCAGTTGCGAGAAGCGCGTGCCTTCGGCGGCCACCACGATCTCGGTGGCCAGCATGAGTTCGATGCCGGCGGTGTAGCAGATGCCCTTGACGGCGCTCACCACTGGCTTGCTGCGGTAGGGTTTGCCGAGCGAAAACGGATCGATGCCGCCCTTGGGAATCAGCGGTTTGCCTTCGCGCATGGTGGCGGCGAATTTGGGCAGGTCGAGGCCGGCGGTGAAGTGCTTGCCGTGGGCGAACAGTACGCCCACCCAGAGCTCGGCATCGTCTTCCAGGCGCTTATAGGCAAGGCCCAGTTCGGCGAACATCTTCGGCGTGAAGCCGTTGTATTTTTCCGGTCGGTCGATACCGATCAACAGGATGTGATCGCGGACTTCGGTGGTGATGCGGCCTTCGGGGTCGCGCGTTTCGCTGTCGCTCATGCTGGTTCTCGCGGATGGTGGCAATGGTGTCAGTAATGAGTTTCGGCAGGCTCGTGATAGACGTAGCCGGGATCGCCCGGAATCAGCACGCCGGGTTTGCCGCTTGGGGTCTCGACCCGCAGCGGCAGGATGCGGGGGAATTCGGTCCGCGCCGCGACGCCCATCAGCAGTTCCGCGGTGTTGTGATACTGGGCGATGCCTTCAAGGTTCTTGATGGTGGGGAAGAAGATCGCGAAGCCGTCCTCGCGGGCGCGGCGCAGCGCCGTGGCGGGATTGATCCAGACCTGGGATACGGCTTCGTGATTGTCGATGATGGATTCCTGGTGCTCGGGCGCGCGGCACACGAAAAACCGCGTGTCGAAGCGACGCGGCATGGGCACCGGTGTGACCCAGTGGCTGTAGTAGAGCAGTTGATCGGTGGCGAGGCGGAGCTTTTCCGTGCGGCAGATGTCGAGCAAGGTGATTTCGCCCTTGTTGAGGGCGGCGCGATAGTCGGCGAAGCGCGCTTTCACCGCCGGTTCGTGGAGGCGCACGATGTGGCCGTCACGGTCGTAGGCGAGCAGGATGCCGGCTTCCTCGAAGCTCTCGCGGATGGCGCCCATCCAGTAGGCGAGGCCGTACCTGGGCACGCCGAGAATGGCGCTGGCGCGGTGGTCGTCGAGCCCGGCGCACAGGGCTTCGAAATCGCCGTGGGCATCGTGCAGATCGACCTTGCCGCCGGGAAAGACGAAGGCGCCGCCGAAGGATTCGGATTTGCCGCTGCGTTCGAGCAGCAGCACTTCGAGTTCGCCCGCCGGGCTGTCGCGAAACAGCATGAGGGTGGCGGAATAGTGGAGTTTTGCGTTGCTCATGCTTGCCTCGGGTAGAGAGCCTTGGTGAAAGTTCAGTATCGGTAGGAGCTTTGAGGTGCCTCTAAAATTCCGTCATGCCCGCGCAGGCGGGCATCCAGAAGACCTGGAGATTCCCGGGATCCTGCTGGCGCGGGCACGGCCATTGCTTGGTGATTCAGAGCAACCTCAGTTAAAGCTCAAACCAGCGCCGGTTTCGCCAAAGATTTTTGCCTCTTCGCGCAGCTTGAATTTCTGGATCTTGCCGCTCGGCGTGCGCGGCAGTTCCTCACGGACTTCGAGGCGTTCGGGCCAGTATTGCCGCGCCATCTTCTGCTCGTCCAGATAGCGGCGCAGTTCGTTCATGTCGAAGCTCGCGCCCTCCACCAGCGTGACATAGAGGCAGCCGCGCTCGCCCATGCGCGGGTCGGGCATGCCCACCAGGGCGGCGTCCTGGATCGCCGGATGCTGGTAGATCAGGTTTTCGACTTCCACCACCGGTACGTTCTCGCCGCCGCGAATGATGATGTCCTTGGAGCGCCCGGAGATGCGGATGTAGCCGTCGGCGTCCATGCGCGCGAGGTCGCCGGTGTCGAGCCAGCCGTCGGCGCTGATGGTGTCGGCCGTGAGGTCCTCGCGCTTGAGGTAACCGCAGCAGTTGTAGGCGCCGCGTACCTGCACCTGACCCTCTTCGCCGGTGGCCACGGGCTGGCCGGCGCTGTCCACCAGACGTACTTCAGCGCCGGTTCGGGGTGCGCCGTCGGTGGCGTAGACCTTGTCGGGCGCGTCTTCCGGCACGCACAGGGTGGCGAGCAGGGTTTCGGTCATGCCGTAGACGCCGTATACATCGCAGCCGAGCGTCGCGCGGGCGGCCTCGGCCACCACGCGGGGAATGGGTGCGCCGCCGGTGACGAAGTTTTTCAGGTTGGAGGTATCGCAGTGGGCGGCGTCGGGCGAGTGGGCCATGTCGGCCACGAAGGGCGTGGCGCCCATGGTGAAGGTGATGGCCTCGTCCTGCACCAGGCGCAGCGCCTGGGTGGCGTTCCAGACATCCAGATAGACGACCTTGGCGCCCAGTTGGATGGGCAGCAGCAGTCCGATCAGGAAGCCGGTCTGATGGGCGAGGGGGGAGCCCATGAAGATGTTGTCGTCGCCGCTCAGATGGTAGGCGTCGATGAAGGTCTCGATGCAGGACAGCAAGGTGTTGGCGGTGTGCATCACGCCCTTGGGCGAGCCGGTGGTGCCCGAGGTGTACATCACCTGGGTCACGGCGTTCGGGTCCATCTTGCGTTCGGCGAAAATACGCTTGGCGTCGAGCTTGTCTTCCCAGCGCCGGAGGAGGAGTTCCTGCTCGAAGGAGTCGGGCGCGGCGGCGCCGCCGACCACCAGCACCTGCTTCAGGTGGGGCAGGTTGCCCCGCACGTCGGTCATCATGGTCGGGTAGTCAAAGCCGCGAAAATAACGCGGGACGATGGCGAGCCGGGTTTCGGCGAAGCCCATCATGTACTCCACCTCGCGGTGGCGGAAGATCGGCATCAGCGGGTTGGTGACGGCGCCAATGCGTACCGCGGCGAGGTGAATGGCGAGAAATTCCCACCAGTTGGGGAGCTGGCAGGAGATCACGTCGCCGGGAGCCACGCCGAGCTGGGTAAGGCCGAGCGCCATGCGGTCCACCGTGCGTTGCAACTGGCGGTAGGACAGCGTGGTGCGCAGGCCGGTCTCGCTGTTGTGGTCGACCACGGCCACCTGATCCGGGCGACGCGCGACCTGGGCGTCGAAATAGTCGGTGATGGTGCGGTTTTTCCAGTATCCGGAGTCGGTGCACGCCGCGATGCGCTCGCGGGTCAGGAAGGGTGTGATGGCCATGCGGTAGTCCCCTGTGTCGCCTTTGGTTTGATGGTTTGCGGCGTTAACCCCGCATTATAGGCCCGCATCCAGGGGTCGCAATTTCGCCCCGGAGCCGCTGCCGCCGCTGGCGGCCGGGCGGTTGAAATCCGCACCGATGGACCCATGTAGCGGGCCAGTTGCTACACCTGTATCCATCGCCATACCCGAAGGAGGGGAGAGATGACGGAAGTCGCGCAAGCGCAGACCCTGGGCTTTCAGACGGAGGCCAAGCGCCTGCTGCACCTGATGATCCACTCCATGTACAGCAATCGCGATATTTTCCTGCGCGAGCTGATCTCCAATGCTTCCGATGCCGCCGACAAGCTGCGCTTCGCGGCGCTGGAAAACGCCGCCCTGCTGGCCGGCGACGCCGAGCTGCGGGTACGGATCGACGTCGATCCCGAAGCCCACACCATCACCATCACCGACAGCGGCATCGGCATGTCGCGGGACGAGGCGGTGGCCAATCTGGGTACCATCGCGCGCTCCGGCACGGCGGAATTCATCGACAACCTGAGCGGCGACCAGAAAAAGGATGCCAATCTGATCGGCCAGTTCGGCATCGGCTTTTATTCCGGTTTTCTGGTGGCGGACCGCATCCTGGTCGAGAGCCGCCGCGCCGATCTGCCGGCGGATGCCGGTGTGCGCTGGAGCTGCGACGGCGAGGCCGAGTTCACCGTCGAGACCATCGCGCGCCCCGAGCGCGGCACCCGGGTGATCCTGCACATCAAGGAAGACGCGCGCGAATACGAGAACGACTGGCGGTTGCGCACCCTGGTCAAGAAATATTCCGACCATATCGCCATTCCGGTGGAGATGCGCAAACCGGACCTGGGCGGCGACAAGAAGGACGGCGACAAGGAGGGCGAAGCCCCGGCCGCGCCCGAGTACGAGCGCGTCAACAGCGCCACCGCGCTCTGGATGCGCGCCAAACAGGATGTCAGCGACGACGAATACAAAGCCTTTTATCAGCATGTGTCCCACGACTTCCGCGATCCGCTGGCCTGGAGCCACAACCGCGTCGAGGGCAAGGTGGATTACACCAGCCTGGTCTACATTCCCGCGCACGCGCCTTTCGATCTCTACAACCGCGACACGCCGCGCGGGCTCAAGCTCTACATCCAGCGCATCTTCATCATGGATGACGCCGAGCAGTTTCTGCCGCTCTACCTGCGCTTTGTGAAAGGCGTGGTGGACTGCGCGGATCTGCCGCTGAATGTCTCCCGCGAGCTGCTGCAGCGCACGCCGGCGGTGGACAGCATTCGCGTGGCGCTGACCAAGCGCATTCTGGAGCTGCTCGAAACCACCGCGCGGGACAAGCCCGACCTCTACCGTGCTTTCTGGGACGAGTTCGGCACCGTGATCAAGGAAGGGCTGGGCGAGGACCACGCCAATCGCGAGCGCGTCGCCGGGTTGCTGCGCTTTGCCAGCACCCGCGTCGAAGGCGAGCTGGTGTCGCTGGCCGATTATGTCGCGGCCATGAAGCCTGGCCAGGACAAGATTTATTATCTGGTGGCGGAATCCGAGAGCGCCGCGCGCCACAGCCCTTACCTGGAAGCGTTCCGGCAGCGCGGCATCGAAGTGCTGCTGCTCGGCGAGCGCATCGACGAATGGGCGATGTCCTATCTCACCGAATTCGACGGCAAGGCGCTGCGCGACATCAGCCGTGGCGAACTGGATCTGGCGGAACTCGGAGAATCTCCCGCCGAATCAGCACCCGCCGAAGCCGGCGCGAACGATGGGGTGCTGGAGCAGATCAAGACGCTGTTGGGCGACAGCGTCGCCGAAGTGCGGGCCTCGGCGCGCCTCACCGAATCCCCTGCCTGTCTGGTGCTGACCAAGGATGCCCTGGGTCCGCAGATGCGCAAGATGCTGGCCGCTGCGGGTCAGGAACTTCCCGAGACCAAGCCGATCCTGGAAGTGAACCTGGGGCACGCGCTGGTCACCCGTCTGGCGCAGGAACAGGACGCGACGCGACGGGAGGATCTCGCCCACTTGCTGTACGATCAGGCCGCGCTCGGCGCCGGCGAGGCGCTCGCCAATCCCACGCGCTTCGTCCAGCGCCTCAACCGGTTGTTGCTGGGCGCCTGAACACGAGCGGCCGGAATGCGGCGTCGCACCGGGCCTGGCGGCGCAATTGCTGCGTCGCCCGGCGGGGTTAACGGGGAGCCGTTTTGAAACTGCGTGTCATCACCTACAACATCCACCGCGCGATCGGGCTGGACCGGCGTTTTCAGCCCGAGCGCATCGTCCGGATTCTCCGCGACCAGGATGCGGATATCGTATTGCTGCAAGAGGTGGATGACGGCGCGCCGCGTTCGAAGGAACAGGACATGGCGCGCGAGCTCGCCGCCGAACTCGGTTACCCCCATTACGCCGCCGGCCACAATGTCAGTCTGCGCAAGGGCCGTTACGGCAACGCGACCCTGAGTCGCTACCCCATCGTGCGCGAACGCAACATCGACCTCACCATCGGCGATCTCAAGCGGCGCGGCTGCCAGCACACCGCCATCGAAATCGACCAGCGCGGGGCGTCCCCCTACCGGCTGGAAGTGTTCAATCTGCATCTGGGTCTGGGATCGCTGGAGCGCCAGCGTCAGGCCGGGCTGCTGTTGCGCTCGAAGGAATTCAAGGCGGTCGATCAGCACAGCGCCTGCATGGTCGGCGGCGATTTCAACGACTGGCTGTCGAGTCTGCGCGCGCTCTTTGTCGAGGGCATGGCGCTGCACTGCGCGACCGATCGCGAAAAGCGCGTCAGAACCCGGTCGCTGAAGACCTATCCCTCGTTCGCGCCGCGCGGCGGCCTCGACCGCATCTACTATCGCGGCAACTTGCGCCTGCTGGGCGCGGAAGTCTGCCGCCACCCGCTCACCCGGGTGGCCAGCGACCACCTGCCCGTGATGGCCGACTTCGAATTGCTCCGCAAACCCTGAACGGGATTTCCCGTTTTCCCTCGCAAGCCGGCGCGATCCCCGGTCAGTGCCCGCCCCGGTTGCCGCCGCCTCGGGTACGATTGCGCCATTCCGTCGGGCATACCGGCGGCGGATAACAAACGGGGGAAATCGCATGGCGTCACTGGGCAAATGGGTGCTCTGGTCGGGCGTGACAGGCTTGGGCGCGCTGGCGGCCGGCGGCATTGCCACCGCGCAGGGCGAGTCCATCAACGCCTGGTGGCTGATCGCCGCCGCGGTGTGCGTGTATGCCATCGGCTATCGCGTCTACGGCGCCTGGGTGGCGACGCGGGTGCTGCTGGTGGACGGCCGGCCGACGCCGGCGGTGCGCATCGATGACGGTCGGGACTTCGTGCCCACCAACCGCTGGGTGGTGTTCGGGCATCACTTCGCCGCCATCGCCGGGCCGGGCCCGCTGGTCGGCCCGACCCTGGCGGCCCAGTTCGGCTACCTGCCGGGCACGCTGTGGATCCTGATCGGCGCCGTGCTCGGCGGCTGCATCCAGGACATGGTGATCCTGTTCTGCTCGACCCGCCGCGATGGCCGCAGCCTGGGCCAGATGGCGCGCGACGAGCTGGGGCCGGTCGGCGGCGGCGCGGCGCTGGTCGGCACGCTGATGATCCTGGTGATCCTGATCTCGGTGCTCGGGCTGGTGATCGTGAACGCCATGAAGCACAGCCCCTGGGCCACGGCGACGGTGACGGCGACCATTCCGATTGCCGTGCTGGTGGGCTTCTACATGCGCGGCATCCGCCCCGGCCGGGTGCTGGAGGGCAGCGCCATCGGCGTGGCGCTGTTGCTGCTGGCGGTGTGGGGCGGCGGCTGGGTGGATCACCACCCGCTGCTGCGCACCTGGTTCGATCACGGGCCGCTGCCGATCGCCTACGCCATCATGGTGTACGGCTTCGCCGCCGCCGTGCTGCCGGTGTGGCTGCTGCTGGCGCCGCGCGATTACCTGTCGACCTTCATGAAGCTGGGCACGGTGGCGCTGCTGGCCATCGCCATCATCTGGCTCAATCCGGTGCTGCACATGCCGGCGCTGACGCAGTTCGTGGACGGCAGCGGGCCGATCTTCGCCGGCAAGGTGTTCCCGTTCGTGTTCATCACCATCGCCTGCGGGGCGATCTCCGGCTTCCACGCCCTGGTCAGTTCCGGCACCACGCCCAAGCTGCTCACCGACGAGCGCGACATCCACATGATCGGCTATGGCAGCATGCTGCTGGAGTCCTTCGTCGCCCTGATGGCGCTGATCGCCGCCTGCGTGCTGGAGCCGGGCGTGTTCTTCGCCATCAACACCGCGCCCGGCGTGGTGGGGGAGGGGGCGCAGGCCGTGGCGACCATCTCGTCCTGGGGCTTCCCGGTGGCGCTCGACCAGATGCAGGCCCTGGCCCGCGAGATGGGCGAGGCGACGCTGTTCGGTCGCACCGGCGGCGCGCCGTCCCTGGCGGTGGGCATGGCCAGCATCTTCAGCAGCGCCTTCGGGCAGGGACTGCTGGCGGTCTGGTACCACTTCGCCATCATGTTCGAGGCGATCTTCATCCTGACCACGCTCGATGCCGGCACGCGCGTCGGGCGCTTCATGTTGCAGGATTTTCTGGGCAACTTCGTGCCGGCCCTGGGGCGCACCAGCTGGTATCCGTCGGTGCTGCTGTGCAGCGGCCTGATCGTGGGCGCCTGGGGGTATTTCCTGTACATCGGCGTTATCGACCCGGCCGGTGGAGTCAACATCCTGTGGCCGCTGTTCGGTATTGCGAACCAGATCCTGGCCGCCATCGCCCTGTGCGTGGGCACCGCCATCCTGGTCAAGACCGGGCGCGAACGCTATTTCTGGGTCACCGGTCTGCCGCTGGCCTGGCTTACGGCGGTCACCAGCACCGCCGCCTGGCAAAAGGTGATGAGCGACGACCCGCGGCTGGGCTTTTTCGCCGGTGCAAGTGATCTGGCCGCGAAACTGGCCAGCGGCGTGCTGCCGCCCGAGAAGGCCGCCGTGGCGCCGCAGCTGATCTTCAACCTGCGCCTCGACGGCTGGCTGACGATGCTGTTCGTGGCCCTGCTGTGGCTGATCCTGGCCGACACGGGCCGGGTGTGCCTGCGGCACTGGCGTCGCGCATCCGCGGCCATGCCCGCCGGGGGGCAGGCATGAAGGCGCTGCGCGGGTTTTGGGCCTGGTTGCGGGCGGTGTCCGGCGACGATGCCTACGAGCGTTACCTGGCACACCATGCGGCGGCGCATCCGGACCGCGAACCCCTCGGGCGGCGGGAGTTTTTCAGTCAGCGGCAGGCTGCGGCCTGGGCCAAGGTGAAGCGTTGCTGCTGATGGGCAGTTACAAAATGGCGCTGCGCCGGTGGGGCAATGGGTGATCAGGGCACGGCGGCGATAAAAATCACCGACGCCGGTTCCGCACTTGCGGGTGCGCGGGGTTCGCGCAGCTCCAGCAGGCGCAAGCCGTGCTTTCCGAACAGCCGTACCCAGGACTCCAGGGTGCGGAAATACCAGGGCGGTGGCGCCTCGACCCCGGGGCTGAACGCGGCCCAGGAATCCTGGCGCCAGCCATCGAGATAAGGTCGTTCGCCGCGTGCCATCAGGGGATGCAGGGTCTGCACGATGAAGTGCCCGCCCGGAATCAGTTTCGGCAGGGTGGCGAACAGCTGCTCGACCGGTTCCTGGCCCAGCAGGGCGAAATTGCTCACCGCCATCGCGAAGCTGCCGAGCGCCGGCGGCAGGGCGTCGTAGCCAGCGACCAAGAAGCTTCCCCCGCCGGCCTGACGGGCGGCATCGATCAGGGCAGGCGCGGCGTCGATCCCGGTCACGGCGATGCCGAGTGGCGCCAGTCGCCGCGCCAGCCAGCCCTCGCCGCAGCCGAGATCGAGCAGGGTGTCGGGGCGGTAATCGAGGATGGCATCGACCAGCGCCTGATCGGTCACCGCGACCCGGCTCGGAATGCGCCGCTCGCGCACGGCCTCGACCCAGGCTCCGCTGTGTCGACGCCAGCGCTCGCCGACCAGGGCGTCGTTGGCATCGGCGGCGTCCGACTCTGCACTCATGGCACGGTCCTCTCGGGTTCGGCGCGCGCGGCGGCCTGATGCTCGCCGGCAAAAGTACAGAAGTCCCGCAGATAGTCCAGTCCCCGGTCGCCGGAACGCAGCGCGGCGTACAGGGTGCGGTGCAGTCCCGCCGCGCCCAGCGGCCGGGTCACCAGACTGCGACTGTGGGGCGTGTGGCGCATCACCCAGTCGGGCAGGGCCGCGACGCCCTGACCGCTGGCCACGAGCAGCAGGATGATCGCCGTCAGTTCCGCCTGGCGCACGGCGGCCGGCGCCACGCCGGCCGGCTGCAGAAAATACTTGAACACGTCCATGCGCGCGGATGGCACCGGATAGGTAATCAGGGTCTCGCCGGCCAGGTGCTCCGGCTGAATCCAGGCCTGTGCCGTCAGTGGATGGCTGTCCGGCAGCACCAGCAAGCCCTCGTAATCGAACAGCGGCACGAACGCGAGATCGGGCGTTTCCACCGGATCCGAGGTGATCACCAGATCGATGTCGCCCTGGCGCAGCGCCGGCAGGGAGTCGAAGGCAAGGCCGAGGCGGATATCCACGTCCACGGCGGGCCAACGCGCCTTGAAGCGCGCCAGCACCGGCATCAGCCATTCGAAACAGGCGTGGCACTCGATGGCGAGATACAGCCGGCCGGCGTCGCCCGCCGCGATCCGCGCCAGTTCGCGCTCGACCTGCTCGAAGCGGGGCAGGGTGTCCCGCGCCAGCGCCACCAGCTTGTGGCCGGCTGCCGACAACCGGATCGGTTTGGTGTGGCGGTGGAACAGCGCCAGGCCGTAATAGTCCTCCAGCAGCTTGATCTGATGGGACAGCGCCGAGGGGGTCAGATGCAGGCGCTCGGCGGCGCGCGCCAGACTGCCGGTGTCGGCCATGGCGAGCAGGTTGCGCAGGTGTCGGCGTTCGATCATATTGAGAAATTCTCATGTTAATTTGTAGAGACGTGAGATTTTATGGATTAGTCGGGAAAAATAGAATGGTCGTCCTGATTCAATCCGAGACGACACATGGACGCCTTGCCGACAATCTGCGCCCACAACCTGGGTTTTCCCCGCATCGGCCGCAACCGGGAGCTGAAATGGGCGCTCGAAGCCTATTGGCGCGGGGAACTCGATCGGGACGAACTGGAACGCCGCGGGCGCGAGCTGCGCCGTCGGCACTGGGAACTGCAACGGGCCGCCGGCCTGGATCTGGTGCCGGTGGGGGATTTTTCCTGGTACGACCAGGTGCTGGACCTGACCGCTCTGCTGGGCGTGATTCCGGCGCGCTTCGGCTGGGACGGCGGCGCGGTGGATCTGGATCTCTACTTCCGCTTGGCCCGGGGCCGCGCGCCCAGCGGCAGCCCCGCTCCGGCCTGCGAGATGACCAAGTGGTTCGATACCAACTACCACTATCTGGTCCCCGAGCTGAGCGTCGGGCAGGAATTCCGGCTCTCCGGCACAGGCCTGTTCGAGCAGGTGGCTGAGGCGCAGGCGCTCGGTCTGCGGCCCAAGCCCGTGCTGGTGGGGCCGCTGACCTGGCTGTGGCTGGCGCGACCGGCGAGCGAGCGCGACGACCGCCTGGAGCTGGTGCCGGGATTGCTCGCGGCGTATCGGCAGATACTCGTCCGGCTCGCCGCCCAGGGCGTGGACTGGGTGCAGATCGACGAGCCGATCCTCGCGCTCGACCTGCCGGCAGCCTGGCAGGCGGCCTTTGCGGACGCCTACGCGGCACTGGCAAACAGCGGTGTGCAGGTGCTGCTCGCTACCTATTTCGGCCCGCTGGCCGACAATCTGGCGCTGGCCTGTGCGCTGCCGGTGGCGGGCCTCCACGTCGATGCCGTGCGCGCCGCGGATGAACTGGATGCGGTCGCAGAGCGGCTGCCGTCCGGGCAAGTGCTCTCGGTGGGGATCGTCGATGGCCGCAATATCTGGCGCACCGATCTCGATGCGGCCCTGGCCCGGTTACAGGGGGTGCTGGCGCGGCGCGGGGGTCGGCTGTGGCTGGCGCCGTCCTGTTCGTTGCTGCATGTTCCCGTGGATGTCAGCGGTGACGACCGCTTGCCGCCGGACGTGATTCCCTGGTTTGCCTTCGCCACCCAAAAACTCGATGAGATCGCACTGTTGCGCCGCGCCCTGGCGGGCGAGACGGCGGCGACGCGGGACGCCTTCGAGGACAGCCGCCGGGCGCTGGCGAGCCGGCGCGCCTCGTCGCGGGTGCAGCGCCCCGAGGTGGCGGCGCGGGTGGCCGCGCTCACGGACGCCGATGAACATAGAACACGCCCTTACGCCGAGCGCATCGGCGCGCAGCGCGAACGGCTGCAACTCCCGCTGTTTCCCACCACCACCATCGGGTCGTTTCCCCAGACCGCCGCCATTCGCCAGGCGCGCAGCCGCTGGCGGGCCGGGGAGCTTCCTGAAACCGAATACGAGGATTTCATCCGCGCCGAAATCGCCCACACCATCCGTGAGCAGGAGGCGCTCGGCCTCGATGTGCTGGTGCACGGCGAAGCCGAGCGCAACGACATGGTGGAATACTTCGGCGAACAGCTCGACGGCTTCGTGTTCTCCAGCAACGGCTGGGTGCAGTCCTACGGCTCCCGCTGCGTGAAGCCGCCCATCATCCTGGGCGACGTCGCGCGCCCTGCGGCGATGACGGTGGCATGGATCCGCTATGCCCAGACCCTGACCGACAAACCGGTCAAGGGCATGCTCACCGGCCCCGTGACCCTGCTCAACTGGTCCTTCGTGCGCGACGATCAGCCGCGCGCCGCCACCTGTCTCCAGCTTGCGCTCGCGATCCGCGACGAGGTGCGGGATCTGGAAGCCGCCGGCGTCGCCATCATCCAGATCGACGAGGCCGCGCTGCGCGAGGGCTTGCCGCTGCGCCACGCCGACTGGAGCGCATACCTCGATTGGGCGGTGCGCGCGTTTCGCATCGCGTCGGCCGGTGTGGGCGACGCCACCCAGATTCACACCCACATGTGTTATTCGGATTTCAACGACATCATCGGCGCAGTGGCGGCCATGGATGCCGACGTCACCACCATCGAGAGCGCGCGCTCGGACGACCGGCTGCTGGATGCGTTTCGGGATTTCGCCTACCCCAACGAGATCGGCCCCGGGGTCTACGACATTCACTCGCCCAATGTGCCGCAGGCCGCCGAGATCCTGGAGCGCCTGCGGCGTGCCCGTGCCCGGGTGCCGGCGCAACGGCTGTGGGTGAATCCGGACTGCGGCCTCAAGACCCGCACCTGGGACGAGGTGCGGCCGGCGCTGGTCGCCATGGTGGCCGCAGCCCGGGCGCTGCGTGCCGCCGCCGATTGATGGCGCGCCAGCGCGCCAGGTTGTCTGTGGGGTGTCGCCTTGAGGCGGCTGCGGATTCGGGCTACATTCCCGCGCCGCTTTGCACGGTTCCGTCGTTACGATGGAATGCGGCGGCCCCTTCTCCTTCCCCGGGGGCAGCGCGAGGACAACCCGAGGACAGTATGAGCGACGGCAAGAGCCTGACCGAGGCCATGAAGCCCTTTGCCGAGCGCAAGCAGGCGCTGGCCGCCATCGACTATTTGCGCCGCCACGCCCGCGGTCAGTTGTCCGCCCGCGAGCGCGTCGATCTGCTGTTCGATACGGGTACCTTCCTGGAGCTGGCGCCGCTGGCGCGGGAAAGCGATCTCGCCCGCGACACCAAACCGGGCGCTACGCCTCGCGACGGCATCGTGGTCGGCTACGGCAAGGTCAACGGGCGCCGGGTCGCGGTCGCGGCCTACGACATGGAATTTCGCGGCGGTTCCATGGGCAAGGTGTGCGAATGGAAATTCACCCGCCTGAAGCGCATGGTGCTGGATCACGGGTTCCCGCTGGTCATCCTCACCGAAGGCACGGGCGCGCGGCTTGAGGAAGAGGTGAGTTCCCAGGGCGCCTACGACAATCCGCAGTTCTCGAATCTGGTGGCGCTGAGCGGCTATGTGCCCATGGTGGTGGCGGTGATGGGACTCTGCGTCGGCGGCCACGCCAATCTCACCGCCATCGGGGATTTCGTGCCCATGACGCGCAGCGCCTGCATGATGATCGCGGGGCCGCAGTTACTGAAAACCAAGATGGGGATCGACACCACCCTGGAGGAACTGGGCAGCGCGAAAAAGCACGTCGAGCGTTCCGGCATGGCCGATCTGCTGGTCGAGGACGACCGCGAATGCATCGCCAGCATCAAGGAGTTTCTGTCGTACCTGCCCGACAACTGCAACCAGCCGCCGCCGCGCCGGCCCACCCGCGACCGGCCCGACCGCCGCTGCGACGACCTGCTGGACGTGGTGCCGTCCGATTTGCGTTTTGCCTACGATGTCAAAAAGGTGGTGCGCAGTCTGGTGGACGATGGTGCCTGTTTCGAATTCAAGCCGCGCTTTGCGCCCAACGTGGTGACCGCGCTCGCGCATCTGGATGGCCGCGCGGTCGGCATCATCGCCAACCAGCCCAATCAGATGTCCGGCACGCTGGATGTAAAGGCCTGTCAGAAAATCTGTCGCTTCATCAATTTTTGCGACGTGTACGGTTTTGCGCTCATCTTCCTGCAGGACATTCCAGGTTTCTACCCGGGGCCGCAGTCGGAGGAAGACGGTATCATCCGCTGGTCCACGCGCATGCTGTACGAAATCGAGCACGCCACCGTCCCGCGCATGACGGTGATGATGCGCAAGGCGTTCGGCCTCGCGCACTACGGGATGAACAGCCTGGGCATGCGCCCCGATCTGCTGGTGGCTTGGCCGCTGGCTTCCTTCAGCGCCATCTCGCCCGACGACGCGGTGCAGGTCCTGTTCGGCAAGCAGCTCGCGCAGCAGGAGGACGGCGAGCAGCGCAAACAGGAACTGATCGCGGAATTCCGCGCCAAGATCGGCATTCTGCCCGCCGCCGAAGCCGCGCTGGTGGATGACGTCATCGACCCCCGGGATACGCGCCGCGTGCTGATTCAGGCGCTCGACATGGCGCGCGAGCGCCGCCCGGGACATCCCTTCAAACGGCGGGGGATAACGCCGATCTGAATTGATCGTCCGGCGCTGCGCGCTGCGGTGCCGGCTCCGGCTCGATCTGGTCACCGGGGAGCCGGCGCCGCCCGGCTCAGCGCCGGCCCCGCTTGAGGTCGCGGATCAAAAAGCGTGCGGGATTGAGCGCGATCACCAGTTCCCGCGCCAGCGGTCGTGGCCGGCCCTCGATCAGGTCCGCGAGCAGGGTGGCGCACAGGGGCGCGTGGCTGAGGCCGCGCGACCCGTGGCCGCCGTGGATGAACAATCCCGGCCAGTAGCTGCCGGGATGAGGGATGTCGGCGCGGGCGTCGCGACGCAGCGGTGCGAAGGTCTCCAGCATCAGGTGTTCGACGGGCGCCGGCCCCACCAGCGGCAGGTAATCCGGGGTAACGCAGCGCAGCCCGGCGCGGCCGGAGAGTTGCGCCGGGTCGGGGGAACCCAGGATTTCGGCGAGGCGGGGATCGGTGGCGTCGAGCTTGGCCAGGTTCTCGCGGTGGCCATCGCTGCGCACTTCAAGATGGGTGGCCGACAGATCGTAGGTTGCGCCGAAGGTGTGCCGACCGCCGGCCGCAGGGCCCAGATAGCCCGCCCCGCAGATCACAGTGCGAAGTTTTTTGCTTGCCGGCGTCGCCGGACAGACGCTGATCTGGCCTTGAATGGTCTTGAGCGGCAAGTGCCGGGTCTGCTCGAAGCGGGCCAGCTCGGTGGCATTGGCCAGAACCACCACGTCATAAGAGCCGGTGATTTCGCCACGGCGATGGCTCAGTTGCCAACCTTCAGCGCCATCGCGGGAGAGCGCGACGATCTCTGTGCTGCGAACAGCGATGCGAGGATGCTCGACGAGACGGCGGCATACCGCCGTGGGATCGATCCAGCCGAGACCGGGCAGCAGCAGACCAGAGTCCGCGGCAAGCGGTATTCCCGCGATGGCGGTGAGTTGCGGCGCCTCGACGAGGCGCGCGATTTCGGCGGGACGGCGTGCGGCGATCCGGCGCAGTTGTTCCGCGTGGGCAGCCGTTTCCGGCAGCAGCAAGACACCGCAGTGGTTGCCGAGTCCGTCCCGCCAGAAGTCCCGGTAATAGTTCCGAGCAAAGAGCAGGGCGGCCAGATTGATGGCACCGAAGGCGGAGGGCTCCGCCGTCAGGCGCGGATAGAGCACGCCCTGCGGATTGCCCGAGGCGCCGCTGGCGATGGCGGTGCGATCGTACAGGGTCACCCGCCAGCCGCGCTCCGCCAGCGCGCGGGCACTGGTACAGCCCGCGATGCCGGCGCCGATGATGGCCGCTGTTCCGGGCGCGGTGCCGTACTCCGCGGCGCCCAGATGCCAGGGCGCGCCGGCCGGTCGGCGGCGTTGGGGCTGCGGGGCGGCGGTTTCCGCGGGGGCCGGCAACGCCAGAAACTCCCCGCGCAGCATGTCCCGCTTGCTGCCGTAGCCGGCAACCTTGGTGACGGCAAAGCCCGCGTCGGCAAGGCCGCGGCGCACATTGCCGGCGGCCGTGAAGGTCGCAAAGCTGGTGCCGACGCGGCTGAGTGCGGCGAGTTGCGCGAACAACGCCGGGCTCCACATATCCGGGTTGCGGGCGGGCGCAAAGCCGTCGAGAAACCAGGCGTCGATTTTTGGCGCGGTGCCGTGGCGCACGGCCGGGTGATCCGAGGCGCGCAGCTGATTCAGCATGGCGACGGCATCGCCCAGCAGCAGCGTGAGCTGAATCCGTCCGCCGGCAAGCACTAGGCGGTGGCAGCCGGCAACCGGTGGCGGATAGTCCCGGGCGAGTTCCGTGGCCAGGGCCGCGAAGGCGGGCCATTGCGCCAGGGCGCACGCGAAATCGCCGCGCGCCAGTGGGTGTTTTTCTACCGAGACATAGTGCAGCACTGCCGTTTCCGGCGCACTGGCGAGCCACAGGCTGCCGGCGACAAGCAAGTTGAGTCCGCTGCCGAACCCGGTTTCGCCGATGACAAAGCTGGCGTCCGCGTTCAACGCCTGCCAGCGTTCCGGCAGCTGGTTGCCGGCAATGAACACATGCCGGGTCTCGCCCAGGCCATCGGCGGGAGAGTGGTAGATGTCCTCGAAGTGAAGCGAGCGCAGGACGCCGTCACGCCAGATGACGGCCGCCGGAGCGAGGCGGTCGGGCGGCTTGATCATCCGGGCTGGCGCCTCAATGCCATTGCGCTGTTACGGAATACGTCCATGCGGAGATGCCGCAAAGTGAAGGCCGAGAATTCTACGGTGAAGTCGCAACCATCAGGGCCATGAATTTGTTTTATGGGCCGGGGATCGATAGACTTTCGGCCTCTTTTTCGACCCACATGGCGGATGCGGCGATGGCCGGCAAAACCCTGTACGACAAGCTCTGGGAATCCCATCTGGTGCGGCAGAACGACGATGGCTCGGCGCTGCTCTACATCGACCGCCATCTGCTGCACGAAGTGACTTCGCCACAGGCGTTCGAGGGCTTGCGGCTGGCCGGGCGCGAGCCCTGGCGCAGCGACGCCAATCTGGCCACGCCGGATCACAATGTGCCCACCACCAGTGTCGAGCGGCGCGGCGGCATCGCGGCCATTGCCGATGAGGTTTCGCGCATCCAGGTGCAGACGCTGGACGACAACTGCGCGCGCTATGGCATCTTGCAATTCGGCATGCACGACGCGCGGCAGGGCATCGTGCATGTCATCGGGCCGGAGCAGGGCGCGACCCTGCCGGGCATGACGGTGGTGTGCGGCGATTCGCATACCTCCACGCACGGCGCCTTCGGCGCGCTGGCGCACGGCATCGGCACCTCGGAAGTCGAGCATGTGCTTGCCACTCAATGCCTGATCGCCCAGAAAATGAAGAATTTGCAGGTGCGGGTCGAAGGCGAACTGGAGCCGGGCGTCACCGCCAAGGACATCGCGCTGGCGGTGATCGGCACCATCGGCACCGCCGGCGGTACCGGCTATGCACTCGAATTCGCGGGCAGCGCGATTCGCGCGCTGTCCATGGAGGGTCGCATGACGCTCTGCAACATGGCGATCGAGGCCGGCGCCCGGGTGGGTCTGGTCGCGGTCGACGCCAAGACCATCGACTATGTGAAAGGACGTCTCTTCGCGCCCCGGGGTGCGCAGTGGGAGCAGGCGGTGGCGAACTGGCAGCAACTGCATTCCGATCCCGATGCCGTCTTCGACAAGGTGGTGGAGGTGCGCGCGCAGGACATCAAGCCCCAGGTCAGCTGGGGGACTTCGCCGGAAATGGTGGTGGCGGTGGACGCGCGGGTGCCGGACCCGAGGGTCGAGCCGGACCCGACCAAGCGGGATTCCATCGAGCGGGCCCTCAAGTACATGGGGCTGGTCGCCAATCAGGCGATCACCGACATCCGGCTGGACCGCATTTTCATCGGGTCCTGCACCAATTCGCGGATTGAGGATCTGCGCGCGGCAGCGGCCGTTGCGAAGGGCCGCAAGGTGGCTGCGAGCGTCAAGCAGGCGCTGGTCGTGCCCGGCTCCGGGCCGGTCAAGGCCCAGGCCGAGCAGGAAGGACTCGACCGGATCTTCATCGAAGCCGGATTCGAGTGGCGCGAGCCCGGCTGCTCCATGTGTCTGGCCATGAACGCCGATCGTCTCGAAGCCGGGGAGCATTGTGCGTCCACATCGAACCGCAACTTCGAAGGCCGGCAGGGCGCCGGTGGCCGCACCCATCTGGTGAGTCCGGCGATGGCGGCCGCCGCCGCGGTGTGCGGGCATTTCGTGGATGTCCGGGAATTACTGGGACAGGGGGAGGTGGCATGAAAGCTTTTACCCGGCATCAGGGGCTGGTCGCGCCCCTGGATCGCGCCAATGTGGACACCGACCAGATCATTCCCAAGCAGTTTCTGAAGTCGATCCGACGTACCGGCTTTGGCCCCAATCTGTTCGACGAGTGGCGTTATCTGGATGTGGGGGAGCCGGGACGGGACAATTCCAAACGTCCCCTGAACCCGGATTTTGTCCTCAATCAGCCCCGCTATCAGGGTGCCAGCGTGTTGCTTGCGCGGGAGAACTTCGGCTGCGGCTCGTCCCGCGAGCATGCCCCCTGGGCGCTGGAGGAATACGGGTTTCGCGTCCTGATCGCCCCCAGCTACGCCGATATTTTCTACAACAACTGCTTTAAGAATGGATTGTTACCCGTTGTTTTATCAGATGAAGAAGTGGATGAACTCTTTCGGCAAGCCGCGCTCGCCGAGGGTTATCGGCTGACCATAGACCTCGCCAGCCAGACGGTTACCCGGCCTGACGGCGGCACTTATCACTTCGCGGTGGATGAGTTCCGCAAGCATTGCCTGCTGGAAGGTCTGGACGAAATTGGCCTGACGCTGGCGCACAGCGACCAGATCCGGGCGTTCGAGGCGCGCCACCGCGCTGCGCATCCCTGGCTGTTTGGCGCGGGTTGATCAGTGACCGACGGGCAGGGATTGGCATGAGTGATCAAAGTCACGCCGAGGCGGTGCGCCGTCAATTCGGCGCTCAGGCCGGTGCCTATCTGAGCAGTGCCGTACACGCCCAGGGCCCCGAGTTTGCCGAACTGCGCGACGCCGTCGCGGCGCGCCCGGGAGCGCAGGTACTGGATCTGGGTTGCGGTGCCGGTCATGTCAGCTATCAGGTCGCGCCCCTTGCCGGCACGGTCGTGGCCTACGATCTGGCCCCGGAAATGCTTGCCATCGTCGCAGCTACGGCCCGGGAGCGCGGCCTCGGTAACATCACCACTACCCAGGGTGCTGCGGAACAGTTGCCGTTTCCGGACCGGCAGTTCGATCTGGTGTTCAGCCGCTATTCCGCGCACCACTGGAACGACCTGGGTGGCGCGCTGCGCGAAGTTCTCCGGGTGCTGAAACCGGGCGGGCGCGCGGCCTTTGTGGATATTGCCGGTGCCCCCAGACCGTTGCTCGACACCCATCTCCAGACGGTCGAGGTATTGCGCGATCCCAGCCATGTGCGCGATTACACCCCGGCGGAATGGTTGCAACTGCTCACGCAGGCGGGCCTGAAGCCCGAGCGGCACGCGCTCTCGCGCCTGCGGCTCGAGTTCGCGTCCTGGGTGGCGCGCATGCAGACGCCGGAACCACTGCGGGTCGCGATCCGCGCGCTGCAGCAGGGGGCGAGCAGCGAGGTGCGGGATTACTTTGCGATCGAGGCGGATGGCTCCTTCAGTGCCGATGTTCTGGTGCTCTGGGCGTCCTGCTGAGTGGCCGGTCGGATACCGCATCGGCGCGTTTCATGATTAATGCAGTAGTTGTCAAAACAGGTTTAACTTAATGAAAAATATAGGTTTTGTTGGCTGGCGCGGGATGGTCGGCTCGGTGCTGATGGCGCGCATGACGGAGGCGGATGATTTCGCCACGATCCGGCCCCACTTCTTTACCACCTCCCAGGCCGGGCAACCGGGGCCGGACGTAGGCCAGGGCCGAAGCACGCTGCTCGACGCCATGGATATCGACCAATTGCACGCCATGGACGTCATCCTGACCTGCCAGGGCGGCGATTACACCAAGGCGGTGTTTCCCCGCTTGCAGGCGACCGGCTGGAACGGCTACTGGATCGATGCGGCATCCGCATTGCGCATGAACGATGACGCCGTCATCGTGCTTGACCCCGTTAACGGTGCGGTGATCGAACGGGCGCTGGACGCGGGCCGGCGCGTGTTTGTCGGCGGCAATTGCACCGTCAGCCTGATGCTGATGGGCCTGGGTGGCCTGTTCCAGGCCGGGCTGGTGGAGTGGGTGTCTGCCATGACCTATCAGGCGGCATCGGGTGCCGGCGCGCCCAATATGCGCGAACTGCTGGCCCAGATGGGCGCGGCACACGATTCAGTGCGGGATTTGCTGGCGGATCCCGCCAGCTCCATCATCGCCATCGATCGCCGCGTAACCGAAGCACTGCGCGCACCGGGATTTCCGGTAGCGGAGTTTGGTCACCCGCTCGCCGGTAGCCTGTTGCCCTGGATCGACGTCGAGCTCGACAACGGGCAGAGTCGCGAGGAATGGAAAGGGGGCGCCGAGGCCAACAAGATTCTCGGTCGTCAGGACCATCCGGTGCCGATCGACGGACTCTGCGTCCGCGTCGGTGCCATGCGTTGCCATAGCCAGGCGCTGACCATCAAGCTGACCCGCGACCTGCCCATCGCAGAGATTGAAGCGCTGATCGCGGCGGCCAACGACTGGGTGCGCGTCGTGCCCAACCACCGGGAGGACAGCCTGCGCGCATTGACGCCGGCGGCGGTTACCGGGACGCTGGAAATCCCTGTGGGTCGCCTGCGCAAGCTCGCCATGGGCGGGGAGTATCTGACTGCGTTTACCGTCGGCGATCAGTTGCTCTGGGGCGCGGCGGAGCCGTTGCGGCGCATGCTGCGGCTGGTGCGGTAGTGAACGGGGTCGGTGCGCGAGCGCTCCGCCTCGAATTTGAGACCTCGATCTGTTTTCGGCGGCTTTTTGTGGACGTAAACTGCCAGAACTGGAATTATGATAACTAATATCTGGTTAGCGAGCGATTTTGGTGTAAATATTCAACAGCTGGGCTGATTGCTCTTGGGACGATGGGACAACTGCAGGAAGATACGAACATGGCTTCACGGACATCAAGATACTCCCTGGGACTGTTGGCCCTGTTGGCGGCGCAGTGGGCCTCGGCGGTTGGTTTGGGTGAAATCACGCTTCAGTCGGCGATGAATGAGCCGCTGCGCGCCGAGATAGCCCTGCTCAGCATAGGAGACCTCAACGAATCCCAAATAGCGACGAAGTTGGCGTCGCCGGAGGATTTTCAGCGCGCAGGAGTCGAACGCGAGTTTCAGCTCGCTGATCTCCGCTTCAAGGTTGACTTGTCGAGCCCTGGCAAGCCGGTGATCCGGGTGTCTTCACAGCGCCCAATGAAGGAGCCCTACCTCAATTTTCTGCTGGAATTGCGCTGGACCTCCGGCCGCTTGCTCCGCGAATACACAGTGCTCCTGGATCTGCCGACCTTTGCGGGAGTACCGCCTGCGGGAAAGACTGCTGCCGCGGCGCCCACCGCGGCAGTTAGCCCTCGCTCCGAAGCCCCTGCCTCTGAGTCGCCCCGGCGGTTGCCGGCGCATGGTGCGGCGCGAGCATCGACGCCAGCGAACGGCAGCTACCGGGTGCAGGCTGGCGACACCCTGTGGGGAATCGCGGTGCGTAATCAGCCTCGGGGCGTCACCGTACAGCAGGCGATGCAGGCGATACTGGCGGCCAATCCCGACGCATTCATTCGCGCGAACCCCAATCTGATCCGGCGCGACGCAGTGCTGAATCTGCCCGATGCCGCGGCCATGGCCGCGGTCGACCAAGACCTCGCCGCGAATCAATTTCGGGCTGCCCAGCCGGCTGCCGATCGCGTCATCGAGTCGCGTGCCAGGACCGCTGAAAAGTCGAGTGCCGGCAGTGAGAACGGTGAGCTGCGTCTTGCCGGCGGCGCCCGCAGCGCCGATGCCGGCTCTGCTGCCATGGGCGGCGATGGCCGGGAGACCGGAGATACGGCGGATCCATCGCGCACCGATATGGGTTCAGCTCTGGAAGAAAAAGACCGGATCGAACGCGAAAACGCCGAGCTGAGAGCGCGGGTTGCGAGTCTCGAAGAACAGCTGAAAACCGCATCCCGCCTCGTTGAAATCAGCGACCCGGCGTTGGCGGCATTGCAAAAAGGCGGTATGCAGGAGACGTCGGACACCGCCGCTGCCGACACCGGGAAACCAGCAGATACTGTCGAAGCGGGCTCGGTGACGCCAGTTGCGGAAGCGCCATTGTCCGGAGAGCCGGCCGAGTCGGCGCCAAATGCCGAAGCGGGCACGTTTGCCGGTCAGACCGATGACGCGGCTCCGGCATCGCCTGCGTCGGGTGCCAGTGCCGCCGCACCTGAGACAGTAACCGCCGGTAGTGGTGATACGGTCGCGCCCGCGGCTCCGCCGGCCGACCAAAGTCCTCTGGATACCGTCGCCAAACTGCGCCCCTGGCTGGTGCCGGCGCTGGGGCTCACTGGAATTCTGCTGCTGGTAGCCATGGGCCTTGCGGCCTTGCGTGGGCGTGCCACACAGCAGCACGGACTGCGACTGCCGGGCGAGCTTGAAGCCAAGGGAGCGCATGCCGCCGCGTTTGACCGTGATCTGACGGCGCCTGTTGCCCTCGACGACGAGGATTTGCTGCCGACGGAGGCCAGCTTCACCGAAGGTCCCGACCAGATCCTGGAAGAGGTCGATGTCTGCCTGTCGTTTGGCAACGAACAGCAGGCGAGTGAACTGCTGACCGACGCTTTGGCACGCTATCCAAGGCATTCCGGATTGCACCTCAAGATGCTGGCACTGCTGGCGCAACAAGGCGACCGGGCCGGCTTCGAGGCGGCGCTTCCGAAGCTTGAGGCCCTGGATGATCCGGGTGCCACCGAGTCCGCCAATGCACTGCGGCGGGAGTTGCAGGAGCGCGAGCTAGCCTCGGCTCCCGAGACTCCGGCAGCCGCTGCTCCGGTAGACTCTGCTCCGGCAGACTCTGCTCCAGCAGATATCGAGTCCTCCCTGGCGGCGGAAAATCTGGATTTCGATCTGGATCTCGATTTCGATCTGGACCTGCCGGCGGAGTCGCCGACCGACGCAGAGACGATCGCGACGCAGCGGGAAGTGACTGGTGAGCTCGAAGATTTCGACCTTGACTTGCTGGATAGCGAGCTGACGAATGCGCCTCAGGATTCTGCCGAACCGCCGGTCGCAGCGACCGCCGAAGCCTGGCAGGCCACCTCTCTGGATGGCGATCTGGATCTGTTCGAGCCCGGGCAGGAAATGGCCACCCAGATCGAACTGGCGGAAGCCTATGTCGATATGGGGGACGCGGAAGGCGCGCGGGAAATCCTCGATTACGTGCTTCAGGGTGGGGATGAGGCGCAGAAGGAATCCGCACGGCAGTTGCTCGCCAGACTCGGGTAGCGGGTGAGTGCGCCGATCCCCTGGGAGTACCGCGGTAACTGCCGGGTTCCCGATGGGTGCGAGTTGCCCGCAGGTCTGCACCGGGTGGCCGCCGTGGTCGAATACGACGGCAGTCGCTTTCGCGGCTGGCAGCGCCAGACGCACTGCGCCAGTGTGCAGCAGGAAGTCGAAACTGCACTGTCCCGGATTGCCGATGAGCCGGTCACGGTGTCTTGTGCCGGGCGCACCGATACCGGGGTTCACGCCACTGCCCAGGTAATTCACTTCGACACCGGCGCGCGACGTGCGCCGCACAACTGGCTGCTCGGCGCCAATGCGCAGCTTCCCCGTTCCATTCGATTGCAGTGGGCGCAGGACGTCGATGCGGGTTTTCACGCGCGTTTCAGCGCCCTGGCGCGTACGTACCGCTACGTCATTCATAACGCCGACCGCGATCCGGCGCTGCTGCGTGACCAGGTTGGCCGCGAGCGCCGACCGCTGGACGTGCGCGCCATGGAATCGGCCGGACAGTTATTGCTTGGCGAGCGCGATTTCAGCGCCTTTCGCGGCGCCGGCTGTCAGTCGCAATCACCCTGGCGCAATCTGATCGCGCTGCATTTGTGGTCGCAGGCGCAATTCGTCATTATCGAAATCACGGCGAACGCATTTTTACTGCACATGGTGCGCAATATCGTTGGCGCCCTGTGCGCGGTAGGGCGCGGCGAACGCCCACCACGGTGGATCGCCGAGCTGCTCGCATCCCGCGATCGTTCCGCCGGCGCGGCGACGGCGGCACCGACGGGTCTTTATCTGGTCGGTGTGCACTATCCGCCGCGCTTCGCGGTCCCGGCCCTGATGGGCGGGCCGTGCTTTGTGGCGGGTACGGCGCTATTGTCACGGGTGAACGTGTTGGCGCAGCGTCGGGAGGCGCACTGGTGATCCGGGTCAAGATCTGCGGGATTACGCGCGAGGCCGATGCGCAGGCGGCAGCGGATGCCGGTGCCGACGCCATCGGGCTGGTGTTTCACCCGGCGAGCCCGCGCTGCGTGTCCCTGGCGCTGGCGGCGTCGATCGTGCGCATCGTCGGTCCTTTCGTCACCACGGTGGGACTCTTTGTCGATGCCGCGCCGGAGCGGGTACGGGAGGTGCTGGCGCGCACCGGCGTCCATCTGTTGCAGTTGCACGGCAGCGAGACGCCCGCTTATTGCGCCCAGTTCGGCGTTCCCTATATCAAGGCACTGCGCATGGCGCCCGGGCTGGATCCGGCCGCGGCCGCGGCGAGCTATCCCGCCGCGGCGGGCCTGTTGTTCGACGCTTGGGATCCACTGGTTGCCGGCGGCACCGGAGCCGGCTTCGACTGGTCGCGGCTGCCGGCGCAGCGCGAGCTGCCCTTGATTCTGGCCGGCGGTCTGGACCCGACGAACGTCGCTGCCGCCGTGCGTCAGGTGCAGCCCTACGCGGTGGATGTCAGCAGCGGCGTCGAGGCTGCGCCCGGAATCAAGGACCCGCGCTTGATGCGGGATTTCATTGTGGCCGCGAAGGCGGCATCGCGTTGACACTGGCGCGCGCGTCTGTAGGATGCCGCAGCACGGCGAGGACGAGGTGATCAGACGGTGACGAGACCATGAGCTGGCTGAGCAAGATACGGCCCTCGGGCCTGAAAACTCAGGGCCGCGACCAGGCGCGCAGCGTTCCGGAAGGGGTGTGGGTGCCCTGTCCGAAGTGCGCGGCACCGCTGTACCGGCCCGAGCTCGAACGCAATCTCGACGTCTGTCCCAAGTGCAGCCACCACATCCGCATCGGCGCACGCCGCCGGCTCGACATTTTTCTCGATCCCGACGGTCGCGAAGAACTGGCAACGGATGTCCTGCCCGTCGATCGCCTCAAGTTCCGCGACATCAAGAAATACCGCGACCGGCTCGCCGCCGCTCAGAAGGAGACCGGCGAGAAAGACGCGCTGATCGCGATCAAGGGCAGGGTGCTGGCGCTGCCGGTGATCGCGGCGGCATTTGAATTCGAGTTCCAGGGCGGCTCCATGGGTTACGCGGTGGGCGAACGCTTCACACGTGCCGCGCGCCGGGCGCTCGACGAACGGATTCCCCTGGTGTGCTTCTCTGCCACCGGTGGCGCGCGGATGCAGGAAGCCTTGATCTCGCTGATGCAGATGGCCAAGACCAGCGCCATCCTCGAACGCCTCAAGGCCGCGGGCGTTCCCTATATTTCGGTGATGACCGACCCGGTGTACGGCGGCGTATCCGCGAGCCTCGCCATGCTGGGTGACATCAATATCGCCGAGCCGGACGCGCGTTCCGGATTCGCCGGACCCAACATCATCGAACAGACCATCCGCCAGAAACTGCCGCCCGGCTTCCAGCGCAGCGAATTCCTGCTGGAACACGGCGCCATCGACATGATCGTGGCGCGCCCCGCGCTGCGTGCCACCATCGCCCGATTGCTCGCCAAGCTCGGCGGCAAGCCTGCGCCGGAGCGCCCGGAAGCGGATGACAGTTTCCCAATTTCCTCCCCCCAGCAAGTCGCCGCAAACCCTGCCTGACTGGCTGGCGCTGCTGGAAGCGCGCCATCCGGTTGCCATCGAGCTGGGACTTGAGCGCGTCGCGGCGGTAGCGGCGCGGCTGCAATTGCGGTGCCCGGCGCCGCGCGTGGTGACGGTTGCGGGAACCAACGGCAAAGGCTCGTGCGTCGCCTTCCTGGAAGCCCTGCTCGCGGCAGCGGGCCAGCGCTTCGGAAGCTACACCTCACCCCATCTGCTCGCCTACAACGAACGCGTACGCATCGACGCGGTGCCGGTTGCCGACGAGGTGCTGTGCGATGCCTTCGCCCGGGTTGAAGCGGCGCGCGGCGAAACCCGTCTGACCTATTTCGAGACCGGCACCCTGGCCGCCTTCCTCATCCTCGCGGATTCAGGAGTGGATGTCGCGCTGCTGGAAGTGGGGATGGGCGGCCGCCTCGATGCGGTCAATATCGTCGCGCCCGATGTGGCCGTGATCACTTCCATAGCGCTGGATCACCAGGCGTGGCTGGGTCTCGACCGCGCTGCCATCGGCGTCGAGAAAGCCGGCATTGCCCGCGCGAATGTGCCGCTGATTTGTGGCGATCCGGAACCGCCCGCCGCGATGCTGGCGACGTTGGCGGACATCGGTGCGCGCGTGATCCGGCTTGGGGGGAAGGGTTTTTCCTGGTCCTGCGGCGACGACGATCTGGAACTGGTTTGCACTACCCCCGACGGGCAGTCGGTGCACTATCGCGAATTGCCGATTCCCCGACTGCCACTGGCCAGCGCCGCCTGCGCAGTGCAGGCGCTCATCAGCCTGGGGCTGACCCCGGACGCCAGCCGGGTGGCGCGCGCGTTCGCCGATACTCGCCTCGCGGGACGCTTTCAGGAAATCACCCGGGACGAGCGCCGGGTGGTGCTCGATGTGGCCCACAATCCGGCCGCCGCCGCACTCCTCGCCGAGCGGCTGCGACGTCTGAATCGGGGCGCCGGGCGCGCGGTACATGCAGTCGTCGGGGTGCTGGGCGACAAGGACATCGAGGGCATCTTGGCCCCCCTGGTGCCTGAGGTTGCCAGCTGGCATTGCTGCGCGTTGCCGGATGTCGCGCGGGGCGCAACGGCGAACCAGGTCGCGGGCCTGTTGTACAATGCGGCAGCGAGTCAGGGATTGTCGGCGATGTCGACTTGCCACCCCAGTCCCGCCGCAGCCTTTGCCGCAGCACTGGGTGCGAGCCGACCGGACGACGTGATTCTCGTATTCGGCTCTTTTCACACCGTGGCGCCGGTGCTCGCTCTGCTACGGAATGATCATGCGCCCGCAGGAGGTGACAGCCCATGAACCAAGCCTTGCGGCAGCGCATTCTGGGCCTTCTGGTACTGGTGGCGCTCGCAAGTGTGCTGTTGCCGCTGGTCCTGGATTTTGGTGGCGACACCAAGATCGATACCGGCAGTCATCTACCGCCTGCGCCCACGATTCAGCCGACTCCGCTTCCGGAGTCCGCCTCCACCGAGCCGCAGGCGCCCGCGGAGCCGACGTCAGGGGCATCCGGTTCGCCAGGCGAGCCAGAGCTCTTTCAGCTCGCGCCGGGCGGTGGCGCGGCAGGCGCTGCCGCGACCGGCTCTTCTGCAGCTGGCGCAACCAGCCCGTCGACGACAGATGTTTCGGCAAAGTCCATACCCGAAGAGCCCGGGCTTGATGCCAAGGGCCTGCCCGCATCCTGGGTGCTGCAGGCGGGCGCCTTTCAGGACAAGACCAATGCCGAGGAGCTGCGCGACCGTTTGCTCAAGGGTGGACATCGCGCGTTTGTGCAGACTTCGACCGCGGGGGGCAAAGCCACCCACCGGGTCTTTGTCGGACCCAAGATGACGCGGGAAGCTCTGGTTGCCGAGCAGGCGGCGCTGCAACGCAAATTCGGCGTCAAGACGATGATCGTTCCCTTTGTACCCTGAGCGTCCTGAGTGCCCGGAAGGGCATGGCCCGGTCTGCTACAATTCGGTGCGGTTCACGAGCGGACTGACATGAATATCGCGGACTGGATGATCGTGGCCGTGGTCGGTGTTTCCGCGCTCATCAGCCTGATGCGCGGGTTTGTCCGCGAAGCACTTTCCCTGCTTGCCTGGGGCTTGGCGCTCGCCGCCGCGATGATGTTTCACGGATCTGTGGCGCACTGGCTGGAAGGCGTGATGGCAACGCCTTCACTGCGATTCATCAGCGCATGGCTGGGTGTTTTTCTGGCGGTTCTGCTGGGACTCGGTTTGATCAATTTCGCTATTTCGCGCTTGATCCGCGCCTCCGGTCTGTCGGGTACCGACCGTTTTCTGGGTTCGCTGTTTGGCGTCGTCCGCGGTCTGGTCGTGGTGATGGCGGCGTTGATTCTGGTGCCCCATGTTCTACCGGTGAAGCAGGACGCCTGGTGGCGGGAATCCAGCCTGATTCCGCAATTTTTGGCGTTTGAGGGCAGGGCACGAGAATTGGCAGGGACGCTGGTTGATTGGTTCCAGCAACTGGTTCGCTGAGCGGGGTACGGCTATGTGTGGCGTCGTTGGCATCGTCGGCAAGACCGACGTCCAGTACCAGATCTACGACGCGTTGACCATGTTGCAGCACCGCGGCCAGGACGCCGCCGGCATCATGACCTGTCGCGACGGGCAGTTGAGTCAGCGCAAGGATGTGGGTCTGGTGCGGGATGTATTTCGTGAACACCACATGGCGCAACTCACCGGCCCGATCGGCGTCGGTCATGTGCGCTATCCGACGGCCGGCAGCTCGGGACCGTCGCTGGCGCAGCCTTTCTACGTCAATTCCCCCTACGGCATCTGTCTGGCCCACAACGGCAATCTGACCAATTCGGCCGAGCTGCTGAGCCATGTTTTCAAATCCGATCTGCGCCACGTCAATACCGATTCCGATTCTGAAATCCTGCTCAATGTGTTTGCGCACGAATTACAGTTGCAGGGCAAGTTGCAACCGCGTCCCGAGGATATTTTTTCGGCGGTACGGCGAGTGCATCGCCGCTGCCGGGGCGCTTATGCCGCGGTGGGCCTGATTGCGAACTACGGATTGTTCGCGTTTCGCGATCCGTTCGGCATCCGCCCGCTGGTCTTTGGTCGCCGCGATACGGCCCGCGGGCGCGAGTACATGGTGGCGTCCGAGAGCGTTGCCCTGGATGTGCAGGGTTATCAGATCGAGCGGGATGTGGCGCCGGGCGAGGCAATCTTCATCGACCTGGAAGGCAATCTCCACACTTGCCAGTGTGCGGACACGCCGGAACTGGTGCCCTGCATCTTCGAGCAGGTTTATTTCGCGCGTCCCGATTCCATGCTCGACAATATCTCGGTGTACAAGGCACGCCTGCGCATGGGCGAGCGGCTGGCGGAAAAGATCCTGCGCCAGTGGCCGGATCACGATATCGATGTCGTGGTGCCGGTACCGGATACCAGCCGGGTGGCAGCCCAGGCGATGGCGGAAACCATGGGACTCAAATTCCGCGAGGGCTTCATGAAGAACCGCTACATCGGCCGTACCTTCATCATGGCGGAACAGGGCCAGCGCGCCAAATCCGTGCGCCAGAAACTCAATCCCGTGAAGCTCGAATTCCAGGGCAAGAAAGTGCTCCTGGTGGACGATTCCATCGTGCGCGGTACCACGTCGCGGGAGATCGTGCAGATGGCGCGCGATGCCGGCGCGACGCGCGTCTACATGGCATCGGCGGCGCCGCCGGTGCGCCACCCGAATGTGTACGGGATCGACATGCCCGCGGCCAGCGAGCTGGTAGCCTTTGGGCGAACGGATGTGGAAGTCGCCGCCGAGATCGGCGCGGACTGGCTCATCTATCAGGATCTGGACGATCTGATCGAAGCTGCGCGCGAGGGCAATCCCGAAATTCACCGCTTCGAATGTTCGGTGTTTACCGGCGAATACATCACCAACGATGTCGATCCAGGCTATCTGGAGCGCCTGGAGTCGGCACGGGGCAACGGCGCGAAACTGCGTCTGACGGATACCGGCGACGAGGTCCTGGGATTGCATAACACGACGCGCGGGGTGGGCTGAATGACAGAGCACGACGCTTCCGATCCGCTCGCCGGTGCGGCGCTCGACACCCTTGCGGTGCGCGCCGGTCAGGTGCGCAGCGCCGAGGGCGAGCACAGTGAAGCGCTGTTCCTGACCTCGAGCTATGTGTTCGCGAGTGCGGCCGAAGCCGCCGCGCGCTTCACCGGCGAGTTGCCCGGCAATGTGTATTCGCGCTACACCAACCCGACGGTGCGCACCTTTGAAGAGCGGATCGCGGCGCTCGAGGGTGCCGAGCAGGCGGTCGCCACAGCGTCCGGCATGGCCGCGATCCTCAGCACCTGCATGGCGCTGCTCAAGGCCGGCGACCATCTGGTGTGCTCGCGCAGCGTGTTTGGCACCACCACGGTGTTGCTGAACAAATTCATGGCCAAGTTCGGCGTCGAGACCACCTATGTCGACCTGACGGACCTCGCCGCCTGGCGCGCCGCGATCCGGCCCGAGACCCGGATGCTGTTTCTGGAGACACCTTCCAATCCCCTGTCCGACGTGGCGGATCTGGATGCGCTCGCCGCACTCGCGCGCGCGCGCGGCGTGCTGCTCGCGGTGGACAACTGTTTCTGTACCCCGGCGCTGCAACGACCGCTCGAGTGGGGCGCCGATATCGTCATTCACTCCGCCACCAAGTACCTGGACGGCCAGGGCCGCTGTCTCGGCGGCGTGGTGCTGGGCCGCGCAGAACTCATGGCCGAGGTGCTCGGCTTCCTGCGCTCGGCGGGACCTACGCTGAGTCCCTTCAATGCCTGGGTGTTCACCAAGGGCCTGGAGACCCTGCGTCTGCGCATGGAAGCCCATTCCGCCAGTGCGCTCGCGCTGGCCCAGTGGTTGCGCGAGCAGCCGGCCGTGGAACGGGTGTTTTACGCCGGCCTGCCGGATCATCCCGGACATGAACTCGCCAAACGGCAGCAGCGCGCCTTCGGTGGCGTGCTGGCATTTCGCGTCCGCGGTGGCCGCGAGGCCGCCTGGCGCGTCATCGACGCCACCCGCATTCTCTCGCTGACCGCGAATCTGGGCGACGCCAAATCCACCATCGTGCATCCAGCCACCACCACGCATGGTCGGCTGACCGCGGAGGAAAGAGCGCGCGCGGGCATCACCGACAACCTGATCCGGGTGGCGGTTGGACTCGAGGACATCGGCGATATCAAGGCGGACCTCGCGCGGGGGCTGGACGCGCTTTGAATGGCCCGCAGCGACCGGTAGGGGCGGCCATTGCCGCGCTGAACAGTGTCGTGCTCGGCAAGGAGCGCCAGATCAGACTCGCCCTGGCCTGTCTGCTGGCGCGCGGCCATCTCCTGATCGAAGATGTGCCCGGCACCGGCAAGACCACCTTGGCGCAAGCCCTGGCGCGTGTACTTGGCCTCAGTTATGGCCGCATCCAGTTCACCAGCGATCTGTTGCCCGCCGACATCATCGGCATCTCGGTCTATCGGCGCGAGCACGGCAGTTTTGAATTTCACCCCGGCCCGGTGTTCAACCAGCTGATCCTGGCGGACGAGATCAACCGCAGTACCCCCAAGACTCAGAGCGCCCTGCTCGAAGCCATGGCCGAAGGGCAGGTAAGCGTGGAAGGCGAGACGCGCCCACTGCCACAACCCTTTTTCGTGATCGCGACCCAGAATCCCAGTACCCAGTACGGCACCTTTCCGCTACCGGAATCACAACTGGACCGCTTTCTGATGCGGCTGCACCTGGGGTATCCGGATGCCGAATCCGAACGCGCATTGCTGGCCGGTACCAATCCGCGCCTGCGCCTGCCGGGCCTGCCCCGGATCCTGGATGACGCGCAGCTCAGCGCACTGCAGGAGCGCGTCGACCAGATTCAGGCCGCACCCGCGCTGATCGCTTATGTGCAGCGGCTGGTGCAGTACACGCGGCAGTTACCCGACTGCGAACACGGCGTTTCCCCGCGCGGCGGGTTGGCGCTGTTGCAGGGAGCCCGTGCCTGGGCCTTCATGGCGGGTCGCTCCCATGTGATTCCCGAGGATGTGCAGGCGGTGTTCGGCCCGGTGATCGCCCATCGCCTGCACAGCGCGGCGGGTGGCGAGCCCGCGATAGCGGCGGCGCAGCGGGTGTTGAATGCGGTGGATATTCTTTAGCCGGCGGTTGGTGCCGTTCCGGCGCCGAGCCTACTGGTCCGTGAGAATCGTGGAGCGAATGGACCGGAGGTATGTCCGTGCCCGGGCTGCGCGCTGCCTTTGATAGACGCTACCAGCAGTGGCTCGACCGGCGCCTGCCGTCGGTGCCGGCGTGCCGCCTCGAAAACCGCCGGCTGTTCATTTTCCCGTCGGGCGCCGGCGCTCTCTACGGTGCGCTTCTGGTGGTGCTCTGGCTGACCGCCACCAACTTCGAAAACAACCTGGTGTTCGGGCTGACTTTTCTGCTAGCCGGCCTGTTCGTGATCGCCATCTTTCACACCTACGGCAACCTGCACGGACTGGAACTCGTCCCCCTGCGCGCCGGCAACGGCTTTGCGGGGCAGGATGTGGATTTTGTCCTGGAGATTCGCAACGACGGTCGTCGCCCGCGCGAAGGCATTCGCCTGTCCTATGCCGGCGGCGAGTCCTGCGAGGTTCATCTCGGCGCCGGCGAGCACCGCCGCGTCCGGCTGTCGGTGCCAGCGACCCGTCGCGGCTGGCTCGATCCGGGACGACTGACGATTGCCAGCGTCTACCCGCTCGGTCTGCTGCGCGTCTGGAGTCATGTGCGTCTGGAGACCCGGGCGCTGGTGTATCCGCATCCCGTCGCCAGCGGACCGACGCGGCAGGTGCTGCCGGTAGCGAGTGAGGCGGGTGGTGCGAGCGTTCCCGGCCGCGAGGAATTCGCCGCCCTCGAGAGCTATAAGCAGGGCGAGCCGAAAAGCCGTATCGCCTGGAAACACCATGCGCGCGGACTCGGACTTCACACCAAGCATTTCACCGATCCCGTGGACCAGCGCCGCTGGCTCGACTGGGACGATTTCCCGGGTCTGGACACCGAAGCGCGCCTGTCGCGCCTGTGCGGCGCCGCGCTGGCCGCCGACGCCGGACCGGGCGCGTACGGTCTGCGCTTGCCCGGGCAGGTGATTGCACCCGGGAGCGGACGCCCGCACCGGGAGCAGGTATTGCGCGCCCTCGCGCTGTTCGGTCTGCCGGAGGTGGTGCGCTGATGGAGCCGGTCTGGCAGATTCCCCGGCCCGCGCTGTTCTGGTTGCTGTTCACCCAGGTGGCGCTGGCCGGTCTGCACAGCGATCACCTGACGCTCTGGCTGCTCGGGGCGGGCGCCCTGGTGCTCGGCTGGCGCATCCAGATCTATCGCGGTCGGTGGCGCTACCCCGGTCCCTGGTCCAAGGCGGTGCTGGTACTCCTGTGCGGCGGCGCCATTCTCGCGTCCTACGGGCGCCTGCACGGACTGGAACCCATGGTGGCGCTACTGTGGAGTGGTTTCATTCTCAAGCTGCTGGAAATGCAGCGCCGCCGCGACGCCCTGATCCTGGTCTGCCTGGGCTATTTCGTCGCCGTCACCCAGTGCCTGTTCTCGCAAACGCCCGGCACGGCGCTCGCGACCCTGGGGGGCGTGTTTCTGGTCACCGTGGTGCTTGCCGCCCTGCACCGTCGCGCCGAGGCGGGTTACTGGCAACCCTTGCGCACCGCCGCCGTGCTGCTGGGGCAGGCCGTGCCACTGATGTTGATTCTGTTCCTGGTGATGCCCCGCCTGGGTTCGCTGTGGACCGTGCCGCAGCCGCGCCAGGGCGCAACCGGTGTCAGCGATTTGCTCGCGCCCGGCGACCTGAGCCGGTTGGGGGCTTCGGGGGAAGTGGCGTTTCGGGTGAAGTTTGACGGCGCGCCGCCGCCACACAACCAACTCTACTGGCGCGGCCTGGTGCTGGCGCGCTTCGATGGCAGGAACTGGTCGCGCATAGAACCTGGGCCCCTTCCCGGTCCCGGCGCGCCCCGGGGGGATGGCGCAGGGCCGCAGTCCCGGGAGGTTGCCGTGGAGCGACTCGGCGCGCCGCGGCGTTACCAGACCATTTTCGAGCCCTCGGGCGAGACCTGGCTGTTTGCCCTGGAAACGCCAGTCCCGGAGAGTGCAGACGTAACTCTCAATGATGACCTGACGCTGACCCGTGCGACCCCGCTGGTGTCCCGCTGGAGCCACAGTCTCACTTCGTGGATGGACTACCGCGCCGCTGTCGAGGGGCTCGGGGACGGCCGCAGGGCCATGGCAACCGCACTCCCCGGCACCGCCAATCCGCGTACCCGCACGCTGGCCGCGCGCTGGCGCGGCGAAGTGGATTCCGATGCGGCCCTGGTCGAGCGTGTACTGGCGCTCTACAACCGCGACTATGTCTACAGCCTGGATGCGCCGCTGCTCGGCCGCGATTCGATCGATGAATTTCTCTGGCAGACCAGGCGCGGTTTCTGTGAGCATTTTGCCAGCAGCTTTGTCTTCATCCTGCGCGCCGCCGGGGTTCCGGCCCGGGTCGTGGTCGGCTACCAGGGCGGCGAATACCATCCCGATGCCGGCTATCTGATCGTGCACCAATACGATGCCCACGCGTGGGCCGAAGTCTGGCTCGCCGGGCGCGGCTGGGTGCGGGTGGACCCGACCGCAGCCGTCGCGCCGGAACGGATCCAAACCAGCGTTGCCGACCTGCTGGGCGGCGAGCGGCAATTCCTTGCGGATTCCCCGCTGTCCCTCCTGCGCTTCCGGGGGATTCGCTGGGTCGATCGGCTGCGCCTGCAGTTCGATTACGCCGATTACCTGTGGGCGCAATGGGTGCTGGGCTATGAATATCGGCAGGAGCGCCTGTTGACCGGATGGCTCGGTGCCTGGGATCCCTGGCGGCTGGGGTTTTTCGTGCTTGGTGCCGGGGCCCTGGCGTTGCTGCCGGTTCTGCTCGGGCAATTGCGGGTGGCGCGACGGTTGCCGCGTCCGCCCCTGGAGCAGTTGTTCGAACGCTACTGCCGCCAGCTCGAGCAGTGCGGCGTGACGCGTGCGCGGGGGGAGGCGCCGCGCGCGCTGGCGGAGCGCGTGGCGCGGGAACGCCCCGATCTGGCCGCCGCTGCCGCCGCCATCAGCGGGTTGCTGGAGGCGGGCGTCTATGGCGGGGCAAAGCCGGATCTGGCCGACCTCCGGCGGCGGATTCGGCGCCTCGGATAATGCCCCGTGTGCCGCCGCGCGTCCCAACGCCCGGCGTTTTGCTCCACAATAGCAGCCGCCCCGGCGCCCGCGCGTTGCGGCACGCGCCAATCCTGCATCGAGAAATGCGATCGGCAAAACGCTCTGGTTCCCCGGAACCACCGGGTTGGCCGCGTCTGGTGCGGTCGGACGCAGACCGGGGAAAACACCATAATTAACGGGGTTTCATGATGGGCTTTTGGGCGGAAGGTGGCGGTATCGGCGCGGTAACGCGCAGCGCGGCGGCGGTCGTGGTCGGGGCGCTGATGCTGGTGTTATCCGGTGCGGTGGCGGGGTCACCGGCGTTCGGCGCCACCGGGCAGTACACCCTCAAGGCGCAGCCGGTTGCGGACATGAAGTCGCTGTTTGCCATCGTGCAAACCGTGCGGGTGACACCCGCGCGCGCGCGGATCGGCGGCACCATCGTCGAGCTGCTCACCGACGAGGGCCAGATGGTCGAAGCCGGGCAGTTGCTGGCGCGGGTGCGAGATCCCAAACAGGGTATGCAGATCGATGCCGCCCAGTCCAAGCTGCGCTCGCTCGAAGCGCAGCTGGAGCTGGCAACGACCACGCTCCAGCGCGTATCCACGCTTTACCAGGGCGGCAAGATCAGCAAGGCGGCTTTCGATGAGGCGCGGACCCAGGTGGATGTCATCACCGCCGACATTGCCGCCGCCAGGTCCGATCAGGCGGTGATTCGCGAGGCGCAGACCGAGGGCCGGGTGCTGGCGCCGGTGCAGGGTCGCGTGCTCAAGGTCAATGTCACGCTGGGCGGTGTGATCCTGCCCGGAGAGGTCATTGCCAACATCGCGGCCGAGAGCTATGTGCTGCGCCTGACGCTGCCCGAGCGCCACGCACGCTTCATCAAGCTGGGCGACAAAGTGCTGGTGGGCGACCGCGGCATGCTGGACCCGGCGTTCGCGCTGGAGCCGGGCGAACGCCGCGCCGGCCAGATCGTGCAGATTTATCCCGAGCTGGCCAACGGTCGTGTCGCCGCCGATGTGGAAGTGGCGGGATTGGGTGATTTCTTCGTCGGTGAACGCGTGCGGGTATGGGTGGCGTCCGATGCCCGGGACGCGCTTGTGGTGCCGCCCACGTACATCTACCAACGCTACGGCCTGAATTACGTGCGGTTGGCCAGTGGCGCCGAAGTCGTCGTGCAGCCTGGCATGAGGGTGGCAACGGGCGTGGAGATTCTTGCGGGGTTGCAGGAAGGCGACGTGCTGCTGGCGCCCTCATCGCCGGTTGATGCCGTCGGCGCGGAGCGCTGATCGTGGCGGAGCCGAATTTTTCCGGGCGGATCACTCAGGCATTTGCCCATTCCACGTTGACGCCACTGATCCTGGTGGTGTCTTTCGTGCTGGGTGCGATGGCGCTCACGAGCATGCCCCAGGAGGAAGATCCCCAGATCACGGTCCCCTTCGTCGATGTCTTCATCAGCACCTCGGGGCTGAAGGCCGACGCGGTCGTCGAGCTGGTGACCAAGCCTTTCGAAGATATCCTCAAGGGTATCGACAACGTCGAGCACACCTATTCGACCACCCGGGACGACGGCGTGGTCTTCACCATCCGCTTCGACGCGCGCTTCGATGACGACATCGCGGTGGCGCGTGTCAACGATGCCATCGATGCCAACCGCTATCGCATGCCGCCGAACATTCAGGAACCCCTGGTGATCGGCCGCAGTATCGACGATGTCGCGGTGGTGGTGCTCACCCTGGCGCCGAAGCCCGGCAACGAAGGGCGCTGGCAGTGGGGTGCACTCTACGATCTCGCCGAAGAGCTGCAACACGAACTGGTCAAGGGCAGCAAAGTCGGGCTGACCTATATCGTGGGCGGCAAACCCCAGGAAGTGCGGATCGAACCCGACCCGGAACTGTTGTCGGTCTACGGCGTGACGCTGAATCAACTGGTGGCCAAGATCCGCAGCGCGAATCAGACGTTCGTGGCCGGTGCTCTCAGTGGTGAAAACAAGTTGGTGCCGGTCATTGTCGGGCAGAACCTGCAGAACAATGCGGATATCGGCCTTCTGATCGTCACCACCCAGGACGGCAGACCGGTGTATGTGCGCGACGTGGCGCGGGTGGTTGTCGGCGAGAGCATCGCCACGCAGCGTGCCTGGCAGCTGACCCCGACCCTGGGGCCGGATGGTGAGCGGACCTTCCAGAGTCTGCCCGCCGTGACGCTGGCGATCGCCAAGCGCAAGGGCTCGAATGGTGTGCAGATCAGCGAAGACGTGCTGAAGCGACTCGATCTGATGCGCGGTCGGCTGATCCCCGCTGGCGTCGATGTCTCCGTCAGCCGCGACTACGGCGAGACCGCGCGGCACAAGTCTCACGAGATGATGCTTCACCTGGCCCTGGCGACCGTGGCGATCATCCTGATCATGGTCGCCTTTCTGGGTTGGCGCGAGGGCGTAGTGGTTTTGATCGTCATCCCGTCCACGATTTTGCTGACTTTTTCCGTGTGCTGGTTGTTCGGCATCACCCTCAACCGGCTGACCATGTACGGCATCATTTTTTCGGTGGCCATCCTCGCCGACGACGCCATCGTGATTACCGAGAACATATCGCGGCACTGGCGAATGTTGCATGGGCGCACCTGGACAGAAGCGGCAGTCGACGCGGTGGCGGAGGTGGGCAACCCCACCATCATCGCGACGCTCACGGTCGTCATGGCCATGTTGCCGCTGCTGTTCATCAAGGGATTTGTCGGCCCCTTTCTGCAACCCATTCCGGTTGCGGCCATCGCGGCGATGCTGTTTTCCCTGATGCTCGCGGTCACGGTAGCGCCCTGGGCGATGCTGCGACTCACTCATCGCAACGACGCTATGGAGTCGATCGGCGCGGACACTCGCGCGCATGCGATGGCGGGCACGTCGCATGATGACACTGAGGCCTCCGGCGGCATTTTCGGCAAACTGTTCCGGCGCTGCGTCGGCGGTCTGCTGCTCACGCCGCGCCGGGCGCGGCTGACGTTTTTCGGCGTGGTGTTGCTGACCTTGCTTACCTTCCTGATGCCCTATTTCAAGCTGGTCCTGTTCAAGATCATGCCGTTTGACGACAAGCAGGACATCCAGATCCAGGTCGATCTGCCCGAGGGGTCGACCCTGGAGGCCACCGAGCGGGTTTTGAAACAACTGGCCGGACTGGTGAGTGATATCCCCGAAATCCAGAACATGCAGATCTATGCGGGTGGCACCGGCCCCTTCGATTTTTATGGGCTGGTGCGCCAGGACTACATGCGCAGTCTGCCCGAGCAGGGCGAACTGCGCCTGCGGCTGCTGTCGACCTGGGACCGCGATCGCGAAAGTCACGATATCTCCCTCGTGATCCGCGAGCGCCTGAAAAGCCTGAACCTGCCGGAAAACGGCACGGTAAAAATTGTCGAGGCGCCGCCGGGACCGCCAGCGCCCTACATCGTCATCGCGGAAATTTACGGCCCGGACGCCGACGCGCGCCGGGCAACGGCGCGCCAGGTTCGCCAACTCATCGATCAGGTTCCCGAGCTTGCCCAAAGCGACGATTCCTTCGGCAACCCGACGCAACGGCTGCGGATTTCCATCGACCAGCCAAGCCTGGAGTTCCATCAGGTCGACGAAGACGCTGTCTACAGCACGCTGAAGTTGCTGCTGAATGGGGAAGCCCTGGGCGTTTCGCAGCGCGGGGAGGGACAGCATCCGCTGCCGATCGTACTGCAGCAACCCAGGGAATCCCTGTTCCTCGGCGAGCGGCTGCTCTCCACGCCGATTCCTACCTTGACCGGCGAGCTGCGCGAACTGGGCGATGTCCTGCACATCGAGTCTGAGCCGGCGTCCTACCCGGTGTTTCGCCGCGATGGTCGCTTCGCCGACATGGTCACCGCCGGGATTCGCGGCCTCCCCTATGACGCACCCATGTACGCGCTGCACACCGTCGAACAACTCATCAAACAGGCGCCATGGCCGGGCGGCGAAACCCTGCCGGTGCGATATTTCGGGCAGCCGGACGATGAGAGCAAGCCCTCGCTGCTGTGGATGGGGGAGTGGGATGTGACCCGTGAAACCTTTGCACAACTGGGCGCGGCGTTCGGCTTTGCCGTGTTGGGGATTTATATCCTGGTCGTCGGCCAGTTCCGCAGCTTCAAAACGCCATTGGTGGTTTTGCTGCCGGTTCCCCTCAGTTTTTCCGGGATCATCGTCGGCCACTGGCTCATGGGCTCCACCTATTCCATGCCTTCGACCATAGGCCTCATCGCGTTGTCCGGAATCGTAGTGCGCAATTCGATTCTGTTGATCGAGTTTATCCAGGTGAACGTCCGCAACGGTGTCCCCATGCGGCAGGCCGCCCGTGAAGCAGGCGCCATTCGCGCCAAGCCCATCATCTTGACGGCGCTGGCGGGGATTGCCGGCGGGCTCTTCATTCTGCCCGACGCCATGCTGCACGGCATGGGCGTCGCGCTGATCTTTGGGCTGGTTTCGTCCACCGTGCTGACGCTGATCGTGATCCCGGCTGTCTATGTGTGGTTGCGTGACGACGGCATCGCCATCGCGCCGAACTGACGGCTTGCACCGACATCGCGACCGATTTGGGCGCCCAAGCGGCGGTGCCGGCGTACGCCGCGCGGACTTCGGGGCGGCCTGAATGGCGCAGGACAGGTGTTCAGGCGCTGGATTTTGCCCCACAATCGCCCGCGATTTGCCCCTGTCCCACGGTTTGGAGCTTGCCTGTCATGTTCGAATGGATCACCCAGCCCGAAGCCTGGATGGCGCTGGCCACCCTGACCGCGCTCGAAGTCGTGCTCGGCATCGACAACATCATCTTTCTCGCGATTCTGGTGCAGCGGCTCCCCCCCGAGCAACAGAAGTCCGCGCGCTTTTTCGGTCTTACCCTCGCACTCGGTTTGCGACTGGTCCTGCTGACCTCGCTGGCCTGGCTGGTAAAGCTCACCGCCGACCTGTTCACGGTGCTGGGCCAGGGAGTCTCCGGGCGCGATCTGGTGTTGATCCTGGGTGGGCTGTTTCTACTGGTCAAAGCCACCATGGAAATCGGCCATGAGATGGATGTACGGGATGCGGCGCATGAGCTGGAAGTGCCGGGTCCGCCGGGGCGAAGCAATTACCTGCTGATGCTGGTTCAGATCGGGCTGCTGGATCTGGTGTTCTCCCTGGATTCGGTCATCACGGCGGTCGGCATGGCCGATCACCTGCCGGTGATGGTGATCGCCGTGGTTATTGCGATTATTTTCATGATGCTGTTTGCCGGTGCCGTGGGCGATTTCATCGCCCGACACCCCACGTTGAAAATGTTGGCACTGTCGTTTCTGGTATTGGTGGGTACCGCGCTGATCGCCGATGGTCTCGACTTCCACATTCCCAAGGGTTACATCTACTTCGCGATGGCGTTCAGCTTCGGTGTCGAACTTCTCAATCAGCGCGTGCGCGCCCGCCGCGTTCGACATCGTCCCGATGCCTGAATGTCCGCGCAGGTGAGTGCTGCGCTGGCGATGGCTCCGGTAGCCTTTGTGTTGCTGCTGGTGGTGATCGATCCCTTTGGGCTGACCCCGATGTTTTCCGCGTTGACGGCCGGAAAAACTGCATTGGAGCGGCGTCGCATCGCCATCCGGGCGGTGCTCATCGCGGCGGGAGTGATTGCCTTTTTCATCTTTGGCGGCGGCTGGCTGCTGGACTATCTCGGTATCGGCATGCCGGCGTTTCGCATCGCCGGTGGCGTGCTGCTGTTCCTGATCGCCATGGACCTGCTGCTGGTACGTCACTCGGGGCTGAGTTCGGCCACGGAGCGGGAACAGAGCGAAGCCGCACGGCGTGCCGACATGGCGGTGTTTCCGCTGGCGATCCCCATGATCGCGGGACCCGGTACGCTGACCACCGTGATGCTGCTGACTCACGATCAGGGCATCGCAACCGAACTGCTGATCCTGGCCCTGAGCCTGGTGGTGCTGGCCCTCACGCTGGCCATGTTTCTCTGCGCCGCGCGGGTGGAGCGGGTGCTGGGCGAGACGGGCATCAACGTCATTACGCGGCTGCTGGGGCTGCTGCTCGCCGCGCTCGCGGTGCAGTTCGTGCTGGACGGGCTGCGCGCCGGCCTGCTCGGTCTCGCGGCAGGCTGAGCCGCTTTGCGCTGGGATAGGCGCACGGACCGGCTACGGCGAACGCTAGCGATCTTCGCCCCGCGTTGCGGTGAGTGCGAGTGGCGATTCCGCTGCCGCGGGGCGATTCCGGAGTCGAAGCGACTCCGCCATGATCCGGCGCGATTTCAGCTCAGGCGCATCCCCGGGTAATCATTCTCCGCGAGCGTCCTGCATTCCCGTCGGAACACCGGCGCCGGCGCCGCGTACAGCAGCAGTGCGCGGGGTTTGCCGGGAATGTTGCTGCCCATGATCCAGCTATCGGTTTTGCTCAATAGCGTCTTGTCGGCTTCTTGTTCTGCGTGGCGGGTCCATGCCGCTTCGGCCTCGGGTGTGGGCACTACCTCCCTGAGATTGTGCTCGCGCATGTAACTCATGAGATCAGTCACCCAATCCACGGTGATCTGCGCGCAGCGGGGCAGATTGCAGAATGCGGCGTGGGGGCCGATGTGCATGAACATGTTGGGAAAGCCGCTGACCTGGAGGCCCATGAAGGTTTTCAGCTCGCGCGACCACTTGTTCTTGATGGAGCTGCCGTCCGGGCCGCGGATGTCGATGCGGGAAATGGCGCCGGTACCGGCATCGAAGCCGGTCGCGAAAATGATTACATCGAGTTCGTACTCGGCGGCTGTGGTCTTGATCCCTTTCGGCGTGATGCGCTCGATGGGGTTTTCGCGGATATCGACCAGGGTCACGTTGTCCTGGTTGTAGACCTCGTAATAGTTGGTCTCCATGGGCACACGGCGTTGGCCGAAGCCATGGGTGATGGGCACCAGTTTCGCGGCGACGGCGGGATCCCTGACGCGCTCGCGAATCTTGCGGGCGACGAAATCCGACAGTAATTTGTTGGCCCGCATGTCGGTCATGACATCGTGGAAATTGGCGAGCCAGATTGCGAAGCCACGACCATCATTCCAGAGCTTTTCGAAAACCGCTTCGCGCTCCTCGGCGCTGACATCGAACACCGAGCGCGGATCGAATTTGTGCATGAAGGCACCGGCGGTTTCGTCGCACAGCCGGAAAATTTCCGGGTAGCTGGCTTTCAACGCTGCCTGTTCTTCCGGTTGGATGGGCCCATTGTGCAGCGGCGCGCACCAGTTCGCGGTGCGCTGGAACACATGCAGACTGGCGGCGCCGGCGGCGAGGTGCGGAATCAATTGCACCGCCGTCGCGCCGGTACCGATGATGCCGACCCGCTTGCCCTGATAGACCGATTTGTCGCCGCCCAGGCCGTTGGGATCCTGGGGCCAGCGGGAGGTGTGCAGGGATTTTCCCTTGAAACTGTCGATGCCGGGGATGTCGGGAAACTGCGTCGCCGACAGCAGGCCGGTCGCCATTACCATGAAGCGGGCGCGAAGGGTTGCACCGGCCTCGGTGACAATGTCCCAGCAGTGCGCATCGGCATCGAAAGTTGCCGCCTTGACGCGCGTGTTGAACTGTATGAGCGGACGCAGGTTGAACTTGTCGGCAACGTGATTCAGATAGGCCAGGGTCTCGGGTTGGGGTGCGAAATGTTCGCTCCAGTTCCATTCCTGCAGCAGTTCGTCCGAGAACGAATAGGCGTAGGTGTAACTTTCGGAATCGAAGCGGGCGCCGGGATAGCGGTTCCAGTACCAGGTGCCGCCGACACCGCTGCCGGCTTCGACTCCCAGGACCGAAAAGCCGGCCTCGCGCAGTCGGTAGAGCTGGTACAGACCGGAAACGCCGGCGCCGATGACCACGGCGTCATACTGCGAGGCCGAACTGCTGGCGGGGCGGGGCGCGGACGTGCGGGTGGATGCTGCTGGTGCATTTGACATGTCATTACTCCGGAAACGTGTCTTATGTTATTGAGGTTTTTATGTAAGCCATTGCTTCCCGCAGTGGATGTCGCTCGGGGTCCACGCGGGATGAATGGCTTCTCTTTACCACCTTTTATCGCTCGGTGGTTACTGTACATAGAATCAGCAATCGCGCCGACACATTGCAGCCGAACGGCACTGACGGCGCTGGAAGTCGGGGCGTCTCGTCATCGTCTGCCCGCGCGTCGCCGGTTTTGCCGCCCGGCGCCCCAGCCTATAGAATCCCCGGGCCCGGCTGGCTGCCGGCCCCCTTTCCGCGACCCGTGCAACGAGTATTCCGATGAGCAGCACCAACGAAAATTATCCCGAAATCCGTGAAGCCGTAGCCAGGCTGTGCAGCCAGTTCCCCGGCGAATACTGGCGCGCGCTGGACGACACCCATACCTATCCCACCGCATTCGTGCGCGCGCTCACCGAGGCGGGTTTTTTGTCGGTGCTGATTCCCGAGGAATACGGCGGTGCCGGCCTGCCCATCGAAGCCGGTTGCGCGGTGCTCGAGGAAATCCAGCGCTCCGGCTGCAACGGCAGTGCCTGCCACGCCCAGATGTACACCATGGGCACCTTGCTCAAGCACGGCAACGAGGATCAGAAGCGCCGCTATCTGCCGGGCATCGCGGAAGGCTCACTGCGCTTGCAGGCCTTCGGCGTCACCGAGCCCACCAGCGGCACCGACACCACCCGCATCCGCACCCGTGCGGTACGCGACGGCGACGACTATGTGATCAACGGCCAGAAGGTGTTCATTTCGCGTACCGAACACTCCGACCTGATGGTGCTGCTGGTGCGCACCACCCCTTACGAGGAAGTGAAAAAATCCTCCGACGGCATGTCGGTGTTTCTGGTGGACATGCGCGAGGCGGTAGGCAACGGTCTCACCATCAAGCCCATCAAGACCATGATCAACCACTCCACCACCGAGCTGTTCTTCGACAATCTGCGGGTGCCGGCGGCGAACCGCATCGGCGAGGAGGGCAGGGGCTTCAAGTACATCCTCGACGGCATGAACGCCGAGCGCATCCTGATTGCCTCCGAGTGCATCGGCGACGCGCGCTTTTTCCTCGAGCGCGCGAGCCGCTATGCCTGCGAGCGCGAAGTGTTCGGCCGTCCCATCGGCATGAACCAGGGCATCCAGTTCCCGATCGCGCGCAACTATGTGGAGACCGAAGCGGCGGCACTGATGGTGTTGAACGCGGCGCGTCTGTTCGATGCCGGCAAGCCCTGCGGCTCCGAGGCCAACATGTGCAAGCTGGCCGGCTCCGAGGCCGCCTGGCACGCCGCCGATACCTGCCTGCAGACCCATGGCGGTTTCGGTTACACCCAGGAGTACGACATCGAGCGCAAGTTCCGCGAGACGCGGCTGTACCAGACCGCGCCGATCTCCACCAACCTGATCCTGTCCCACGTGGCCATCCACGAACTGGGCATGCCCAAGTCGTTCTGAGGGGACGAGATGACCGCTATCGATCTCGCGCACTTGCAGCAGTGGCAGGGCCGCCAGGAAAGCGCCACCGACCTGATCGTCCCCGCCAAGGTGGAAGCCATGGCGGCCACCCTCGACTGGGAGTCCGCGCCAGCCACCGGCGATGAACTGCCCCGACCCTGGCACTGGCTGTATTTTTTGCCGACCGCGCGGCAGTCGAAAATCGGTCGCGACGGCCACCCCGAGCGCGGCGGCTTTCTGCCCCCGGTGCCGCTGCCGCGGCGCATGTGGGCCTCGGGCGCTGTCGAATTTATCGCGCCGCTGCGGGTGGGCGATGCCGCCACCCGCACCAGTACCGTCCAGAGCGTGACCCACAAGCGTGGCGGCACCGGCGATCTGGTATTCGTCACCGTCGCCCACGAAATCCGCGCGCGCAATGTACTTTCGATTCGCGAAACCCAGAATCTGGTATACCGCGAAGACCCGGACCCCGATGCGCCCGCGCCCAAGCCGGTGGCGCCGCCCGCGACGGCGGAGTTCGGCCGCACCTGGATGCCCGATCCCGTGCTGCTGTTTCGCTATTCGGCACTGACCTTCAACGGCCACCGCATTCACTACGACCGCGACTACGCCATGCGTGAGGAAGGCTATGCGGGGCTGGTGGTGCATGGGCCGCTGTCGGCGACCCTGCTGCTGGATCTGGTACGCGCCGAGCTGCCGGGCGTCGAGATCGCGCAGTACGACTATCGCGCCGTGCGTCCCCTGATCGACGGCCATCCTTTCCGCGTCGAGGGTTGCCGAACCGGTGCCGGGCTGAGTCTGTGGGCGCTGGATCACACCGGTGCCGTCACCATGCAGGCCACTGCCACCCTGAGGAATGCCGGATGAGCACCAGCAATCCACTGCCCGCATGGCGTTCGGCGCTGTTCGTGCCGGCACACGTCGAGAAATTCGTCGCCAAGGCCCACACCCGCGGTGCCGACGCCATCATTCTCGATCTGGAAGACAGCGTGCCGTTGCCCGAGAAGGCGAGTGCCCGCGCCGCCGTGCCCGGCGCGGCCGCGCAGATCGCCGGCCACGGCCTCGACGTGCTGGTGCGCATCAACCGGCCCTGGCGGCTCGCGGTGCGCGATCTGGAAGAGAGTGTCTGCGCGCAGGTCCACACCATCGCGGTGCCCAAGGTGGCCAGCGCCGATCATATGGCCTTCATCGCCGAGACCATCGACGAGATTGAAATCGACAAGGGACTGACGCCCGGCCACACCAGATTGCTCGCCTTCATCGAGGGCGTCGGCGGTCTCGCCCAGGTGGACGCCATCGCCCGTGCCTCGTCGCGCCTGATCGGGCTGTTTCTGGGCGCCGAGGATTTCAGCGCCGAAGTGGGCATGCAGCCCACGGCCGAGGGCCTGTTTGGACCCAACCAGCAGATCGTGTTCGCCGCGCGGCGCGCCGGCATTCTGCCCTTCGGCTTCGTGGGTTCCATCGCCGATTACTCGGATCTGGATGCGTTTCGCGCCCGCATCCGTCAGGCGCGCGCGCTCGGCTTTGTCGGCGCGCTCGGCATCCATCCGAGCCAGGTCAGCATCATGAACGAGGAATTCGTGCCGGGTACCGAGGAAGTTGCTCATGCGCGCGGGTTGCTCGAAACCTATGAGCAGGCCTTGGCCGAAGGACGCGGCGCCGCTGCCTACAAGGGCAAGATGATCGATGCGCCCGTGGTGGCGCGGGCGCGGGAAGTGCTGCGCGCGCACGCGGCGCGGGTCTAGCGCCGGGCTTCCATCGCAGTATTCCGGAAAGCGTTTTTCAATCACCGCGGGCAAACCGCAACCGAGGAATCCCCATGACCGAACCCGTGCTGTACCGGCAGGAAGGCCGCATCGCCATCATCACCCTGAACCGCGCCGATACCCGCAACGCGCTGTCCGACGAGGTCGTGCCGGCCTTGATCGCCCAGCTCAAGCGCGCCAACGACGACACCGGCATCAGCTGCGTGATCCTGACCGGTGCCGGACCGAGTTTTTCTTCCGGGGGCAACCTGAAGGAAATCCGCGCGATGACGCAGGAGAAAAAACTCAGCGTGCACGAGATTCGCAACTGGTACATCGACTGCATCCAGCAGATTCCCCACACCATGGCCAAACTGACGGTGCCGGTGATCTGCGCGGTCAACGGCCACGCCATCGGCGCCGGCTGCGATCTCACCATGATGTGCGACATCCGCATCGCGTCGGAAAAAGCGGTATTCGCCGAGAGTTTCATGCGCGTCGGCCTGATTCCCGGCGACGGCGGCGCCTGGTTCCTGCCGCGCGTGATCGGCCTGTCGCGCGCCTGCGAGATGAGCTACACCTGCGACATGATCGACGCCAACAAGGCCGAGCGCTGGGGCATGGTGTCCGAAGTCGTGCCCCACGAACAATTGCTGGACGCGGCACTGGCCATGGCCAAACGCATCGTAGCGCATCCGCCCATGGGCGTGCGCTACGCCAAGAAACTCCTCGTGGAGTCCCAGCACATGCCGCTCACCGCGGCACTGGAAATGGCCGCGGGCATGCAGGCAACGCTGCAAAATACCGAGGATCATCTCGAAGCCATCGACGCGGCATTGGAGAAACGCGCTCCCCTGTTCAAGGGCTGCTGACAGTCGCTTCCGTGCGGGATGGCGAGCATCGGGATAGGGATCGCCCACGAAAAACAGTCAAACGCTCGGCCCCTGGCATTCGTGGTTGCGTCATTACTGGCCAGCCCGGATAATCGCGCCCCGCAATGGTGGCCCCTGCCGGTTCCCCGCGGCGAACAACTGTGAACCCCGCCAGGCCCGGAAGGGAGCAACGGTAGCAGCGACTTCGCGTGCCGGGGGTTGGCTGGCAGGGGTTGCCACCCTTCCTCTGCATTCTTCTTGCATTCTGCCCAGCAGAGTTTCGCGCGTGCCGAGCAGTCTTGGCCGGCAGTCTCAACCGGCAGGCTTGGCCGGTGACGATCTCGACGGGACCGCCGCCAACCGGACTGTCACCATAGGCACCTCGCCAGCCTATAATGACCGCCGGTCGCGACGACGCCATTCCCACAGGCGCAAATTCCCATGAGCTATCAGGTGCTTGCCCGCAAGTGGCGGCCCCGCTTTTTTTCCGAAATGGTCGGGCAGGAGCATGTGCTCAAGGCCCTGATCAATGCGCTCGACCAGGGCCGGCTGCACCACGCCTATCTGTTCACCGGCACCCGCGGCGTGGGCAAGACCACCATCGCCCGTATCCTTGCCAAATGCCTCAATTGCGAAACCGGGGTGAGCTCGAAACCCTGCGGCACCTGCGGTGCCTGCGTCGAGCTGGCGGAAGGTCGCTTTGTCGATCTGATTGAAGTCGATGCGGCGTCGCGCACCAAGGTCGAGGACACCCGCGACCTGCTGGACAATGTTCAGTACGCGCCGACGCTCGGGCGTTACAAGGTGTACCTGATCGATGAGGTGCACATGCTGTCCGGACACAGCTTCAACGCCTTGCTGAAGACGCTCGAAGAGCCGCCGCCCCACGTCAAGTTTCTGCTCGCCACCACCGATCCCCAGCGTCTGCCGGTCACCATCCTGTCGCGCTGCCTCCAGTTCAATCTCAAGAATCTCGCGCCGGAGCGTATCGTCGAGCACCTGACCATGGTGCTGCGGGAAGAACAGGTCCCCTGCGACGAAGCCAGTCTCTGGGCACTGGCCCGTGCCGCCGACGGTAGCATGCGCGATGCGCTGAGCCTCACCGACCAGGCGATCGCCCACGGCGGCGGCCAGATTGCGGAGCAGGAGGTGAGTGCCATGCTGGGCACCATCGACCGCTCCACGGTGCTGAAAATCTGCCAGGCGCTGGCAACGGGCGACGGTGCCGCGGTGCTGGGATTGGTGGATCGACTGGCCGAGCTCGCGCCCGATTACGCCGCCGCGCTCGCCGACATGATCGCCATCTGGCATCAGGTGGCGGTGGCCCAGACGGTGCCGGAGGCGCTGGACTCGCGTGGCGGCAATGCTGAAGAAATTCGCCAACTGGCCGCACAGCTGACGCGGGAGACCGTCCAGCTGTTTTATCAGATCTGTCTGCTGGGACGGCGCGACCTGCCCCACAGCGGCGATCTGCGCGTCGGATTCGAAATGATTCTCCTGCGGCAACTGGCGTTCGAGCCGGTGCCGTCCGTCATGGACCCCCGGGGTGAGCCGGCGGCAACGGCGGCGCGGGAGGTGCCGCCCGCGATAAAAAAGCCCGTCCCGACGGCTGAGGTCGCGCTGGCGCCGCCGCGCGCGGCGCGGGCACCGACTGCCGTGATGGCGCCGGCGCTCGAACCGGTGCCCACTGCGGAGGCGTCCCCGCCGGCGGCTGCGGTGCCGGTGGCGGGTTCCGCCCTTGCGCTGGAACAGTTCGGTCCCACGCAGTGGCCGGAGGTGTGCAAGGCGCTCGCGCTCGGTGGCGTAGTGGCCAATTCCGCCGCCAATCTGGAACTGGTCGAGCGGGTGGACAAGCGCCTGGTATTTCGGCTCGACGCGCGCAGCGACGCGCTCTATGACGCCAGTCACCGGGAGCGCATCGAGGCCGCACTGTGCCAGTATTTTGCAACGCCGGTGCAGGTAGAAATTGCGTCCGGTGTGCTCGAGGCGGAATCGCCGCGCGAGGTCGAAGCGCGGCAGCGCCGGGAGCGCCAGCTGGCGGCGGTGGCGACGCTGCGCGCGGATCCCCTGGTGAGCGCACTGATGGAGCGCTTCAACGGCGTCCTGCTTGAAGATACCGTGGTCCCTCTGGACGAGTGAGGTAGTCATGAAAGGTCTGAACGATTTGATGCAGCAGGCGCGGCAGATGCAGGAAAAGATGCAGAAGCTGCAAGAGGAGGCCGGTGCCACCGAGGTGACGGGAGAGTCCGGCGCGGGGCTGGTCAAGGTGCGGATGACGGGGCGTCACGATGTGCGCAAGGTCAGCATCGATCCGAGCCTGCTGGTCGAGGACGTGGAGATTCTCGAGGATCTGCTGGCCGCCGCGATGAATGACGCGGCGCGCAAGGTGGAGGCGCGCCAGCAGGAGCTGATGGGCGGGCTCACGGCCGGCATTTCGCTGCCGCCCGGCTTCAAGCTGCCGTTTTGATCCCATGTTCGACGGCCTGATCAGCGAGCTTATCGACGCCCTGCGCTGCCTGCCGGGCGTTGGTCCCAAAAGCGCCCAGCGCATGGCCCTGCACCTGCTGGAACGCGACCGGGACCGGGCGCTGCGCCTGGCCGGCGCAATCTCCGCGGCCGTGGAACGAGTCGGGCGCTGTCGCCGCTGTCGCGCGCTCACCGAGGCCGAGGAGTGCCGCATCTGCGCCAGCCCGCGCCGCGACCCGACCTTGCTGTGCGTGGTGGAGACGCCCGCCGACCTGTTTGCCATCGAGCAATCCGGGAGCTACCAGGGCCGTTATTTTGTGCTCCTCGGGCGCCTGTCGCCCATCGATGGCATGGGGCCGGAGGAGATCGGCATTGACCAACTACTGCGGCGGCTTGCCGAGGAACCCATCGAGGAACTGATTCTGGCTACCAATCTCACGGTCGAAGGCGAAGCCACCGCGCATTTCATCAGTGAACACGCCACTGCCATGGGCGTGTCCGTGAGCCGGATTGCCCATGGTGTACCGCTCGGCGGCGAACTGGAATATGTCGATGGCGGCACCCTGTCGCATGCCTTTACCAGCCGCCGGCGCATGTCCTCGTGACCGGCGCTTCACCGCCCACGCACCTGATCACCGGGGCCGCCGAACTGATCGCGGCGGCGGCGCGCTGGCGTCGTTGTACGGCGGTCACCCTCGATACCGAGTTCATGCGCACGGATACCTTTTATCCGCGCCTGGCGCTGGTCCAGGTGAGCGATGGCGACACCGCCTGGCTCATCGATCCGGTGGCGCTGGGCGATCTGAGCCCCCTGGGGGCGCTGCTGTCCGATCCGAACGTGGTCAAGGTGCTGCACTCCTGCTCGGAAGATCTGGAGGTGCTGCAACTCGCGCTGGGTTGCCGGCCCGCGCCCCTGTACGACACGCAAGTCGCGGCGGCCATGGTCGGCCACGGGTTTTCGCTGGGTTACAGCGCGCTGGTAAAGCGCCTGCTGGGTCTCGAAATCGGCAAGCAGGAGACCCGCTCCGACTGGTTGCAGCGACCGCTGTCGGCGGCTCAGCTCGCTTACGCGGCGGCCGATGTGCAGCATCTTTTTCCGGTATATCACCAGTTGGTCGAGGCCGGCGCGCGCCTGGGGCGCACCGACTGGATCGCGGCCGAGATGGCGGCAATCCTCGCGCAGGCCGCGCAGGAGACGCCGCCGGAACAGCAGTACCGTCGCGTCAAGGGCGCTGGCCGCCTGGGCGCGCGGGAGCTCGCGGCACTCCGCGAACTGGCCGCCTGGCGCGAAGGCGAGGCGCGGCGCCGCGATCGCCCCCGGGGTCATATCGTCAACGACGTCGAATTGCTCGCGCTGGTGCAGGCGCGACCGGCGGATCGCGCCGCGCTCGCCCGTATCGCCGACCTGCGGCCCCGGACCGCGCGTGATCATGGCGCGGAGTTGCTGGCCGCGCTGGCGCGGGCCGCGCAGGTGCCGGCGGCGGAGTTTCCGGAACCTCTGGAGGGCGAACCCCTGAGTCGCTCGGCGCGGGATCTGGTACGGGCCTGTCGCGATTGGCTGGCCGAGCGTGCCGGCGAACTCGCGATCGCTCCGGAAATGCTGGTGCGACGCCCGGATCTGGAACAGCTCGCGCGGTCCTGGAGCAACGGCGCGCCGCAGCTGCCATCGGTGCTGGCAGCAGGTTGGCGCCGGGACCTGGTGGGGGCGCAACTTCTCGATTTCGTGCGCGCCTGGAGCGCGCCAAGTCTATGACTTCTCCCGACAAAGTATTGTGCAAGGTGTATCGCAGCGCGCGGCGCAGCGAAATGTATCTGTACGTCACCGGGGAGCAGGATCTGGCGCCGGTGCCGGACGCTCTGCTGCAGCGGTTTGGTGTTCCCGAACTGGCGTTGACCCTGGCCTTGACGCCCGACCGGAAACTGGCGCGGGTCGATAGCGGCGAAGTATTGGCGGCGCTGCGCGAGCGCGGCTGGTTTCTTCAGATGCCGCCGTTGCCGGACGCCGGGATTGCGGTCATTGCCGGGCGCAACGAAAAATTGCCCCGGGGCGGCTGACGATGTCCTTCTGGGAGGACAAGGCGCTGGCCGAACTCGATGCCCAGGAGTGGGAGGCGCTCTGCGATGGCTGCGGTCGTTGCTGCCTCTTGAAACTGGAGGATGCCGACACTGGCGAAATCGCCTATACCGGCATCGCCTGCCGGTTGCTGGATATCCGGCGCTGCCGTTGCCGCGACTACGCGCATCGCCAGCGGCACGTTCCGGACTGCCTGATGCTGAACGCCGTTACCGTGCCCACCACGGACTGGTTGCCGGATACCTGCGCCTATCGCCTGCGCGCCGAGGGCAAGCCGCTGCATGCCTGGCATCCGCTGATCTCGGGCACGCCCGACAGCGTCCACGCGGCGGGTATTTCGGTGCGGGATCGGGTAGTCTCGGAAGAGTTCGTGCATCCGGATGCACTGGCCGATCATATCGTCCGCTGGGTGGGGTAGGTCGCGTGTACAGCGAAGAGAATTATTTCTGGGGCCTGGTCGGCTATTACCTGGGTGTGTTGCTGGTGCTGGCGCCGCTGTGGCGGATCACCCGGCCGCTACCCGGATTTCCACTCCGCGCCGGCGCGCGGGTCGCGGTCATCACGCTGCTCGCGACGCCGATGTTCCCGTACCCCGACATGCATTATCTCGCCCCGGCCTGGGGGGTGATGCTGTTTGACGCCATCAGTCCCGACCGTGGTGATGCCCTGCTCCGTGGCGTGCTGCCGCTGCTGGCGGTGTTCGGTCTGCTCTATGTGCTGACCCTGGGGGTGTGGCTCGCGCTCCGGTCACGCCAAGGCGCGGCATCTACTGCGCCCCGGGCGGCGCCACCCCGGGCACCTCCGAGCAGCCGGCGAGAGCCCATTTTCACTCAGGGGCCAGCGCCGGAAAGTCTCGCTCCCCCTCTGGAAACGTCCGTCCAGAGGCGATCTGGCGCCCGGGTTGGAAGCGACAAAAGCTTGCCGTAGAATGCGGCGCATTCGATTTTTTCATGGTTCCAGGAGATCAAGATGCAATTCACGGGTACAGAACGGTATGTCGCCACAGACGACTTGCAGATGGCGGTCAATGCGGCGGTGATCCTGCAGCGCCCGCTCCTGATCAAGGGGGAACCGGGTACGGGAAAAACCATGCTCGCCGAAGAGGTAGCTTCGGCGCTGGGCAAGCGCCTGATCTCCTGGCACATCAAATCGACCACCAAGGCTCAGCAGGGTCTGTATGAATACGATGCGGTGTCGCGCCTGCGGGATTCGCAACTGGGTGGCGACAAGGTTCACGATATCGGCAACTACATCAAGCGCGGCAAGGTATGGGAGGCGTTCGCGGCCGACGAGCAGGTGGTGCTGCTGATCGACGAAGTCGACAAGGCCGACATCGAATTCCCCAACGACCTGTTGCTGGAACTGGATCGCATGGAGTTTCATGTCTATGAAACCGGCGAGCGGGTGGTAGCCAAACACCGTCCAATCGTGATCATCACCAGCAACAACGAAAAGGAATTGCCCGACGCTTTCCTGCGTCGCTGTTTCTTTCACTTCATCAATTTCCCGGATCGCGAGACGATGTTGCGCATCGTCGATGTCCATCATCCCGGTATCAAGAAATCCCTGGTCGATGAAGCGTTGGACGTGTTTTTCGATGTGCGCAAGATTCCGGGCCTGAAGAAAAAGCCGTCGACCTCGGAACTGGTCGACTGGCTGAAGTTGTTGTTGTCCGACGACATCCCCGACGAAATCCTCAAACAGCGCGACCCCACCAAGGCGATCCCGCCGTTGTACGGCGCGCTGCTGAAGAACGAACAGGATGTGCATCTGCTCGAACGTTTGGCGTTCATGACACGCCGGGAGAAGCATAGCTAAATGTTGCTGAACTTCTTTTTTGCGCTCAAGACGGGCGGGATTCCGGTTTCCATCAAGGAACTCCTGACCCTGCTGGAAGCGTTGCAGAAACACGTCGCCTTCGGCAGCGTAGACGACTTTTATTTGCTGGCGCGCACGGCGATGGTCAAGGACGAGCGCTATTACGACAAGTTCGACCGTGCCTTTGCGCTTTACTTCAAGGATCTCGAAACCCTCGACGATTTCCTCAATATCCTGATTCCCGAGGAGTGGTTGCGGCAGGAATTCGTGAAGAGCCTGACCGAAGAGGAAAAAGCCAAGATCGAGAGTCTGGGCGGCCTGGAAAAGCTGATCGAGGAATTCAAGGCGCGTCTGAAGGAACAGAAAGGCCGCCACGAGGGCGGCAACAAATGGATCGGTACCAAGGGTACCTCGCCCTTCGGCAACAGCGGCTACAACCCGGAAGGGGTGCGCGCGGGTGGCGAAGGTGGGCAGAAAAAAGCGCTCAAGGTCTGGGAGAAGCGCGAATTCAAGAATCTGGACGACACCATCGAGCTGGGCACCCGCAACATCAAGGTCGCCCTGCGGCGCCTGCGCAAGTTCGCGCGCACCGGTGCCGAGGAGGAACTGGATCTCGACGACACCATCCGCTCCACCGCCAGGAATGCCGGCCTGCTCGACATCAAGATGGTGCCGGAGCGCCACAACGCGGTGAAGGTGCTGATTTTCTTCGATGTCGGCGGTTCCATGGATCCCTATGTGCGCACGTGCGAGGAGCTGTTTTCCGCGGTGCGGACCGAGTTCAAGCATCTTCAGTACTTCTACTTCCACAACGCGCTGTACGACTATGTGTGGAAGGACAACTTTCGCCGCTACAACGAAAAGACCGAGACGATCGATCTGCTGCGCACCTATTCCGCCGACTACAAGGTGATTTTCGTCGGCGACGCCTCGATGTCGCCCTACGAGCTCGAAAGTCCCGGCGGCAGTGTCGAGTACTACAACAAGGAAACCGGGATCGAATGGCTCGAGCGCATGGCCCAGGTCTACCCCAAGATGATCTGGCTTAATCCGGTGCGCCACGACTACTGGGAACACACTCCCACCATTCAGCGGGTACGCAGCGTGCTCGAAGACCGCATGTTCCCGCTCACCCTTGGCGGGCTGGAGCAGGGGATCTCGCTGCTGGCCAAGTAGCGCGCCGCGCCATGTCCGGGCCGTCACCGGCGCGGCATCCGGTCGGACCCGACGGGATGGCGCTGCTCTCTGCAAAAATCGATCAGTGCCTGAGTCACCAGGTCGCGGATCTTCGGCGCGCGCTGGCGCGCATCGCCCGCCGTCTTGAGCAGGGCCGTCCCGTTGCGCGCGATCTCTCTGGTCTGGAAGCCCGCATCGCCAGTTCCTGCGCCGCAGTTCAGGCGCGACGCGACAGCGTTCCCGCCATCCACTATCCCGACGAATTGCCTGTCGTGGGGCGGCGCGAGGACATCGCGGCGGCCATCCGCGATCATCAGGTCGTCATCCTTGCCGGTGAAACCGGCTCCGGCAAAACCACCCAGCTGCCCAAGATCTGTCTCGAACTGGGACTCGGCGCCCGGGGCCTGATCGGACACACCCAGCCGCGCCGGATCGCCGCGCGCACCGTGGCCAGCCGCATTGCCGAGGAGTTGCGCGTCCCGCTCGGTGGATTGGTGGGGTATCAAGTGCGGTTTGCCGATCAGAGCAGCGAACGCACGCGGGTCAAGCTGATGACCGACGGCGTGCTGCTGGCGGAAATTCCGCGCGACCGTCTGCTCCAGCGTTATGACACCCTCATCATCGACGAGGCCCATGAACGCAGCCTCAATGTCGATTTTCTGCTGGGTTATCTCAAGCAGATTCTGCCTCAGCGCCCCGACCTCAAGATCATCATCACCTCAGCCACGATCGATGTGGAGCGGTTCGCACGCCATTTCGATGGCGCCCCGGTGATTGAAGTCTCGGGTCGTGGGTATCCCGTGGAAATCCGTTATCGACCCCCGCCCGAGGCGGACGCCGATCCGGTGGCAGCGGCGGTGACGGCGATTGCCGATCTGGTGACCGCACCGGGGCGTGGTGATGTGCTGGCGTTTTTCAGCTCCGAGCGCGAGATTCGCGAAGCCTCGGTGGCACTGCGCAAACTGGCTCTGAACGGGGTCGAGGTGTTGCCGCTGTATGGCCGGCTGAGTCTGGCGGAACAGAGCCGGGTGTTCCAGCCGCATCGGGGGGTGCGGGTGGTGCTGGCGACGAATGTGGCGGAAACCTCGCTCACGGTCCCCGGCATTCGTTATGTGGTGGATACCGGACTCGCGCGGATCAGCCGTTACAGCTATCGGACCAAGGTACAGCGCTTGCCCATCGAGGCGATTTCCCGGGCCAGCGCCAACCAGCGCGCCGGGCGCTGCGGTCGCATCGGGCCCGGCGTCTGCGTGCGGCTCTACGGGGAAGAGGATTTCGCCGCACGGCCCGAATACACCGATCCGGAGATCCTGCGCACCAATCTGGCGGCCGTGATTCTGCGCATGCTGGAACTGCGCCTCGGCGATGTGCGCGATTTTCCGTTTCTCGATCCCCCGGACGGACGCCTGGTCAATGACGGCTTTCAGCTGCTGGCGGAACTGAGCGCCATCGATGCCGAGAATGCACTCACGGCCATGGGCCGGGCCCTGGCGCGGCTCCCGGTCGATCCCCGCCTGGGGCGCGTGCTGGTGGCGGCGGTGGCCGAAGGCTGTCTGAGCGAAGCACTGGTGATCGTCGCCGGGCTGAGTGTTCAGGATCCCCGGGAGCGCCCCGCCGACAAGCGCCAGGCGGCCGACGAGCGCCACCGCCAGTGGGCCGATCCGCAATCGGACTTTGTCGCGCTGCTCAACCTGTGGCGGCACGCTGAGTTTCAGCGTCAGGAGCTCAGTCGCAGTGCGTTCGAAAGCCACTGTCGACGCGAGTTTGTGTCGCCGCTGCGCTTGCGGGAATGGCGCGATCTGCACCACCAGCTGCATCTGGTCTGCCGCGAACTGGGTTGGCGCGACAGCCACACGCCGGCAACAACACCCCAGATCCACCGGGCGTTGCTGGCGGGGCTGTTGACGCTCGTCGGGCAGCGCGGCGACAACCGCGAATATCAGGGTGTGCGCAATCAGAAGTTTTTCATTTTCCCGGGCTCGGGGGTGGCCAAGGCGGCGCCGCGCTGGATCATGGCCGCCGAGCTGATCGAGACCAGCCGCCTCTACGCCAGTAACTGTGGGGCCATCGAGCCCGAATGGCTGGTGGAGCTCGCGGCCCATCTCGTCAAGAAGAGTTACAGTGAACCCCATTACAACGCTCGTGCCGGCCAGGTCATGGCCTGGGAGAAGCAGAGCCTCTACGGCCTGGTCATCCAGGAGCGCAAGGCGGTGGCCTACGGTGCCATTGATCCGGCGCTGGCGCGGGAAGTGTTCATCCAGGGCGCGTTGGTGGATGGTGGCTACGCGCGGGGGGGCAAAGGTGAGTTTTTTGCGCGCAACGCCGCGCTGGTCGCCGAGCTGAACGATCTCGAGGAGCGTTTCCGGCGCCGCGATCTGGTGGCCGACGAGCGCGAGCTCCATGCGTTTTACGACGAGCGGGTGCCGCCCGGCGTGGTCAGTCTGCGGGCATTTGAACGCTGGCGGCGGGAGGCGGAGCAGGGCAATCCGGAGCTGTTGTGCGTGCCCCGTGAGCGGCTGCTGCGCAATGCCCCGGCGGCGAACGAGGTTGCGCAGTTTCCCAGTGTGATCGCCTGGAATGGACACGATTACAGCGTGCGCTACCGCTTCGAGCCCGGTCATACCGAGGACGGGATCAGCATCCTGGTGCCCGTGGCGATGCTCCACGAAGTGCCGGCCCACCGCTTCGATTGGCTGGTGCCCGGCTTGTTGCGGGACAAGTGCATCGAGCTGGTGAAAACACTGCCGCGCCAGTGGCGGCGGCCGCTGGTGCCGGTGCCGGATACCGTGGATCGCTTGCTCACCGATGTCGAACCCGGGGATCGCCCGCTGGTCGCCGTGCTCAGTGAACGCATTCGCCGCGTCATGGGGTTGGCGGTGCCCCCGGACGCCTGGCAGCCGGAGCGTCTGGATGCTTTCTACAGCGCGAATTTCCGTCTCGAAGACGAATCCGGCGCGCTCGTCGATCAGGGCCGCGATCTGGCGGCGCTCAAACGGCAGTACCGCGACACCGTGCGGGCATCCCTGCGCGAGCCGGACGGAGGCGGCAGAGACGGTTCCGGTCTCGAAGTGGCCGGGCTCAAGCGCTGGGCTCTGGAAACCCTGCCGGAGGCCGTGACCCTGACCCGTGGCGGACTGCGCGTCACGGCCTATCCCGGGCTGGTGGATGAGGGCGACAGCGCCGCCGTGCGGCTGTTTGATACGCCTGCCGCGGCAGCGGAGCACACCCGATTGGGCTTGCTCCGGCTGGCGGCGACCGAGCTTGCCCCTACCCTCAAGTATTTGAGGAAGGAGCTGTTCAAGGGCGCGGCGCTGGTGCTGGCCGCCGCCCAATTGCCAGCCCGCGATGTGCTGGTCGAAGACCTTGTGGAAGCGGCCTTGCAGCGTGCGCTCTTCGCGGGACATCCCACACCTCGGGATGCCGCCGCCTTTGCGGCCTGCCTGGCGAAGCGCGGCGAGGTGGTAGTGGTAGCTCAGCGGCTGGCGGCCCAGGTGCTCGCCTGGGGCGACGAGTTGAAGCGGTTGCGGGCCTTGCATGCCGATCGCGCCGCGCGTTATCCCGCAGCGGTCGCCGACGGGCGCGCGCAACTCGACTTCCTGCTGCGCCCGCATTTTTTGCGCGACACCGGCGCGCAGTGGCTGGAGCAGTATCCGCGCTACCTCAAGGCGGCCTGTGCGCGCTTTGAACGTCTGCCCGGACAGGTCGAGCGTGATGCTGCCGCTACCCGGACCATCGCCGGATTGGTCGCCTGGTGGCAAGAGCGCATGACCGGCTGGCGCGAAGGACGCCTGTTCGACCGGGGCCATGGCGCCGACGGCTCCGGCGAAGCTGAAAAGGCATTGGAGCGCTTTCGGTTTTTGCTGGAGGAATACCGGATCTCGCTTTACGCGCAACACCTCAAGACGCTGGCGCCGGTGTCGGAAAAACGCCTGGCCGCGCTGTGCGAGGACTTTGATCGCCAGTTTGCCATTTCCCCACGCCGCCAATAGAATGGCGCCCCCGCCGGCACTTGCCGGCGGCTCCTTGCCGCACCGGCGCGCCGGGTGGCTTCAAACCGTGGGGAGCAGCAATGCGTCATTACGAAGTGGTGTTCCTGGTCCATCCGGACCAGAGCGAGCAGGTCGGTGCCATGACCGATCGCTACGTAGGTGTCATCGAAGCCGGCGGCGGCACAATTCACCGCCGCGAGGACTGGGGGCGGCGTCCGCTGGCCTATCCGATCCAGAAAATTCACAAAGCCCATTATGTACTGCTGAACGTCGAGTGCGGGGCGGATACGATCAGCGAGATCGATACCGCGTTCCGCTACAACGATGCGGTGTTGCGCAGTCTGATCATCAAGCGCGACAGCGCCGTAACCGAGGAAACTCAGTTTCTGAAGGAAGAGCGGGCTGACCGTGCCGAGAAGGAGAGCCGGGAGCGCCGAGAGGCCGAACGCGCCGCGCGCATGGCCGCCGAAGCGGAAGCTGGCGGAGAGGCAGGCGAAGTCGCCAGTGAGGAAACCGCTGACGAGGAAGCCGAAGGCGAAGCATCCGTTACAGGAGAGGTGGCAGAATGAACATGTCGTCGTCGTCGTCGTCGAAATTCAACCGCCGCCGCAAGTTCTGCAGGTTCACGGCTGAGGGTATTACCGAGATCGATTACAAGGATCTCGAACTGCTGCGGCCCTATGTTTCCGAGACTGGAAAAATCGTTCCGAGCCGCATTACCGGCACCAATGCCCGGTATCAGCGGCAGTTAGCCACGGCAATCAAGCGGGCGCGCTTCCTGGCGCTGTTGCCGTACAGCGACAGCCACCAGTAGCACCGGAGCCGCGCGCTGTGGGTGCGCTGGCGAAGTTCATCATGGCGAGCCGCGCCCGCGCGGCGCTGGTGGCCGTGGTGGGCAATCTGCTGCCATTGCTGAGCCCGGCAGTTGTCGGGCTCGTGGTATTGCGCAAGGGGTTTGGTGAAGGTCTGTTGATCGGCCTGTGGGCGGTCCTGCCTCTGGCCGCCACCTTTTATTTCAGTGACACGGCGCCGATGCTGGTCTGGGCGTCCCTCGGCACGGTTGCCGTGGCTATCGTCGGTGCCCTGGTGCTCAAGCGCACGGCTTCCTGGCAAGCGACATTGACCGCATTGATAACGGTCAGCGGTGCGTTGGCGTTGGCGATGGGCCAGGGGCTGGGCGCGGAGCTCGCCGGGCTGCAGCAGACGCTGCTGGAGGTGCTGGCCAGGATGGCGCCGCAAGGGCAGGAAGTGAAGCTTGCGCCGCAGCCGCTGCTGCTGTTGGGGATGCTCGCATGGACGATGGCGATCAGCGCGCTGGGCAGTCTGTTGCTCGGGCGCTGGTGGCAGGCGATTCTGTACAACCCGGGTGGCCTGGGACGGGAATTCCGGAGCCTGCGTCTCGGCGCGCCCCTCGGGATCGTGCTGATGGCCGGTTTGGTGGCCTGTCAGTTTGCTCCGGTGGATTATTCCGTCTGGGGCCAGTTGTTGGGTTTGCCCCTGTTTTTGGCGGGGATCGGCCTGGTACACCATGTGGTGGCGGTCTCCCATGTGGGCGCGCACTGGCTCGCGGTGTTCTATGTGTGTCTGGTGCTGTTGCTGGCGCCGATCAGTCTGTTGTTGGCTGGTCTGGGATTGCTCGACAGTCTCATCGATGTGCGTGCGCGCCTTGCGCGGCGTGGCGACGGGACCAGCAGTTAGGGTTGGATTCAGAAATTCAGTTGAAGCTGTCAGAGAAGAGGTGCTTGGCGATGGAAGTGATTCTGCTGGAAAAAACCGGACGGCTGGGCAACATCGGCGACCGGGTCAAGGTTAAAGCGGGATATGGACGTAATTACCTGATTCCCCAGGGCAAGGCCGTATTTGCGACACCCGGCAATATCGCCCGGTTCGAGCAGCAGCGCGCCGAGCTCGAGCGCATTTCCGCCGAACGCCTGCAACAAGCGCAGGCGTTGGCCATCCAGATCGAGCGGGTCGGTGCGATAACCATCAAGGCGGTTGCCGGCGAAGGCGGCAAGCTCTTCGGTTCCGTGGGCGCGCGCGATATCGCGGACGCGCTGGTGGCGACTGGAGTCAATATTGCCAAGAGCGCGGTCAAGCTGCCCGCCGGTGCGATCCGCGACCTGGGGCAATTCGCGGTCGATATTCAGGTGCATGCCGATGTGACCCAATCCGTCACGGTCAATGTGACGGCGGCATAACATTTTCGGCCCCGCCAGAGGATCTGGCGGGGCCGCGATACGCGATGGTCCGGGTGGGGTTCGTTTATGGCGCAATGGCTGCCAGGCGATCTTGATAACCCCCAGTTGCCTCATTCACTGGAGGCAGAGCAGGCGGTGATCGGCGGGCTGATGCTCGCGAACGACGCCTACCACGACGTTGCGGCGGTGGTTTCGGAAGCGGATTTTTTCATCCGCGATCACCGCATCATCTTCGGCACCATGGGTCGTCTCGTGGCGGCGGAGCAGCCGCTCGACGCACTGACCCTCGCCGAGACCCTCAAAAACAGCGACCAACTGGCTCTGGCCGGCGGTGATGCCTACCTCGTCGAGCTGGTCACCAACGCACCCAGTACGGCCAACATCCGTTCCTACGCGCAGATCGTGCTGGAACGCGCGGTGGTGCGCCGGCTGATCGATGCCGCAACCGACATTCTGCGCAAGGGTTACAACCCGCTCGGCTGGGACAGCAGCAAACTGCTTGCGGAGGCAGAACGCCGTCTCCTCGAGGTCATCGAGAATCGTCCCAAGGAAGGCGGTTTTCGCCACGCCACCGACGTGCTGCGCGATGTCATCGCACGCATCGATATGCTGTATCAAAGCGATTCGCTCATCACCGGCCTCGCCAGCGGCTTTGCGGATCTGGATGCCATGACTTCGGGCTGGCAGGATTCCGATCTGGTGATCGTCGCCGGTCGTCCCTCGATGGGCAAGACCGCCTTTGCGCTCAACATGGCCGAGCACGCCATGCTCCACCAGGAGCGTCCGGTACTGGTGTTCAGCCTGGAGATGCCGGCCACGCAACTGGTGATGCGCCTGCTTTCGTCGATGGGGCGCATCGACCAGACCCGGATGCGCAGCGGCAGTCTGGAGCCGGAGGACTTCAACAAGCTTTCCGGCGCGGCGGCGCGCCTCAAGGACCGCGCGCTCTACATCGACGATACGCCGGGTCTGAATCCCATGGAGTTGCGCAACCGGGTGCGCCGGCTGGTACGGGAGCGGCGCGATGAGCTCAAGCGACGGCAGCCGGAGCTGGCGCCGGAACGGCTCGACCTGGAGGCGCGTCCTGCCCTGATTCTGCTCGACTACCTGCAACTCATGTCGTCGGGTACGCCGACGGAAGGTCGGGTGCAGGAAATTTCCCAGATCTCCCGTGAGCTGAAAACCATCGCGCGCGAATTCGGCTGCCCGCTGGTGGCCTTGTCACAGTTGAGCCGCAACGTCGAACAGCGGCCGAACAAGCGGCCGATCAATTCGGATCTGCGGGAATCCGGTGCCATCGAGCAGGATGCCGACGTCATCGTGTTCATCTACCGCGACGAGGTCTATCACGAGGATACCCAGGACAAGGGTATCGCGGAGATCATTATCGGCAAGCAGCGCAACGGACCCATAGGTTCGGCGCGGCTAGCCTTTGTCGGCAAACACACCCGTTTTGAAAATCTGGCGCGGGACTATTTTGCGGAGGAGCGCTGATGGCTGTGGATCGAGGTGGAATCATGCAGATTTACCACCGGGTGAGCCCGTTGCGCCAGGCGCTCGCGCAGGAGCGCGCACAGGGTCGCACCATTGCCTTTGTGCCCACCATGGGGAATCTCCATGAAGGACATATGCAACTGGTGCGCTTGGCGCGCGAGCGCTGTGATCGGGTGATCGTCAGCATCTTTGTCAATCCGCTGCAATTCGGCTTGAACGAGGATTGGGAGAAATACCCCCGCACCATGGAGGCGGACGTCGCCAGACTCGAAGCGGAGCAGTGCGATTTTCTGTTCCACCCTTCAGAAACCGAAATCTACCCCAATGGTATGGCTGACCAGACGCGGGTTGTTGTGCCAACCATGACTGATATACTCTGCGGCGCCAGCCGACCGGGGCATTTCGAGGGGGTGACCACGGTGGTGTCCAAGCTGTTCAATATCGTGCAGCCCGATCAGGCGGTATTCGGCATCAAGGACTATCAGCAACTGGCGGTAATCCGGCGCATGGTCGAGGATCTCTGTATTCCGGTGGAGATTATCGGTGCCCCCATCGCACGCGATACCGACGGCCTGGCGCTGAGCTCACGCAACAGCTACATCACGCCCGCGGAACGCCTCAGGGTAACCTTGTTGTACAAGGTGCTGTGCTGGTGTCGGGATGAGATGGTGCAGAACGGTCGGCGCGATTTCGCCGCCGTCGAGGAAGAAGCGGTGCTTATGCTCCAGGAAGCCGGATTTCGCACCGACTATGTGAGTATTCGCAACGCGCGGACGCTGGAAACGGCGGCGCACGACGACAACGAGATTGCCGTGTTGGGTGCCATGTACACCGAAGGCGCCCGTCTGATCGACAACGTAACCCTGACTTTGGGGTAGGGGGTTGAATATGCTGAGTACCATGCTGAAGGCCAAGCTGCATCTGGCGACCGTCACCCGGGCCGAGCTCTGGTACGACGGCTCCTGTGCGATCGACAGCGATCTGCTCGACCTGGCAGGGCTGCGCGAGTTCGAGCAGATCGATATCTACAACGTCAACAACGGCGAGCGTTTCACGACCTATATCATTCGTGCCGAAGCCGGGTCGCGGACCATTTCCATGAATGGTTCCGCCGCGCGCCGGGTTCAGGTCGGCGATCGTGTGATCATCGCGACTTACGCCCAGTACGCCGAAGAAGAGATGATCCGCCACAAGCCGAAACTGGTGTACCTCAATCCCGACAACAGTGTGGCGCGCACCGCCAACACCATCCCCGTGCAGATCGCTTCCTGAAGGATGCCGAGCAGCGGCCGCGGGAAAACTGCAGCGGCTGTTTGTTGAGGCGAAGCGCCGTGCAGGCGACCCGATCCATGTCCAGTCCCCGGGGGAACGATGGCCGAATTTCCAGTCTATCCGGTGCCAGAGTCCTGGCGTAACAGCGCCTACATCGACCGCGCCCGCTATGAGGCGATGTATCGCCGCTCCCTGGCTGAACCGGAGCACTTCTGGGCGGAACAGGCGCAGGAGTTCCTGCATTGGGACCGACCCTGGGCGAGCGTATGCGGTGGCGATTTTGGCGCCGGCACCGCCACCTGGTTTGCCGGCGGCAAGCTCAATGTGACCACCAACTGCATCGATCGCCACCTCGCCACGCGGGGAGACCAGGTGGCGATCCTTTGGGAGGGCGACGATCCCGCCGAAAGCAGCGCCATCACTTACCGCGAACTCCACGCCCAGGTGTGCCGGCTCGCCAACGTGCTCAAGTCCCGCGGTGTCGACAAGGGTGACCGGGTCTGCATTTACATGCCGATGGTCCCCGAAGCGGTTTACGCGATGCTCGCCTGCGCCCGCATCGGGGCGATCCACTCCGTGGTGTTTGGCGGCTTTTCCCCGGAAGCCCTCAAGGACCGCATTCTCGATTCTGATTGCAGGGTCCTGATCACCGCCGATGAAGGTCTGCGCGGTGGACGCCGGATTCCGCTCAAGAGCAACGCCGACAAGGCGCTCGCGGAATGTCCCGGCGTGCACAGCTGTCTGGTCCTGCGACGCACCGGCGGCGCCGTGGTGTGGCACGAGGGGCGCGATATCTGGTATCACCAGGCCATGGCGGCCGCCGCGCCGGACTGCGTGCCCACGCTGATGGATGCCGAAGATCCGCTGTTCATCCTGTACACCTCGGGTTCCACCGGCAAACCCAAGGGTGTGCTGCACACCACCGGCGGTTATCTGCTGCAAGTGGCGATGACGCACAAGTATGTGTTCGATTATCGCGACGGCGATGTTTTCTGGTGTACCGCAGACGTCGGCTGGGTGACCGGCCACAGCTATATCGTCTACGGGCCACTGTGCAACGGCGCCACCACGCTGGTGTTTGAAGGTGTGCCCACCTGGCCGGATGCATCCCGCTTCTGGCAGGTGATCGACAAGCACCGGGTCAACCAGTTCTACACCGCGCCCACGGCGCTGCGCGCGCTGATGGGGGCGGGCGATGACTTTGTCACCCGCACTTCGCGTGCCAGCCTGCGACTGCTGGGCACCGTGGGCGAGCCCATCAACCCCGAAGCCTGGGCCTGGTACCACCGGGTGGTGGGCGAGTCGCGTTGCCCGATTGTCGATACCTGGTGGCAGACCGAGACCGGGGGTCACATGCTGACGCCACTGCCGGGCGCCATCGACCTGAAGCCGGGTTCCGCGACCGTGCCGTTCTTTGGTGTGCAGCCGGTGCTGCTGGACGGCGAGGGCCGGGAGGTGGCCGGCGCCGGTGAGGGCAATCTGGCGATCAAGGCATCCTGGCCGGGTCAGATCCGCTCGGTATATGGTGACCATCAGCGCATGATCGATACCTATTTCAGGCTCTATCCGGGTTACTACTTCACCGGCGATGGCGCCCGTCGCGATGCCGACGGGTATTACTGGATCACCGGCCGTGTGGACGACGTTCTCAACGTCTCCGGACACCGGATGGGTACGGCGGAAATCGAAAGCGCCCTGGTGCTTCACGAAAAAGTTGCAGAGGCGGCGGTGGTGGGTTTTCCCCACGACATCAAGGGGCAGGGCATCTACGCCTACGTGACCCTGATGGCGGGTGCCGAGCCCTCGGACGCGCTGAAGCGGGAACTGCTGGAGCTTTGCACGCGCGAGATCGGCGCCATCGCCAAGCCGGACGTGATCCAGTGGGCGCCCGGACTGCCCAAGACCCGTTCCGGCAAGATCATGCGCCGCATCCTGCGCAAGGTGGCGGCCAGTGAGCTCGACAGTCTCGGCGACACATCCACGCTGGCGGATCCGGCCGTGGTGGATGATCTGGTGCGCAATCGTCAGGTCCGCTAGTACAGGTAGCGCGCGTCGCGCACCGGGACGATCCGATGGCGAAATTATCCCTGACCCGGACCCATCGACTCGGCGGCGAAGAAATTCACCGCCGGGTCGATGCGCTGGCGCGAAAGCTGGTGACGCGGTTTGGCGGCCACTACCAGTGGGAGGACGCGTCGGTTCATTACCAGCGCGCGGGTGGTATCGATGCCGTTATCGCATGCACAGCGGAGAGTATCCGCGTCGATGTCACTCTCGGGCCTTGGGTGGGTTTCCTCCGTGACCCCATTGAGCGTGAGCTCGCCGCCGCGCTGGATCAGCATCTCACCGGTTGACCGGCCAAAGGCTGGCAGATGTGAAAACGCCGCAGGCATGAGCTGCGGGGCCCAGCGATCGAGACCAATCGGTCGGCAGGCGAGGAGCGAGGACTGGGCACCAAGACAGCTGATGCCCTCCGTAGCCTTTCCACAGCCCGCTAGGTGCCGACTGCGCGTCGCGCAGTAACCTCTTGCTGCTTGCGATCCCAGCGGTACAGCCGAACCGGCGGTATGTTCAGAAATTCCACTTGCCGGCGTGCGGGTCCCAGCACGGGCAGCGCCAGCTTGGCGACCTGACCGCTCACCTGATAGGCGACGAAACGGCCGCCCGGAGCCAACACATCGGCGATGCTGGCGAGGATCCGGGTGCCGAGACTCCTGTCCATGGTGGAAAACGGAATGCCCGAAATGATGGCGTCGGGTGCGGGCAGTCGGTGCTGCACAAGAATCTCCCGCAAATGCTCTGCGCTGCCGGCGTGCGGGATCAGGCGGTTATCGGTGCAGTTCGCCAGCAATTCGTGAAAACGCGGATTGATCTCGATACCGAGCAGTTTGGCGTCCGCTGGCATGGCGCCCAGGATCGCCCGGGTAATGCCGCCGGTGCCGGTGCCCAGTTCGACTATGGTGCGGGCCGTGGCTATTTCGGCCAGTGCCACCACACGGCGCTCGAGGTACCGCGAGCTCGGAATGACCGACCCGACCTGACGCGGATTTTTGAGAAACTGTTGCAGAAAGACGACTCGATCATCAGATTTTTTTTGTAAGCGCGGAGCCATTGAGCGACCTCTCTGTCGAAGATCCCGAGTGTTGATGCGCCGGGTGCGGAGTTTGACCGGGATGCCGGTGTTTCCGTTTGGCGCTGAACTCATTGTTGCCGATGGTGCGATATAAGCAAAGCCCGAATTGTGAGCCATGTGTTGTCCTGACTCCGATCCGTCCCGGAGCTGCTGCTATGATCGCCGTTACCCCGCGGCACCACGCGGGGGGTGAGTGGGACGAGTTGCCGTGAGGCGGATGGTTGTCGGGCCTGCTGCTGTAAGGAGATTCTATGCCGAGACAACACCGCGAATTTAGCCATGCCCACTCACGCTGGCACTGGTGCGTACTTCTGTGCCTGATGTGGGGCGTCAATGGCTGGGGCGCGGCGGGCCAGCAGCTGCTTCCTTCCGAAATCGACATTCTTGCCAGGATCGATGCGGTTCAGAGCGATAAGGCCCTGGTCGAGGCCCAGCGCGACGCAGCGATCGCCCAGTATCGGATCGCGCTGGAGCATCTGCGGGAAATAGGGCCGCTGCGCGATCGCGTGCGGGAACTGGAGCGGGAAGCGGCATCCGCGCCGCAGCGGGTACGCGAAATCGAACAGCGGCTCGAGCGCCAGGCCTTGGTGGCGCCGCCCAATGGCCGCGCCTCGTACGAAGATCTCACCCAACAGTTTGCGCAGGCGCAGACAGACCTCAATGCTGCGCGGGCCAGTGCGGAAGAAGTCGCCCGCGAAGCCGAGGATATCGGACGAGCTCCGCTGACGCTGCGTGATGCGATCACCAAGGCGCGGGAGGCGCGGCAGAGTGCAGCCGAGCAGCTCGCAAATTTGGCGAAGACGCAGCAACCCGCGGTGATCCGGCAGGCGCAGGAAATCGCGCTGCGCGCGGAGATTGCAGCGCGTGATGCCGAAAGCGAAGCGCTGGACGCCGAGTTGCAAACCCTTGACGCGCGCGCGAGCCTCGTAACCGCGCGCCGCAAGCTCGCCGACGCCGAGGTAGAGCGGGCTTCCGATCAGGCGGCGCAGTTGCAGGGGCTGCTGAGCGGACAGCGTCATGCCATCGCGGAGCGGGTTCGGGAGATGGCGCAACAGTTCACTGCCGACGCCGCTCAGCAACCCGCCGTGATCGCCGCTGAAGCCCGTGCCAACGCCGATCTCGCGAACCGGGTAGCGACGCTTATCGGACAGCTGGATGGCGCGGTCGAGGAACAGCGGTGGCTGCGCCAGCGCATCGATGAGATCGCCGAGTTACGGCGCACGGCCGCCGACCAGCTCGAGATCGCCCAGCAGGGCGGTAGCCTCGGCCAGGTGCTGCACCGCCAGCGCCAGCAGCTCCCCGGCCTGCTTCAGCACCGAAATGATTTGCGTGAGCGCAGCGAAGTGATTGCCCTTGCGCGGTTTGCGCAATTCGAGCTGCGGGCACAGATCAAACAGCGCGAAAGCCTGGAACCGCGCATTGCGGAGGCGATTGGCGCCCTGCCGGCTGCGGAGCAGGACGCGCTCCGGCCTGGATTGCGTGAACAGCTGATACGCGGCAACGCACTCCTGGAGCGTTTCGACCGAACCTATACGACTTATATCGCTGAGCTCGGTGCGGTCGATCAGCTCCAGCGCGAACTCTCGGGTCTGGTCACCAACTACGCGGCACTGCTGGAACGGAATCTGGTATGGATCGCCGATACGCAGCCGCCCACCTGGACCTGGCCACTTGCCATATTGAATGCAGGGTTAACCCTGGTGAGCTCTGCGCGCTGGATCGAGCTGGGGGTGGCCTGCGTCCGCGGCTTCACGGAAGCTCCCGCGATTCCCGGATTGGGATTGCTCGCGCTGGGTTTGATCATCTACTACCGCAAGCGGATGCGCTTGCGGCTGGTGCGGTGCGCCAAAGTGGTAGGCGACATTGGCCGGGATAGGTTTTCTGCCACGTTGGAAGCGTTGTTGATCGCCCTGGTACTGGCACTGCCGTTGCCATTGATGCTGGCCATTCTCGGCACAACCCTCAGTACGGGTGGGGGCGAAGGCAACTTTGCGGGGGCGGTTGGCAGCGGCCTGCGGTCAGCGGCTGGCGTTGCTTTGGCGCTGGAGGCGGTGCGAACCCTGTGCCGCGACGGTGGGGCGCTCGACCAACATCTGCGCTGGCGCGTCGAGATGCGCCGGGCCTTGGCCCAGCCGCTGCGCTGGTTGCTCCCGGTAGCAGTGACTTCCACGCTGCTGGTGGCGACCACCAATGCACTGGGGCAGTATCTGGATACGCTGGGGCGCGCCTCCTTTGTAGTGAGTGCAATTGCCCTGGCAGTTTTCGTCTGGCGCGGACTGCACCCGGAGCGCGGGGTGCTGGCGGCCTATTTCGTCGGCAGTCGTCGCCGTGGTTGGCAATGGAATCTGCGCAACCTATGGTTCGGTGCGCTGGTGCTATTGCCGGTGGCACTGGGAATGCTCGCCATCGTGGGGTATTACTACACCGCACAGCAACTGTTGAGCCGGTTCTGTGCCACCGGCATCCTGCTCGCGCTTACCGTCCTGGGCTTGCAGTTGCTGTTGCGGTGGCTTGGGATTGCCGAGTCGCGTCTGGCGCGGCAACAAGCGCTCGCCCGGCGCGATGCCGAGATGGAGGCTGTGGCGCGCAAGCTGAGCGAGCAGGCGGATGTTCAGGGTGAGGTAACGGTCGAAATCCCTGCCGCACATAATGTTGATCTGGGTACCGTCAACGCCCAGGTGCGTGCGCTGCTGCGCATTGCCCTGGTACTGACGCTGGGTGCGGGTCTCTGGTGGATATGGTCCGACATGCTGCCGGCGCTGAGTGCATTGCAGGACGTAGTGCTGTGGCAGTACATGTCCGGAGCGGGCGACGCCAAGGTGGTTGCCTCGGTGACTGCGGCGGGCGTCGGGCTCGCGCTCCTGGTGAGCGTGGTCACCTATCTTGCCGCGCGCAATTTGCCGGGGCTGCTGGAAGTGGTGGTGCTGCAACGCCTTGAGGTCGACCAGGGTGCACGCTATGCCGCCAACGCGGTCAGTCGTTATCTGATCATCGTGGTCGGTGCGCTGCTGGTGGTCAATATTCTCGGTCTGGAGTGGAACCGGCTGCAATGGCTGATCGCGGCGCTCGGGGTGGGCCTCGGCTTCGGATTGCAGGAAGTGGTGGCAAATTTTGTGTCGGGGCTGATTATTTTGTTCGAGCGCCCGTTTCGGATCGGGGACACCGTCACGGTCGGTTCCGTGAGCGGCACGGTGACCCGGATTCAGATTCGGGCGACGACCATCACGGACTGGGATCGCAAAGAATTGATCGTGCCCAACAAGACGTTCATCACTGACCAACTGGTGAACTGGACGCTCAATGATCCGGTGCTGCGGGTAGTGGTGCCGGTCGGCGTTGCCTACGGCTCGGACACCGAACTGGTGCGCCGGCTGCTGCTGGAGATTGCCGAAGCCAACCCACGCGCACTCGCGGACCCGCCGCCCCAGGTGTGGTTCCTGGGATTTGGGGATAGCAGTCTCAATTTCGAGATGAGGGTATTTGTGTCCGGGCTGGCGGAACTACTGCCGGTGACGCACGAGCTGCATGTGGCCATCGATGCTGGGTTTCGCGAGCATCGGGTGGAGATCGCCTTTCCACAGCGGGATCTTCACCTGCGCAGCCTGGATCCCCAGCTCCTGGAACTGCTGCGCAGTCGCCCGCCCGGCCCAGCGCCCGGTGGTGCCGGCTGAGGGGCTCGGGCCTGGGGCTTATTTGCGCATCTTTATCGGCACGATGCTGCGGCGCTGTTCGCCGGTATACAACTGGCGCGGCCGGCCGATCTTGTAGCTGTTGCTGATCATTTCGTTCCAGTGCGCGATCCAGCCCACCGTGCGCCCGGTAGCGAAAATCACCGTGAACATTTCGGTCGGAATCCCGATCGCCTTCATGATGATTCCGGAATAGAAATCGACATTGGGATACAGTTTCTTGCTGACGAAATAATCGTCTTCCAGAGCAATCTGTTCGAGTTTCTTCGCGATTTTCAGCAGCGGGTCGTTGTCGATTCCCAGTTCCGCCAGGACGCTGTCGCAGGCATTCTTCATGACCTTGGCGCGCGGGTCGAAGTTTTTGTAGACGCGGTGGCCAAAGCCCATCAGGCGGAAGGAATCGTTCTTGTCCTTGGCGCGCTTAACGAAACGGTTGATATTTTTCACATCGCCGATTTCGTTCAGCATTTCCAGCACAGCCTGGTTGGCGCCGCCATGCGAGGGCCCCCAGAGGGCCGCGATGCCGGCCGCGATGCATGAGAAGGGGTTGGCGCCGGACGAGCCGGCGAGGCGCACGGTGGAAGTCGATGCGTTCTGTTCGTGATCGGCGTGCAGCAGGAACAGCAGATCCATCGCCTTGGCCAGTACCGGATTGACACCCCGGGTTTCGCAGGGCGTACCGAACATCATGTTGAGGAAATTTTCGGCGTAGCCCAGATCGTTGCGCGGATACATGTAGGGCTGACCCGCATAGTGTTTGTAGCACATGGCGGCGAGTGTCGGCATTTTGGCGATCAGGCGATGTGCCGTGACCATGCGGTGATGGGGATCGGTGATGTCGAGGGAGTCGTGATAAAACGACGACATGGCTCCGACCGCGCCACACATCATGGCCATGGGGTGCGCGTCGTAGCGGAAGCCGGACATGAACTGCTCGATGGAGCGGTTCACCATGGTGTGGGTAGTGATGATGTGTTCGAATTCCCTTTTCTGCGTTGCGGTCGGCAGATCGCCATTGAGCAGCAGATAGCAGGTTTCGAGATAGTCGGATTTTTCCGCCAGCTCCTCGATCGGGTAACCCCGGTGCAGAAGGATGCCGTTGTCCCCGTCGATATAGGTGATTTTGGATTCACAGGATGCGGTCGAAGTGAAGCCGGGATCGAAGGTAAAGTAGTCGTAACCGCCCAGTCCGCCGACATCGATGACATCCTGTCCGAGCGTGCCTGATCGGATCGGCAGTTCGATGGGCTCCCGCCCCGGAATAGTGAGCAGGGCTTTTTTCTCGGTCATTTACTTCGTCTCCATTGAACAGCCGGATTGAACAGTCGGATCGAACCGCCGAAGTGGCAGGGTATGGCCGGAGGGGTCCCGGGGGCGGGAATGGAGACTACCGCCGGAGTCGCGCCGTTGTCAATTTGGCTGCTGCCACGGGGGATGCCTGAAGCGGTGGGCTCCGCGGTGTTCGCAAAGGGTGCGATCATGGTTGTCGCGAACTTCACCGGATTGGTTGTCGAAACCCGCCGGACGCGATCCATCGGAGCGCAACCATGATAGGTCGCCTGCTGCTTGTGCTGGTGCTGTGGTTGTCGTGCTGGCCGGCGCGGGCGCTGGCGGCGGAATGGACGGCTGTCAGCGAGCGCGGCGGCATTGGCGTCTGGACGCGGCAGCCCCCCGGGGCGCCGCTGAAAGAATTTCGCGGTCGCATGGATGTCGACAAACCGCTGGGGGTGGTGGCGGCGGTCCTCACCGATTTTCCCGCCTATCCGCAATGGTTTCTGCAGATGCGAGAGGCGAGCATCCTCGAGGGCCAAGGGCTCGACGATGTCACCATTTACTTCGTCATCGGTGGTGTGTGGCCGGTAAGTGATCGCGACGCCGTGGCCCAGGCGGCGGTCAGCCAAGATCCGCAAACGCTGACGATCCGTATGATGTTGAGGGGGACGCCGCAGAAGATCCCTCCGGTTGCCGGCCGGGTGCGGATGCCACTCCTGCAATCCGGCTGGGAATTGACGCCGCTATCCACCACCACCACTCGCATCGAAGTGATCGGCAGCGCGGATCCGGGCGGATGGGTTCCGCAGTGGTTGGCCAACGCCGCTGTGGTGATGATGCCCCGCAAGACGCTCGAGCGTCTGCGGCGACAACTCGAGCTGCCGAAATACGCCGATCCGGAAGTCCTGTTTGCCCGTGATCCGCTGTTGAGCGAGATGCGAACACATCTCCGGATGCCCGGTGAACTCCCCTGAATTTTTATGGGCTACCCAATGCCATGCGAAGGCGCCGCCACCCGCTCCGGGACACCGGGGTCGGTTGCGCCGATTGAACGGTGGATACGGTCATCGCTGCGTCGGGGATCCCGGAATGAGGGCGCCGGCATCGCGTTGTATTGACCGGTGGTTATTCCTATAATCCAGCGCCGCCGACGGCCCTGCGGCCGTCGCAGTTGTGCCACTGCCGGCTGTGCCCTGTGGCACTGCCTGTTCAGTGACCTGCTGAGCCCGTGTCCAGGGTGTCGGTGACTGCGTGTTCCATGCTTCGCGTCCAGCGAAGTGTGTGCCCGGTGCGTGTACCTGGTAGATGTTGTGCCCAGTAACGTAGTGCGCCCGCTTTCGGGTTGCTGCCCTTTCATTTCTTGAAGGCCATGCCGCCGTGAACGATAAGAGACCCGTAAATCTCGATATTCGGACCATCCAGCTTCCGATAACTGCTTACGTTTCCATATTGCACCGGGTTTCCGGCGTGGCCTTGTTTGGCGTTGCGGGCTTGATGCTCTGGATGCTTGACGAAAGCCTGCGCTCGGAGGAGAGCTTCGCCGGTCTCAAGGCCTTCCTGGCCAGCGGCTGGTGCAAGCTCGTGCTGTGGGCCATGTTGTCCGCGGTGGCTTATCACCTGGTGGCCGGCATCCGGCACCTCATCATGGACCTGGGTGTCGGCGAGACGCTCAAGGGTGGCGTGCTGGGCGCGCGCCTGGTCCTTGTTGTCACTGCGGTTCTGATTGCACTTGCCGGAGTCTGGATATGGCAGTAACACCCGTTACCAACCTCGGCCGCAGCGGCCTTTCCGACTGGTTGATTCAGCGCGTCAGCGCGGTTGTCATCGCGCTCTACACGCTGTGGCTGACTGGCTATCTGCTGGCTCATCCCGGTCTGACCTATGCGCAATGGGCCGGGCTGCACCAGTATTTTCCGATGCGTCTGTTCAGTCTGCTGGCCGTGCTGGCGATAGCGGCGCACGCCTGGATCGGACTCTGGGCCGTGCTCACCGACTATGTGACGGTGCGTCTGATGGGTCCCCGCGCGACCGTGCTCCGGGTACTGCTCCAGGTGGGCATGGTCGGCGCGCTGCTGGCCTATGTGATCTGGGCTGTCGATATTCTCTGGAGAGGCTGAGGCGATGGCCAAGATAAACACGATTTCGTTTGACGGTGTCATCGTTGGCGGTGGCGGCGCGGGCATGCGCGCGGCGCTGCAGCTGGCCCAGTCCGGCTACAAGACGGCGGTGATCACGAAAGTATTCCCGACGCGTTCGCACACGGTATCCGCCCAGGGCGGCATCACCTGCGCCATCGCCAGTGCCGATCCCGAGGATCAATGGCAGTGGCATATGTACGATACGGTCAAGGGTTCCGATTACATCGGCGACCAGGACGCGATCGAATACATGTGTTCGGTCGGACCCCAGGCCGTGTTCGAGCTCGATCACATGGGCCTGCCGTTTTCGCGCACCGAGGAAGGCCGCATTTACCAGCGGCCCTTCGGCGGGCAGTCGAAAAATTTTGGCGAAGGTGGTCAGGCGGCGCGTACCTGCGCGGCGGCGGACCGCACTGGCCACGCGCTCCTGCACGCGCTCTATCAGACCAATCTCAAGAACCGCACGGTATTTCTCAACGAATGGTTTGCCGTCGATCTGGTGAAAAACCAGGACAACGCGGTAGTGGGCGTCATCGCGATCAACATCGAGACCGGCGAAGTCGTTCATGTGAAATCGCGCGCCACCGTGTTGGCGACCGGCGGTGCCGGCCGTATCTATGCGTCCACCACCAATGCCCACATCAACACGGGTGACGGGGTGGCGATGGCGTTGCGCGCGGGCTATCCGGTGCAGGATATCGAAATGTGGCAATTCCACCCCACCGGTATCGCCGGGGCCGGGGTGCTGGTCACCGAAGGTTGTCGTGGCGAGGGCGGCTACCTCATCAACAAGGACGGCGAGCGTTTCATGGAGCGTTACGCACCCAACGCCAAGGATCTTGCCGGCCGCGACGTGGTCGCGCGCTCGATGATTCTGGAGATCATCGCCGGCCGCGGCTGCGGTCCCGACGGGGATCATGTGCTGCTGAAGCTGGATCATCTGGGCGAAGAGGTATTGCACAGCCGCCTGCCCGGCATCTGCGAACTGTCCAAGACATTCGCTCATGCGGACCCGGTACGCGAACCAATCCCCGTGGTGCCCACCTGTCACTACATGATGGGCGGCATTCCCACCACCATTCACGGCCAGGCGCTCACCCGCGGCCCCGACGGTCAGGATCAAGTGGTGCCCGGACTCTATGCGTGCGGCGAAGTGGCCTGCGTGTCGGTACATGGCGCCAATCGTCTGGGCGGCAATTCTCTGCTCGATCTCGTGGTGTTCGGACGCGCCTCGGGTATCTTCATCGAGCGCGCGTTGCGGGAGGGAATCGATCTGCGCGACGCATCTTCAACCGATGTCGATCAGGCCCTCGCGCGGCTCCACCAGCTCGATACCAATGTCGGCGAAGCGACCGCCGAGCTGCGTCGTGAATTGCAGACCGTGATGCAGAATCACTTTGGCGTGTTTCGCCGCGGCGATTACATGCGCGACGGCGTCAGCAAACTCGCGGCCCTGCGCGAGCGTATCGCCAACGTGCGCCTGGACGACAAGAGCCAGGCGTTCAATACCGCGCGCATAGAAGCCCTGGAGTTGCAGAATCTGCTCGAAGTCGCCGAAGCGACCGCAGTTGCCGCCGAAGCCCGCGAAGAAAGCCGTGGCGCTCACGCGCGCGAGGACTTCACCGAACGCGACGACGACAACTGGCTGTGCCACTCCCTGTATCTGCCGACCACAAAGGCAGTGGTCAAACGCGCGGTCAACTTTGCGCCCAAGACGCGGCCTGCTTTTGAGCCCAAGGCACGCACTTACTGAGGTCTCCGCCATCATGCTGAACGTAAGTATCTATCGCTACAACCCGGACACCGACAGCGTGCCCCGGATGCAGGACTACCAACTCGATACCGGTGGTCGCGATCTGATGGTGCTCGACGTGCTTGAACTGCTCAAAGGCGAGGATCCCAGTCTGGTATTTCGCCGCTCCTGCCGTGAAGGCGTGTGTGGTTCAGACGGCATCAACATCAATGGCAAAAATGGGCTTGCGTGCATAACGCCACTTTCCGAAAGCGTGAAAAACAACCGGCTGGTGCTGCGACCGCTACCGGGCCTGCCGGTGATCCGCGATCTCGTCATCGACATGAGCCAGTTTTACGCCCAGTACGAAAAAATTCGCCCCTGGCTGATCAACGATACGCCGGCGCCGGCGATCGAGCGGTTACAGTCGCCGGAGGAGCGGGCCAGGCTCGATGGTCTCTACGAATGCATCCTGTGCGCCTGTTGTTCCACGGCTTGCCCTTCGTTCTGGTGGAATCCAGACAAATTCATCGGGCCTGCAGGTCTGTTGCAGGCATACCGTTTTCTGGCCGACAGCCGCGACACGGCGACCGAGGCGCGCCTCGCTGAGCTGGATGATCCGTTCAGTGTGTTTCGCTGCCACGGTATCCAGAACTGCGTTGCCGTGTGTCCCAAGGAGCTGAATCCGACCCAGGCGATCGGCCATATTCGTACCATGCTGTTGCGTAGCGGTACCTGATTCCGGACGCCGGCGTGTCCTCCGATCCACAGGGGATATCGCCTTACATGTCCTGTGAGCTCTGTTGTGCGAGGTGACAGTCCGATGTCCGACCATCCCACACCCGACAATCTCCCGCCTGGCAATGGGATGGATCGTTTTCGGCGCAACTCGTACCTCTCCGAGGGCAACGCAGCGTACGTCGAAGGCCTGTATGAAACCTGGCTTCACGATCCCCGCGGTGTGCCGGACCAGTGGCGCGACTACTTCGCCTCTCTTCCGCGCGTCGCGGGAGTGGTGACTCCCGATATTTCCCACGACACCGTGCGGGCGCATTTCGAACTGCTCGGCCGGCGCCAGGCGCGACCGCTACCGGCGCCGGGATCGGGCGGAGTCAACGTCGAGCACGAACGCAAGCAGGTCCGCGTATTACAGCTGATCAGTTCCTATCGCGAGCGTGGCCACCAGAAAGCCGAGCTGGACCCGCTGGGTTTGATGGAACGGGAACAGGTTCCCGACCTTGAGTTGACATTCCACGGTCTGACCCCCGCCGATCTCGACACCACTTTCCAGACTGGCGCCCTCTATATCGGCAAGGATGAGGCGACGCTGCGGGAAATCATCGAAGCCCTCGAAGCGACTTATTGCGGCCATCTGGGTCCGGAGTTCATGCACATCACCTCGCTGGAGGAAAAGCAGTGGCTTCAGCAGCGCTTCGAGCCCCAGCGTTCCCATCCGCGCTATGACGCCGAGTTGCGGGTGAGCATTCTGCGCCGCCTCACCGCCGCCGAGGGACTGGAAAAGCATCTTGATTCCAAGTATCCGGGTACCAAGCGCTTCGGCCTCGAAGGCAGCGAATCGCTGATTCCGGCACTGGACGGCCTCATCTATCGGGCCGGCGAATACGGTGCCAAGGAAATCGTTCTGGGCATGGCCCATCGCGGTCGACTCAATGTACTGGTCAATGTGCTGGGCAAAAATCCCGCCGAGTTGTTCGAAGAATTCGAGGGCAAAAAGATTCTGCACACCTCGGGGGACGTGAAGTATCACCAGGGATTTTCATCCAACGTGATGACGCCCGGTGGCCCGGTTCACCTTGCGCTCAACTTCAATCCCTCGCATCTGGAAATTGTCTCGCCGGTGGTGGAAGGCTCGACGCGCGCGCGCCAGGATCGCCGCGGCGATGTCGCGGGGCGGACCGTGGTCCCGATTCTCCTCCATGGCGACGCGGCCTTTGCGGGTCAGGGCGTGGTGATGGAAACCTTCCAGATGTCCCAGACCCGGGCCTACCGTACCGGCGGTACGGTGCACATCGTGATCAACAACCAGGTGGGCTTTACCACCAGCCGCCGCGAGGATTGTCGTTCCACCGAGTATTGCACCGATATCGCGAAGATGGTTCAGGCACCGATCTTTCACGTCAACGCCGACGATCCGGATGCGGTTCTGTTCGCATCCCTGGTGGCGCTGGACTATCGCTATCAGTTCCAGAAAGACGTGGTGATCGATCTGGTCTGCTATCGGCGGCGGGGCCACAACGAGACCGACGAGCCCTCCGGCACCCAGCCGCTCATGTATCAGCGGATCAGCGAGCACAAGACCACGCGCGCGCTGTTTGCGGAGCGCCTCGTTGCCGACGGCGACACCACCGCGGCTGCTGCCCAGCAACTGCTCGACGAGTATCGCGAGAATCTGGACCGCGGCGAGTACGTCGCCTACAACCTGGTGTCACAACCGGACTCCGCGTTGTTCGTCGACTGGATGCCCTTTCTGGGCCACGACTGGACGGCGCCGGCGGATACCGGCTACGACCTCCAGAAACTTCAGGAGACCGCGCACAAGCTCTGCCGCATCCCCGAAGGCATCGTGCTGCAGCGCCAGGTGGGGAAAATCTACGAAGACCGCCGCAAGATGGCCGGCGGCGCCCTGCCGCTCAACTGGGGCATGGCGGAGCTGCTCGCCTACGCGACCCTCCTGGAAGACGGTTACCAGGTGCGGATGTCCGGGCAGGACAGCGGCCGCGGCACCTTTTCTCACCGTCACGCGGTGGTTTACAACCAGAAGGACGGCGAGCCCTATGTGCCGCTCAGACATCTGAGCGAGAACCAGCCGCGTTGCGACCTGTTTGATTCCTTCCTGTCGGAAGAAGCCGTGTTGGCGTTCGAATACGGCTACTCCACCGCAACGCCCAGGGCGCTGGTGGTGTGGGAAGCGCAGTTCGGTGACTTTGCCAACGGCGCCCAGGTGGTGATCGACCAGTTCATCGCCGCCGGCGAGCACAAGTGGGGACGGCTGTGCGGCTTGACGCTGTTACTGCCCCACGGCTATGAAGGCCAGGGTCCGGAGCATTCTTCCGCGCGCCTGGAACGCTTTCTGCAGCTCTGTGCCGAGGGCAATATGCAGGTGTGCAGTCCGACGACCCCGGCCCAGTTGTTTCACATGCTGCGGCGGCAGGCCATCCGGCCGATGCGACGGCCGCTGGTGGTCATGAGCCCGAAGTGGATTCTGCGTCATCGGCTGGCGACTTCATCCCTCGAGGATCTCGCGCACGGTAATTTCGCGACGGTCATCGCGGATTCCGATCTGCACCCGGATCGCGTACGTCGCGTCGTGCTCTGTTCCGGCAAGGTGTATTACCACCTCTACGAAGAGCGTGAAAAGCGCGGGACTGCCGATGTCGCGCTGGTGCGCATCGAACAGCTCTACCCATTCGATGAGACGGCGCTCTATGACGTGCTCCGACAGTACACGAACTGCCGCGATGTGCTCTGGTGCCAGGAAGAGCCCATGAACCAGGGCGTGTGGTACAACCTTCAGCACCATATGCGGGCAGTGATGGCGCGCGTTGACGAAAAATTGTACCTGCGCTATGTCGGGCGCGACGCCTCGGCGTCACCCGCGGCGGGCCATCTGTCCACACACCTGGAAGAGCAGCAACGGTTTATCGACCGGGCGCTGGATCTCTCGTTTTGACGTGCCAAAGTTGTTGACCGCATGGAAGTTTCATTGATGACTATCGATATCGTTACCCCGACCTTTCCCGAGTCGATCCAGGAAGGCACCATCGCGAAATGGCACAAGCGCCCGGGCGAGCCGGTGGCCCGCGATCAGGTGTTGGTGGATGTTGAAACCGACAAGGTGGTGCTTGAGGTGGTGGCACCCGCCGATGGCAGTCTGGCGGAGATCCTGCTGCCCGAGCAGACCATCGTCCATACCGGCGATCTGCTGGCCCGGTTCGTGGCGGGTGCGGGGGGCGCCGCAGCCGCAGTACCGATCGCGGCTCCCGCGGCAATATCGGACCCCGCTCCCACCGCGGCGGTGACTGCGAGTCCAGCCGCGCGAAAGATTGCCGCGGAACAGGGTGTGGATCTGAGTCGGGTCGCAGGGACTGGCCGCGACGGCCGTATCACCAAAGAGGATGTGGTGGGCCACCGCCCAGGCGTTCCGGTCACGCCGGAGAGCACGCCCCAACCAGCGCTCGAACGGATTGCCGATTCGGGGGTTTACGTCCTGGAAAGTATTGCCGCGCACGGCGAGCGTATCGAGCGCCGGGTGCCCATGACCCGCATGCGCGCCCGTATCGCCGAACGCCTGCTGGAGGTGACTCACACCACCGCGATGCTGACCACCTTCAACGAAGTGGACATGCATCGGATCATCGACGTACGGGCCCAGTACAAGGACGAATTCGCCAGGGTTCATAACGGCGTGCGGCTTGGCTTCATGGGCTTTTTCGTCAAGGCCTCGGTGGAGGCGTTGAAACGTTTTCCCCAGGTCAATGCGTCCATCGACGGCAATGACGTGGTGTATCACGGCTACCAGGACATCGGGGTTGCCGTCGCCACGGATCGTGGTCTGGTGGTGCCCGTGCTGCGCAGCGCCGAGCACCTGGCCATCGCGGAAATCGAAAGCACGATTGCCGACTTCGGCACGCGGGCGCGCGATAACAAGCTCACCATGGAAGAGATGACCGGTGGCACCTTTACCATCACCAATGGCGGCGTGTTCGGCTCGATGCTGTCGACGCCGATCCTGAATCCACCCCAGGCGGCGATTCTGGGCATGCACGCCATCAAGGAGCGCGCCGTGGTGGAGAACGGGCAGGTCGTGGTGCGTCCCATGATGTATCTCGCGCTCTCCTATGACCACCGCCTCATCGATGGCCGCGACGCGGTGCGCTTCCTGGTGGCGATCAAGGAGATGATCGAATATCCGGCCAAGATACTGCTGCAAATATGAATTTTATTTAATTGATTTTATTGGTATTTTTATGAACACAAAATACGATGTCGTGGTGATTGGCGGGGGTCCTGCTGGCTACGTCTGCGCGATTCGCGCGGCGCAACTGGGGCTCTCGGTGGCCTGCATCGAGCGCTACCGCAACCCCGAGGGTAAAGCCGCGCTGGGTGGTACCTGCCTGAACGTGGGGTGCATACCGTCCAAGACCCTTCTGGACAGCTCGCAAAAGTACGCCGAGGTCAGTACGGGACTCCAGCACCACGGGATTTCGGTCAGCGGCGTCAAGCTGGATGTGCCAGCCATGATGGCGCGCAAGGACGCGATCGTTAACCAGTTGACCGGCGGTATCGCTGCCCTGTTCAAGGGCAACGGCGTTACCCTGTTGGCCGGCAGCGGCAAGCTACTGGCCGGTCGCAAGGTCGAATTCACCGCTGCCGAGGGTGCGGTCCAGGTGCTGGAAGCCGACCATGTCGTGCTTGCCACCGGCTCCCAGCCGATCGATATTCCGGTGGCTCCCGTGGACGACAAACTGATCGTCAACTCCACCGGCGCCCTCACCATCGACAAGGTTCCCAAACGTCTCGGCATAATCGGCGCCGGCGTGATCGGCCTCGAACTGGGCAGCGTCTGGAGGCGGCTCGGCGCCGAGGTGGTGTTGCTGGAAGCTCTGGATGTTTTCCTGTCCATCATCGATCAGCAAATCGCCCGCGAGGCGCGCAAGGTACTGGTCGCCCAGGGACTCGACATCCGCATGGGTTGTCGCGTCACGGGTACCGCGGCGGGGCGCAGCAAGGTGGAGGTCACCTATCTCGCGTCCGATGGTACCGAGCACAAGGAAACCTTCGACAAGCTGATCGTCTGCGTGGGGCGGCGTCCCAACACCCTCGACCTGTTGGCGCCGGACAGTGGCGTCAACCTGGACGAGCGGGGCCTGGTGTTTGTTGATGACACCTGCGCCACCAATGCTCCCGGCGTCTGGGCGGTGGGCGACGTCGTGCGCGGTCCCATGCTGGCCCACAAGGGCTCGGAAGAAGGCGTCATGGTGGCCGAGCGCATCGCCGGGCAAAAGACCCAGATGAATTATGCCGTGATTCCCAACGTGATCTATACCCACCCAGAAGTGGCGGCGGTGGGCTTGACCGAGGAGCAGCTCAAGCAGTCGGGCGAACCCTACAAGGTGGGCACGTTCCCCTTCGCGGCCAACGCGCGGGCGCTGGCGGCGGACGCTGGCGGCGGGTTGGTCAAGCTGCTGGTCCACGCCGATACCGATCGCGTTCTCGGCTGCCATGTCATCGGTCCGTCTGCCGCTGAACTGGTGCAGCAGGCAGCCATTGCGATGGAGTTCGGCACCAGCGCCGAAGATCTCGGCATGATGGTGTTCTCCCATCCGACCTTCTCGGAGGCCCTCCACGAGGCGGCCCTGGCGGTCAACGGGCATGCCATCCACGTCGCCAATCGGCGAGCGCGCAAGAAATAACAACATGGGGTTTCAAACCAGATAGGGTTTCAAGCTAGAAACGCCATTTTTTGGCAACCATTTTTTTCACAACCAAGGCCCAGCAACGGGAAGGCTGCTATGAATCTGCATGAATATCAGGGCAAACAGTTGTTTGCCGAATACGGCTTGCCCGTGTCCAAGGGCGTCGCCGCAAGCACGGCCGCGGAAGCGGCCGCGGCGACCGCGACCATCGGCGGCAACCGCTGGGTGGTGAAAGCGCAGGTCCACGCGGGCGGCCGCGGCAAGGCCGGCGGCGTCAAGCTGGTGGAATCCGCGCAGGAAGCCCGCGCGTTCGCCGAAAAGTGGCTGGGCCAGCGGCTGGTAACTTATCAGACCGACGCCAGTGGCCAGCCGGTCAGCCGCATTCTGGTGGAAACCTGTACCGATATCGCGCGGGAGCTCTATCTCGGCGCGGTCGTGGATCGCGCGAGCCGCCGCATCGTGTTCATGGCGTCCACCGAGGGTGGCGTCGAAATCGAAAAAGTGGCCCACGAAACTCCCGAGAAGATCCTGAAAGCCACCATCGATCCGCTCACCGGCGCGCAGCCCTATCAGGCGCGCGAGCTGGCATTCAAGCTGGGGCTCAGCGGCGATCAGATCGGCCAGTTCACCAAGATTTTTCTGGGCCTGGCAAAACTGTTCAAGGACAAGGATCTGGCGCTGATCGAAGTCAATCCGCTGGTCATAACGGCGGCCGGCAACCTCCATTGCCTGGATGCCAAAATCACGGTGGATGGCAATGCGCTCTACCGGCAGCCCGCCATCAAGGCCATGCACGACCCCAGTCAGGATGACGCGCGCGAGGCCCAGGCCGCGCAGTGGGATCTCAACTATGTGGCGCTCGACGGCAACATCGGTTGCATGGTCAATGGCGCCGGTCTGGCCATGGGCACCATGGACATCGTGCAGCACCATGGCGGACAGCCGGCCAATTTCCTCGACGTGGGTGGCGGCGCGACCAAGGAGCGCGTCACCGAAGCCTTCAAGATCATTCTCTCCGATGCCAAGGTAAAGGCAGTGCTGGTGAACATCTTCGGCGGCATCGTCCGTTGCGATCTGATCGCCGAGGGCATTATCGGCGCCGTCCAGGAAGTGGGGGTGAAGGTTCCCGTGGTCGTCCGCCTCGAAGGCAACAATGCCGACCTGGGCAGTAAGTTGTTGGCCGACAGCGGACTCAACATCATTGCCGCGACCAGTCTGACGGATGCGGCGCAGCGGGTGGTAGCAGCGGCGGAGAAGGGCGCATGAGCATTCTGATCGACAAGAACACCAAGGTTATCTGCCAGGGTTTCACCGGCGCCCAGGGCACCCTGCATTCCGAGCAGGCACTCGCCTATGGCACTAAGCTGGTGGGTGGCATCACGCCCGGCAAGGGCGGACAAAAACATCTGGGATTGCCGGTGTTCAACACGGTCGCCGACGCGGTCGCGGCCACCGGCGCGGATGCTTCCGTGATCTATGTGCCGGCGGCGTTCTGCAAGGATTCGATTCTGGAGGCGGCCAATGCCGGCGTGAAGCTGGTGGTCTGCATCACGGAAGGGATTCCCACGCTCGACATGCTCGAGTGCAAGGTGAAGTGCGACGAGCTGGGTGTGCGTCTGATCGGTCCCAACTGCCCGGGCGTGATCACGCCGGGCGCCTGCAAGATCGGCATCATGCCCGGCCATATCCATTTACCGGGGAAGGTCGGCGTGGTATCGCGCTCCGGCACTCTCACTTACGAAGCGGTCAAGCAGACCACTGACTACGGCTTCGGGCAATCGACCTGCGTCGGGATCGGCGGCGATCCCATCGCCGGTTCCAGCTTCATCGATATCCTCGGGCTGTTTCAACAGGATCCGCAGACCGAGGCAATCGTGATGATCGGCGAGATCGGCGGTTCAGCGGAAGAAGAAGCAGCGGCTTACATCAAGGCTCATGTCACCAAGCCGGTGGTCTCCTACATTGCGGGCGTCACCGCGCCGGCCGGCAAGCGTATGGGCCATGCCGGCGCCATCATTGCCGGCGGCAAGGGGACCGCGGCGGAGAAATTTGCCGCGCTCGAGGATGCCGGGGTGAAGACCGTGCGCAGCCTGGCGGATATCGGTGAAGCCCTCAAGGAAATCACCGGTTGGCAATGATCGATTGATAACGGCGCGGCCGGAAGCGCTGCGGTGCTTCCGGCCGATGCGTTGTCCGAAATATCCAGGCCCGCAACAGCGGTTTGCCGTCGTTGCCATCGTGGCAGCGCGCACTCGCGCGTCGATATGGGGAGGTCGATGCGGGGTGGGGAGGCGGCGTCAACGTCGAGGGCCGCACGCGCCATCGGCCGGTATCCCTCAGGTGCAGCTTTCCGGGTTCAGGTTCGTACGCATGCGGTGCAGTGCCGCCACCGCGAAGTTGGCCTCATTCTCATCCAGGCCCTGCATGGCGTCGCTGCGGATGGCTTCGACCACCGCCTCGACGGTATCCAGCACAGGCTGGGACGCGGGCGCGAGATAAATCAACTTGGCGCGCCGGTCGCGAGTGTCGGTGACGCGCTTGACCAGTCGACGAGCTTCGAGCTGATCGATGATGTGGACCAGCGTGATGGGCTGGGTTTCCAGCAGCTCCGCGAGCTGGTTCTGGCGCACGCCCTCGTGGCGCGACACATAGACCAATGTTCGCGCCTGCATGAAAGTCAGCCCACCCGCGCCGAGGCGTTGCTGAAAGGTGGAGCGCAGCAGCCGCGAAACGTCGGCAACCAGAAAGCCCAGGCTGTCTTTATCCATGCTCATGAAATGCTATCGATATGCAGTGCTTATAGTTAAGTATCCATTCGATCGTGCCCGGACGCAAGCCAAGGATTCTTTCAGAATGGCCTCCGATCCCTCGTCACGCTCGGGACCGACGCAGCGCACCCAGCAGCGGCGCGCATTCGTCCAGGCAGATTGTCAGCGGTATCCGCTGCAACAGTTCCCGGAAACGGCCCTTGGAGAGGAAATTTTCGAGCAACACGCCATCGGCGAGGGCGGGCAGAATTTTCGGGGCAACGCCGCCGGCGATGATCACCCCGCCGACGGCCATCGCCTTCAGCGCCAGGTTCCCCGCCTCGGCGCCCAGTAGTGCCGCGTACAGCGTCAACGCCTGGGTGCACAGGGGATCCACGCCGGTCAGGGCGCGGGCGCTGATCGCCGCGCTGGCATCGACGCCTGAGGGAGGCATCCAGACCGGACGACTGCCATCGCGGGTGCATAGAAATTCGTGAATGAGGGCAATGCCGGGACCCGAGATCAGGCGCTCAACGCTGACATGGGCGGGAAACCGGCGCGCGGCGTGATGCAGGAGCTCGGCTTCCAGTTCGTTGCGCGGCGCGAAATCGCAGTGCCCGCCCTCGGTGGCGAAGGCAAGGTGGCGTTTGCCGTCCCAGTAGAGGATCGCTTCGCCGAGACCGGTGCCCGGGGCGATCAGCGCCTGGTTGCCGCGCCCTTCCGGGTCCCCGGGTTGCAGCACCGCGAAGCGTTCGGCCGGTACCGCCGGCAGGCCCAGCGCAGCGGCTTCCACATCGTTGAGCAGGATGACGTCACCCGGGGTCAGGCCCAGCTTGAGCGCGATTTCCCGGGCGTCCAGGTGCCAGGGCAGATTGGTGGTGTGGCAGCGGCCGTCGATTACCGGCCCCGCCACGGCGAGGGCGCAGCGTGTCAGTACAAGATCCGGGTGGCTGGCGCGGAAAGCGTCCAGGAGTGTGGTAAAGCTCGGGTAGTCGGCACTGGCAAACTGTGCGCTCGCCACTGCTTCAGCACCTGGGTCACGCGGAAAGATGGCGAGCCGGGCGTGGGTGCCACCGAGATCACCGGCAAGAATCATGGGTTACCCTGCGCTGGAGTGGCGCCGTCAGCATGGTCGGTTTGGCCTGCTTTGTCACTGCGGAACGTGCCACAGAACTTGCCTTGCACGCTGCTATGATGGGAACGTTCGGGAGCGCATTTCCGTGTTCCCGGCGCGAAATCGTCGCGCACCTTTCCACCACCAACCGAAGCGCCTGACACCATGCCCGGTACCCGTTTTTCGCTCGAAGTCCAGCCCCGTATTCCGCCCGAGTTACAGGGTTTGGAGCAGCTTGCGAATAATCTGATCTACAGTTGGGAACGCGGCGTGCGCGCGCTGTTTTTCCGGCTCGACTGCGAGCTCTGGGAAGAGTGCGGCCACAATCCCAAGGTGTTCCTGCGTCGCGTCGGGCAGGACCGGCTGGAGAAAGCCGCGTCCGATCCGGTGTTCCTCCAGAATTTTCGCGGTGTGATGTCGGCCTACGACAGTTATCTGGAGTTTCGCAATCGCGCGGATCGCGACCGTAGCCTGCTGGTAGAGGGCCGCGATCTGGTGTCCTACTCCTGTGCCGAATACGGCCTCCATGAGAGTTTCCCGATCTATTCTGGAGGGTTGGGAATCCTGGCTGGCGACTACTGTAAGGCGATGAGCGACATGGACGTGCCTTTCGTCGCGGTAGGGATTCTCTATCGGCGGGGGTATTTCAACCAGGCCATCGACGCCGAAGGCAACCAGATCGCGAGCTACACGCCGTCCCGCTTCGAGGATCTGCCTCTCGCCTGTGCCACCTGCAAGGAGGGCAAACCCCTGATCGTCCCGGTGCGCATGGCCGAGCGCGATGTATGGCTGCGGGTCTGGGTGGCGCAGGTCGGTCATATCAAGCTGTATCTGCTGGATTCCGACATCGAGCAAAACTCGATGGAGGATCGCGCCATCACCTACCAGCTTTACGGCGGCGGCGAGGTCAACCGGATTCAGCAGGAGATCGTGCTGGGGATCGGCGGCGTGCGGGCCCAGCGGGCACTGGGGCTGGCGCCGACCGTATGGCATATCAACGAGGGTCATTCGGCCTTTCAGGTGGTCGAGCGCTGTCGCGAACTGGTGGCGCAAGGGCTGGATTTCGCCAGTGCTTTCGAAGCGGTGGCGGCGAGCACGGTATTCACCACGCACACTCCGGTGGCGGCCGGGCATGACCTCTTCGAGCACAGCCTGATACGCCATTATCTGGCGCATTATGTCGCCGAACTGAATGTTTCCATGGACGAGTTTCTGGCGTTGGGCGCGAGCCCGGGCGGGGAACATCGTTTCAACATGACTGCGCTCGCCCTGCGCGGCTCCCGGTTCCAAAACGGTGTCAGCGCCATTCACGGCGGCGTCGCTTCCCACATGGAGGGCTACATCTGGCCGCAGATCGAGCCGGACGAAAATCCCATCCGCCATGTCACCAATGGTGTTCATGTGCCCACCTTTCTGGCGCGGGAATGGATTGTCTATTTCAACCAGCAGTTCGGCGGCAGCTGGCGCAATGAGCTGTCCAATGGCGACTATTGGCGCCAGATCGACGAGATTCCCGACCACATATTCTGGAGCCAGCGCGAGCATCTGAAATCCAAGCTGGCGGAGGCCTTGACCGAACGCATCACTCGGCAGCAGACGCGCAACGGCTTCAGCAAGGCGCAGATCGCCCGCATGACCCGCCATCTCGAACAGGGCGAGCGCGGCGTCATGATGGTCGGTTTCGCGCGCCGCTTTGCCACCTACAAACGCGCAACCTTGGTGTTTTCCGATGAGGCGCGGCTGGCGCGCCTGCTCAACGATCCCGAGCGGCCGGTGGTCTTTGTTTTTGCGGGGAAAGCACACCCCAACGATCAGCCCGGCCAGGCACTGATTCGCGCCATCCATCATTATTCGCGCAAGCCGGAATTCGAGGGCAAGATCCTGCTCGTGGAGAACTACGACATTGCCCTGGCGCGCAAGCTGGTCGCCGGGGTGGATGTCTGGCTCAATACGCCTCAGTACCCTCAGGAGGCGAGCGGTACCTCGGGCCAGAAGGCGGCGATCAACGGTGTCCTCAACCTGAGCGTTCTGGATGGCTGGTGGGCGGAGGGCCATACCGGCGACAACGGCTGGGGCATCACACCTCATGGGCCGCAATACTCGCAGGAATTTCGCGACCGCGAGGAAGCCGGCGAATTGCTCGATCTGCTCGAACGCCAGGTAGTGCCGCTCTATTTCGATCGCAACAGCCACGGCTATTCGCGCCGCTGGGTAGTGCGTGCCAAGGCGGCGATGAAAACCACCATTCCCCGTTTCAATGCCGAACGCATGGTGGCCGACTATGTGCGCGAGCACTATCTGCCGGCGAGCCGCCAGGGTGAGCGGGTGGCTGCGAATGACTGGGCAGGAGCGAAGTCCCTCGCGGCCTGGAAGAAAAAAATCAGCACCGGCTGGCCCGCGGTCAGGATCGAGCGTCTGGATGCGCCCCTGACCGATGTTCTCTCGGACGAAGCGCTGCCCATCCGGGTGGCGGTGGAGCTGGGGACTCTGACTCCGGCTGACATAGTGGTGGATTGCGTGCTGGGAGTGGAATCGCGGGAGGGTGAGTTCAGTCCCCGGTCGCACCACGCCTTGCGTCACTGCGGTAACACAGCGGACGGCCGCGCCCTGTTTTGCATCGAACTCAAACCGACAGCCCCGGGCCTGCAGTCCTACATGCTGCGGGTCTACCCCCACCACGAGCTGCTCGCCCATCCGTTCGAGATGGGTCGCATGCTCTGGGTATGAACGCGGAAAACGGCGATCGTGCGGCCTGGCTCAGGGTCGCGGCGCCGTCGGAGCGCGCTCGTAACGGCAGTTGAGTTCCCGCAAGTGCGCGGCCAGATGGTCCGGAACTTCTTCCCAGGTGAAGCGAAAGCGCCAGTTGCCGCCACCGCAGGTGCCGGGGATGTTCATCCGCCGCGCGCTGCCCAGCCCCAGTAAATCCTGCATCGGAATGATTGTCAGCCGCGCCGCCGAGGCCAAGGCGGCGCGGATCAGTGGCCAGGGCATGGAGTCGGGGGGCAGACCAAGATATTCGAGCACGCGTTGCCGGTGCGCGGTGGCGAGTCCGCGGAACCAGCCGAGGGTGGTGTCGTTGTCGTGGGTACCGGTATAGACCACCGCGTTGGATGGATGGTTGTGGGGCAGGTAGGGATTGCTGGCATCGCTGTCGAAGGCGAACTGGAGGATCTTCATGCCCGGCAGGCCATAGCGGTCGCGCAGTTCCTCCACTGCCGGGGTGATCACGCCCAGATCCTCGGCGATCAGGGGCAGCGGCGAGTGGTCCTGGGCCAGTGCATCCAGCAGCTGTGCTCCGGGACCCGGCACCCAGCGGCCCTCGACCGCCGAGGCGGCGCCGGCCGGGATTTCCCAACAGGCTTCCAGGCCGCGAAAGTGATCGAAACGGACCAGGTCGAACTGTCGCGTCAGGTGATTCAGGCGCTGCCGCCACCAGCGGAAGCCGTCCCGCGCCATCGCTTCCCAGCGGTAGTGGGGGTTCCCCCACCACTGGCCGGTAGCGGAGAAATAATCCGGCGGCACCCCCGCCACGGCCAGGGCCCGGCCGGCTTCGTCCAGCAGGAACTGCTCCGGATGGCTCCAGACATCGGCGCTGTCGTAAGCCACGAACAGCGGCAGGTCGCCAATCACGCGCACGCCCTGGGCTGCGGCATAGCCCCGCAACGCTCGCCACTGGTGATCAAACCGGAATTGCTCGATCTGTACCGCCCGATACATATCGGTACCCTCCCGCCGCACCGCCGCCAGGGCGTCGGGGTGGCGGTGGCGCAGCGGTTCCGGCCACTGGTGCCAGCCGCAATCGGGGTGACGGGTCCGGATTACCCGATAGAGTGCGTAATCGTCCAGCCAGTGATGGGTGGCGTCGAGAAAGTCCGTGAACTCCGACCCCAGCCACGGCTCTGCCACCCTGGTCTCCAGGTCGGGCGCCAGCAACCTGGGGTTGCCGGCAAAGGCGGATTCCGACTGATAGGGCGAGCCGTAGCGGTCGGTGGGTCCCAGTGGCAGCATCTGCCAGTAGCCGAACCCCGCCGCCGCGAGAAAATCGACAAACCGATAGGCTGCCTCGAAGGTGCCATGCGGCCCCGGGCCCGGCAGCGAGGAAGGGTGGAGCAATACGCCGCTGGCGCGGCCCGTCAGCGGACCCGGTGAAGCGGCGGCATTCGTCACCGCCGGCCGCTCTCAGCCGTCCTGGCCGCGGCGCATCACGCCGCCGAGCTCCGGCGCGCCGTGGCCCACGAACTGGGTGCTGGACAGTGCGGCCGGCAGCGGCCGGCCGAGCAGTTGGTAAAGCTGTCTCAGATGACTGCGAAACAGGGCGTCGAATTCCGCTACGGAAGTGGCCGGATTGTAGTCGCCAAACCACCAGCACCAGTCCGACGCTTCGCACAGGGCCAGTTGCCGCTCCGCCAGCTCCCGCTGCGGGGCGTCCATCTCGCCCGCCGCGACCACCTCGTCATAGACGGCTTTGGCGGCACAGAGCATTTCCCAGGCGCGATTCTTGTCAGGGTCTCCGATCCAGGTGGTGAGAGTGCCGTAGACCCAGCTGCCAGCCACCAGGTGCGCCAGCGGAAGGGGAGCGCTGGCATCTGCGCCGGAGTTCGAAAAAGTGGTCAGCCGCAAGCGCGGGTGGCGGCCCAGGGTCTGGTAGAGCGCGTGCAGGAAGAATTCCCCATTGTGAGGGTAGTACTCCCAGCAGTTCTCGCCATCGAGAACGATGGAAACCACCCGGTGCTGCCGGTCCTGGCAGGCGCGGTCGATGTTCTGCAGATGGTGAACCAGATCGGCGACCGCGTCCTCGGCATGCCAGGTCGCGTACTCGAATCCGATTTTGTCGGAGAGGCGGTCGTCGCGAAAAAAAAGGACGGGGGTCAGCTCCCTGAGCCGATAAGCGTGGTGAATGCAGGGCGATTCCCGGTCGGCCGGGCCGCGGCTGTTGCGCAGTACGGCCTGGCCGCTCGCGGTCCAGCGGAAACCCGCCGCCCCGATCTGCCTGACTGCGGCTTCGCTGAGGGCTCCTTCCGAGGGCCAGCAGCCCGCCGGGGTGCTGCCGAAAAACCGCTCGAACACCACCCGGGCGCGCGCCAGTTGATCCCGCACCCGTGCCTCGCCACCCGGATAATGGCAGTGCGGCAGCGGCAGGTCGGGAACCGCCTCGCGGGCACTCTGGAGGTCAAGCAATAGCGGCAGGATGGGGTGACTGTAGGGGGTGACGGACAGCTCGATGCGGCCCTGTTCGGCCAGAGCCCGGTAGCGCGGGATGACGCCGGCGAGGGCATCGGCGATCACCGTGAGGAGGAGGCGACGCTGGTCGGGGCCGAAGTTGGTTTCCTGCGCCATCAACCGTCTTACCCGATCGTCCCCGGTGCGCAGCGACTCCCCGCACCAGGCCAGGTGATACCACACCAGCAGGTCGAAAAAAAACTGTTCGGACAGATAGGGCAGGATCCTGGCATCGTCGTTGGCCTGGCGGGCCATGGCGGCGAGGCGCGCATAGGGGGGGAAACGCGCGATCAGCCGCTGCTCGTTGGCGCGCAACCCCTGGGCGGCGATCCGGGCCCGCACCTCGGGATCGGCGGGTAGCTGCGCGGCGACCAGCCACTCCAGTACCGGGTCGGGCAGATCCTCCCCGTGATCGAGGTAGGTCCGTAAACGCCGGGCGTAGTCGTCGATCTGTTCCAGCAGGGTGGGACTGAAATTGACCACCGCCCGCGCTTCCGGTATCGCCTCGATGGCGGCCGCCATGTCGGTGTAGTCCTTGATGCCGTGCAGGTAGGTCCAGGGTTGCTGGTAGCAGCCGGTGTCCGATTCCCGGTATTCGGGCTGGTGCATGTGCCAGCACAACACGACATCGGTGCGGGTGTCAGCGATTTGCTCAGGCGCGGCCGCGTACTCAGGCGACATGGCTCTCCGGCACCTGTCGCGCCAACATCTCTGCCGAAACCAGCGTGATGCCCTGGGGCGACAAATGAAAACGCCGCGCGTCCGCCACCGGGTCCACGCCGATCACGGTGCCCGGGGGAATGGCGCAGCCGGCGTCCACCACCACTTTGCGCAGGTAGCAGTTGCGACCGATGTCGACGTTGGGGAGGATCACCGAGTCTTCAATCCTGCTGTAGCTGTTGACCCGGACATTGGTGCCGAGCAGCGAATGGCGCACGGTGGCGCCGGAAACTATGCAGCCGGCCGCCACCATCGAATCCGTCGCCTGGCCGCGACGGTCGTCGTCGTCGAACACGAACTTGCAGGGCGGCAACTGCTCCTGATAGGTCCAGATGGGCCAGCCGCGATCGTAGAGGTCGAGGGGCGGAGTCACGGCGAGCAGATCCATGTGGGCCTGGTAGTAGCTGTCCACGGTACCGACATCGCGCCAGTAGCCAGCCACATGGGTGGCGGGTTCCTCGAAATAATGCGCTGCGATGCGGGCGTTACCGATCAGATGGGGAATGATGTCCCTGCCGAAATCGTGACAGGAGTTGGTGCTATGGGCGTCATAATCGAGTATCCGTTCGAGAAACTCCCGCGCGAACACGTAAATCCCCATCGAGGCCAGGGCTCGCGTGGGGTCTTCGGGCCAGGGTGTCGGATGCGACGGCTTTTCACGGAAGGCCCGCACCCAGCCGGCATCGTCGACGGTCATCACACCAAAGTCCTGTGCCTCCCGCAATGGCACCGGGAGACAGCCGATGGTCATGTCGGCGCCGCTGTCGATGTGGCGATTCAGCATCAGCCGATAATCCATCTTGTAGATATGGTCGCCGGCGAGCACCAGCACATGGGCGGGCTGCTGCTCGCGAATGAGATCCAGGTTCTGGTGCACGGCGTCGGCGGTGCCCAGATACCAGCAGTCGCGGGTACGCTGCTGGGCGGGCAGCAACTCGATGAACTCGTCCAGCTCCGGATGCAGCAGGTGCCAGCCCTTGTGGATATGGCTGTTGAGGGAGTGCGATTTGTACTGGGTGAGAATGAAGATTTTGCGAATGTCGGAGTTGACGCAGTTCGACAGTGGAAAATCAATGGTCTTGTAGACCCCTCCGAAGGGCACCGCGGGCTTGGCGTGCCAGCGCGTCAGATCGTGCAATCGGGTGCCGGAGCCGCCGGCCAGGATGAGTGCCAGTGTATCCCGCGGCGCGTACGAATGGTCAGCATGAATAGCTGGGAACTTCATTTCGATTGCTCCTGGTTGGGCAGACGCAGTCAGCGCGGGGCGGTGCGCCGGTGCCGGCGTCCTGGTGCGGGGAACTGGGCGCAACACGAATTGTCATTGCCGCCTGTGACAATTCGATGATGAGGCCCTGTTCCATGATTCCGCCTCGAATTTCTGCGCGCTTCACTTCGTTAGAAAGCCTTGTCGGAAGTTTCACCGGGCAAGCTGTTAACACGCTTTAAAGGGGCAAGCTTTGTGCCGGCGGCTGCCGTGCGATGGAAAGTACTGTGGTCGAGCCTCGGTTCGGTATGGAGTCGTCATGGCGCCGCCGCATTCCCCTTGCGATACTGGCGCCCCGCGGCGGCGTGAATTTTGCCCCGGGCAGAGCGGCAGTACGGTAAGCAGACATGGTATAGCGCAAGATGTTCCCTGCGATGCAATTTTTCGCATCCCGAACCGAACCCCAGCAGCATCCTGATGCAGGTTTTACTTTGGCACAGAAATATGAAACTACAACCGATTCCCGAATCCGGTTCGATTGATCTGAGTCAAGAGGCAGTCCTTATCCTCGCTGGTCGCCTCCACAACCCGCTGGAACTGCTGGGCCCGCAGACGCGCGACCGGAGGGCGTTGCTGCGCGCCTTGCGACCGCGCGCCCAACACCTGTGGGTCGAGACCGCGCGCGGGTTTCAGGCCATGGATCGGGTGGGCAATACCGCGCTGTTCGAGTGGCGTGGCGATCCGGTCGACCTCGGTCTCCATCCGCGACTGCGGGAAGAGGAGGCGGACGGTACCTGCCGCGAGTTTGTCGATCCCTACAGCTTCGCTACCGGCATTCCAAACGCGGATCTGTGCGCCTTCGCGGAGGGCCGCGCCTGTCACGCCCAGCGTTTTCTCGGTGCCCACCCCGAGATCGTCGACGACATCGCGGGCACCCGCTTCGCGGTCTGGGCCCCCAATGCCGAGCGGGTCAGCGTGGTCGGCGATTTCAATCACTGGGACGGCCGCGTGGCGCCGATGCAGAGTCGCGGCGACAGCGGCATCTGGGAGCTGTTTGTGCCGGGGATCGGCGCCGGAACGCTCTACAAGTACGAGCTCCGCAACCGCGACAACGGCGCGATCCTGGTCAAGATCGATCCCTATGCGCGCCGTTTCGAGACGCCGCCACGTACCGCTTCAATGGTGGTCGACACTGCCCCGTACAACTGGACCGATGCGGACTGGATGGCGGCGCGCGCGCGCTGGGACTGGCAGCACAGTCCGCTGGCGATCTATGAGGTGCATCTGGGTTCCTGGCGCCGCGCGGCCGACGGCAGCCTGCTCAATTACCGCGAGCTCGCCGACCAACTGGTGCCCTATGTGCGCGATCTCGGTTTTACCCACATCGAGTTGATGCCGGTCAGCGAACATCCCTTCGATGGTTCCTGGGGTTATCAGGTCACCGGCTACTTCGCGCCTACCAGCCGCTTCGGCGGCTTCGATGATTTCTGTTATTTCGTCGATCAGTGCCACCGCGCCGGCATTGGCGTGCTGCTCGACTGGGTGCCCGGGCACTTTCCCCGTGATGCCCACGGCCTCGCCCGCTTCGATGGCAGCGCGCTCTACGAACACGAGGACCCCCGCCTCGGGGAACATCGGGAGTGGGGTACGCTGATTTTCAATTACGGCCGCAACGAAGTGAAAAATTTCCTGCTGTCGAGCGCCCTGTTCTGGCTGGAGTCCTGCCATATCGACGGCCTGCGGGTCGATGCCGTGGCCTCGATGCTCTATCTGGATTACGACCGCCCGGCCGGCGAATGGCTTCCCAACCGCCATGGCGGCCGGGAAAACCTGGAAGCGATCGACTTTCTGCGCGAGCTGAACTGTCTCGTGCATGAGCACCACCCCGGCGCGCTCACCATGGCGGAGGAATCCACCGCCTGGCCCATGGTGTCCCGCCCCACCTACGTGGGCGGCCTGGGCTTCAGCATGAAATGGAACATGGGCTGGATGAACGACACCCTCGCCTATATGACCGAGGATCCGGTGCACCGCCGCTATCACCACGATCACCTGACCTTCGGACTGCTCTACGCCTTTACCGAGAATTTCATCCTGCCGCTGTCGCACGATGAGGTGGTGCACGGCAAGCGTGCGCTGCTCGACAAGATGCCGGGCGACCCCTGGCAACGATTTTCCAACCTGCGTCTGCTTTATCTGTATCAATACACCATGCCGGGTCGCAAGTTGCTGTTCATGGGCGGCGAGTTCGCCCAGGGCAGCGAGTGGACCCACCACCGCGAGCTGGATTGGAGTCTGTTGGCCTATCCCTATCAGCAGGGCGTCCAGCGCCTGGTGGGTGACCTCAACCGCTTGCACCGGGAGTATGCAGCGCTCCACCGCTACGATTTCGAGGCGCAGGGTTTCGAGTGGCTCGACTGCCATGACAGCAGCCAATCGGTGATCAGTTTTCTGCGCCGGGCTGAGGACGAGTTTGTGATCGTGATGCTCAACTTCACGCCGGTCGTGCGTCACGGTTATCGCATCGGCGTACCCGTGCCCGGTATCTATCGGGAAATGCTGAATTCCGATTCCACCTACTACCAGGGCAGCGATGTTTCCAACGGCGTCCATATCGCCAGCCAGCCGATGCCCGCCATGGGCCGGCCCTACTCCCTGGTGCTGACCCTGCCGCCGCTGGCCGGCATCATCCTGCAACGGATTGCCGGGTAGGGCGCCGGGCGCGTGCGACTGCTGTTTGCGAGTTCCGAGGTATTCCCTCTGGTCAAGACCGGTGGGCTCGCTGATGTCTCCGCCAGTCTGCCACGCGCGCTCGCAACGCTCGGCCATGAGGTCTGGATTGCGCTGCCCGCCTATCCAACGGCGCGCGCGGCCCTCGCCGACCCCAGGAGTCTGGGTCCGGTACCCGGGCTGTCGGGAGCGACCCTGGTCGGCGGCCGGCTGCCCGGGACGGAGCTGCCTGTCGTGCTGGTGGATGCGCCGTCCCTGTTCGCGCGTCCCGGCGGGCCCTACGGCGATGCCTCCGGCCGCGACTGGCCCGACAATGCGCGGCGTTTCCACGGCTTCGCCCACGCGCTCTGCGCCATCGCCCTGGATCGCGCCGGCCTCGGCTGGCGCCCGGATCTGGTGCATTGCAACGACTGGCAGACCGGGCTGGTGCCGGCTCTTCTGTCCCGGGAGACGCGGCGCCCGGCGACCGTGTTCACCATCCACAATCAGGCCTACCAGGGTTGGTTCGACCGCGCGCAGTTTGACGCACTGGGCCTTCCCGAAGCCTGGTGGACACCGGACGCGCTGGAGTTTTACGGCGGGTTTTCCTTTCTCAAGGCGGGGCTGGTGTTTGCGAACCAGCTCACCACCGTGAGCCCCACCTACGCCCGCCAGTTGCTGGAGCCGGAGCACGGCTGCGGCCTTGATGGCCTGCTCCGCTACCGCCGCGATGACTTTACCGGGATCCTCAACGGCATCGACGAGGACATCTGGAATCCTGCCGCGGACCCATATCTCGCCAGTCCCTACGACCGCGCCACGGTCGACGCGGGCAAGCGCGCGAACAAGGTGGCGCTGCAAAAGGAACTGGGGCTGCCGGCGGCCGAGAATATCCCCCTGCTGGGGCTGGTCGGCCGTCTGGTGGAGCAGAAGGGCATCGATCTGATAGCGGAGGTGATCGAAACCTGGCGCGACCGCCCCGTGCAATGGGTGCTCCTCGGCAACGGCGAGGTGCGTTGGGAAGAGCGTTTGCGCCAACTCGCCGCCGACCGTCCCGAGTGGGTCGCAGTGCGCATCGGTTACGACGAAGGGCTCGCGCACCGCATCGAGGCCGGCGCCGATTTTTTCCTGATGCCCTCGCGCTTCGAGCCCTGCGGACTCAACCAGATGTACAGCCAGCGCTACGGTGCCATTCCCGTGGTCCACCGCACCGGCGGCCTGGCCGATACCGTGGTGGATGTGCTCGCCCGCCACGACGGCGAGGAGGCGACCGGACTGGTGTTCGATGAGCCGACCTCGGCGGCGCTCGCGCTGGCCCTGGAGCGGGGGCTCAGCCTGTACCGCGACCCGGCCGCCTGGCAGGCGCTGCGGCGCACCGCCATGGCTGGCGACTTCAGTTGGCGGCGCAGCGCCGAACAGTATCTCGCGGTCTATCGTCGCGCCCTTGTCGATGCAGCGGGAGTGGCGCATGGCTGAGCCCCTGATACTGGTGCTCAACTGCGGCAGTTCCTCGGTCAAATATCAACTGCGGCAGGGTGCAGCGAGCCTGGCCGGTGGCGTCCTGGACGGTATTGGCGCGGGTACTCTGCGCTGGCGGTGCGAACCCGGCGAACGGGCGCTGCCGCTCCCGCCGCAGGTGACCGATCACCGCGGTGCCCTGGTGGCGATCCTGGAGCATCTCTGTTCAGCCCCGGGGCTCGGGTTGCCCACGAGTCTCGCCGCCATCGGCCACCGCGTGGTGCACGGGGGCGTGCGTTTCATGACCCCGGTTGCTGTCGATGACAAGGTGGTCGCCGAAATCACACGGCTGATACCCCTGGCGCCGAGCCATAACCCCGTCAATCTGCTCGGCATCGAGGTGGCGCGCCAGCAATTTCCCGGGGTGCCTCAGGTGGTGGTGTTCGACACCGCTTTCCACCATACCCTCCCGGAACACGCCTGGCGCTACCCGCTACCCGAGGCTGCGCTCGCCGGGCTGGCCGCTGGAAGCCCGGTGCGCCGCTACGGCTTTCATGGCATCTCCCACGCTCAGGCCGCGCGTCGCGCCGCTGCCTGGCTGCGCCGACCACCGGCGGCGGTCAATCTCATCACCCTGCACCTGGGCAATGGCGCCAGTGCCACTGCCATCCAGGGCGGGTGCAGCATCGACACCAGCATGGGTTTCACGCCGCTCGAAGGCTTGATGATGGGCAGCCGCTCGGGCGATATCGATCCCGCGCTGCCGCTGCTGATGCAGGCGGCGGGCCGCGATCCCGCCGCAGTGCGGGCGTTGCTCGAACAGGAGAGTGGGCTGAAGGCGGTATGCGGCAGCAGCGATATGCGCGAGGTACGCGAGCGCGCCGCGGCGGGCGACCGCGCGGCGGCACTCGCGCGGGAGATGTTCTGTTACCGTGTCAGGAAGATCATCGGCGCCTATCTCGCGGTACTCGGCCGGGTCGACGCCATCGTCTTCACCGGCGGCATCGGCGCCCACGATGCCGAAGTCATACGCCGTAGTTGCGCGGGCCTCGAAGGCTGCGGGATCGTGCTCGGTCCTCCACGGGAGGATCCCGACACCGACATCACCGCACTGCACGATTCCCGTCACTCGACCGTTACCGTGCTCGCCATGGCCGCCGACGAGGAAGCCGAGATCGCCCGTCAGACCCGAGCCTGTCTGGGACTCGGGTGACCGAATCCCGCGGCCACATCCGCGAGCACCGCCGCCACATGCCCGGGATCAGGAGGCGACGGCCGACTTTGTCCGCTGGCAGGCTCAGGCGATCGGAGCCTTGAATTCATGTCTTTTTCATCAATGGATGCCACCCATGGCGCTCAAGGCCACGATTTACAAGGCCGATCTCCAGATCGCCGATCTGGACAGGAATTACTACGCCGATCATGCGCTCACCCTGGCGCGCCATCCCTCCGAAACCGACGAACGCCTGATGGTGCGGGTGCTCATGTACGCGCTGCATGCCCAGGAGGGCATTGCCTTTACCCGGGGCCTGTCCGAGGCGGACGAGCCTGAAATCTGGGTGAAAGATTTGACCGGCCAGATCAGGCTGTGGATCGATATCGGCCAGCCGGATGAAGCGCGCTTGCGCAAGGCCAGCGGGCGTGCCGAGCAGGTGATCGCGGTCTGCTACAGCAGCAGTTGTGGCCTGTGGTGGAAGTCGCTCGAAAGCAAGCTGACACGGCTCAAAAATCTCAGCGTGCTGCAACTGTCTGTTGCCAGCAGTCAGGCGCTGGCTGCGCTCGCCACGCGCACCATGCGGCTGCAATGCCTGATACAGGATGGCGAGGTGTGGATGAGCAATGCCACGGCGCGCGTGCCAGTGGAACTGAAAGCGTTTAAAACGCCGGATTTTTAGGGGTTTTCATCCCCTGGCAACCGGGTCGGTTGAAGGATCTGACCGCACCGGGCTGCGGGCGCGGCGAAGTCGCGCCACCACGCGGCCGGTGCCGTCTGGCGTCGCCATTCCGCGATGGGCGGGTTTGCATTTCGCCCCGGTGAGCAGCCTCAAGCCGCGGCGCTGGTTAACTTCCCCATGGCCTCAGTCGGGCTTCATGGCGAGATGGGTGGGTACCGTCGTCGTGGCTACCGGATTTTCTTCGAGAAAGTTGCGAAATGCCTCGCTGTAGGAGTCACGCTGCGGACCCCACCAGGCGCGCACGCCGGGCAGCGCGAAGGTGGCGCGCATCCGGTAGGACCAGCCCTCCCACACATGGTTGTCGATGGCCCTTTGCTGGTGCTGGTAGTAGATGTTTTCGTAATTGCGAAACAGCGCTACGTGCAGCAGTGCGAATTGCAGCCGCTCCACCGGCTCAAGCAACTCAAAGGTTGCAGAGCCCTTGCCCAGCAGACCGCAAATTTCCGCATTGAGCGCCACGTCGCGCGACCAGTCCGTAATGGCCTGCACGATCGCCTGGTGTCTCGAAGTCTGGGTGGACATGGTGTTGTGACGGACCTGGACACCCACGAAAAGCAGTGAAACCACCAGGCCCACCGCCGCGATGATCTGGCTGACAAAGTAAAGGTCTTCGAGATTCATGGCATCCTCTGGAAGCCGACAACGGTGATTTTCCATGGCGTCGATCAGGGTCGCTCATGGGACAGGGCCTGTCCCGGTTGCGGCACAGGTGCCGCGCAAGGGCAATTCGCCCCGCGCTGTGAGTGGCGCGCCACAATAAGCCTGCCGGTTGCCGCCGATCAAGATGGCGGCGCGCGATTTCACGGCGCAGCTCGATTACGGATTCCGGCCTCAGGCCCGGTTGGGATGCAAGGCGCAAGCCGTTGCGCCATGGCGAGCGGGTTTCGCAGGGCCGCGCTGCTCCGCGCGGTGGTCGGGGAGCAGGCGGCCCAGCCCGCCCTGCCTCAGGGCGAGCCGCCCGCCGGCACTTCCACGCGTGCTACTTCGATGCGGGAGGCTTCCTTGTTCTGGCCCATCTCCTTGATGGTGCCCTGGTAGGTCAGGCAGAACAGCGTGCGGCCGTCGGCGCCGCCCAGGGTGCAGGCCACCGGGTAGCGGTCCACCACCTTGACCTTGTGGGTGATCCTGCCGCCCTCCAGCACGCGCACGAAGGTATCGCTGTTGAAGCCGGCCACCCAGATCGCGCCTTCGGCATCGAGGCAGATGCCGTCCGGGGCGATGTCGAGTTCGGCGAACACCTTGCGATTGCTGAGGCTGCCGTCGGCGGCAATGTCGAAGACGCTGAGTTTCTTGGCCCAGGATTCGGCAACGATCAACCGCTTGCCGTCGGCGGTGATCACCGGGCCGTTGGGCACGGCGAGATCCCGTGCCACCTCGCGGGCCTTGCCGTCCGGTGTCACCAGCACGAAATTGGTGGGTTTGAATTTTTCGCCGGCGAGCAGATTGAAACCGATGTTGCCCACATAGGCATTGCCGTGTTTGTCCACCACCATGTCGTTGATCTCGTACGGGCAGAGTTCGGACAGGTCGGCGTGGAGTTGCAGTTGGCCCGCCACCAGCTTCATGAGCTTGCGGTCGTGCATCGATACGATCAGCGGCGTGCCATCGGGCAGAAAACCGATGCCCGACGGTTTGCCGGGCACTGCGGCTATCGCCTCGCGCGTGCCGTCGGCGGTCAGGCGGTAGACGGCGTGGCCGTGCATGTCGGAGACCCAGAGCCGGTCGCCGCGCCAGCGCGGTCCCTCCAGGAAGACAAAGCCGGCGGCGAATACTTCGGTGGACAATACCTTGGCACTTGATGTGTTCATGAAAACCCCCGTTGATTATTTTCGGTGCCCGCCAGCCTACTCCCAATGGCCTGGTCGGTGCATCTGTACTCAGCGGGAGAGTTCAGCGGGCCGGATCAAGCGGGCGGCACGATGTGCGAAGTGATCCGACCGGCCAGGGACAGCGCCCGCAATTGCGGGTTTTTCTTGTTTTGATGACCCGCCATGCGGCGCAGGATGTCGGCCAGCAGGGCGACCGCGCGCAGGATGTGGGGGCCCTTGTTGAGCATCACGCAGTCGGCGCGGGCGGAGGCGGCGGCGTCGGTGATCTCCGGGCGTGACAGGGTACCCTTCTTGGCCAGTGTCTCCAGCACCTGGGTGGCCCAGATCACCGGGACATGGGCGGCTTCGCACAGCCACAGGATTTCCTCCTGCATTTCCGCCATGCGCTCGCCGCCGATCTCCACCATCAGATCGCCGCGCGCGATCATCACGCCGAGCGGATGGCGGCCCAGAGTGCCGAGCAGTATTTCGGGCAGGTTTTCCACGCCCCGAGCGGTTTCGATCTTGGCGATGATGGGCAGGGTGCCAGCCCCGCGCGCCGCGAGTGCTTGCGCCAGCACCTCGACATCCGCGCGCGATTGCGTGAAGGACAGGCCCACCAGGTCGGCATGTTGCGCGACGAAGTCAAGATCGCGGTAATCCTTGGCGGTCAGCGCCGGCAGGTCGAGCCGGGAAACCGGGAAGTTGAGTCCCTTGTCGGCGCGCAGTCTGCGCCCCCGGGGGCCGGCGCAAGTGATGGTGATCCGTGCGCCCTCGGCGTCGATCCGGTCGATCACGCCGCCCAGCTTGCCGTCATCGAGCCAGACCTCCTCGCCGACGCGCAAATAATCCAGTGCCGCGGGCTCGCAGCAGGAGACCGACGCGGGTTGGGACACGCCGCCATGGGTATCCGGCTGCGCCGGCCGGCCCGGCGTCGGGTTCCGGGTGAGGATCAGAGCGTCGCCCTCATGCAGCCGGATGGCCGCCCCGGTGTCCGCCAGGGCCGCGCGCGCCGGCGGCGCCCCGGTGGTGTGCGGAAACTCGAATTCCGTGGTGTCGTCGATAATGGCGCGCTTTCTGCAATAGGCGGTCAGGACGTTGGCGTCGCCGTTCTCCGCGATTTCCAGTGTGCGCCGCTTGCCGCGGCGATCGGTGAAAGCGATGCAGTCACCGCCCCGCAATGCCGCAATTACGGCTGCAGGGAAGCCGAGGGCGACCGGTGCGTCGTCCTGGGCCGGGGACGGACTACCCGCCACCAGATGCAGGGTTTGGCTCAGGGTCAGAGCGCTGGCGGCGATGGGGCCGGTGCGCAGCTTGGGACCCGCGAGGTCCATGAGAATGCGGCAGGACTTGTCCTGCGCGGCCGCTGCGGTGCGCACATGGTCGATCATGGCCTGCCATTGGGTGGGGGAGTCGTGGGCGCAATTGATGCGCGCGCAATCCATGCCGGCGTACAGCAGTCCCTCCGTCAGCGTCCGGTCGAGCGCGGCTTCCGTCGGCAGGGTGACCATGATGTGGGATGTCCGTGCGCTCGGGAGGGGACCGAACAACAGCTCCCGATTGGCGCGCAGCAGACGCTCTCCGGTGTCGAAATCGACGGACGCGGCAGTGCGTGTGGCGCCCGGAAGATCGAGGACGAGATCCAGCAGGGCGATGACCTGCTCCAGGGTCGCCATGACATGGGCTTCGCTGCGCCCGAGCGACGATAGCGCGGCGCGTGCCAGGCGCTCCTGCAGGGGACGCAGATCGCGGCTGCGCAACGCCAGATAATGCGCGAAGTTCCACAGGCTGGGACTTGCAGCGCCGCCATCGCAGTAGCGGGCGATGATGTGTTCCGCCTGCGCGATGACCGCGTTTTGCAGTTCTGCGAGTTCGGTGCGCAGCTTGGCGAGTGCCCGGATGTTGAGGGAAGTTGGGTTGAGGGGAGTTGGCGCCACGGCTCGCCCAAGTTGAGGAATGACAGCTTGCAGTCTGGCCCCTCTATATTGCCACCGCGTGTCAGCGCACTGGGTGTCAGCGCCGCGAGCGGTGATGTCGCTGGGGCGCGGAAGTGTCATGCAACGGCAACGGAATGCCGCGTTATTTCTCCGTCATCAGGATCAGGCCGGGATCCTCGGGCGCCGCCGCCGACGCTTCCAGATACCGCAGGCAGCGCGCGCGATAGAACCGCGCCGGACCGTCTTCGGGATGGTCGTTGAGTATCCGGTCGAGCAGTGCGTGGGCCGTGGCCCAGTCGGCGCACTGAAAGCGCGCGAGCGCCTCCCCGAAGCGCTCGCAGCGCAGCAGATCCCTGTCCGTTGCATGCGCCCTGACAGCCATGATCTCCACCACCGGAATCGGCTCGGCTTTGCCCATGAGCTGGAAACGCCCGAGGGGGCGTACCAGGATTTCCTCCAGACCTTCCACGGTGTCCTGGGATGCCAGGATCTGCGAGCCGATGTGTTTGTTCAGGCTTTCGATGCGCGACGCGGTATTGGCGCAGTCGCCGACGATGCTGTAAACGAAATGACCGCCGCCACCGGCATGGCCGACATAAACCCACCCGGCTTCCAGGCCGATCCGCAGGGGCGAGCTGAGTACCGGATGCCGCTCCTTGAACTCGGTGATGGCGGCCGCGGCGCCGAGGGCCGCCAGCACGGCGCTGCGGCGCGCCGCCAGCAGCGGCGCGGGCGAGGTCCAGGCGCACATGATGCCGTCGGCCCTGAATTCGGTCACATCGACCCCGTGTTCCCGCAGTGGGCGCGAGAGACCTTCAAAGTACTCGTTGAGAAAGGCGGCGAGTTCGCCGGGGGCCAGTTTTTCGGCAATGGTGGAAAAGCCCGCCATGTCGGTTGCCAGGCAGGTGCTGAACACCACCTTGTTGACCGTGGCGGGATCCAGCGTGTTTTTGGCCAGACCCCGGGCGACATTTTCGGGAAGGTAATAGCCGATGGCTTCGGAAACCCGCTGGCCCCGACGGCGCTCGAAAAAATATTGGGCGAACAAACCGATGAACAGGGCCACCGGGGCCTGCACCAGTATCGGCGTGGCGAGGGGTAGCCAGAGGTCTCGGGTATTGAAGCCGTACTGGGCGCCGATGGCATAGGCAGCGGCGAGCGTCAGCGCGATGGGGACGCCCCAGGCGGCCGGCAACAGATAGACGAGGGCGCCCAACACCAGGCCAAACAGGGCGAGCAGCGCGGCAGCGGGCAGGGCATCGAGGGGTTGGAGGGCCCGATCGGTCAGCAGGTTTGCGAAGGATGTGGCAGCGATTTCAACGCCGCTGAGGTCGACGCCGTCATCTCCGGTGAAGACCGTATAAAACCGGTCCGGCTGCCCAGGGTCGTACAGGTCGGAATAACCGACAAACACGACCTTGCCCTTGAGGTCGGGAATACTGGCGTCCACCTTCGGATCCTTGCTCCCGAGGATCACCGACTGGTAGGGGATGGTGGCAATTGAGCCGGGAGGGCCGTAGAAATTCAAATAGCGGGTACTGGGCTTTTCATACAGGCTGATCAGTGAGTGGACCGGGGTGCTCGCCGGTGTCTCCGGCGCCGCTGGCTCCCGTGTCGTCTCCTCGCGGTGGTCGGCCTGCCGCAACAGGGCAGAACGCATTCCCTGCATCAGGTGGCGAAGTTCTGCGGCACCGCCGCGGGTATCCGGAGTCAGTCCATCGAGATCCGCCTTGCTGATGGCGGCCAGGGATTCACGCCACTGGGGATGGCGACTCGCCACATGCAGCTGGAGCGCCACCGCCGGCAGGGTCGGCGTGTCTCCGGTGCTTGCCTTGAAGGTCCAGAATTCATAAACCGCGGCGCCCAGCTTGGGCAGCGGAAAGGGTCCCAGCCCCCTGCTGCCGGCGGTGAGCGTCGCCATGGGCGGGTCAACGCTCTCGACCCACAGGGAGCCACGCTCCTTGCCCTGCCTGTCGAGCATGGGTTGCTTCCGGCCATTGAGCTTTTCCAGGAGCACAACCCGGTTGGCATCCGCAATCGCTTTGGCGAAAGCCGCATCCTCCTCCGGGATCTTGGGTTCTGCGAAATGCACGTCGAATACGATGACGGAAGCGTCGCGCCGTGCCAGTTCGTCGATCAGCCGGCCATGTATGGTGCGCGGCCACTGGATGGGCAGGCTGGGAAGTCCCAGGTCAGCGCCGGTGCGGGCATTGATGCCCACCACTGCTACCTCTGGCGGTGCCGCCACGGGACCCCGGGTCTGGAACAGCCAGGACAGCCCTACATTGCGTTCCAGGGCGGCACCCAGCGGCAGAAGTATGAGCGCAGCGCCGCTGAGCCCGGCACAGGTGCCGATCGCGAGCCCTTTTAGCCATTGCCGCATGTGGAGTTTTCCTGCTGGTAGCGGTAGTCGTCATGCCATACACGTGCAGAGGTGGTGCCAGGATCAAGCCTGGTAAGCGGCGAGCATCGAGGACGGTGGCGCACCCCGTCTAGAGGGAATGCCAAGGCCTGGAAAGTGGTAGAGGCATGCCCCAAGGGCGACGGCCGATAGCCTGGTTCAATTCCCGCAGTACGGGAGGACGCCGGAATGATCGCAACCCGCGGCAACAGCGGGTCGCTCGAGATGGCGGCCCGGGTCTGCGGGAGGGGTCGCCCGATGCTTCGCACGGCGCCGTCTCCGGTTACCCAGGGATCCGCGCCGATAGGCGCGCTGATCGATCGGTTCCGCAGTTGCGAAGCGGCGAGGGAGATCGGAGACCGCACCAATCTCAGGCGTGTCAGGTTGGTTTGCCCCAGGTGGGGGCGATAAACATCCTGCGGGAGCATCGCAAGGGTAAAAAAAGAGCCCGCTTTATCGGTGTCCACAGCAATTGACCTGGCTTGTTGGCAGCTTGTTGAAAAACCTTGCCATGCGACCAGATGCAAGGCGCGCGGCGCGCAGCGAAGCCGGTGGCTGCCGCAACAGTATTGATCGCGCCTCTAGTGTACAGCCTGATATCTATATTAGTATGCAACACGGCATGGTAATTGCGACGATGTAGCGCAACTGACGGAAAACAGAAAGTGGAATACGGAATACGGAGCTTCTCCATGGTAACTGCAGCGTACAAATCCCGATCATTGATGGGTGCCATCCTGCTGGCGCCGATGCTGGGCTTGTCTGTCCAGGCGCGGGCGGCCTGCGACGAGGTCGGCCAGTTCGTGTCGATTCAGGGCAGGGTTGAGGTTCAGGGCGCCGGGACAGGCAAGTGGACGTCGCCCGCCACGGACAGCGACCTGTGCGAGGGTGACACCATCCGCGCTGGAGAGCTCAGCCGAGCCGAAGTGGCGCTGATCAATGATTCGGTGCTGCGGATAGATCAGAACACCACCATCCGTCTCGTCGACATCGCGGAGAAGGAGACGGAACAGTCCCTGCTCTCCCTGGTGGGGGGGGCGATCGCTTCCTTGAGCCGCAAGCCACGGCGCGTCACCGTCAGCACGCCTTATGTCAACGGGACCATCGAGGGCACTGAATTCGTCATGCGTCTCGCTGGGGATCAGGCGGAGATAAAAGTGCTTGAGGGCGCGGTGGTCGCGGCGAACGATCAGGGCCGGGAGTTGCTGGGCCCCGGCGAGGGAGCGACGACCACTGCGGGCAGTGCGCCAGTGCGCTACCTGATGGTGCGCCCCCGCGACGCCGTGCACTGGGCACTCTACTACCCACCCGTGGTGTACCTGAGCCCGGGTGCCTGGTCGGGCTCCGGATGGGAAGCGTCGGTGCGGGAGTCTGTGCAGGCCTATCTGGCCGGCGATCTGCAAGGCGCCTTTGCCGCCGTTGCGCGAGTCCCCGGGACCGTCGACGACCCGCGTCTGCTGGCCTATCGGACTTCGTTGTTCCTGGCCGTGGGTCGGGTCGATGAGGCCAATGCCGACATTCAGCGGATCCTTGACGCCCATCCGAACGACGGCAGCGCCAATGCCCTGGAGGCCATTGTCGCGGTAGTCCAGGGGGACAACGAAAAGGCGTTGGCGTCCGGCAATCGGGCGGTAGGCGTGGCGCCGCAAACGGCCGCTGCATGGATCGCGCTCTCCTATGCCCGGCAGGCCGGGTTCGATCTGGAAGGGGCGCGTGCCAGCGCCGAACAGGCGGTCGCGGTCGAGCCGCACAACGCCCTGGCTTGGGCGCGCCTGGCCGAACTCCATCTCTCCTTCGCCGAGCTGGACCCTGCATTGGCTGCCGCGGACAAGGCAGCGGCGCTGCAGCCCGGACTGTCGCGCGCCCAGAGTGTACTGGGCTTCGCGCATTTGACGCGCAGCGAGACCGCGGCGGCACGAGCGGCGTTCCAGTCCGCGATCAAGCTCGATCAGGCCGACTTCCTGCCGCGTCTCGGCCTGGGCCTGGCCACCATCCGCGATGGCAAACTGTCGGAGGGTCGCCGGGAGCTCGAGATCGCCGCCAGCCTGGATCCGAACAATGCGCTCATCCGCAGCTATCTGGGTAAGGCCTACTTCGAGGAAAAACGCGACGACCTGGTCGACCGCGAGTACGCCACCGCGCGCGAGCTGGATCCCAAGGATCCGACACCGCTGTTTTACAGCGCCATTCACCGGCAGACCACCAACCGGCCGGCGGAAGCCCTGGCCGACATGCAACAGGCAATCGAGCTGAACGACAACCGGGCGATCTACCGCTCGCGTCTGCTGCTGGATTCCGATCTGGCTGCCCGCAGCGCCAGTCAGGCCCGGATCTACACCGATCTGGGCTTTGACCAGCTCGCCCTGGTGGAGGGCTGGAAATCGGTGAATACCGATCCGGGCAATCACTCCGCGCATCGCCTGCTGGCCGATTCCTACGCCGGACGGCCCCGGCACGAGATCGCCCGCGTCAGCGAGCTGCTGCAGTCGCAACTGCTGCAGCCGCTCAGCATGACCCCCCTGGCGCCGCAACTCGCCGAGAGCAATCTATTCCTCATCAGCGCCGGTGGTCCGGCGACCATGGGGTTCAACGAATACAACCAGGTGTTCAGCAGTGATGGCCTGACACTGCAAACCAGTGCGATGGGCGGAACCAGCGACACCCATGGCGAGGACGCCGTGGTTTCGGGAATCTACGGCAACGTTTCCTTCAGCGTCGGTGGCTTCCATTACCGTACCGATGGCTTTCGCGACAACGCCGATCAGAGCGACGACATGGGCAATGCCTTCGTTCAGTTCCAGGTGTCACCCGAAACCAGCATCCAGGCCGAATACCGCTACCGAGACAATGAGCAGGGCGATCTTCAGCAGCGTTTCTTCAAGGAAGATGTGTTCGATACCCTGCGCAACCTGCAGGAAAAGGAATCCGTGCGGTTGGGCGCCCGCCATGATCTGGCGCCCAACTCGATCCTGCTCGCGTCTCTTGTCTACCAGGACTCGCAAATCGACGCGAAGGCTGAGGACTTTCCGGTTCCCGAGGGGTTTTTCAAACTCGGGATCCCCGAAGAGTCCCTGGGCGCGGAGTTCCAGCATCTGTATCGCACGGAATCCCTCAATCTGCGCACCGGCGCCGGCGCTGTGGATCTCGATCGCAAGGAAAATCAAGCCTTCGGCTTTCCCGCCGGATTTTTTGGACCCGATCCGTTTGTAATGGGCGATGCGGTGAACGCCAGCCTGAAGCATTTCAACGGCTACAGCTACGCCGACATCCAGCTGCTGGGCGAGCTCACGGCGACCGTCGGCCTGAGTTACGACAGCATTGATAGAACTGATGCGGATGACAAGGATGAACTGAACCCCAAATTCGGTTTGACCTGGACCCCGCTACCCGGGACCACGGTGCGCGCCGCTGCATTCAAGGTGTTGAAGCGCTCCCTGATAACCGATCAGACCCTGGAGCCCACCCAGGTCGCAGGATTCAATCAGTTCTACGACGACGTCAATCTGACGGAAGCCTGGCGCTACGGCATGGCGCTGGACCAGAAATTCGCGGCCAACCTGTTCGGTGGCGTGGAACTGTCTGTGCGCGATCTGATAACTCCGGTCGCTCTCGTTGGACCGGAAGGTCTGATTGATCAGGAGCTCGACTGGCGGGAATATACAAGTCGGCTATATCTCTTTTCGACGCCCAGCGACCGGGTTTCCCTGAAGGCCGAATACATCTTGGAGCGGTTTGATCGCGACACCCTGGGGCCCGAGAAATTGCTTACGCATCGCGTTCCCCTCGGCGTGCGCTTCTTCGATCCATCGGGCCTGGGCGGCTTCCTTACCGCGACCTACTGGAATCAGGATGGCCGCTTTGCCGGGTTCTCGGGGCCTGTGCAGAGCTCCGGCCACGATCAGTTCTGGTTGGTGGATGCGGGAATTTCCTGGCGCCTGCCGAAGCGCTACGGGATGGTTTCCATCGGCGCGACCAACCTGACCGACGAGGATTTCCAGTTTTTCGAGGTCGACTTCGACAACCCGACCATTGTGCCCAAGCGATCGCTGATTGCACGCATAACCCTGGCGTTTCCCTGATGGGCACGGCAATCGACGGCTTGTTGAAAGGCGGCGCGCAGCGACCGAGACGTATCGGATAGATAGGCGTGGGAGCGAGCACCGCGGAACGAAGCAGACCGCTGCCGCAGCAGTTTTTCAACAAGCTGTTAAGGAGGTCTCAATAAATTGACGGAGCATAAAGCGTCGGTAATGAATGAATGGCCCGCATCACCGCGGATCGCCGAACTACCACTCATGACTACTGAGATTACTCAAAAGGAGAATTTATGAAGGGCAAGACAATGATCAAATTCGCGGTTGGCGTCATGGCCCTGTGGTCATTGAATGCAAACGCTGGCTATATCATCATTGGCGGCAAAGTGTACTACTCGAGTGTCGGGTGCGAGCTCGATCTCAAAGGGGTGAAGAATACCGATGTCAAACCGGCCGAGCTGCGGTGTGAAGTGACTGCTTCGCTGGTGGATGTGCTGTGTGAAAACCCTGTTGGGCAGGTGACTACGCCAGGCCAGGCGGCCACGCAGCAGGTATTGGTAGCAGAGCAGTCTTTTATACCGGCGCAATTGGTCGACGGTAAAGGCAAGGCAACGGTCTCTGTTGCAGTCGACACTGATCCGCTGCTGGCCCTGCCGGGTCTCTGCGTGAATGCCAATTGGACCCCTATCGCGGTACTTGTCCGTGAGACCCAGGTGAATATGAGCATCTGGGAATGCAACGGAACGGGCACAGACCCCTGTGAAGGTGGCACCCTGAAAAGCACTCTCAAGACGTCCTGCAAACTCCCGGACGCATACAATTTCGGCAACCCGCCAGTTTCTGGTGAAACGCTCTATGAGTGCGTTGCGACCACGATCGATTCAATTAAGGGAAAGTGAGATAGTCGCCGGTCATATGACCCTCGGGTTCATGGCGGGATGCAGGGGTGCGCCGGCCTGACAGCGGGTCGGCGCGCTGTTGAGCGCCCCGGGATCGGCTCGTGACCACGCTTGCCCCGGGCGCCGTTTTCGGGAAGGCAAGACAGAACAGGCTTGACCGGCAGGTGCCCAGACGGCGCCAGTGCCGCCAACGTTTTTCGTAGCTGGAGCGCGTCTTGCCGCACGGATGGCAAACCGACCGGACTGCTCAGTTTGCGACGGACACTTCCGCCCTTTCGTCGGCCCGCAAGACCTGCGCTCCGTTCAGATCTCGCGGCTTTGCGATGCCCCATATCTGGCTGTAGCGCTCGCTGCGCATCTCGCGTGGGCGATCAGGCAAAAATGCCCACCGTGATTGGGGAAGACCTATTTCTCAAATAGGCCCAGGTAGCGGCTTATATTGCTTCGCGCCACGGCTTCGTAGCGATCCCGGAAATAATCCGTGGAGTAGATGCTGGTCCTGGTGAGCAGGCTGTGCAGGAAGGCGCATTTTTTCGGGAAAAATTCCTCATCGGAAAGATGCTTCTGTTCCTTGCGCAGCGCATGGCTGTCGGCCATGAAGGCCTGCCAGGGCAAACCGAAGCTGGACAAATCGATATCCACTACATATCGGGCATTTGTCGCGGTCGGAAGCCGCTGATGCGTGGTATCGAGTATTGCCCCGCGAACCTCTTCGATGAAGTCTGAATTCAATGATCCTCGCGCAAAATGTTCAAAGAGATCGGCACTGCGCTGTTCGTTGTCGGGAGCTCCGGGATTGTAGATCGCATCGTGGAACCACAGCGCCATTTCCACGACATCCGCGCTGTCCATCAGCAGACGGGCTGCATCAAGCTCCGTCAGGCAGTGCGTCATGTGCTTGTCGTCATGGTAGTGACGATGAGCCTCGGCGAAGTGCCCGAACAGACTGGCCCAGATATCGCCCGCGTCCTCGCCATCGTCTGATATGCGGCACTGGTTCCAGAGCGCACAAAAGCGCGACTTCTGGAGGGGGCCGGGTTTGATTTTTTCGCGCCTGTTCACCGGATCTCCGACGGCATGAAGTGGGATCAGTTCCCAGATTGTTGTTGCGGTGGATGGTGCACTGGCCGAAATTGTAGCAGCGTTTGGTCGACTGGTAGCGACGGGCTGCTGGCGTGATGATTGCTTTTGTCCATGGCGAACACAAGTGTCCATGGCGAACACAAGCGTCCATGGCGAACACAAGCGTCCATGGCGAACACAAGCGGCCGATACCGGAAAACTGCATGATCAGATCGGAATTCGAAAATTCACCGATTCACCGTTATCTTGAAAAATTGCTGGCCGATCTGAGTTGCATGACGGGCGGTGAGCTGGCGAGTTATATTCCAGAGCTCACCCACGCGGATCCAGGCTGGCTCGGTATCGCCCTGGTGACGGTCGACGGTCATGTCTATCAGGTCGGTGACGCCCGGCAGTCGTTCACGATTCAGTCGATTTCCAAGGCCATTACCTACGGCTTGGCGCTGGAAGACAGGGGCATCGATGCGGTGCTCGCGAAAGTGGGGGTGGAGCCCTCGGGAGAGGCCTTCAACTCGATCAGTCTGGAGCCCAACTCGGGCCGCCCTCTGAATCCAATGATCAATGCTGGTGCAATTGCCACCACCGGCCTGATCGCTGCCAAGGACGGGCAGTCTCCCATGGCGCGCATGCTGGCAACCTTCGCCCGCTATACCGGTGCTGCCGTGGGCATCGATGAGAAGGTGTATGCGTCGGAAAGCGCGACCGGGCACCGCAACCGTGCGATCTCCCATCTGCTGTACGGACACGGGATAGTCGACCGCACGCCGGAAGAAGTGCTGGATCTGTATTTTCGCCAATGTTCGATTCTGGTAACGGCCCGGGATCTGGCGCTGATGGCGGCCTGTCTGGCCAACAATGGCGTGAATCCGGTGACGGGTGTCGTCGCCCTCAAGAATCAGTATGTCGAAAAGGTATTGAGCGTGATGAGCACCTGCGGCATGTACGATTACTCGGGGAAATGGGTGTTCGATGTCGGCATGCCGGCGAAAAGCGGGGTCGGCGGCGGCATCATGGCGGTGCTGCCGGGGCAGCTCGGCCTGGGCGTCTTCTCGCCACCCCTTGATATCAAGGGCAACAGTCTCCGCGGCGTTGAGGCCTGCCGGTGCGTGTCGAGTGATTTTGGGCTGCACCTGTTCAATGTGGCGCGATCGACGTCTGCCACTGCCATCCGTGCCACCTACGACTGCGGGAAATTCCGCTCCCGGCGCCAGCGCCGGCCTCAGGAGGCCGAACAACTGGCGCGGGATGGTGAGCGGATCCGGGTTTTCGAACTGCGCGGCGAGCTGATGTTTGGTGCGACCGAGTCAGTGACCCAGCAGATTCTGCGGCAGCTCGACCAGATCGATTTCCTGGTGCTGGACTTGCGGCGGGTGCTCGAGATTGATGACGCCGCGACGTCGATTCTGGCTTCGCTGACGGAAGCGCTCAGGCTGCGGGGTGTGCGTCTGCTTTTTACTGGGGCCAAGGAGCACTATCGATTTGTGCGGCACCTGAAAGGCAAGAGCCTGGACGACCAGCTGCCCTCGCTGTTCGAGTTCGGCGAGATCGACCGCGCGCTGGAGTGGTGCGAGGATCGGATACTGACACGAGCCGGGTTCGAGATCACGGATTCCTCGGTGCCGATCGAGGATCTTGGCGCACAATATCTGTGCACGGGATTCTCGGAGATGGAGTTGGTTTGTTTGCGGCGCGCCGGCACCGAGGTGACGTTCAGGGCTGGCCAAAAAATCTGTCGTCTGGGAGAGGCAGCTGCATCGTTTTTCTTAGTGCTGGAGGGGGAAGTGGAAGCCGTCGTGGAAACCGAGACACAGCAGTCGCTGCGCCTGAGCATCATGGGTGCCGGCACCTGCTTCGGAGAGATTTCCATGCTGACTGACCGCAGACGATCGGCCGACATCGTGGCGGTGCGGAACACGCGCTGCCTGGAGGTTCCCTTCGATGCCTTGCAGGGATCGGTACAGACCAAGCTGGTGGCCAATCTGGCGGCGCATCTGGCGCGCAAAATTGCCCGCGATACCGAGCTGTTGCAACGGATCTGGTAGCCGGGCCACACCCGGGTTGGTTGCCGGCTTTTTGGGTTGCCAGGAGTACGGCACGTCGACTGGGGGTTCGGTCAGCGCACCGAGCGGTAACCCCCGGGCCGGTCCGGCCGCGACAACACCAGTTGCCACAACTGCATGTGGCGTGCGCGGAAAGCCCCGGCACACAACATCAGGTAATAGCGCCACATACGGTAGAAGCGCTGGCCGTACCCGGGGGCGAGTTCCGGCCAGGCCAGCTCAAAGTTGTGCTTCCAGGCCATCAGGGTGGGATCGTAATCCGGGCCGAAATTGTGCCAGTCCTCGATGACCAGCAGTCCTTCGCTGGCGTGGCCGAGCTGAGCTGCCGACGGCAGCTCGCCGTTCGGGAAGATGTATTTGTCGAGCCACGGATCGTTGCCGCGACTGCTTTCCAGGCTGCCAATGGTGTGCAGCAGCATGAGGCCGTCCGGTTGCAGGCAGCGCGCGGCGATGCGCATGAAGGTGGGGTAGTTGCGGACTCCCACATGCTCGAACATGCCGATGGATACGATGCGATCAGCGGATATATCGAAATCCCGTTTGCCCAGATCGCGATAGTCGCGCAGCTCGATGGTGACCGGCAGGCCCAGGCACAGGTCCCGGGCATAGTTGGCCTGTTCCCGCGACAGGGTAATACCGGTGACCTCGACGCCGTAGTGCTCGGCCGCGTAGCGGGCGAAGCCGCCCCAGCCGCAGCCGATATCCACCACTTTCAGGCCCGGGCGAAGTTCCAGCTTGCGGCAGATGAGATCGAGCTTGTGGCGTTGTGCCTGCGCCAGATCGTCCGCGTTTGCCCAGTAGGCGCAGGAATAGTTCATCAGCGGGTCCAGCATGCGACGAAACAGCTCGTTGCCGGTGTCGTAGTGGGCGGCGACGGCGTGGCGCGCCCGTACCCGGCCCTGCAGGTTCCACAGATACGCCATGGTGGTGTGGACGCGCTCCCGGGGGCTCGGCGACAGCTGCTGCTGCGCGCGCTCCGCCAGGATGCGGGCGATGGTTTCGTCGACCGCGTCGGCGTCCCACCAGCCGTCCATGTAGGCTTCGCCGAGCCCCAGCGAGCCATGCCGGACAATGCGCCGGTAGAGCGCGGGGTTGTGGACCCGCATGTCGTGGCGCGCGGGGCCACCGACCGCGATGCCGGCACTTTCGAGCAGAGTGCGTACCAGTCGTTCAGCGTGTGTTCGTGCCATCGGGGACTCCTTGGCGACGCCTGCGGATCGAGTATAGGACGGACGTTTTCAAGTCAGCAAATCGCACGCCAGGCGGAGTCCTGACTTGAACTGTTGGGCAGGGTAGAATTCCGCCCCGGACTCGACGGCCCCAGGCAGATCCGGCGTTCCCCGTGCCTGGGGCGGTTGAATTTCCCGCTCATCCTGTGCCGGATATCCGGCCCCGAACGGACCCTTCCATGGACTATCTGCCGACACCAGTGCCCGCGCTGATTGCCGCAAATCGGTTTACTCTCGCGGGATTGTGCTGGTGACTGCGCGGCGCAGGGCGATACCACCCCTGGTCGGCGTGATCATGGGGTCGCAGTCGGACTGGGAGACACTGAGCCACACGGCCGCCACGCTGGAAGAACTGGGCATCCCCCACGAAGTGGAAGTCATCTCGGCGCACCGGACCCCGGACAAGCTGTTTGAGTACGCCGCCGCAGCGCAGGCGCGCGGGCTTGAGGTGATCATCGCGGGCGCCGGCGGCGCCGCTCATCTGCCGGGCATGGCGGCCGCCAAGACGGCGCTGCCGGTGCTCGGCGTACCGGTGCAGTCGCGGGTGCTCAACGGCGTCGATTCCCTGCTTTCCATCGTGCAGATGCCCGCCGGGATACCCGTGGGCACGCTCGCCATCGGCCGCGCCGGCGCGATCAACGCCGCCCTGCTGGCCGCCGCCATGCTGGCCAATAAATACCCCCGTATCCGCAAGCTATTGGCCGCGTACCGCGCCGCGCAGACCGAGCGCGTGCTGGCGAGTCCCGATCCGCGAGTCGTTCAGCCGTGATCGTCGGCGTCATCGGCGGCGGGCAGCTGGCGCGCATGCTGGCCATGGCCGGACATCCCTGGGCGCACCGCTTTGTGTTTCTCGACCCGGCGCCCGATGCCTGCGCCGGTCCGCTGGGGGAGCTCATCACCGCACCCTACGATTGCGAGCGCTCCCTGCTCCAGCTCGCCGGGCGCGCGGATGTGGTCACCTTCGATTTCGAGAATGTCCCGGCGCGCAGCCTCGAATTTCTGGCGGGTCGGGTGCCCGTCTACCCGGGTGCGCGCGCCTTGGGCGTGGCGCAGGACCGCCTCCATGAAAAGGCCCTGTTCCAGGAACTGGGCATGGCCACGGCGGACTTCGTTGCCGTCGCCGGTGCCGCTGAACTGCCGCGCGCGGTGGCCGAACTCGGCCTGCCGGCGGTGCTCAAGACCCGCTCCCAGGGCTATGACGGCAAGGGCCAGTGGCTGCTGCGCGCAGCGGCGGACGTCGCGGCGGCCGGGCGCGAGCTGGGCGACCAGCTCGCATTGCTGGAAAGACTGGTACCCTTCGATAGGGAAGTGTCCCTGATCGCTGCCCGCGACCGCGAGGGCGCTGTCGCCTGTTATCCGCTGTCGGAAAACACCCATCGCGACGGCATGCTTCACACCACGGTGTGCCGCCCCGGCGACGCCATGCAGGCGGTCGCCGAGGCGCAGACCCAGCGGCTGCTGGATGCGCTCGATTACGTGGGCGTGCTGGCGGTGGAGTTCTTTCAGGTCGGCGGCGAGCTGCTCGCCAACGAATTTGCGCCCCGCGTCCACAACTCCGGGCACTGGACGATCGAGGGTGCCGAGACCAGCCAGTTCGAAAATCACCTGCGCGCCGTGCTCGGGCTGCCCCTGGGCAGCACCCGCGCGCGCGGGCCCCACGCCATGCTGAACCTGATCGGCGCGGTGCCGGATCCGGCCCTGGTGCTGGCCATCCCCGGCGCCCACCTGCACGATTACGGCAAGGAGCCACGGCCCGGGCGCAAGGTCGGCCATGTCACCATGGCGTGCCCCGAGCAGGGGCCGGCGTTGCCGCCGGAGCTGCTGGCGCTGTGAGCTCCCGAGCCGGGAGACGCGGACAGTGGGGGGTGCGATGAAGTTCGGCGTGTTGCAGTTTTTCAGTTGGCCCGGACGGCGAATTCCCCTCCCGGAAGTCTACCGGCGCGCCCTCGAACGCATCGAGATCATGGACCGCAGTGGCTACGACTGCGTCTGGCTGGCCGAACACCACTTCACCACCTACAGCGTCTGCCCTTCGATCCACCTGATGGCCATGCATGTGGCGGACCGCACCCGCAACCTGCGCATCGGCACCGGCGTGTCGCTGGCGGCGCTCTATCACCCGTTGCGCCTGGCCGAAGAAGTCGCGCTGCTGGATGTGCTGAGCGGCGGGCGCGTCAACTGGGGTGCCGGGCGCGGCTTCGATCCGGGCGAGTTCCGCGCCTTCGGGGTGCCGGCGGAAGAAAGTCAGGAGCGTTTTCGGGAAGCGGTGGATATCGTGGTCGCAGCCTGGCGTGACGAACGCCTGAACTGGTCTGGCCGGCACTGGCAATTCAGCGATGTCGAGGTGTTGCCCAAACCACTCCAGCAGCCGCATCCGCCGCTGTGGGTGGCGGCGTCATCGCCGCCGGCCATCGAGTGGGCCGCGAGCCGGGGCTACTCCATCATGCTCGACCCCCATTGCAGCCTCGGCGATCTCGGCCAAAAGCGCGAACTCTATCGCCGTGAGCTGGCGCGCCATGGGCATTCGATTGCCGGGCGCGATCTGCCCATGGCGCGGTTGATTGCCGTGGCGGAAACCGCGGCCGAAGCACGGCGCGTTGCCGAACAGGGCGCCGCCTGGACGGTGAGTGCCTATGCCAACAAGGACAATGCCGGCAAGGCGATCAGCGCCGGGCTGATGTCGCCGCAGGACGATAGCGCCGAGGCAGGCGCTCAGGCTGTGGAGCGCTATGTTCGCGAGGTCATGATTCACGGCACGCCAGAACAGGTCGTCGACCAAATCCGCGCGCTGCAAACCGACATCGGACTCGACTATCTGCTGTGCGCGCCCGTGAGTCACACCGCCTTCACGCTGTTCACCGAGCAGGTCCTGCCAGAATTTCTGTAGCGCGTTGGCCGTCGCGCTTACCAATGAACCCGGCAATCCGGCTGCCCCGATGATAGGATTCCCGGCCAGTTCCGCCCGCGTCACGCCGGGCACCGGAGATCGTGCCGGTCCGGTTGGCCCGCGCGGTATGTGGAAGTGCGCTGAACACAAGGAGCCGCAGATGAAGATTTCCCGAAGCATCCTGTTGTCGCTGACGCTGGCAGCGGGGTTCGCCCTGACCGGCTGTGGTCGCCAGGACAAAGACACGCCGCTCGCCTTTGTACCCGCCGATACCCCTTATGTCTTTGCGAATATAAAGCCGCTTCCTGATGCGGTTTCCCGGGCCTGGTTTGATCGGCTAGAGCCACTGAATGCAGCGCTCGGCGAAAGCGTGGCAGCTCTGCGCGCGGAGCTGGCCAGTCATCCGGATGCGGCCGCGGAAAAACTGCTCGCGATGATGACGCTGGCCGAGGGCCGGTTGAGCATCGAGGGCATGGAGAACATGGGCATTCACCGCGATGCCCTGGCCGCTTTCTATGGCGTGAATCTGCTGCCGGTGCTGCGTATCGAACTGGCGGATCCCGACGCTTTCCGCGCGTTCATTGCCGATCTCGAAAAGCAGCGCGGCGGCCCCTTGCCGGTGGCGGAGATCGACGGCCACCCATACTGGCGTGTGGAACTGCAAGCCGGGATGCCGGCGCTCGTCGTCGCCATTCTGGACAAGCATCTGGTGGCGACGCTGGACGCCGGCGCCAAGGGACCGCCGCTGGCCGAGCAGTTCGGGCTGCGGCGCCCGGCGCACAGTCTGCTTGAAAGCGGCGAGCTGACCCAGCTCAACCGCGACTACGGTTTCGGGCCGCACGGTACCTTCCTGTTCGACAACAAGCGCCTTGCCGGTGCCCTCGTGGCCGGGGAGGGCAGGGATGCCGGGCTCGCCAGTCTGCTGGCCGCACGGGGCAAAACGCTGTCGCCCGCCTGTCGCCGCGAACTGGCCGGTATGGCCGACGCCGTGCCGCGTGTCGTCGGTGGCTATGACAAGCTTGAGGCGAACGCCATGACGATGACCTCCGTCGTCGAACTGCGCCCGGATCTGCTCCAGGGTCTGCTGCCGATCCCCGCGCCAGTGCCGGGTCTGGGCGGCGCCGGGGATGGCAAAGGCATGGATTTCGGGTTTGGTGCGAAGCTCGACAAGCTGGCGGAGTTTCTGCAAGCGCGCGCCACGGCCATCAACGCCACGCCCTATCAGTGCGAATGGTTCGCGGCGCTGAACACCGGCTCCGGTGCCTTTGCCCAGCAGATCGCCGGGCTCTATATGGCCGCCGGCTGGTTCAGTGGCGCCCGCGTGGCCCTCACCGACCTGAAGTGGACCGGAGACAAACCCACAGCCATCGAGGCCACGCTGGTCATCGCCTCGCCCAATCCCGCCGGGTTGATCGGCATGGCGCAGGGCTTCGTGCCCCAGCTCGCCACCCTGAACCTGAGTCCCACCGCCGAGGCGCAGCCCATCGATCTCGGGCCCCTGGCCGGCGGTATCCTGTCCGCGAATTCCCGCTCCGCGTTTATCGCCGTGCGGGAGGGCGGGATCGGCATCGCGATCGGCGCCAACGCCAGGCAGTCGGTAGTGGAACAGCTGACGGCCAAGGCCTCCGCACCGCCACCGCTGTTGCACATCGGCTACGATGGCGCCATCTACAGTCTGTTGATGGGCAAGCTCGACGAGATGACGCGCTCAATGAGTGCAATGGCGCGCGCCGCGGAGGCCGCCGCTCACCCCGGGCGCGCTCCGGGTCCCGATGTGGACGCAGCCATGGCCCCGCTGCGGGCGGCGGTGAACCATCTTTCGGCGGGTATCGATCGGGTATCTGTCAATGCCGTCGTCACCGAGCGCGGCCTGGAAGTGCGCCAGCAGATGACGGTTAAATTGGGGCGCGGGTGACGAAAAGCGTCCCCAAACATCCTGCTTCTGGAACCAACATGGATCGCTCCGCTCCTGCCTACCGCAACTGGAAATCGCTCATGGCAGAGGGCGAGCGCTTTTTTGCGCGTGGCCGGTATGAGCAAGCGGCGGATCGGTTCCGGCGCGCAGCCCAAGCGCAGCCGCAGCGTCCCGCGGCCTGGGTGAATCTGGGGGTAGCCCTGGTCGAGTGGCAGCAATACGGCGCCGCGTTGTCGGCGCTGGAGCGGGCGCTTGAACTCGCTCCGGAGTTCGCGCCCGCGCACCTGGCCCGGGCCGATGCGCTGCGCGGTCTCGGCCGGCTCACTCCCGCGGTTGAGGCGTATCGACGCGCTATTGCCTTGCAGCCGTTCGCGCCGGCGCTCAACAAGCTCGGTTGCCTGCTGCGTGTGCTCAGGCGCGGCGAGGAAGCGGAATCCTGCTATAGGAAAGCGCTCGACCTGGCCCCGAATTACGCCACTGCACGGGTCAATCTGGCCACGTTGCAGATCGACATGGGCCGCTTCGACCTGGCGCGGACGCAATTGCAGGCGTTGTTGTCGGTGGCATTACCACCGCAAGAGCGTGAGGAAGCCGCATCGGCACTCAGTCTGTTGCAGGAATATCAGCGGCTGGAAAAAGCTGTCGGCGCGGCGGTCGGATGCGGCGCTCTCGAGCCGTTGCGCGAACTGCTGCGCCAAACCGGGAGGGAATTCCTGGCCGCCGATCAGGACTGCATGGACCAGCTCAATGCGGTGGCCTCCAGCGTGCAAGGCTATTCCGATTCCGACGGGGAACCGCCCCGATTTCCGGAGCTGGGTCCAGAGTGGCCGATTCTCGAAGCCCATTTCAGTTTGGTGTTCGGCGACAGTCTCGAAGACTATCTGCGCACCCGTGCCGGGGTGGAGGAAGCGGCCGCCGCAGGGACTCCGGCCAAACTGCCAGCCGTCCAAAACTTCAAGGCGGCGATTATCGCCGCTCGCGCCAGCGCGGCGGACCTGTCCGATCCCATCACCGCCGAACTTCACCTGCGTTACTGGCATGCACTGATCGCTCGGGATCAGTCCGCTAGCCTGCCCGGTCAGTTCAAGCTCCAGGGCAATCAGGTGATTGGTTCACTGGGGGTAACCCGGGCACATCCACTGCATGTTGCCGGGACGGTACGACGGTTTTTTGGCGACATATACCCCAGGGTCGCCCCGGGCATGGCCCGCGCCACGCTGGTTTTCTATGCCGTCGGCAAGCTGCATGCCTTTGCCGATGGCAATGGCAGGCTCGCCTGCCTCCTCATGAACCGGGAACTGGAGAACGGTGGGCAAGCTCCTTTCGTATTCCCTTCCGGTTTGGGCGGTGCGATGAGCCAAGCGCTGGGAGAGGTGCATCGGCGCAGCAATCTGGAACCGCTGCTGCAAGTGTTTGGTCAGGCGCGGACGTTTACCCGAGCGTTCTGCGCTGCCCTGCGCGAAGCCGCTTGACGGCGCGCTGTGCCACACTGAAAACCGGATGCGCCGGAACACTTTCCCCGTTAGATTAGCGGCCTTGACGTCAGAGAACCGGCTTATGTTGTCGCAGATGGTTTATTGGCACTGGCTGGTGTTTGGCGTTGCCCTGATGGTGCTGGAGATTTTCCTGCCCAGTTTCGTCGTGCTCTGGTTCGGCATCGGTGCGGTGATTGTGGGGCTCTGTCAGTGGCTGTTCCCGGCGCTGCCCGTTGCGGCTTTGTTACTGATCTGGTTGCTCGCTTCGAGCGCGATGGCGGTGATATGGTTTCGGTGCATCAAGCCACGCATGCTGGATAAAACCGCAGCCGGCGTGGCCCGCGAGGCGCTGATCGGCGAATCCGGACAGGTGATCAAGGTGCCGGTGGATGGCGGTCGCGGCATGGCGCGGTTCAGTGTCCCGGTGCTGGGCAGCGACGAATGGGAGTTCATCTGCGAGGAACCGGTCGCACTGGGGGATCGCGTCCTGATCCGGGAATTTTCCGGTAATACCCTGATCGTTGCCAGAACGCGCTGATTCCGGCGGCTGGGCCGTGGGCAACGTATTCCACAACTGAAATCTTCACCGCTCAAGAAGGAGTCTCGTCATGGAAAGTACCTGGATCATGCTCGCCCTGCTGATTGCCGTCGCGATTACCTTTTTCAAAGGTGTTCGGCAGGTGCCGCAGGGCAGTAAATGGGTAGTACAGCGGCTCGGCAAGTACAACAGCACGCTCTCACCCGGCCTGCAATTCATCATCCCCTACATCGACACCGTGGCCTACAAGGTGACTACCAAGGACATCGTGCTCGATATTCCTTCCCAGGAAGTCATCACGCGCGACAACGCCGTGATCATTGCCAATGCCGTGGCCTACATCAACATTCTCTCGCCGGAAAAGGCTGTCTACGGTGTAGAGGATTACGAAATTGCGATCCGCAATCTGGTACAGACCTCACTGCGCGCCATCATCGGCGAGATGGCGCTCGACGATGCGCTGTCGTCGCGGGATCAGATCAAGGCCAAGCTCAAGGCGGGCATTTCCGACGATATCGCCGATTGGGGCATCACCCTGAAAAACGTCGAGATCCAGGACATCAAGCCGTCCGAGACCATGCAGCAGGCGATGGAGGCCCAGGCTTCCGCCGAGCGTCATCGCCGCGCCACCGTGACCCGCGCCGATGGCCAGAAGCATGCCGCGATTCTGGAAGCGGAAGGGCGGCTGGAGGCCTCGCGCCGCGACGCCGAAGCCACAGTTGTACTGGCCGAGGGCACCAAGTCGGCGTTGCGGCTGGTCAATGAGGCGGTGGGCGACAAGGAACTACCAGTGCTCTATCTGCTGGGTGAGCGCTATGTCACCGCGCTCCAGCAGATGGCTACGTCCCAGAACACCAAGCTGGTGCTGATCCCGGGCGACCTGCCGGCATCGATCAAAACCCTGCTGGGTAGTTTCAAGTAGCGCCGGCCGCCGCGTTGGTCACTCCGCGCGGCGCAGCCAACCGCCGCTGCGGTTTTTCAACAAGCTGCTAGACTATGCGCCCTTTTCCGGACCCTCCGCCCGATGCTCGAAATCAATCCCATCCGCACCGCCCTGGACGATCTCGAGGCGCGTACCGACGTGCTCAGGGGGTACCTTTGACTATGCCGAAAAGAAAGAGCGGCTGACCGAGGTAGAACTGGAGCTTGCCGACGCGGGGGTCTGGAACAATCCCGAGCGCGCCCAGAGCCTGGGCCGCGAGCGCGCCGCGCTGCAAGCGGTGGTCGAGACCATCGAAACCCTGGATGCCGGCATCGCCGATGCCCGTGAACTGATCGAACTGGCCGCCGAAGAGGGCGACACCGAGACGGTCGCGACCATCGAGCAGGATGTGGCGCAACTCGAGGCGCGGCTTGCCGATCTGGAGTTCCGGCGCATGTTCTCGGGTGAAACCGATCCCAACAGCGCCTATCTGGATATTCAGGCCGGTTCCGGCGGCACCGAAGCCCAGGACTGGGCCGAGATGCTGCTGCGCATGTATCTGCGCTGGGCCGATCGCAAGGGCTTCAAAACCGAACTGGTGGAAGCCTCCGCCGGTGAGGTCGCCGGCATCAAGAGCGCCACCGTCCATGTGCAGGGCGATTACGCCTTTGGCTGGTTGCGCACCGAGACCGGCGTCCACCGGCTGGTGCGCAAGTCGCCGTTCGACGCCGGCAATCGCCGCCATACCTCGTTCGCCGCCGTGTTCGTTTCGCCCGAGGTGGATGACAACATCGAGATCGAGATCAACAAATCCGATCTGCGCGAGGATACCTATCGCGCCAGTGGCGCCGGCGGCCAGCACGTCAACAAGACCGACTCCGCCGTGCGGCTGACCCACCTGCCCACCGGCGTGGTGGTGCAGTGCCAGAGCGAGCGCTCCCAGCACCAGAACCGGGACAAGGCGTGGAAGATGCTGCGGGCGAAGCTCTACGAGCTGGAAATACAAAAGCGCAAGGAGAGCCAGCAGGCGGTGGAGGACAGCAAGTCGGATATCGGCTGGGGCAGCCAGATTCGCTCCTATGTGCTCGACGACGCCCGCATCAAGGATCTGCGTACCGGTGTCGAGACCCGCAACACCCAGGGGGTGCTGGACGGTGGCCTCGACCCCTTTATCGAAGCCAGCCTCAAGGCCGGCCTCTGACCCGGCGCCCGGCGCCGCAGCCAACCGAGTGACAATGACCGATTCCAGCGACAGCACTGACGAGAACAAACTCATCGCCGAGCGCCGCGCCCGGCTCGCCGCGCTGCGTGAGCGCGGGCAGGCATTTCCCAACGGGTTTCGGCGCGACGATCTCGCGCGGAAACTTGAAGAAGATTTCGGTACGCGCACCAAGGAGGAACTGGAAGCCCTGGGTCACAAGGTCAGCGTCGCCGGTCGCATCATGGCCAGGCGCGGGCCCTTCATGGTGTTGCAGGACATGTCCGGGCGCATCCAGTTGTACGCCGACAAGAGCGTTCAGGCCGACATCGCCGAGCGCTGGGGACACTGGGATATCGGCGATCTGGTGGGCGCGCGCGGCACCCTGCACAAATCCGGGCGCGGCGATCTCTATGTGATGCTCGAAGACTACGCGCTGCTCACCAAATCGCTGCGACCGCTGCCGGAGAAGTACCACGGCCTCGCCGACCGCGAGCAGCGTTACCGCCAGCGCTATGTCGATCTCATCATCAACGAGGAATCGCGCCGGGTGTTTCAGCGGCGCTCGAAGATCATCGCGTTTGTCCGCCAGTACCTCGACGCACTGGGGTTCATGGAAGTCGAGACCCCGATGATGCAGGTGATCCCGGGCGGCGCCACCGCGCGGCCGTTCGTGACCTACCACAATACTCTGGAACAGGAGATGTTCCTGCGCGTCGCGCCGGAGCTCTATCTCAAGCGGCTGGTGGTGGGTGGGTTCGAGAAGGTCTACGAGATCAACCGCAGTTTTCGCAACGAGGGGCTCTCCACCCGACACAACCCCGAATTCACCATGCTGGAGTTCTACCAGGCCTACGCCGATTACCGCGACCTGATGGATCTTACCGAGGACATGTTGCGCAAGCTGTGCATGGCGGTGCTCGGCACCACCACGGTGAGCTATCAGGGCGCGGATTACGACTTCGCCCAGCCGTTTGCGCGCATGACGGTGGTGGAGTCCATTCTGCGCCTGAATCCGGAAATCGGCGCGGCGGATCTCGCCGACCTCGCCGGCGCGCGCGCACTCGCGGGCCGGCTCGGTATTCCCCTCAAGGATTCCTGGGGGCTGGGCAAGGTGCAGATCGAGATTTTCGAGAAAACCGTCGAGGCGCGACTGGAGCAGCCGACGTTCATCACCGAATATCCCACCGAAGTGTCACCCCTGGCGCGGCGCAACGATGACAATCCGTTCGTCACCGATCGCTTCGAGTTCTTTGTCGGTGGACGCGAGCTGGCCAACGGGTTTTCCGAGCTCAACGATTCCGAGGATCAGGCCGAGCGCTTTCTCGCCCAGGTGCAGGAGAAGGACGCCGGCGATGCCGAAGCCATGCACTTCGATGCCGACTATATCCGCGCTCTGGAATACGGCCTGCCGCCCACCGCCGGCGAAGGTATCGGTATCGATCGTCTGGTCATGCTGCTCACGGACTCGGCGTCGATCCGCGATGTCTTGCTGTTTCCCCATATGCGCCCGGAGCGCGAAGGCTGAACTGGATGGCGGACGCGACGCGTGCGATCAAGCTGCACCCGTCCTGGCTGCGCTGGCTGGAGCCGGAGTTTGAGCAGCCCTACATGCAGGAACTGCGCGCTTTTTTGCTGGCCGAAAAGCGCGCCGGCAAGGTCATCTATCCCGCCGCCGATAACTGGTTCGCCGCTTACGACACCACGCCCTTCGAAGCCGTCAAGGTGGTGATTTTGGGGCAGGATCCCTACCACGGTCCGGGCCAGGCCCACGGCCTGTGTTTCTCGGTACTGCCCGGGGTGGCGATCCCGCCGTCGCTGGCCAATATCTACCGCGAACTGGAGAGCGACCTGGGCATCCCGCCGGCCCATCATGGTTGCCTGACGCATTGGGCCGAGCAGGGTGTGCTGCTGCTGAACACCACGCTTACGGTCGAGCGCGGCCGCGCCGCTTCCCATCAGAAAAGTGGCTGGGAGACCTTCACGGACAAGACCATCGCGGCTCTCGATGCCCACCGCGAAGGGATCGTCTTCATCCTCTGGGGCAGTCACGCCCAGCGCAAGGGCGCATTCATCGACACCCGCAAGCATCTGGTGATCCAGTCACCGCATCCCTCGCCGCTGTCCGCCCACCGGGGGTTTTTCGGCAGTCGGCCATTTTCCCGTGCCAACGCCTGGTTGATGGAGCACGGCCAGCCGCCGATCGACTGGCGCCTGCCCCCCGCCTGAAAGGCCGGGTCTGTGGCAATATGGTCCCCGTGGTTTGTGTCAACCACAGACCGGGATGTGATGTCCGGTTTTGCGTGTTACGGAGGAGCGGGCAATGAGCGCCATGCAAGACGAATTGAAGCAGTTGATGAGCCGACTCAGGGTTCAGCGGGACGAGTTGCGCGTCAAGTCCCATCTTCTCAAATTAGACCTGCAGGATGAGTGGGAGGCGATGGAAAGGAAGTGGGAGCAACTCAATCAGAAGCTCCAGCGTGCTGAAAAGGAGGGTGCCGAGGCGAGTCACGAAATTGGCGCTGCCGCAAAGTTGCTTGGCGAGGAAATCAAGGCTGCTTACGAGCGGGTCAGCAAGCAGCTCAAAGGGTGATGCCGGGATAAATCACGAGTGCTGTCGGTTGCGCGGCGGAAATCGGTCGCCAGCCTCATGCGAGGTCTGCTGCGACAGGACCAACGCCTCATGGCGTTGACCCTGTCGTTATCGGCTTTCGTTGCTATTTCGAATCGAAAATATAGTTGTTCATGCTGAAGAACCGACTGGTCAGCCAGTGCACGAAGCCCAGCGTCGGGCGGATGGTCGGGCTGTCGCCATGGCGGTCGAAATAATAACTGTTGGAGGTCGCGCAGTTGCCGGCCTTGAAAATGGTGAGTTTGGTGCGCGACTGAACTTTCTGGAAATTGGCATCGTTGGCCGATTTCTTGATCTCGATGTAATTGGCGTGGCGTTTCTTGGCCGCTTTCAGGCAGCGCACCAGATGCTTGGACTGGGTGTCGATCATGCCAAACCAGGACGCCGTGCAGACGCTGTAAGGACCAAACATCAGGAAGAAGTTGGGGAAATTCGGCACTGTTGAGCCTTCAAACGCCTGATAGCGGTTTTCTTCCCAGAAATCGCTGATGTCGAGACCGTTCTTGCCCACCAGCTTGTAAGTGGGCACGCTGCCTTTCTGGAATACCTCGAAGCCGGTCGCGCAGATCAGGGTATCGATCTCGCGCACCGTGCCGTCCTTGGTGACGATGGCGTTTTCGGTGATGTGGTCGATCGGGTTGGTAACCAGGGAGGCGTTCTCGCGGTTGAACACCGGATAAAACTTGCTGGTGAAACTCGGGCGCTTGCAGCCGAAATCGTAAGTGGGAATCAGGGCTTCCTGGGTCGCGGGATCCTTGACCTGGTTGCGGATGTGATTGATGCAGATGCGCTCCAGCTTCTTGCCGACAAAGCCGAAGTACTTATTGAACACCAGCAGGTTGATCATGATGATGTCGGTAAAGAAGATGACCATGAGCCGCGCTAGCCGTTGCAGGCCGGGCACTTTCGCGAACGCCGCCTGCCAGCGCGGGCTGAAGGGTATTTCCTTTTTCGGCAACAGCCAGATCGCCGTGCGCTGATACACGTCGATGGATTTCACCTTGTCGGCGATCTCGGGTACGGCCTGAATGCCGGTGGCGCCGGTGCCGATGAAACCCACGCGCTTGCCGGTGAGATCGTAGGAGTGATCCCAGCGGCCGGTGTGCATGATCTTGCCCTTGAATTTCTCGATGCCCTCGATGACGGGCAGTTTCGGGATGGTCAGGAAGCCGGTTGCGCTCACCAGGTAACGCGAGGTGAACGTCTCGCCGGACTTGGTGCGGGTTACCCAGACATTGCGCTGCTCGTCGTAGGTGGCGTCGGCGACTTCCATGTTGTAACGCATGTGGGGACGCACGCCGTACTTGGTCACGCAGTGATCCACATAGGCTTTCATTTCCGGGCCGGGCGCGTACAGGCTCGACCAGAAGGGGTTCTGCTCGAAGGAAAACGAATAGCTCAGCGAGGGGATGTCGACCGTCAGACCGGGATAGGTGTTGTCCTGCCAGGTGCCGCCGGCGTCGATGCCTTTCTCGAGGATGACGAAATCCCCCAGGCCTTCCCGGATCAGGCGAATGGCGGCGCCGATACCCGACAGGCCGGCGCCGATGATGACGGTCTCGAAGTCGACCTCCCGCTTGATTCTTTGTGGGGGGTAATCAAACACATGGCTCAGCGCTGCTTCGGTCATAAAGGGCCTCTTGGCAAGAATGGGAGTGGTAAAGGAGCGACGGAGACATTTTGGACTATAACCGGTCCGCTTGTCGTACCGCATTGCAAACGTATATGACCGGTGAGTTTACCATCCGCCGGTGCGGGTGGTTTCCGGGCGCCAGCGGTATTGAGGTTGCGCGAGTGCCGCTTGCCGCGGTCTCTTGACACCCGCCGTGCGACTGACTAGCTTCGATGCCATTGGTCGCTCGCGCTCAGGTGTTGCCTGGCGCTCCCAGGGGGCACCACGCAAGCGTCCAAATCGAAAAATAATCCGTATATTGGGAGGACGATATGTCGACTGCCGACCTGCAGGGCACCCTGAACGCGCTCGGTGAAGGGCAATCCTGGACCATCAGCCGGGAAGAGTTTCGCAATGCCTGCGACCCGGATGACAAGGTGGTGTATCTGACGATTGCGCGGCGGATGGCGCACGCCCGCAAATACTACGTCACCATCAATGAAGATACTTTGGTATTTGAGCCCCGCCCCTGACCGGTAGCGGCGCCGGGCGGCGCGCCCGCATTCGGGCTGCTCCGATCGGCCCGGGCGGCAAGGCCGCAGCTAGCGATTATGCGACGGCGCCTTCGGCGAAAGGCAAGGCCCCGCAGCGTCTGACGCTGCGGGGCCTCGTTGGGGTTTGCCGTTCGGTGCGAACCGTTTATTTCTCGAACAGGAAGTCTTTCTCCATATCGGCCTGCACTTCCTTCGCCTTCTCGATATAGCGCTTGAAGCCGCCGTTATAGGTTCCGTCCTGACGCCGGTTGAATTCGCCCTCGAAGTTGTAATAGCCCGGCGTGCACTCCTTGTTGCGGTCGGTCTTGCCGCGAAAGTTGATCACTTCCTGTACCCACCACTCCTCGATCTCGGGGGTGATATCGATGGTGCTGTAGCCGTGTTCCCGGGTGTACTTGATGCAAGCCGCGATATGGTCGCCCTGCACCTGGAGCACGTCGGTGATGTTGAACTGAAACGACGCCTGGTACCCGGCCATGATGAACAGATTGGGGTAGCCGTGGGAGTGGATGCCCAGCAGGGTGCGGATACCGTCCTTGTATTTTTCGTTCAGCTCGAGGCCGTTGCGACCGATGATCTGGTTGTAGATGCCGGTCTTCTGCACCTCGAAGCCGGTGGCGTAGACGATCAGGTCCACCTCGTACTGCTTGCCGTTGGCGACCGGGCCCAATTCGGTGATCTCGGTGACGCCCTTCCCGTGGGTGTCCACCAGATGGACATTGGGCTGGTTGAACGTGGGCAGGAATTCGTCGTGGAAGGTGGGCCGCTTGCACATGAACATGTACCAGGGCTTGAGGGATTCCGCCGTCTCCTTGTCCTCGACGATTTCATCGATGCGGCTGTGCAACCACATGACGTAGTCGATATTGGCGTTTTCCTGACGGCGGACTTTCTCCTCGGGCGGGATCTCGGCGCGCACGGACGTTTTGGGTGCGTGCGGGTCGGAGCCATCGATGGCGCGCTGGCGGCGCGCGGCCTGCCAGCCCGGTTTCAGCTTGCGTGCCCAGTTGGGATCGGTGGCCCAGTCGTTGCGGATGTCGATGCATGAGGGGGTGCGCTGGAACACATAGAGTTCCTTGGCGGTCTTGGCGACTTCGGGGATTACCTGCACCGCGGTGGCGCCGGTGCCGATGATGGCAACCCGCTTGCCTTTCAGCTTTTCCAGGTTTTCGCCGGTGTAGTCGTAATCCCAGCGTGACGAATGGAAGGATTTTCCCTTGAAGCTGGGGATGCCCCGGATTTTTGACAGCTTGGGCTTGGCCATGGGCCCATTGGCGCAGACCACGAAACGCGCCCGCATGTGGTCACCGCGATCGGTCTTCACATGCCACATTTTTTCTTCTTCGTTCCACACCGTGGACGTCACCGTGGTCTGGAACACGGCGAGGTCGTAGATGTTGTAATGCTTGGCGATGCGTCGGCAGTGTTCGTAGATCTCGGGGGCCCGCGCATAGCGGCGGCTGGGCACGTAGTCCAGTTCTTCAAGCAACGGCAGATAGTCGTAGGAGGGCACGTCGCAGGCGGCGCCCGGGTAGCGGTTCCAGTACCAGGTGCCGCCGACATCGGCTCCGCGCTCGACGATGCGGATGCTCTTGACACCGTATTCGCGCAGGCGGGCGATGGACAGCAGCGCGGAAAAACCGCCGCCGGTGAACAGCACCTCGACGGTGTCGTTGAGGGCTTCGCGCGGCTGGAAGTTGCCGCCGTATGGGTCGTCGCCGAAATGGGCCAGGTCGCCGTCCAGATCGGAGGTGTACTGGGCGGTGCCCTCGGGCCGGTAATTCAGGCGCAGGTCGCGCTCCTCGGCGAACTTCCGCTTGATTTCGTCGTAGTACGACTGTGGCTTGTCACTCTTGTAGTTGGGGTCGAAGGCGCTGAGGCGGGAGACGTTCTCGCCCTTGGCTATTTTGCTCACTGCTTTGGCTTCTGCCATGGTAATAACCTCGATGGGTAGTGGTTGTGGATCGCGATGCTTGTAGAAAATCGAGTAGGGGGCCAGCCGTGAACCGCTGCGGGGAGAGACGCGCAGGTTGGGTACGGAGACACACGCCTGAATAGAGATTTTAAGTATAGTCGGCAAGACTGGGTATTGCCTAATGCCCGCGCCACAGGTGAAGACTGCGTTATCTGCGCGATATCAACGAAAACAGCGTTTTTTTGACGCCTGGCGCGCTGATGTTGGGTTGCGGAAGTTGCCGGGAGGGGATTGCGATGGTGCCCAGGAGAGGACTTGAACCTCCACGACCGTAAGGCCACTAGCACCTGAAGCTAGCGTGTCTACCAATTTCACCACCTGGGCGCGGACCGGGCCCAATGCTGGACGCCGGCGCGGGAGCAGCACTCTACGTATCGCCCCCAACCTTGTCAATCCGTCATACTGCTGCGGAGCAGGCCGGTGACCGGAACCTTCCGGCGCGGGTGTCTGCGCCGAATCAATGAGCCATGATCTGACCTATGCGGAACAAACATCTCAAGAATGACCCTCAGGCGGAGCGGGAAGCGGCGCGCTACGAAAAGCCCATTCCCAGCCGCGAATACATCCTGCAGCTCTTGGCGGACAGTGTGGGGCCGCTCAACCAGGCTGAGTTGAGCCGCGAACTCGGCCTCAGGGATGACGAGCAGATCGAGGCACTGCGCCGGCGTCTGGGTGCCATGGTTCGCGATGGACAGATCGTCGAGAACCGCTCCGGCGGCTATGGCGCGCTGGACAAGATGAACCTGATCAAGGGCCGCGTCACGGGTCATCCCGAGGGCTATGGTTTCGTGGTGGCCGGCGGCGGTCAGGCGGATATCTTTCTGTCCAGCCGCCAGATGCGGCGGGTGCTGGCGGGCGATCAGGTGCTGGTGCGGATTTCGGGCTTCGACCGTCGCGGTCGTCCCGAAGGTTCCATCGTGGAAGTGCTGGAACACGGCACGCGGGAACTGGTCGGGCGTTATTTCACCGAGGGCGGCATCCATTTCGTGCGGCCGGACAACCCGGGGATCAGTCAGGACGTGTTGATCACGCCGGGCGGCACCGGCGGCGCCCGGGCCGGCCAGATGGTGCTGGTGGAAATTACCCGCCAGCCGTCCCGCGAGGGTCAGCCCGCGGGCCGCATTTCACGGGTGCTCGGCGATCATCTGGCGCCGGGCATGGAAATCGAAGTGGCGATCCACAATTTCGGTCTGCCCCAGGCTTGGCCGGAGGCGGTCATCGCCCAGGTCGGCAAGTTGCCGGAGCAAGTGGAACGCGCCGATTTGCGGGGACGGGTCGATCTGCGCGAGCTGGCGCTGGTCACCATCGATGGCGAGGATGCCCGGGACTTCGACGACGCCGTCTATTGTGAGCGCCTCAGGTTCGGCGGCTGGCGCCTGCTGGTGGCGATCGCCGACGTCGCCCATTATGTGCCGGCGGGATCGGCGCTGGATCGCGAAGCCTACCAGCGCGGCAACTCGGTCTATTTTCCCGGGCATGTGGTACCGATGCTGCCGGAGCAGCTTTCGAACGGACTGTGCTCGCTGAATCCGGAGGTGGATCGCCTGTGCATGGTGTGCGAGATGCGCATCGACCGGAAGGGCGTGGTCAAGCGCTTCGAATTTTATGAAGCCGTGATGCATTCCCGAGCGCGGCTGACGTACACCCAGGTGGCGGCCATGATCGCCCAGAAGGACGATCCCGAGAGCGGCGTGCGCGGCCAGTTCCGCGCCATTCTGCCGCACATTGACGAACTGCATCGCCTCTATCAGGCGCTGCGCGAGGCGCGCGAGCGCCGCGGGGCCATCGACTTCGAATCCGGCGAGACCCGCATCCTGTTCGATGCGGAGCGCAAGATCGAACGCATCGTGCCGGCCGAACGCACCGAAGCCCACCGCCTGATCGAGGAGTGCATGCTGTGCGCGAATGTGTGCACCGCGCAGCTCCTGCAAAAGAGCAAGCTGCCCGTGCTGTACCGGGTCCACGATGGCCCCCAGGCGGAGAAGCTCGCCAATCTGCGGGAGTTTCTCGGCGAGCTGGGCTTGGGTCTGCCGGGTGGCGACGAACCCACGCCGGAGGATTTCCAGGCGGTGCTCAAGAAGGTCGCGGGCCGCCCCGATGCATCGATCATCCAGTCGGTGATGCTGCGCTCGATGCGGCAGGCGCGCTATCAGCCGGAAAACCTCGGGCACTTCGGTCTGCATTATCCCGCCTATACCCATTTCACATCGCCGATTCGCCGTTATCCCGATCTCCTGGTGCACCGCGCCATCCGCGCGCTGCTGTGGAGCAAGGGGCGCAACGCACGGTTGCGCCGGCACTCGGACGCGCCCAAGGTGCCGTTGCCGCAAGGCTATCCCTACGATGCGGCGGCCATGGACGAGGCCGGTGCGCAATGCTCCATGACCGAACGCCGCGCCGATGATGCGACGCGCAGTGTGGTGCATTGGCTCAAGTGCGAGTACCTGCTCGAACACGTCGCCGACGAATTTGCCGGTGTGGTGGTGGGTGTCACCAGCTTCGGCCTGTTCGTGGAGCTGGAAGAGCTCTATGTCGAGGGGCTGATCCATATCACCGGCCTGCCCAAGGATTACTACCACCACGAGCCCGCGCACCATCGTCTGGTGGGCGAGCGCACGCGGCGGGTGTTCCGGCTGGGCGACCGGCTGCGGGTACGGGTGGCACGGGTAAATCTGGACGAACGCAAGGTCGATTTCGACTTGATCGATGGGGTCGGGCGCCGCCCGGGGCGCGCGCCGGAAGCATCGGCGACGGCGCGCAAGGGTGCGGCTCAGCACAGGGAAGAGCAGGGTCGCAAAGGCGGGCGCAAGGGAAAGGCCAGGCAACCGGCGGCGGCAGCCGCGCAGCCGGCGCGCGCCGGGCGCGGTGACACGAAGCCGCCCGACGACGTGCCAGGGGGGCGCGCGCGGCGACCGGGACGGCGTCGGCGCTAACCGGCAGTTACCACCGGCGCCGAGCGCGCAGGTTGGCGCCGGGGCAAGGTATTTGATCCGCAAGGCGCGCGGCGTATAGTCGACCGGCCGGTCGCACGGCACCGCCGTGCCGGCCGAATAACAATAAAGCAGACGGGAGAATTACCGTGGGAATAGTGATTGTTATCGCCATCATCCTGTTTATCGCCTACCTGTTGTATTGGCCGATACCCATTGACCCCCAGGGTTGGAACCCACCCAAGGCGCCGCCTTATGAAGGTCGCTTCCAGCGCAAGAATTCCCTGGCGAGCGCCGAAAAGCTCTGGCGCGGCAAACTCGCCGGACCCGAGGCAACCGCCATCAAGGACGGCTACATCTACACGGGACTGACCAACGGCGATCTCGTGCGCATGAAAATCGACGGGGAGGGCAATCCCGAGGTGCTCGCCAACACCGGCGGTCATCCGCTTGGATTGAAGTTCGATGCGGCGGGCAACCTGATCACCTGCGACGCCGAGAAGGGTCTCGTCTGTGTCACCTCCGCGGGCGAGGTATCGGTGCTGAGCAGTTCGGTGGACGGCCGCAAATACAACGTCGCCGACGATCTCGCCATCGCTGCCGACGGCAAGATCTACTTCAGCGATATTTCCACCAAATTCAACATGGCCCAGGCCGGCTATGCGCTCATGGAAGACAACCCTACCGGGGTGCTGGTGTGCTACGACCCGGCCACCCGGAGCAGCCACGTTGCCCTCGACAACCTCCGCCTTGCCAATGGCGTTGCGATGGGGCCCAACGACGACTATGTGCTGGTTAACGAAACCCTCGGTTTTTGCGTTACGCGGCTGTGGCTCAAGGGACCGCAGGCGGGGCAGCGTGATACCTTCGTGAGCAATCTTCCCGGCGGGCCGGACAACATCACTTTCAATGGCAAGGACACCTACTGGGTGGCGCTGGCGTTTCCCCGCTACCCGCACCTGGAAGCGCTGGCACCGCAGCCCTTCTTGAAGAAACTGATGATGCGCCTGCCCCGGTTCCTGGCCCCGGTTCCGGATTTTTTCGAAGGCCTGCATCTGCCGACTTATGGCTTGTTTGTGGGCGTGGACATGAATGGCAATATCACCCACTTCATGGATGCCCATGGTGGCGACATCGGCATGGTGACCAGCGTGCTGGAATACGAGGGCCATCTGTACCTGGGCGGTCTGGGAGCGGATTTCATCGCGCGCTTGCCGGTGCCGGCGCCGGTCTGAGGCCGGCGCCGGCGAGCAGGGTAGAATCCCGGCTCGTCAGGCAGTGAGTGGACGGTATGGCAGGCGGCGCTGAGTGCGAATGGGTTTACGGTGTCCATGCCGTGATGGGACTGTTGAAGACCGATGCCGGTCGGGTGCGCGAGATCCGGCTGCAGCGCCATCGCCGCGATCAGCGGCTCGAAAAAGTTCGGCACCTGGCGGAGCAGCAGGGCGTGGCATGGCAGTGGGTCGAGCGCGATGAGCTGGATCGTCTGGCCGACGGGCGTCACCAGGGCGTGGCCGCGTTTTGCGTCGCGGGGGCGCTGCACGACGAAAGCTTTCTGGCCGCGCTGATCGAGGACCGCGCCGAGCTGCTCCTCCTGGTGCTCGACGGAATCACCGACCCGCACAATCTCGGCGCCTGCCTGCGGGCCGCCGATGCTGCCGGCGTCGCCGCCGTGATAGCGCCCCGCGACCGCGCGGTGGGCATTACTGCGACGGTACAGAAAGTGGCCAGCGGCGCCGCGGCCAGCGTGCCCTATGTGGTGGTCACCAACCTGGCGCGCACCCTGCGGGGCTTGCAGGAAGCCGGCGTCTGGCTGGTTGGAACCTGCGGCGAGGCTGAACTGTCGCTGTACGACGCCGATCTGCGCGGGCGCACGGCGCTGGTCATGGGTGCGGAAGACACCGGCTTGCGACGCCTGACCCGCGACTGCTGCGATCTGCTGGTAAAGCTTCCCATGGCGGGTAGCGTCGAGAGCCTGAATGTCGCCGTCGCCACGGGCATCTGTCTGTTCGAGGCGGTCCGGCAGCGGCGTGCCGGCACGACACCCTCATGAGACTCCTGCCGGGAAGGGCGTGGCAGTGACGCGGACGCCCGCGGTCGCCACCAACCTCAACCTCCCCAATGCGTTGAGCCTACTGCGTTTGCTGCTTGCGCCGGTCTTGCTGTGGTGTGCCCATCGCGGTTTGGCGGAACCCTTTCTCTGGCTGCTGGCGCTGGCGCTGGTGACCGATGCGCTGGACGGCCATCTCGCGCGCCGCCTCGGCCTGGCGACGCCGCTGGGCGCCCGGCTGGACAGTTGGGGCGACCTCAGTACCTACGCCGCCATGGTGTTCGGACTGATGTGGCTGTGGCCCGCCGTGTTCGCGCGCGAGGCCTGGTTTCTGTATCTGGCGCTCGGGTTCTATCTGATTCCTACCCTCACCAGCCTGCTGAAATTTCGCGAGCTGCCGCGTTATCACACCTGGGCCGCGAAACTTTCGGCGATCCTGATGGCGCCGGCCTACTATTTACTGGTGCTCTACGATGTGGCCTGGCTGTTTCGCGTGGTGGTGCTGTTCCATATCTGGGTGGCGATCGAGGAGCTCATCATCACCATCATCCTGAGCCGGCGTCACCATGATGTGCCCACTTTGTTCCACGCCCGCGAGATCATGCGGCGCCAGCGCGACGCACTGCACACGCGCATGGCGCGCCGCCGGGATCGGCGCGTGGCGAAACAGGATACCAGGCGAGGCAGATCGGGGTGATGTGAGTTGGCACGCAAGGTATGGTGCCGATCTGTACAGAAGCGAGATGTCGCGTGCAGGAAAGTACTTGGTACCAGAGGCCGGACTCGAACCGGCACGGGTTTTACCCCAACGGATTTTGAATCCCTATTTGCCACTTTTAGTAGTTTGGATGTAGCAGTACATAGTTGCTATAAATCAAAGTCTTGCCCATAATTTATCCCTTGGTAGCGGTAGCAGCTTTTAAGTAATCTGCTACATATCTGCTACATGGCGACCAAGGGATAAACATGGACTGCAAACTGAACCTGACCAAAACGGCCATTGAAGGGCTGCACCCGGAGCCCGGAAAGCAGGTGATCTACTGGGACGCCAAGATCCCGGGACTCGGGCTCCGGGTGTCCCCAGGCGGCGCAAAGACTTTCTTTGTCCAAAGCCGGATCAAGGGCAGGGTGCGGAAGGTCACCATTGGCCCGGCCGCCTTTGTCGCCCCGGAAAAGGCCCGGAAGCTGGCGATGGACTATCTGTCCAAAATGGCCACCGGCGTGGACCCGGCACCACCCAGGGACAAAACCGCCAAGGCATCGTCGCTTGGCGACCTGCTGACCGGCTATGTGGCACTGTTGGAGCGGCAGGGGAAGTATTCCGCCCGAGCTGTCGGCAACGCATTCAAGCTGCACGTCGAGGCCGCCTTCCCCCGGCTGTGGAAGAAGCCCGCCAACGAAATAACCCTTGATGATTGCATGGCCATCGTCGGCAGGGTCAACGATGCCGGCAAGGCACGGGAGGCCGACCGCCTGCGCAGCAACCTGAGAACTGCGTTTTCGCGAGCGATCAACGCCCGGGGCGATACCAGTATGCCCAAGGCCATGCGGGAGCTGCGCGTCACTGCCAACCCCGTGCGCGATTTGCAGAAGGTAGCCGGATCGACCCAGGCCAAGGACCGCGCCCTAAGCCTGGCGGAATTCAGGGCTTACTGGCGGCGCATCCAAGCACTGCCCGAGCCTAAGCGAAGCCTGGCCATGCTCCATGTGTTGACGGGAGGGCAGCGCCAGCGGCAACTGGCGCGAGTGAGGTTGACCGATATCGACCGGGACGCCAAGTCCATGACGTTGATGGACAGCAAAGGTCGGCGAAAAACCCCGCGCGCGCATGTTGTCCCGCTACTGCCCGAGGCGCTGGAAGCGATAGATCGAATCACGGGGTCCGGCGAGTTTGTCTTCAGCAGCGACGGCGGCGCGACGCCAATCGGTCCCGATTACCTGATAGACACGGCCAAGGCTGTTTGCGCGGCGATGCAAGCGGCTGGGGAGCTGGAAGGCGCACCGTTCACGGCTGGCGTGATCCGCGCCACTGTCGAAACCCGGCTGATAGCAAAACCCTACCGCGTATCGAGCGACGTGTTGGCCCAGTTGCTGAGTCATGGCCTTGGTGGTGTCCAGCAGCGCCACTACCAGAAGCATGATTTTTTCGATGAAAAACTTGACGCACTACTCGCGCTCCAGAACCTTCTGGAAGGCGACCCCGTGGTTATCGAATTCAGGGCACGGGCGTGATGTTCGATATTTGGGGCATGCCATATCGGATGCGTGAGTGCTTGGAGTGGGTGCGGGCGCTTGATGCATGGGACTACGGCGCCCCGTCGCAACTGGCGGACCTGATCGGCAGCGGGCAGCAAATACCAGCAGAGTTGGCGGGAGCTGTTGCCGACATCATCGCGGGCCGGAGGACTCAGAAAAAAAGAGCAAAAGCAAAACTGAGAATCCCCGCTGCTGAACGCATGGCGATTGCCGAGGCCGTCGACTGCATTATTTGTCTGACGCGAGATGTCAGATCCAAGAGTGTATCCCCGAGCTTGGAAGAGAACGCCGACCGCCGGGGGGTTGAGGTCATCGACCTAGTGCGAGAACTAGAGCGCCGTGCCCGCGAGGTGGTCGAAGACGCAGCACGGCAGCTTGGGGTCAGCGTTGAAACAATCGAGAACTTGCTGCGCGACTTTCGAGAAAAAGTAAAAAACTGGCCGGTTGTGTAATACAAGCGTGCCCCGTTCTACACGGGCCGATTAACGCCGGAGGGTTGCGTGGCTTTGTAATTGCCTCACTCAAACGTGAGGAACCACCATGCAAGCCAAAGCACGCGAAACTAAAACAAAATCCCGAGTTACCGAAGCGCAGTCCACCATCCACGCCGAACTATGCGCGCTGCCGCGCTTGATGAACCAGCGCGACCTGGCCGACTACCTGAAAAAATCCACCGCCTGGTGCGAGCGCGCCCGTTGGGCAGGTGAGGGCCCTAAATTCGTCAAGTTGGGCCGCCATGTTCGTTATCGCGCGGACGATGTGCTGGCGTGGATTGATGCGAATGCCCGCACCTGCTCCAGCGATGCGGAGGGGTGACGCATGGACGCCCAAAGAAAAGCCCCGCCGGTTGCAGCCGGGCGGGGCGAAGCGACAAAGCAAAACAAGCCCGCCTATCTTACCGCATTGTGCCCCCGGCAAGCGCGCGCACTCGCGGCGCTGCTACGTGGCCCCGTGCCACGCGAACAGATGGACCGGCTTGCCGGATGCTCAAACGCGCCCGACCTGGTGGCGAGCCTACGCCGCCGTGGTTTTGTGATTCCGTGCGAGAAAATCTGCGTCACTGACCGCGATGGGCGCCGGTGCTGGCCTGGCATTTACAGCCTGACCGATGCCGACCGCACCAAGCTTGCCCGCTGGCAGGGAGTGCCCAATGGCTAAGCGCAAGCGTGGTGAAGCACACGTCAGGTTTTACCGCCACGAAATAGACAGCCTGGCATTCAAGTCTCTTTCGGGCAATGCGTGCGCGCTGCTTATCCAATTCAGGGCGCTGTACAACGGCAGAGACAACAAAATCCACATGTCCGTGCGCGAGGCCATGCGCCGCACGGGGCTGTGCCAGAGCGCGGCGCAACACGCCATTGACGACCTACTGGATCGCGGGTTTATCCGGTTGCTGGCGAAGGGCACGTTTCACCACAAGGTGCGCCATGCCAGCGTGTACCAGCTAACCAACGAGCCGCCAGATGACCGCGATGGATCGGTGCCGACCCGGGACTTTATGCGGTGGCACCCAAAGAAACACGGTATCGGAATCCAATACAGCGCTGTATCGGAATCCAATACAGCGGCACCTGCTGGCCGCCCCGAAAATGGCCAAAACTGTATCGGAATCCAATACAGCGAAACCACAAAAACGCCCCCGAGCTGTATCGGAATCCAGTACACAGATATGTTACCAGGCGGTGCTCTTGTTTCTGCTGGTGTCCCCAAGGGCTCCAAGCGGGTGCCGGGATCGCCTTTGCGGCTGGTGACGCCATGATGGGCTGCGAGTGCGGTGGATTCACGGCACGGGTTAAGGAGTCCTACGGCGGTGCTGTGCTGACCTATGAGCGCTGTGGATCATGCGGGCGCTGTGACGCCTGGAAGCTCACTGTCACCGGGAGGGTCCTTAAAGGGGTTAAAGCGCGGCTGGAGTTCCGTCGCCTGTCCGATGGGTGCGCGGCATGACTTATTGTACCAGCACCATAAAACGAGCCCGGCGCACGAGGTCACAAGTGGATCAGCTGGATCGCCAGATCCTGGACGTTCTGCGCATCGATCAGCCGCAATCCATCCGGCACGTTTTTTACCGCATGACCAACCCGCGACTGCCCGAGCCCGTCGAGAAATCGGACCGGGGTTATCGGCACGTCCAAAACCGAATTACCGTCATGCGAAGGAGTGGCGTGCTTCCCTATGGCTGGATATCCGACACTAGCCGGCGCGGTTATTTCGTGAACACCTTCAGCGGCGCTGCGGAGTTCCTGCGGCGCATGAACGGACTATACCGCGCGGACCTGTGGGCGGATGCTGGTTGGTACGTCGAAGTTTGGGTGGAGTCTCGCAGCATTGCCGGCGTCATTCAGAGCGAGTGCGAGGAGCTGGCGGTTTCGCTTTATCCCTGCGGCGGGTTTTCATCGCTGACCCTGGCCTATGAGGGGGCGGTAGCCATGAACCGCATTGTTGAACAGACCGGCCGCCGCCCCGTTGTGCTGTACATCGGCGACTTTGACCCGTCCGGCGTGCTGATCGACGTGGCACTAGAGCGGGAGCTGCGCGAGCACGTCAACGGCGACCTGGACTTTATCCGCCTCGCCATCACGCCGGGGCAGATTGCTGCCTTCGATTTGCCGACAAAGCCGCGCAAAGCGGGAGACCGCCGCTCGCTTCATGTCATTGAAACCGTCGAGGCCGAAGCCATGCCGGCCGGCGTGATGCGGCAAATTATTCGCGATGCGATAGAGCGGTACCTTCCGCCCGACGCGCTCGCCGTCGCGAAAGCCGCCGAAGACAGCGAGCGGGATGGGCTGGCGCGCATCGCACAGGTACTGACCGGCAACAGCGTCCACGATACCGCCGACTACCTGGAGGCGGGAGGATGACTTCACCACCGGACCGCACCGCCGATGCCTACCGCGCCCGTATTCGCGCCTTGGCAGAAACCAAGCGCGAGCCAGCCCGCGACCGAAAGCGCCGTAACAGTCGCGCACCTGATCGGCGCCCGTATCCGTGGCCCGTCGATTCCGAACTTGACCACGATTGACCAACACAGGCACCAGCCGCGCCGCAAGATTTGGCTTGCTGACGTTATCCAACGGATAAGTTATCCGCTGTAGCGTTGCACAACCTGCTGTTTTGTTTGATTTAACGTTGATTTCTGCGAAAATATGTAGCGTATATGTAGCAGAGATGCTCCCAAAACCCCGAGGTACCGCCGAATGAGAACCGCCGCCCAACTCGCAAACTTGAAGGATCGCTCGAACACCGCCGTCTCCGTCATGGAGGCCGAAATTGAGAAGTTGAACGCGCTTATCGACAAACTCGAAAAGGACACTTCGCGCAGTCGTGGCTATATCGTGGAGGCCGTCAAAGAGGCCCGCGAGGAGGCATTGCCGCGCCTGGCAAACGAGCTCGCCCGGATAAGGGCGCACTGGACTGAAGCATCGGCCCAGCAACGGTTTTGGGATTCCAGCGCGCTGATTTTGTCGCAACAGGTCTTCGATGCCGACCCGGCCAAGGACGCCACGATCAAACTGAGCTTGCGTGCCGAGTTCGCGGACACACCGGCGCCGTTGCTTCAACTTGCCTATGAGGATGCCCGATTCGAAAACGATTTGCCGCGCCTCTGGCTGATCTACACGGCCGGCCAGCGGCAGACGGGTATTAATCCGAACGTGGCCAGTTCCCTGGATATGTCTTTCGAGGGCGTCGAGATTCCCGGGCAGGCCGTGGCGCTTGCGGCAATATCCGCCTGCCACTCGAACTTGGAACACGGTGAAATGATAACGGCGGTGGCCACCGGGCTGCGGATCAATCCGGTGCGAAAAATGACTGTAGGCCGGCATATGGCAGTCACCTCCCGCCTGGTAACCGCCGCTGAGGCCGTGCAATCCGCTGCCGAACAAGCGGACGAGGAAGCGGCTGCCGAGCGTTCGCAATGACCACGCGCGGCAAACGCGGTAGCGCCGAACTGCGCGCCGAGCGTGAAGTGGCTGCGCTGCGGCTGAGGCAACAGGGCCGCACCTACTCGCAAATCGGCGATGAACTCGGGTGCTCTCCACCCACCGCGCTGAGGTGCGTCCAGAAATCACTGGGGCGCCTCGCCAAGCAGAACACGGCAGAAACCCAGGGTTTGCTGGCGCTGGAGCTGGCGCGGCTCGACGCGCTGTCAGTCGAGGCGTACAAGGTTCTTGAGGCGGAGCACCCGCTAACGAGCGGCGGGGCCGTGGTCGAGCACGGCGGGCAGGTGCTGACCGACCACGGGCCCGTGCTGCGCGCCATTGACCGGCTGCTCAAGATATCTGAACGGCGCTGTGCTTTACTGGGGCTGAACGTGCAAAAGCCGGATACGGGCGCCGACGACATTATCGGGGCACTCGCTGCGTTCGCGCTGCGGGCGCCGGTATGAAACGCATGGGGCGAAACGGCGGCCGGCTTTCGCATGGACGGGGGTAGTGTGCGGCGATATGCTCGCCACGAACGGCGCCGGCGTTTAGATGGCTTCTGCTACATATTTGCTACATATTCGGATTGTGGAGTATGCAGCAATGACGGCAGAGCAGAAGTCAGAGAATAAAAATATTACTTTTCATAGGGTTAGGTGGTACCAGAGGCCGGACTCGAACCGGCACGGGTTTTACCCCAACGGATTTTGAATCCGTCGTGTCTACCAATTTCACCACTCTGGCGCGGCGGCGGGATTATATCAGCAAGGGGAATATTCCCCAGGGGGCAAGATGAAAATTGGTGTTTTTTCCATACTTCCGAACCTGGCCGCCGATCCTGCGGTGGTCGCCAAACACGCCGAGGCACTGGGTTTCGACTCCTACTGGGTGCCGGACCATACCATTCTGCCGGTGACCTACTCCGATCAGTATCCGGGGGTACGGCCCGGCGAGCCGGGGCCGGATTACCTCTGGCAGATGCCCGACCCGCTGATCGCGCTGACCCGTGCCGCGGCCGTCACCAGTACCATCTTGCTCGGCACCGGCATCATCTTGGTCCCGGAGCGCAATCCGCTGCTGGCCGCGAAGATGGTGGCGTCCCTGGATTCCTTCTCCGGCGGGCGCTTCCTGATGGGTATCGGGGCGGGCTGGAATCGCGAGGAATGCCAGATTCTCGGCGGCGATTTCGACCATCGCTGGGGGCAGACCAAGGATTACATCCTGGCCATGAAGCAGCTGTGGACCCAGACGGAATCCGAATATCACGGCAAATATGTGGATTTCCCGCCGGTGCGCTGTTTTCCGAAACCGGCACAGCGCCCGCATCCGCCAATACTGCTGGGCGGTTTCACGGCCCAGCGCGTCTACCAGCGCATCGCCGAGTGGGGCGACGGCTGGCTACCGGTGGTGGAATCGGTCGATCAGTTCCGCCAGGGCGTCGAGCGGCTCAAGCAGGCTGCCGATGCCGTGGGCCGCAACTACGGAGAATTGACGAAGACCGTCTTCGGCATCAAGGGGCAGTGGGAGACGCCGGAGCAAATCCGCGCGCTGGAGGCGGCGGGCGCCGACCGCTTGGTGATGTGGCTGCCGGAAAATCTGCCGCTCGATGAGCTGTTGACGGCGATGGAGTCCATGGCGCGTCGGCTACTCTGATCGCACCGAGGACGGCAGCATGGTGAGGCGGATATGACCGGACGTCTCACAGATTGATTTTGCGCGTCAGGGATTGTGTCATCACGGCGCATGGGGCTGGGGCAGGGGGTCGATTTCGGCTACCCTTGCGCCTTTTTTCGGACCCACCCATGCGCCGGGAGCTGTTTCATTACGATCTGCCACCCGAGCTGATCGCGATCCATCCCCCGCAGCGCCGCCGCGACAGCCGGCTGCTGGTGCTCGACGGGCCGAGTGGTGCGCTCAGCCACCGTCAGTTCCCCGATCTCCCGCAACTGCTGCGCCGCGGTGATCTGCTGGTGTTCAACGACACCCGCGTCATGCCGGCACGCTTGTTGGGGCACAAGGACAGCGGCGGTCGCGTCGAGGTGCTGATCGAGCGCCTCGGCGACGACCCGCAGCGGGCATTAGCGATGGTGCGGGCGAGTAAAACACCCCGGGTCGGCGCACGCATTCACTTCGACCGAGGGGTGACGGCGCAGGTGAGCGGGCGTCGCGATGACCTGTTTGAACTCTGTTTCGAGGGCGCCATCCCGGTTGCCGAGATTCTGGAAGCGATCGGCGCAATACCGCTTCCGCCGTATCTGGGTCGGCCGGCCACGGCGGCTGACCGGGAACGCTACCAGACGCTCTATGCCCGCGAATCCGGCGCAGTCGCCGCGCCCACGGCGGGACTCCACTTCGATGAGGAGATGCTCGCGCAACTCGCCGCGCAGGGCATCGACATGGGCTTTGTCACGCTCCACGTCGGAGTCGGGACTTTCCGCCCGGTGCGCGCCGACGACATCCGCGAGCATCGCATGCACGCCGAGCGGGTCACCGTCGGCGCCGAACTGTGCGCGCAGGTGGCGGCGACCCGCGCCGCCGGCGGGCGGGTAATCGCCGTGGGCACCACGGCCGTGCGCAGTCTGGAGACGGCGGCTGCGCGCGGCGTGGTACAACCTTTTTGCGGCGACACCGATATTTTCATTTTCCCGGGTTACGAATTCCGCAGCGTGGATGCCCTGATCACCAACTTTCACCTGCCGGAATCCAGCCTGCTGATGCTCGTTTGCGCCTTTGCCGGCCATGGCGCGACGCTCGCCGCCTACCGCGCCGCAGTGGCGGGGCGCTACCGGTTTTTCAGCTACGGGGACGCCATGTTCATCACCCGCAATCCGGCGGCGGCCGGGGAGATTCCCGAGTGACACGCAGCTGCCACATGCGCTTTGAGCTGCTCAGCCGGGATGGCGCCGCGCGGCGGGGGCGGTTGCACTTTCCGCGCGGGATCGTGGAGACGCCCGCGTTCATGCCGGTGGGCACCTATGGCACGGTCAAGGCGATGGCGCCGCGTGATCTGGTCGCGATCGGCGCCCAGATGGTGCTCGGCAACACATTTCATCTGATGCTGCGCCCGGGCACCGAAATCATCCGGGCCCACGGCGATCTCCACGATTTCATGCAGTGGCCCGGACCTATCCTGACCGATTCCGGCGGCTTTCAGGTGTTCAGTCTGGGGGCGCGGCGCAAGATCACCGAGGCGGGGGTGCGGTTTCAGTCGCCCATCGATGGCAGTCCGGTGGAGCTGGACCCGGAACGCTCCATGGCCGTGCAGCGCGCGCTGGGTGCGGATGTGGTGATGGCATTCGACGAGTGCACGCCCTATCCGGCGAGCGTGGCCAGCGCGCGTGCCTCCATGGAGTTGTCCATGCGCTGGGCGCGGCGCAGTCGGCAGGCGCACGACGACAGCCCGGCCGCCCTGTTCGGGATCGTGCAGGGCGGTATGTACGAAGCGTTGCGCATGGAATCCCTCGCCGCCCTCACCGATATCGGTTTCGATGGCTATGCCATCGGCGGCCTCTCGGTGGGCGAGCCCAAGGCCGACATGTTGCGGGTGCTGGATGGCCTGGCGCCGCACATGCCGGCGGAATCGCCGCGTTACCTGATGGGGGTGGGTACACCGGCCGATCTGGTGGCGGCGGTGCAGCGCGGCATCGACATGTTCGACTGCGTGATGCCCACCCGCAACGCCCGCAACGGGCATCTGTTTACCCGGTCCGGCGTGGTACGGATTCGCAACACGGTGCACAAGACGGATACCGGGCCGCTGGACCGCGCCTGTGACTGCTATACCTGCACCCACTTCAGCCGCGCTTATCTGCACCATCTCGATCGCTGCGGGGAAATCCTCGGCTGCCAGCTCAATACCATCCACAACCTGCGCCACTACCAATGGCTGATGCAGAGTCTGCGCGAGGCCATCGCCGCCAACTGTCTCGACGCCTTTGCGCGGGACTTTGGCGCTGCCGCCGAGAAACAAACGGTGGTCTAGCTTCGCACCGGGCGGCGGGCGAGATCTTCGTTGGAGGGTAGGGGCTATTCGCCTATAATCGCGCCCTTTGATCAGGGCTGCCCCGCTTTCATGAACCGTTATCCACTATGGAAGTACCTGCTGATTCTGGGCGTGCTGGCTCTGGCTTGTGTCTATGCGGCGCCGAATCTGTATGCACCCGATCCGGCCGTGCAGATTTCCGTGCAGAACAGTTCCGCCAAACTGGATGAGGCCACGCTGGCGAATGTCAGCGCGGCGCTGGATACCGCCGGCATCGCGCTCGCCGGCGTAGCCATGGAGGGCAACAGCGGCCTGATTCGCCTGCGCGATCGCGATCAGCAACTTGCCGCCAAGCAGGTGGTGCAGCAGACCCTCGGCTTCGATTATGTGGTCGCGTTGAATCTGGCGCCGACGACCCCGGGCTGGTTGTCTCGCCTGGGTGCGAACCCGATGAAACTGGGCCTCGATCTTTCCGGTGGGGTCCATTTTCTGCTGGAGGTCGATACCGGCGACATTCTCGCGGCTTACCTGGAGACCAAGGCGGTTCAGTTGCGTGAGGCACTGCGCGCGGCGGGCAATGACGCCCGCTATCAGGTGGTACGGGTCGAGCAGAACCGCATTCTCGCTGCGTTTGATACGCCAGAGCGCCGCGATCGCGCTGCGGAGATCGTCCGTGGCGGGGATTTCAAGGATTTGCTGGCCGATCCGACGGAGACCAATGGCCGCTTTCTGCTGAACCTGACGCCCGGCCAGACTGTGATCGCCGAGCGCGAGGATTATGCGGTTTCCCAGAATCTGACCACGCTGCGTAACCGCGTTAACGAACTGGGCGTGTCCGAGCCCATCGTGCAGCGCCAGGGCCGCAATCGCATCGTGGTGCAGCTGCCCGGCGTACAGGATACGGCCGAAGCCAAGCGCATCATTGGCAAGACCGCCAATCTCGAATTTCGTCTGGAAGCGAATCGCGACAGCCTGGCGCGGGAGCAGTTCGAGTTCCGTAGTCCCGATCGGCGCGAGTTGAATGCCTGGCTGGAGCGGGATCTGGTCATAACCGGGGACCGGGTGATCAATGCGGCTACTGGCTACGATGAAAGTGGTCAGCCGCAGGTCAATATCACTCTGGATGGCGAGGGCGGCCGCGCCATGTCTCATGCCACCCGCAGCAATGTCGGCCGCCGTCTCGGGGTTCTGTTCGTGGAGACCCGGCAACGCACGGAAACGCGGCTGAACGACCTGGGGATGGCGGAAAAGGTGCCGGTCGACTACCAGGAAAAGAAGATCATCAGCCTTGCGACCATCCAGAGCGCCCTCGGCGTGCAGTTCCGCATCACCGGCCTGGGCGACCCGCAAGAGGCGTCCGAACTGGCCCTGCTGCTGCGCGCCGGCGCCCTGGCCGCGCCCATGAAATTCGTGGAAGAGCGCACCATAGGGCCGTCTCTGGGCGCCGAAAACATCGCGGCCGGGGTGCGCTCCGCCCAGGTCGGACTGGTTCTCGTGATGGTGTTCATGCTCCTTTATTACCGCGTGTTCGGGGTGTTTGCCAATCTGGCGCTGGTCGCCAACATGGTGATTCTGGTGGCCCTGATGTCGATGATCGGCGCCACACTCACCCTGCCCGGTATCGCCGGGACGGTGCTGACCATGGGTATGGCGGTGGACGCCAACGTGCTGATCTATTCGCGCATTCGCGAAGAGTTGCGCGCCGGCCAGACGGTGCAGGGGGCGATCAGTGCCGGCTATGACCGTGCCTATACGTCGATCGTGGATTCCAACCTGACCACCTTGCTGGTCGCCATCATCCTGTACGTCATCGGCACCGGGCCGGTGCAGGGTTTCGCGGTGACCCTCTCGCTCGGCATCCTGACTTCGATGTTTACCGCCATCATGGGAACGCGCGCCCTGGCCAATCTGGTCTACGGCGGCCGCAATCCGAACAAACTCTGGATCTGATTCATGACCGACTCCCCTGTGATCGATTCCCGGGTAAACAACGCCCGTGTCATCAAGTTCATGGCGTGGCGGCGTCCCGCGCTGCTCATGTCCGGTGTGCTGACGGCGTTTTGCATCGGTGCGATCGCGTTCAAGGGGCTGGTGTTGGGGCTCGACTTCAGCGGGGGAATCCAGGTCGAGTTGCACTTCCCTGAGCCGGTGGCGGCCGAGACGATCCGCAGTCAGCTCGATGCCGCCGGATTCGTCAATCCCGTGGTGGCGCATTTCGGCAGCGAGAGCGATCTGATGATCCGGCTCCGCGAGGCTGGTGAGGATCCGGCCGCCCGGGTGCTTGCAGCCGTTGGCACGACTGAAAATGTTGCGCCGGAGGTAAAGCGGGTGGAATTCGTCGGTCCCCAGATCGGCGCGGAGCTGCGTGATCAGGGTGGTCTCGCGCTGGTCCTGGCCCTGCTCGGGATCCTGGCTTATGTCGCGGTGCGGTTTCAGTATAAATTTGCGCTGGGTGGGGCCTTGGCCGTAGTCCATGATACGGTCGTCACGGTCGGGTTTTTCGCCATCTTTGGTCTTGAGTTCGATCTCACCGTGCTGGCCGCCGTGCTGACGGTGATCGGCTATTCGATCAATGACACCATCGTGGTGTTCGATCGCGTACGGGAAAACTTTCACCTGGTTCGCAACGGCTCTCCCGAAGAAATCATGGATCTGTCCATGACCCAGACGCTGGAGCGCACCCTTATTACCTCGGTCGCCACCCTGCTGGTCGTGGTTGGTTTGTTTCTGTTGGGCGGCGATGTGCTCCACAATTTTTCCATCGCACTGATGGTGGGAATAATTTTCGGGACCTATTCGTCGATTTATGTCGCCTCGGGGCTGGCGCTGCAGTTGGGCGTGCAGCGTGAGGATCTGTTGCTGCCGGTCAAGGACGGCTCAGAGTTTGATGGTCAGCCCTGATCGCGCCTTTGCTCGTTTCCCCGCCACTTGACGTGCCCGCAGAGAGCGCATTACAGCTCCGGTGGAGCGGCACTACCAGATCTTGACGCGTTCCTGGGGGGGCAGATAAAGCCTGTCGTCCGGGGTCAGATCGAAGGCGGTGTAGAAGGCATCGATATTGCGTACCACCCCGTTGACGCGAAATTTGGGTGGCGCGTGCGGAGCTACCCGCAGCAGCCGCTCCGCCAGTTCGTCGCGGCGCTTCATGCACCAGCCCTGGGCCCATCCGAGAAATACCCGCTGTTCACCGGAAAAGCCGTCGATAACGGGGTCCGCGCGCCCGGCAAGTGACATGCGGTAGGCCTGAAAGGCAATCCCGAGGCCACCCAGATCGCCGATGTTCTCGCCCAGCGAAAGCGCTCCATTGACCTTGCGGCCGGGCAGTACTTCATACTCATTGTACTGGGCGACCAGCCTCCGGGTACGGTCCTCGAAGTGGGTGCGGTCCCCATCCGTCCACCAGTTGTGCAGATTGCCGTCGCCGTCATACTTGCTGCCCTGATCGTCGAAACCGTGCCCGATCTCGTGGCCGATTACCGCGCCGATGGCGCCGTAATTGACGGCGTCGTCCGCAGCCAGGTTGAAAAAAGGCGGTTGCAGGATGCCGGCGGGAAAGACGATCTCGTTCATGCCCGGGTTGTAGTAGGCATTGATCTGCTGGGGCGGCATGAACCACTCCGCGCGGTCCACAGGCTGATTGAGCTTGGCGATCTGGTAGGCGTGATTGAAGGCGCTGGTCCTCAGGATGTTGCCGACCAGATCATCGCCGTGCAGTTCGAGCCCGGTGTAGTCCCGCCAGCGATCGGGATAGCCGATCTTGGGCGTGAAGCGGTCGAGTTTCTGCAGGGCGCGGGCGCGGGTGTCGGCGCTCATCCAGTCGAGCTGGCTGATGGAAACCCGGTAGGCGTCGATCAGATGCGCAACCAGTTTCTCCATGCGCGCCTTGGCGGCGGGCGGAAAATGCTTCTCCACATAGAGCTTGCCGAGCAGCTGGCCGACCTGGGCGTTCAGATTGTCGATGGCGCGCTTCCAGCGCTCCTGGGGTTCGGTCTGGCCGTTGAGGGTGCGTTGGTAAAAGTCGAAATGCAGCTCCTCATAAGCGGGCGGCAGATAGGGTGCGAAGGCGGAGAGCAGGCGCAGACGGAGGTAGTCGCGCCAGAGTGCCGGGTCGGTATTACGGAACAGCGTATTCAGCTCGGCGACATAGGTCGGTTGGCGTACGACGGCGGCGTCGATCTCACCGATGTCCTGTTCGCGCAGGAATGCCTCCAGGTTGTACTGGCCCAGCATGTCCCGCAATTGCGTGCCGTTGCGACGGTTGTAGGTTTTCTCGGCGTCGCGGTTGTCGAGCCGGGTCCACTGGTGTTCGGCAAGGCGCGTTTCCAGCGCGACGATGCGCTCCGCCGCGGCCGCGGATTCGGGTTCGCCGGCCAGGCTGAGCAGGGCGGCGGCGAAGGCGCGATATTTGGCGAGAATGGTCTGCCCGCGCTCGCTGGTGTCGAAATAATAGTCGCGATCCGGTAGCCCGAGTCCGCCCTGATCGAAGTACAGAATGTAACGGGTGGCGTCCTTGTCATCCTGGTTTACCCAGAGTCCGAGCGGCGAATCCACCCCCAGCACGCTTGCATGGCCGAAGTAAGCGGCGATGGCGTCGTGGTCGGCGAGTCCCGCGATGGTGGCAAGTTCCGCCGCGAGTGGATCCAAGCCGCGTTTCTTGATGGTTTCCATGTCCATGAAGGCGCGATAGAAGGCTCCGACGGCCGCCCGTCCGGGATCCTGATCCGAATCGGCGTTCGCGGCGGCGGCCATCGTCGCGATGGCATTCAGTTGCGCAAGCGTCTGCTCCTGCAGGATGGCGAACGAGCCCCAGGCGCTGCGATCGGCGGGGATCTCGGTCTCGGCCAGCCACTTCCCGTTGGCGTACTCGAAGAAATCGTCGCCGGGCCGCACCTCGGGATTCATGCGGGAGCGGTCAATGCCGGAGACCGCGTCGGTGGTGGATCGCCCGCAGCCAGCGAGCAGCAGGGTCGACAACAGCAATAGGCCAAGTACTCGCATCGGATATTCCGGTCGATGGCCGGGGGCGTCGCCCCCGGCACGGGTTGTGGGTCGAATGAAGCGTTTCAGGTTGTCGGGCGTTTCCCGCCACCGTCGAGGCTCAGGGGGCCGGACCCGAACGCTGCGATGAACAGAACACCGCCCATGATGGCAATATTCTTCATGAAGTTGCGTTGTTCGGCGGCGGCCTTGAGCGGATCCTCGATGCCCCAAAAACCATGAAAAATCACGGTGACGGGAATCAGGAAAAGGAACAGGACCAGCGCCGCCTCGCGTGCGCGCCAGCCCAGCAGGATCATCAGTCCGCCCCCGGCCTCGATCAGGATGGTGAGCACCAGCAGCAGCGCGACGACGGGTAAGCCCTTGGATGCCATGTAGCCGGCGGTCGCCTCGAAGCCGGGAATTTTCAGCAGGCCGGCCGGGATGAAGAGTGCGGCGATCAGCAAACGGCCTGCCAGTGGCCCGATTTTCTGGGTGATATCGTGCACGCATGAGCAGCAATTGCGCATGGAATCTCTCCCGGTATTGTTAGTTGGTTCCAAGGGACTCGAAAAATACTGCCCCGGCTGCGGTAGCCGCCAAACGGAGCGCGGGCGTAGAGTAACAGACCCGTGTGCGTCGACGACACCCATTGACGAGCGCCGAGCTTGGCGGTCGGGACGCCGGCAGGTACCCTGACCAGCCGCGCCCGTTGGTAGCTTGAGGAGTATCCATTGTGAAGCTGAATCCACTGCTGCGACTCAATGCCCTCGGTCAGAGCGTGTGGCTCGACTATATCCGGCGCGATTTGCTGACCGGAGGGCGATTGGCGGCAATGATGGCCGACGACGGACTGGCCGGGATCACCTCCAATCCGAGCATTTTCGAAGATGCCATAGCGCGCCACGACTTCTATGACGCCGAAATCCAGCAACTCCTGGCGGCCGGCGCGGATCGCGACCGGGTCTATCAGGCCCTGACCTTCGGCGACGTCACGCGCGCCGCGGACATCCTGCGACCCTTGTGGGAAACGACCGGGTGCCGCGACGGGCTGGTCAGCCTGGAGGTTTCGCCCCATCTCGCCGATGACACCGAAGCTACCGTGGCGGAGGCGATGGCCCTGTGGCGGACCCTTGACCGGCCCAATCTGATGATCAAGGTGCCGGGCACCCGCGCGGGCCTCCCCGCCATCACGCGCCTCATCGCGGCGGGTGTGAATGTGAACGTCACCCTGTTGTTCTCGGTAGCCCGTTATCGGGAGGTGGCGGATGCCTTTGTGGCGGGGCTTGAGCAGCGCGAGCGCCTGGGGCAGTCGCTGGCGGGGATCGCTTCGGTGGCGAGTTTCTTTATCAGCCGGATCGATACCCAGGTGGACGCGGAACTCGATCGGCTGAGCGTTGCACAGCCCGGGGCTATCGCCTTGCGGGGCACGGCGGCGCTGGCGTGCGCCCGGCTCGCGTACCGCTATTATCGGGAGTGGACCAGCGCGGCGCGTTGGCGGGCGCTGGCCGCGGTGGGCGCCCAGCCCCAGCGCCTCCTTTGGGCGTCGACGTCCACCAAGGATCCGGCCTACAGCGACGTGCGCTATGTCGAAGAGCTGATTGCCCCGGAAACGGTCAATACCCTGCCGCCGGCAACGCTGGAAGCCTACCGGGATCATGGCGACCCGGCGCTGCGCCTGGAACCGGGCATCGCGAAAGCAGCACAACAGATCGCGCGCCTGGCGGCGGCGGGCATCGACATGGATCGGGTGGCGGAACAATTGGAGCGAGAGGGGGTGGACAAATTCATCGCCGCCCATGATGCACTGCTGGCGGTGCTTGCCGCGCGGTGCGGCGGTTGAATACCGCCGGACCCCGCTCCTGACGTCCCGGCATTGCCTTGATTCGCTGTATCTCGCCGGACCCGGGTTCCGGCGAGATACAGGTTACCGACTCAGTTGTCTTCGCCGTGCTCCGTCAGCGCTGACACTTCCTGGACCTGCGCCTCGGCAGTCGCAGCATGATTCTCCAGAACCGGTTTGGCGCGTGACCGGCGGGGATCATTTGCCGGACGCGGCGCGGACACAGTGCTGACCGCCACGGGCGGCGGCAGACTGGTATCGATCGGGCCGGACAAGGGTACCGGGACGCTGGATGTTACTACGGTGATGGCGGCCACCTGGCGCGGCGCGGCGCGCGGATCGTTGGCCGCGCGCCGGGGTTCGGCAGCGGTGGTGGTCGTCGTCTCTACCGCTGGCACAACCGGTGCGCTGGGTGCGTCCGGAGTTTCAGTAACGCTAGCCACCTCCACAACGGGTTCAACGGTGGCTGATATCGGCGTAGTGTCACTCACCTCGAATCCGAGTTGGCGCTGGGGATGCGCGATGTCGATCTCGGTTGCGGGTTCAGACGCGGGAATAACGGTATCCGTGGACGGGCGAACGTCATCCAGGGAGAACGCAGGTACCGCTTCCTCTTCTTCTGCGGCTCCAACTGCCGGAGATTCGGGCGCCAATGCCGCCATCGGTTCCGGAAGGTCTTCCGACCCGTTGTCTCCCGAAATGATCTCGGGCGCCATGTTCAGCAGCTGGGCGGCTTCAAGCGCGATGACATCGCGGACGGCGTCGGGCGCAGGCGCAGCGGCGGGTTCGGTGGAGAGCGCGGCGGTAGAGTCTTCGATCACCAGCCCGGCGGTCGGATCCGCCTCGCCTTCAGGCAGCGGGGCACGTTCACGCCGACGTTTCGGCTCTCGGCGTTCTCCTTCGGGGCGTCGTGGCGGGCGCGGCGATGCAACCGCCGCGGCGTCCTCCCGGATGGCCTCTTCGGGCAGCAACGTCAGCTCCTCGGCGCCTTCGGTAACGATCCGGTTCTGGTCATCCCGCGCGGGCCGGCGTCGGCGTCGGCTGCGGCGCGGACGGCCATCTTCGCCGGTGCGCGCCGCCTCGTCGTCGCCGACTACCGGAGTCTCAATTGCTACTGGCTCCGCCGATGAGGCTTCAGCGGCGTCTCCGGGGCCGGGCGGGCGCCCGCGCCCACGACCACCGCGTCGGCCCCGATTCTGGCCTTGGCCCTGCTGGCCCTGCACGACGGATTCGTCGGCCGTGTTCGCTTTCGCGGTCGGGCGGCGATTATTGCGCTGGGCGGCCGGTTTTCGCGCCGCTGGGATTGCGGGTGGCTCCGGCGCGATCGGTGCCGGCGCCTCTGTTCCCACGAGCGATCCGAGCAGGCGTTTGAGCCAGCTTTTGCGGGTACCGCTGTCTGCCGCGGTCGCCACGGGTGCCACGGGTGTTTCAGGTGCGGGGCGCGGCGGCGTGGGCATGGGCGCGGGGGACTGCGGCGGCAGCGACTGTACCGCAGGTTCAGGCAACAGCGGGGCGGACTCGATCTCCAGCGGGTCGGGCAGGTTTTCAGTGGTCAGTTGGTTGATGAGTTGATAGCTGTACATGTCCGGCACATTGTCCTGCTCGCGAATGCGCTGGACTTCGTAATGCGGGGTTTCCATGCTTTCGCTGGGCAGGATCGCAACGCGAATCCCGTGACGGGTTTCGATGTCCAGAATCGCCCGGCGCTTCTCGTTGAGCAGGAAGGTGGCGACGGCGACTGGGGTGATGGCACGAATCTGTACGCTGTTCTCCTTTTGTGCCTCTTCCTCGACGAGGCGCAGGATCGACAGGGCCAGGGACCGGGTACCGCGGATCGTGCCCTGGCCGTCACAGCGCGGACACACCTTGAAGGTCATTTCTTCCAGCGAGGGGCGCAGGCGTTGCCGGGACATTTCCAGCAGGCCGAAGCGGGAAATACGCCCCAGCTGCACGCGGGCGCGGTCGACCTCCAGCGCCACGCGCATGCGGTCTTCGACCATGCGCTGGTTCTTGCTCGACAGCATGTCGATGAAGTCGATGACGATGAGGCCGCCCACATCGCGCAACCGCAACTGGCGGGCGATCTCGTCGGCTGCCTCCAGATTGGTGTGCAGTGCGGTTTCCTCGATATCCCCGCCCTTGGTTGCGCGCGCCGAGTTGATGTCGACGGAGACCAGTGCCTCGGTGATGTCGATGACGATGGAGCCGCCCGAAGGCAATTTCACTTCGCGCTGAAACGCCGTTTCGATCTGCTGCTCGATCTGGTAACGATTGAACAGCGGCACGCTGTCGTTGTAGTACTTGACCCTGCCGGCTTCGTCCGGCATGACCTGCTGGACAAAGGCGGCGGCGAGTTGGTAAGCCTCCTTGCTGTCGACGATGACCTCGCCCACGTCGGGGCGCAGATAGTCGCGGATGGCCCGGATGATGACGTTGCTTTCCTGGAACAGGAATTTCGGCGCCTTGGCCTGCTGGGCTTCGCGTTCGATGGTCTGCCACAGGTGGAGCAGGTAATCGAGGTCCCACTGGAGCTCTTCGGCGGAGCGGCCAATCCCGGCGGTACGCACGATGACGCCGGAGGCCTCGGGGATTTCCAGGCCCTTGAGCGCGTCGCGCAGTTGATCGCGTTCCTCGCCCTCGATGCGGCGTGAAATGCCGCCGGCGCGGGGGTTGTTGGGCATCAGCACCATGTAACGGCCGGCCAGACTGACGAAAGTCGTCAGCGCCGCGCCCTTGCTGCCGCGCTCTTCTTTCTCGACCTGAACAATGACTTCCTGGCCTTCCTCAAGGATTTCCTTGATCTTGACCTTGCCCTGGGGGTCGGCGGGACGGCGCTTGAAATATTCCCGGGCGATTTCCTTGAGCGGCAGAAAGCCGTGCTTTTCGGCGCCGTAGTTGACGAAGGCAGCCTCCAGGCTCGGCTCTACCCGGGTGATGACGCCCTTGTAGATATTGGCTTTTTTCTGCTCCCGGGTACGGTTTTCGATATCCAGGTCATAGAGCAACTGGCCATCGACCAGCGCGACACGCAACTCTTCCGGCTGCGTGGCATTGATGAGCATTCTTTTCATGTTGGTCCTGCGCAATGAATGGCGCTGGACGGTGTGTCGGTAGGAACGGAGACGAAATTCGGGTGCTGTCCGGCGTGTCGCGGCTACGAGCCACGCACAGGGTTATCGGTGAGCGCTTACCGCGATCGTTCGCAGAGGATGGTCAGAGGGTTGCCCCCGTCATTCACAACAACGTTGAACCGAATGTTGAACTGATCGTCCTGTTGGCAGCGGATCGGGTGTCTTGCGGCATCGCGCGAGACAACCTGGCCAGCGTTACCCGATTACAAATTTCGTTTCGGTAATACCGCCACGCCATCGAGCGTGGGCTTTGTAAGGCGCGCTTGCGTGTACTCTTGACTACGACGCGCCGAGGTAACTGTGCGGGCTTGCCCGGCCGGCGCAACACCGACGCGCTTCGCGGGTGAGGGGTTTGGGGCGGGCGGGTGCCAGCGCACCGGAATATAGCGGCTTTCATTAACCAATTCAATTAAAAGAACAAATTAACCGGTCTGCTACACTTGCGGCCAGCGATGTACGGTGGTTTTCAGTGACCGAGCCCAGAGTATCTCCCTCCCCCAATGGCGTCACCTGGCTTGACATAGCGGAGGTGCAGGCGGGTCAGCGCATTGATAACTTTCTGTTGGCTCTGCTCAAGGGGGTGCCCAGGTCGCGTATCTATCGCCTGCTCCGCAAAGGGGAGGTTCGTGTCAACAATGGGCGCACCAAGCCGGAATATAAATTGCTCGCCGGGGATCGGTTGCGACTGCCGCCGGTGCGAACGGCTCCGCCCCGGGCGTTGCCGGAGCCCGCTCCGGCCTTGCAGCAGGCGTTGACGGACCGGGTAGTGAGTCGGGGCGAGGGCTGGCTGGTGCTCGACAAGCCCGCCGGTCTGGCGGTCCACGGGGGCAGTGGTGTCGCCCTGGGCGTCATCGAGGCGCTCCGCGCTACCTGGCCGGAGCAGCGCGCGCTGGAGTTGGTCCATCGGCTTGATCGGGATACCTCGGGCTGTTTGCTGATTGCCTCGACCCGTTCGGCACTGCTGTCCTTGCAGCGACAAATGCGCGAGGGCGCGATGGAGAAAAAATACCTCGCGCTGGTCGCCGGAAGCTGGCCGGACGGGCTGCGAGAAGTGAATGCGCCGTTGCGGAAAAATACCCTGAGTTCGGGTGAGCGCATCGTGCGGGCCGATGTTGACGGCAAAGCGGCGCTGACCCGATTCAGGGTCGTGCAGCGACTCCCGGGCTTTACACTGGTGGAGGCTCGCCTGGAAACGGGCCGGACGCATCAGATCCGGGTGCACTGCCAGTTGATGGGGCATTCCGTTGCGGGTGATCCCAAATACGGCGCCCGGGACGCAAATCGGGAAGCGCGGGAGTTCGGCTTGCGGCGGATGTTCCTGCACGCGTCAGAGCTCATTTTCGAGGATCCCGCAACTCAAATTCAGGCGGCAGGCAGGGCGCCGCTGCCGCACGAACTGGCAGAGGTGTTGCGGCGGTTGGCGGCGCGTGCCGGTTAGCCTCAAACATGGATCGGGCCGCGGTGGTTACAGGTCGTTGATCCCCCGGCCTGGCCAGGTTGATGAATAAAGTGGCAGAGTTAGCGGCCGGCGATCACATCCACTCCGAACTCCGCCAGCAGTGCGCGCAGCTGGATCAACGGCAGTCCGACGAGCGCCGTGGGATCGTCGCTGCGAAGCGCCTTGAACAAGGCGATGCCGAGCCCCTCCGCCTTGAAGCTGCCGGCACAATCATAGGGTTGCTCACGCTCCAGGTAACGCTCGATTTCTGCGGTCGTCAGGGTGCGGAACACCACCTCGGTGATTACCGTGCGGCTTGCCGCTTTGCCGCTGACCGCGTTCAGTACGGTGACGGCGGTGTAGAACTGCGCGGTTTGACCGGATAGGTGTCGCAATTGAGCCCGCGCGGTGGCGAAGTCGCCGGGTTTCCCGAGCCTCAGGCTGCCGCACACGGCCGTTTGATCGGAACCGATGATCAGGGCGTCGGGGCAGCGTTGAATCAGCGCCCGGGCTTTGGCTTCGGACAGGCGCGCGGCCAGTGCGCTGGGCGGCTCGCCGGCCAGCGGGCATTCATCGACGCCGGGAGCGAGCTGGCTGAACGGCAGCCCGAAGCGGGCAAAGAGTTCGCGGCGATAGGGCGAAGTGGAAGCGAGGACGACTTTCATCGGGAGGGGGTTCGGTCAGGGTTGTCACTATGCTGCGTTTTTCTTTGACAGATCAAGATGCTATCCCTAAAATCGCGCCGCGATGAACAACCCGAGCCCCCGATCCAGCCTGCCGCGATCCGTTGCGGTACGGAAACTCGCGGCGCAAAGTCAGAGTCTCTGTGGTGTGATCGATGGTGCCGGGTTGCCGCGCCTCTCCGAGGCGGTGTCGGCAATCTCTGGGCCGGTAACCGTCGAGTTGCGGTTCGATCCGGGCACCGCCGGGTTTCCGGAAGTGACTGGACGAGTGTCGGCGCAGGTTGCCATGATCTGCCAGCGCTGCCTGGGCGCCCTGACAGTGGCTCTGGATGTGCCGATTGCCGTGGCGGTGGTGCAGGATATCGCTGCGGAACAACGTTTGCCCCGGCGGCTCGATCCCTGGATTGTCGCTGACGAGGAGGGGGATCTTCACGATCTCGCCGAAGAAGAATTATTGTTGGCGCTGCCCATCGTCGCGCTGCACGAAGATGAATCCTGCCATGCGTCCCCGGCCGTGACCGGAGACGCCGGCAACACCCGGAACCCGTTTCGGGTGCTGGCAGAACTGAAGCCGCAACGCTGAGCTCCGGCCGCGCGGCGCAATTAACCACAATTAACTAACCGATGACGGGCTCGAGCCCGGGAGAACAGGATGGCTGTACAACAGGATCGCAAGACTCGCTCCAAACGCGGCATGCGCCGTTCCCATGATGCGCTCACCGGCCCCACGTTGGCGGTGGATAGCCTGAGTGGCGAAAAGCATCGCCGCCATCATGTGACCGCCGACGGTTTCTATCGCGGTCGCAAAGTGATCGACATCGACACCGACTGACCATTGACCGTCATCGCTGTCGATGCGATGGGTGGCGATTTGGGTGCGACCGCGACGATTCCGGCCGTGGTCGACCTGCTTTCCGGTAGCCCCGACGTTCACATACTGCTGTTCGGTGACGAGGCCGATTTGCGTGAACAGTTACGCGATCGGAGCGGGAACGTGCCGTCGGAGCGCCTGCAACTGATCGACTGCCCGCAGCGGGTGGAGAGCGGCGACCGGCCGGCGCGCGCCTTGCGTCACAAGCGTGAATCCTCGATGTGGCGCGCGCTCGCCGCCGTGGCTGATGGGCGTGCATCGGCCTGTGTCAGTGCGGGGGAAACCGGCACCTTGATGGCCATGGGAACCGCCGTGCTCGGCACACTGCCCGGGATCGAGCGGCCCGCCATCTGCACCGCGCTGCCGACGGTCGCGGGTCGGGTGTGCCTGCTCGATCTCGGCGCCAATGTCGATTGCGACGGCACCACACTCCATCAATTCGCCCGCATGGGCGTGGCTCGCCTGCAGGTCGCGGAACGGTTGCGCGCCCCCCGGGTCGCGCTCCTCAATATCGGTGCCGAGGCGGGCAAGGGCAATCGCGCCGTCAAGGCGGCGGCGGAACTGCTCGCCGCGGATGCGACCATCAACTATATCGGTTTCGTGGAAGGCGATGGGTTGCTGCGCGGGCAGGCCGATCTGGTGGTCTGCGACGGTTTCGTCGGCAACGTGGCGCTGAAGGCGATCGAGGGTACGGCGCAACTGCTTGTCGAGCAGTTGCGCGCGACGGGTCGGGGTCGCTCCGCTTGGCGGAGCTGGGTGGCGCGGCCGCTGTTCAAGTCCGCACTCGGTTTTCTCGATCCCGGTCAATACAATGGCGCGTCCATGCTCGGACTCCGCGGTGTGGTCGTGAAGAGTCACGGCGGCGCCGACAGCGCCGGTTTTGGGCACGCATTGACGGTTGCGTTGGCGGAGGCCCGGGGCGGTATGCCCGACCGCATTGCCGCACGTCTGGCCGCCCTGACAAGCGGTCCGGTGTGATTTACCAGTGAGGGCCAGTCCTTGAATCAATCGCTCGTCGTGAACCAGTCCCTCGCTTTCGTTTTTCCCGGCCAGGGTTCCCAGAAAATCGGCATGCTGGCCGAACTGGCGGACCGGCATCCGCAAATTCTCGATACCTTTTCCGAAGCATCGACACAGCTGGGTTACGACCTCTGGCAGCTGTGCCAGCAGGGCGATCCCGCCGAAATCAATCTAACCGAACGCACCCAGCCGCTGTTGTTGACCGCCAGTGTCGCTCTGTGGCGGCTGTGGCGGCAGCAAGGTGGCGTTCTGCCCGCGGTGATGGCAGGGCACAGTCTGGGCGAGTGGTCGGCACTGGTGTGCGCCGATGTAGTGGCTTTTAACGATGCCGTCGAGCTCGTTCGCAAGCGCGGTACCTACATGCAGGCAGCGGTGCCGGCGGGCATGGGCGCCATGGCGGCGGTGATGGGACTGGATGATGCCGAGATCGAACGCTGTTGCGTACAGGCGGCAGCAGCGGAGGTGGTCGCGCCGGTCAACTACAACGCACCGGGTCAGGTGGTCATCGCGGGACACGCCGCCGCCGTGGCGCGTGCCATTGAATTGTGCAAGGCAGCCGGTGCGAAACGGGCGCTGCCGTTGCCCGTCAGCGCCCCCTTCCATACCGAATTGATGCGCCCGGCCGCGGAGCGCCTGGCTTCCGACATCGCGGCTACCCGATTCGATGTACCGGCCATCCCGGTCATCCACAATGTGCATGCGCGCGCGGAAACCGATCCGGCCGTCATCAAGGAGCTGATGGTGCGCCAGATCTACAGCCCGGTGCGCTGGGTGGATTGTGTGGCGGCACTGACGGCGCGCGGTGTGGCGCTGACGGTGGAATGCGGTGCCGGCAAGGTGCTGTGCGGATTGAACAAGCGGATTGCAGCCACGCTGGCGACTGCTGCCACCGAGGATGATGCCAGTCTGGCGGCCGCCTTGGCCGCGGCCGGGCGCAGCTGAAAGTGTCTCCCACGCCTTAACGCGGAGAAATCGTCATGAGTATTGTGGACAAGATCGCCCTGGTCACAGGCGCCAGCCGCGGCATCGGCGCGGCCATCGCCGATGCACTGGGAAGGGCGGGTGCCATCGTCGTTGGCACCGCCACCACCCCGGAAGGCGCCGAGCGCATCTCCGTGCGCTTTGCCGACCTCGGGATCAAGGGCCGGGGGATGGCGCTCGATGTCACGGATGCGGCAGCCGTCGTGCGGGTCGTGCAGCAGATCGAGGACGAGTTCGGCCCTCCCCTGATTCTGGTCAACAACGCCGGAATTACCCGCGACAACCTGTTGTTGCGCATGAAAGAAGAAGAGTGGAACGATGTCATCGAAACCAATCTGGGCGCCGTGTACCGGCTCTGCAAGGCGTGCGCGCGCGGGATGACGCGCGCGCGCTGGGGCAGAATCATCAACATCAGCTCCGTGGTGGGGGCGATGGGCAACGCGGGTCAGGCCAATTACGCCGCCACCAAGGCGGGCGTCGCCGGGTTCGGGCGCGCGCTTGCCAAGGAGTTGGGCTCGCGTAACATCACGGTCAATACCGTTGCGCCCGGTTTCATCGATACCGATATGACCCGCGAGCTGCCGGCGGCGAATCGCGACGCGATGCTCGCTTCCATCCCGCTCGGGCGGCTCGGGCAGCCCGAAGAAATCGCCGCGGTAGTGGTGTTTCTGGCGGAGGCTGGCGGTGCCTATATCACCGGCGAAACCATCCAGGTCAACGGCGGCATGTACATGGGCTGAGGGGTCGAATCGGGACTGCCCGCGCTGGCGGTTACGGAGCGGGGGAATTTGGGTAAAATGCGCGCCGGCATAGCGGGGCTCCCTGCCTCAACCGGCTCTGGGCCGCCGACCGAGGGCGGGCTGCATAACACACTGGCACAACACCGGTACAACACTGGTACAACAGGAGCGATTGTTAATCATGAGCAACACACGAGAACGCGTCATCAAAATGGTTGCCGAGCAATTGGGCGTAAAGGAAGAAGATGTGAAGCCCGATTCATCTTTCATTGACGATCTCGGCGCGGACTCGCTGGATACCGTGGAGCTGATCATGGCCCTGGAAGAAGAGTTCGATACCGAAATCCCCGATGAAGATGCCGAAAAGTTGGCCACGGTTCAGGATGCCATTGACTACATCGAGAAGAATCTGGGCTGATTTCCTCACGCTATTCCCGATCGCCGGCGCCAGCCGGCGGTCATCTCCTCCCGCGCTTGCGGATGGCTCGTCCCTGGACTGGCACGCTGATCTGAGTCTTGGTGCGGGATGACGGACTTGCCGGTGTTCATCAACGGTACCGCAGCTGGCACGGTGAATGCCGCGGACCGAGGGCTTCATTACGGCCACGGCCTGTTCGAGACCATGCGGCTCTGTGGCGGCACTTTGCCGCTGTGGGATTGGCACTGGTCGCGTCTGTGCCGTGGCGCCGCCGCTCTGAGTATTTCTCTTGATCGCGAGGCGGTATGGGACGACGTGCGTCGCGCTTGCGGTCGGTGGCCGGCCAATGGTGTCATCAAGCTGATGGTCACCGCCGGTGCTGGCGGCACGGCGTATCGTCACGACGGCGGCCCATGTAATCGTTATCTCTTTTATCGACCCTTGGCGGCGCGTCGCGATTTCGTTCATCTGCGGGTGTGTGATTATCGTCTGCCGATCAATCCGCGCCTGGCGGGAATCAAACACCTCAACCGTCTGGACCAGGTGCTGGCCGCGCGTGAATTGCCGTCCGACCGGGAGGGTTTACTGCTCGACACCGAGGCGCGTGTCATTGAAGGACTGGCCGGAAATATTTTTGTGCGGACGGCGGAGGGCTGGATGACGCCTGATCTCCGCGATGCCGGTGTGCGTGGGGTCATGCGCGATTATTTACGCGCCGAAATTTTTCCAGCATTGGGGCTGCCGATTGGCGAAGCCAGCCTGTCGCTGGCGGACGTGCACGCCGCCCGGGAACTGTTTCTGTGCAATGCGGTGCGCGGTATCCAGGCGGTTACGGCCATCGACGGTAGCGAACATCTGCCGGCGGTGGACGAAATCCTCCGCATACAAGTTGAACTAGCGCGTCGACTGCCGTGCTTCGCCGCCTGATCCTGGTTCTGCTGGCGGCTGCGGCCACGGCTGCCGGGGCCTGGAAATGGGCGGACTATCAACTCCGCCGTCCCCTTGCCATCGCGCCCGCAACGGAAGTGCTGGTGGTGGGGAAGGGTGAAAATCTGTCGTCCCTGAGTGCCCGCCTGAGCGCGGATGGCATCCTGAGCTATGCGCTGCCGCTGCGTCTTTATGCGCGTTTCAGTGGTCGTCACCGAATCCATCCGGGCGACTACCGACTGGTGCCGGGCGATACCGCGCTCACATTGATCGCGAAGCTGGAGCGCGGCGATGTGATCCGTTACAGCATCACGTTTCCCGAGGGCTGGACGCTGGCCCAGTGGCGCGCGCTGCTGGCGAAAGAGCGGCTGCTTGCCTCTTTCACCCGGGAGCTCAGCGCGGCGGATCTCGCCGTCGATCTGGGCATCGACGCGATCAATCCGGAAGGCTGGTTTTCGCCCAATACCTATTTTTTTGTTGCCGGCGACAGTGATCGCGACATTCTCGAACGGGCTCACCGACGCCAGCGCGATATGCTGGAGGGCCTGTGGCGTGATCGGGCCGAGGGCCTGCCCTACGCCAACCCGTATGAAGCGCTGATCATGGCGTCGCTGGTGGAGCGGGAGACGGGGCTGGCTGCGGAGCGCCCTCAGATAGCCGGCGTACTGGTACGCCGGCTGCAGATCGGGATGCGTTTGCAGACGGATTCCACCGTGATCTACGGACTGGGCGCGCGCTACGCCGGCAAGCTGTCGCGGGCGCATCTGGCCGAGGCGAATGACTACAATACTTACATGATCGACAGGCTTCCGATTGCCCCCATTGGCAATCCCGGTGACGACGCGTTGCGCGCGGCGCTGCATCCCGCCCCGGGCGATGCGCTCTATTTCGTTGCCCGAGGTGACGGCAGCCACGAGTTCTCCGGCACGCTCGACGCGCACCAACGGGCGGTGCGGCGCTACCAGTTGCATCGCGCCGAGGGTTACCGTTCGACGCCGGGGCCACAGAAGGCCCGATCGCCGTGAGAGGACGTTTCATTACGATCGAGGGCGGCGAAGGCGCCGGCAAAAGCACCAATCTCGCGCTGATGGCGGACTTCCTGCGCGCCTCGGGCATTGCCCACCTGACCACCCGGGAGCCCGGCGGCACGCGCCTGGGAGAGCTGGTGCGGGAACTGCTGCTTGCGGTAACCGATGAACCCATCGTTCCCCTGGCCGAACTGCTCCTCATGTTCGCCGCCCGGGCACAGCATCTGGCGCAGGTCGTGGTGCCCGCACTCGAGGCCGGTACCTGGGTCATTTGCGATCGTTTCACCGATGCCTCCTACGCCTATCAGGGGGCGGGGCGGGGACTGGGGGAAGCCCCGGTGGCGGCCCTTGAGCAACTGGTGCAGGGCGCACTGCGGCCCGATCTCACGCTGATCCTCGATCTCGATCCCGAGCGCGGGCTCGCCAGGGTCCGGCAGCGTGGACCGCTGGATCGTTTCGAGCGGGAGCAGCGCGCATTTTTTGTCCGGGTGCGAGCCGCCTACCAGCGTCGTGCAGAGCTCGACCCCGGCCGCTGCCGGCTGATCGATGCCGGGCAGACACCGGAACAGGTCGGTGAAGCGGTGCTCGCGCCCTTGCGTGCTCTGGTCGGCGCGCAATGATCCAGCGCGAGCTCCTGGCTCCCTATCCCTGGCACGGAGTGCAATGGCAAGCGCTGGATGCCCTGCTGAAGGCGGGCACCTTGCCGCATGCCTTGTTATTGGCAGGCGCCCCGGATATCGGCAAATTCCATTTCGCCAGAGCGTTTGCGAGTCTGGTGTTGTGTGCCGAGCCCCATGGGAGTGCCTGCGGGCGCTGCCGGAACTGCCAGTTGATCGCGGCCGGCAGTCATCCCGATCTGATGCTCATTCAACCGGAAGAGCGCGGCAAAGCGATCCGCATCGATGCGATTCGTGAGTTGCGCGAGTTTTGCGCCGGGCGACCGCACCAGGGCGGCTGGCGGGTGATCCTGATCGAGCCGGCGGAAGCGTTGAACGCCAATGCGGCGAACGCGCTGCTCAAGACGCTGGAAGAACCGGGCGAGCGCACCCTGCTGCTGCTGGTGAGCCATCAGCCCGGTCGGCTCACGGCCACCGTGCGCAGTCGCTGCCGGTTGCTGCGCCTGCCCACCCCGTCGATGGAACAGGCACTGCCCTGGCTCGGGATACAGCTTCCCGGCGAAACGGATGCGCAATCCCTGCTGGTGCGCGCCGGACGGCGGCCCTTGCGCGCGCTGGCGCTCGCTTCCGGTGATCTGGCCGAGACGTTCGCGCGTGTTGAGGAGCTGGTCACCAGCGTCGCGGATGGCTCCATGGTGCCGGCTGCGGCGGCGGCTGTCAGCGCGAGCGCGCATTTCGATACCGGAGAGGCGCTGGGTTGGCTCACCCACTTTGTCGCCGCGCGCGCGCGCGCCGCGATTGCGCGGGGCGAGCGGCCACCGCAGCCGCTGTTCGATTTTTTTGACCGTCTCGCGGCGGTGCGTCGCGAGCACGCGGCCAACGCCAATCTCAATGCCGAACTGGTCTGGGCGGGGCTGTGGCAGGATTGGCGCCGTGCCGTGGTGGCAGGTGGCTGAACCGACCCATCGCCTGTGCTAGGCTAACGGCTCCCCTGACGAGGAAGCATCGATGCGAACGGCGGGCGGTAATCTTCGCAACGGAATTCTCAACCTCGCCATCAAGGACATCAACGAGCTGTATGCTTGCTTCATGCCCTTTATCGATGGCGGCGGGTTGTTCATTCGTACCCGCAAGGAATATCGACTGGGCGATCAGATCTTTGTCCTGCTGGATTTGCTGGATGAACCGGAGAAAACACCTCTCACCGGTGAAATTGTCTGGATCACTCCGGTCGGCAGCGGAATCCGTCCCCAGGGCATCGGCATCCGGCTGGCGGCAGAGCACGCCGATCTCGTGCGCAGGATAGAAGCCGATCTCGCCACCCTGCAGAGCTCGGATCGTCCCACCTATACGCTGTGATCCGTCCCCCGATTTGCTTCGATCCCGTGATTTGCGCCATCCGATGTTGATCGACTCCCACTGCCACCTCGACCGTCTCGATCTGAGTGCGTTCGACGGTTCGCTCGATGCGTTGCTCGCAGTGGCGCGCGGCGCCGGGGTCGGAGCCATGCTGGCCGTGGGCATCGACCTGGCGTCATCCCGCGAAATGATCCGGCTGGCGACGCGCCATACCGACGTTTTTGCGACCGTCGGTGTACACCCGCTGCAAACCGAATCCCTCCCGTTGCCCGATGAAACCGAGTTGCTGACACTGGGCGCGAGCGATGTCGTGGTGGCGATCGGCGAAACCGGCATCGATGGCCATTACGGCGGCGACAACCTGGACTGGCAGCGCGAAAGTTTTCGCATCCATGCGCGGGTCGCCAGCCGGTTGCGCAAGCCCTTGGTGGTGCATACCCGGGATGCGCGGGCGGAAACCCTGGCGCTGTTGCGCGCGCATACCGATCCCGCCGTGGGCGGAGTCCTGCACTGCTTCACGGAAGACTGGGCCACCGCAAGTGCCGGCCTGGAGCTGGGCTTTTACATTTCCTTTTCCGGCATCGTCACTTTCCGCAACGCCGGGGATCTGCGCGAGATCGCCGCCCGCGTGCCGATCGATCGCCTGCTGGTGGAAACGGACGCGCCCTGGCTCGCGCCCGTCCCCTACCGTGGCAAAACCAACCGGCCCCACTATGTCGCCGAAGTGGCGCGCTGCATCGCGGTACTGCGGGGGATGGATCTCGATCATTTCAATGCCCGGATGGCCGAAAATTTCGCGCGTCTGTTTCGCGTCGAGGTGCCGACGCCGGCCGGGGGAGTGACATGAAAAGCCGCATCGCAACCATGCTGGCCCTGCAGGATAGGGTCAATACCCAGGTTCACCCGGAGTGGCGCGGTCAGGGCAATCCCTGGTACCGGGCCATCTGGGTCGAGTGCGCCGAACTGCTGGATCACTACGGCTGGAAGTGGTGGAAGGGACAGCAACCCGATCTCGATCAGGTGCGCCTGGAGCTGGTCGACATCTGGCATTTCGGGCTCAGCACGCTGCTGGAGCGGGAGCTCGCTGCGGATGACATCGCCGCCGAGTTCGCTGCCGCGCTCGCGGTACCCGTGCCGCGCGGTGATCCCGAAGTATTTCGCGGCGCGGTCGAACGCTTTGCGGCCCGTACCCTGGTCGCCCAGGATTTTGACCTCCCGGGTTTCGCGGTCTTGATGCAGGTGATCGAGCTCAGCTTCGACGAGCTGTATCGCCGCTATGTGGGCAAGAACGTCCTCAACGGTTTCCGGCAGGATCACGGCTATCAGGACGGCAGTTATCGCAAACACTGGCACGGCCGTGAGGATAACGAATGGCTGGTCGAATTGAGCGACGCGCTGGATCCGGAAAGCGATTCCTTCGCGCAGGATCTTTATGCCGCGCTGCGTAGCCGCTATGTGGTCGCACCCGGCGCCGGGGCGTGAAATCGCAGCCGCGATCCGTATAATTGGCCGCCTTTCGGACCCGGGTCCGGATCCCACCCAACACGGAGACATCCAGTGAAATCACCCGTTCGCGTTGCCGTCACCGGAGCCGCTGGCCAGATCAGTTACTCGCTTTTGTTCCGCATTGCGGCCGGGGAAATGCTCGGCGCCGACCAGCCGGTGATCCTGCAACTGCTGGAGATCACCCCGGCGCTGACGGCGCTGCAAGGAACCGTGATGGAGCTGGAAGACTGCGCATTTCCGCTGCTCGCCGGCGTGGTGCAGACCGACGATCCCGCCGTTGCCTTCCGTGACGCCGACTACGCCCTGTTGGTGGGCGCGCGGCCGCGCGGCCCGGGCATGGAGCGCAAGGACCTGCTCGAAGCCAACGCCAACATCTTTTCCGTGCAGGGTAAGGCGATCAATGATCACGCCAAGCGTGGCATCAAGGTGCTGGTGGTGGGCAACCCGGCCAACACCAACGCCCTGATTGCCCAGCGCAATGCGCCGGCGATCGATCCGCGCCAGTTCACCGCCATGACCCGCCTGGACCACAACCGGACGCTGACCCAGGTGGCGCTCAAGACCGGCGCCACCGTCAACGACGTCAGTCGCATGATCATCTGGGGCAACCATTCCGCCACCCAGTATCCCGATCTCCACCATGCCCAGGTCAAGGGCAAGCCCGCCCTGTCGCTCGTCGATCAGGCATGGTACGAAAACGAGCTGATCCCGATGGTGCAACAGCGCGGTGCCGCCGTCATCAAGGCGCGCGGCGCGTCGAGTGCGGCCTCGGCCGCCAATGCGGCCATCAGCCACATGCGCTCCTGGGCGCTCGGTACGCCGGCGGGCGACTGGGTCAGCATGGGTGTCCATAGCGATGGCAGCTACGGCATTGCCAAGGGGCTGATCTATTCCTTCCCCTGCACCTGTCAGGGCGGCGACTGGACGATCGTGAAGGATCTCGATATCAACGCCTTCTCGCGGGAAAAAATGACCCTGACCGAAACCGAGTTGAGCGAGGAGCGCGACGCGGTCCAGCATCTGCTGCCCTGATCGCCACAGCCAATCACTACGGAGTGATCATGGGCTTTCCCAAGCTGGGTAATCTGGCGCCGACGTTCACGCTGCCGAATCAGCGGGGCGAGCCGGTCGCCCTCAAGGACTTCCGCGATCGGCATCCGGTGGTGCTGTATTTTTATCCCAAGGCGATGACGCCGGGCTGTACGGTCCAGGCCTGCGGCATCCGCGACCGGCGCGCCGCGTTTGCCGAGCTCGGGGTCGTCGTGCTCGGCATCAGCCCGGACCCGGTGAGTCGGCTCGCGAAATTCGCCGAGCGGGATGCACTCGATTTCGATCTGCTGTCCGACACGGATCACGCCATCGCCGAGCGTTACGGGGTGTGGGGCCTGAAGAAATTCATGGGACGCGAGTTCATGGGGATTCGCCGTACCACCTTCATCATCGGTCGCGACGGGCGCCTGCGCCACGTGATGGACAAGATCAAGACGGCCAGTCATCAGGATGATGTGCTGGCCTGGTTGCGCCAGAATCCAGACTGAACAGCGGCTCAAGTCCGCTTGCCGAAAATTGTTTTCCGCGGCAGCCCCGCCTTTGTCGGCAGCTGCTCCACCACCCCGAGGTACGCCGATGTCGCTATTCATTCCTTCCGCCTGGGCCCAGGCCGCGCCTGCCAACGAACCCAATCCGCTGTTCACCCTGGTGCTGTTCGGCGGACTTTTTGTCTTCATGTACTTCGTGATCATTCGGCCGCAGCAGAAGCGCCGCAAGGAACAGGCCAAACTGGTCGCCAATCTCGCCAAGGGCGATGAAGTCGTTACCGCCAGCGGTATCCTGGGGCGCATCACCAAGATCGAGGGCAACTTCCTGGTGCTCGAGGTCTCCGACAAGGTGGAGCTCAAGTTCCAGCGCGATGCGGTACATGCCGTGCTCCCCAAGGGAACCCTGAAAGCGCTGTAGCCGCCGGCCTGCGCGGAGGCAAGTAGGTGGAAGCGGACCCGATCAGCTTTCCGCCACGTCTGGCGCTGGCGCGTCTGCCGACGCCGCTGGAGCCGCTCGATCGGCTCCGCGAGCGCATCGGCGGCCCCCGCATCTGGATCAAGCGCGACGATCTGACCGATTGCGCCGTCACCGGCAACAAGGTGCGCAAGCTCGAGTTCACGCTGGCCCGCGCCCGCGCGGCCGGCTGCGATACCCTGATCACCGCGGGTGGACTCCAGTCCAACCACTGCCGCGCCACCGCGCTGCTGGGTGCTCGCCTGGGTTTCCGGGTGCACCTGCTGTTGCGCGAGGAGGGCGCTCCCAACCCGCATCCCCAGGGCAATCTCCTGCTCGATCTGCTGGCCGGGGCGACCGTCTCCCGCTACAGCAAGGCCCACTACCACGCCCATCAGGCAGAGTTGTACGACCAATGGGCGGCCCACTACCGGGAGCAGGGCGCGCACCCCTGGTGTATCCCGGTCGGCGCCAGTGATGGCACCGGCGTCTGGGGTTACATCGGTTGCGCGGCCGAGTTGCGCACCGATTTTGCCGCTGCCGGGATTCAGCCCGTTGCCATCGTGCATGCGACCGGCTCCGGCGGCACCCAGGCGGGACTGACCGCCGGCGCGCATCTCTACCGTCTGGGCTGTCCGGTGATCGGCATGGCGGTATGCGACGATGCCGCCTATTTTCAGCACAAGGTGCGCGCCGATCTGCGCGAGTGGGCGCAACTGTACGCGACCGGTGTTGCGGTCGAGGAGCTCGCGATCGAGGTCAATGATCGCTATATCGGCCCCGGCTACGGGCAGGCGACCCCGGAGGTATTCGAGACCATCCGCCTGCTGGCCCGCACCCAGGGATTGGTGCTCGATCCCGTCTACAGCGGCAAGGCATTCCACGGACTCCTGGAAGAAATCCGGCGCGGGGCGTTTGCTGCCGCAGCCGATGTGGTGTTCATCCACACCGGGGGGATCTTCGGGCTGTTGGCCCAGGCCGATGGCCTGGCTGAATCGGCGGCGCGGAACGGTCCAGGCTCGCGCACGACCCCTTCCCCGCGCTAGCGTTCGACGTCATGCTCGCCAACCTGGCCTAGGGCAAGAGCTGGAAGAAAGACCTGGCGCGGATATTTCACCGGTTTTCGCCCGACGCGCGTTTCCGGTCGCGACAAAATAGGGAGCTGCCCAGCTCCGCACGACGACCTCCTGCCGTCTGCAGCAACGGATCGGTACGCAACGGCGCAGGGTCGTTGAGGTTTTCACAGCCACAGGCCAGTGCATACAGGCGCTGGGCAATGAGATCGCGCATCGTCGCTGCAGACAAAGCCTGCAGCGGCGATGTGCGCAACACTCTCAGCCAACCCTCAGGCCGGGGCGTAGGCAGCCTCCTTCATCACGCCCGCGAGGGTTCCATAGGCCGTCGCCCAGGCGGTTTTCGTGTCATCGGTGAAGGCCGAGCCCAGGCCCTGTTCCAGCGTCCACAGCAGCGCGGCGCCGACGGTGTCGTAGTGCTGGGCCTGGACGCCGTAGCCGACGTGGCGGCGCCCCATGTTCTGCGCCACCGGCACCAGCTGGTCGAGCCGGGTGAGGCTGTTGACGATGAAGCCGAGGGCCTGCATCAGCTTCTTGCCCTGCGCCTGCATGTCGCCCTTGAACAGGGGCCTGAGCGCGGGGTCGAGCTCGAACAGGCGCTGATAGAAGAGGCCGGCGGCGGTGTCCTGGATGGGGACGACAGATGTCCAGGAGGCCTGGACGAGGGAGATTTGCTGGGGGGTCATGGTGCGTTCCTCTCAGGGTTGACAATTGAGATCATGAAATCGACCGCCGCCCGGACTTCGGCGTCGGTCAATTCGGGGCGCCCGCCGCGCGGCGGCATTTCCTCCCCGGTGGGGCCGGTAAAGCCGTTCAGCGCGCTGTCATAAAGGGCCTCGCGGCCCTTGGCGAGGCGCGCCGCCCACATCGCCGGCTGCTTGAGTTGCGGGGCTTCCGACAGGTCGTTGGCGTGGCAGGCGGAGCAGACCCGGTCGACGATGGCTTTACCCGCGGGCGCGGCGTCGGCCTGCGCCGCGTCCGCGCCGAGCGCGCAGGCGAACAGGAATGACAGGCGGCGCATCATGGCCGGGTTCACTCCATCGGCAGGCGCAGGACCACGCCGCCCATCACGTCGCCCATCTTGAAGTCGTTGCGCGGGCTGTCCTTGTGGTCGTTGTGACAGCTGATGCAGGCCTTGGCCACGGCCTTGTCCGGGTAGACCGCGGTGAAGTACTTCTTGCCGCCCAGCGTTTCGGTCGTGTAGTAGGGATCGCCCTTCAGCACCGCTTCGAGGCCTGCTTTCTCGACCGGCGTCTTGGCGTTGTTCTGCTTGTTCACCGGCCACAGGGACAGCAGGGAGTAGCTGAACTTGGCGCCCTTCTCGGCGACGTGCTCGGCGCCGTAGCGGAACATCTGCGCCGGCAGCACCAGCGCCTTGTCGTCCTGCCAGTGCTCGCTCGCCTTGATCACCTTTTCCTGGTTCTGGAGACGGTTGACGATCAGCTTGGTGTAGACGGTGCGATCGGCCTCCATCACGCTGTGCAGCGCATCGGCGATGTCCTTGTGGTCCCAGTCGGCGGCGTGGACGGGCGCGGCGAGCGCGGCGGCCACACCGGTGGCGATGAGGGTGGAAACAATCTGAAACTTGCGCATGACGTTCTCCTCTGTAAAAACCAACAACACACAAAACCCGCGACGCGGGGATACGTTGCCCGCGCGCGGGCTCATTCTTCTGCGGCGTCCGCGCCGTCCGCGGCCCTGCGGGCCTGGTCGCGGCGCTCGGCTTCGAGCGCCATGCGGATGCTTTCGACCTGCTTGGCGGGCGCGCCCTTGAAGTTGTTGCCGACCAGCCGGCCGTCGGCCAGTGCGTCGAGGCTGAATTGCAGGCCGTGGCAGTTCATGCACACGCTGCGCACCATTTTTTCGTTGGGGCGCAGCGTGTCGTTCTGGTTGTGCTGCACCAGCACGCGGATTTCGTCTTCCGGCGTGGTGAATTGCACGCGCGGCAGATGGCAGGTGGCGCACGACACGCCGCTGCCCGTGGCGCCGCGCCCGCTGATTTCCGCGTGCCACAGGGCGAAGTGCGGCGACGCTTTGTAGGCGCGCGTATGGCCGTCGTCGTGGCAGCTCAGGCACGCTTCCACCGCGGCCTTGCGGGTGTCGAAGCGATGCGCGCCGTGGCAGCTCATGCAGGTGAGCTCGGCGTGCCCGGCCGAGAGCTTCATCGGCAGTTCGGCCATGCTCGGCTGCATCGGCGGCAGGCCCTGCTTCAGCCGCATGCCGTGCAGGCCGGTGAGAAAGCCGTCGACCTCTGCCTTGTGGCAGCTGGCGCACGCGGTGTGGTCGGGTTTTTTCATCCAGGCCACCGCGTCCGCCGCGTCCTTGGCCTGATGGCAGGCCGAACAGTTCACCCCGGCCTTCGCGTGCGCGGTGTGTTCCCATTCCACGATCACCGCGGGCGCCGGGCGCAGCTCGGCGTGGCCGTCCATGGCGGACGCGGCGATCGGTTCGCCGTCTATGAATTCCATGGCAACCATGAAGTCGCGCAGGTGGCGCGCGGGCAGTCTGGGATCATCCTTGAGCTTGCTGCCCTGGCCGTGGCGGATCAGGAAGTCCTCGTACAGCGCGCGGTTGTCGTGAAAGTTGTGGCAGCCGCTGGTGGCGCAAGTATTGAACGCCATGCCCTTGTGGCTGGGGCGCTCCTCGTCGATGTCGGCGTGGCAGCGCACGCAGAAATCGTCGGGCAGCGTCACGCCGATGGGCCGCGTGATCTCGGGCCGGTGTTCGCTGTGGCAGGTCACGCACTGGCGCGCGTCGAGCTTGGCCAGGGTGTCGGCGTTGCGCGGGTCGGTGAATTTGCTGATCGGATGCGAGTCGTCCATCGCCTTCAGCTCCGTGGCGTGGCATGAGAGGCAGGCCTCCTGAATGCCGGCGCGGCCCTTGAACGGCTCGGCGTGGCAGGCCACGCACTTGAGTTCGATCTGGTGATGCGCGTGGCTCAGCTTGCCGGGCATGAAGCTCGACTGCCGTCCCGGCGTCAGCAGCGCGTAGGCGAGCCAGGCGGCCAGCAGGCCGCTGGCGCCCAGCCAGACGAGCCACACGCGATACTTCACCAGCCACTTCATCAGTAGTAATAAACCTTGAGGATGTGGAAGCCGAGCAGCACCGGCAGCGGCCACAACAGCAGCGCGTGCAGCCATTGCAGCGCGGGACGCAACGCCGCCGCCCGCGCCAGCGCGAACCGGTGTTCACGGGTGAGGAAGATCGCGAGTGCGATGCCGGTGAGCGACGCGCCGAGCATGGTCAGCGCCAGCCACTGGTTGATGCCGTCGCCGCTGCGGCCGCCGGTGTGCGCCCACAGCGTGACGAGGGCAATCCCGCCGACCAGCGCGTGCAGCCAGCGCCAGTGAACGAAGGCCAGCAGATCGAGTCTTTTCCAGCGCTTGCGCAGGCCGATCAGCGCGAGCAATGCCGCCAGCGCAAGCAGGCTGTAGCCGCTGACCTGCTTGATCACGCCGTCCCGCCACAGGCGGTCCCAATGCCAGGCGATCTCCGCGGTGGAGGCGTAGGGCACATTGGCGGGCAGCGCGAACAGCAGGGCGAGGACCAGCGCCGTCGCGGCCAGCCCCAGCAGGCGCTGCGCCAGCGGCATCGCTGCGCGCGGGCCGCTGGCGCCCAACAGGCTGTCGAGCAGCGGGCGGCAACTGCCGCACACGCCGCCGGCGCCGGTGCACGCGGTGAGCGCGGCGACGCTGCTGCTGCCGCACGCGATCGCGCTGGTCAGCTGGCCGCGCGTCACGCCGGTGCAGTTGCACACCGTGGTCTCGGCCGGCCAGGTGGCGACGGCGCGCGCCTCCGCGCCCCAGGGTTCGCCGCTGCGGACGAAGCGCGCGCGCTGCCAGGGCCAGATGCGGCGCTGCTGCTGCACCGCTTCCTGCACCCGCGCCAGCGCGTCCCATTCGCCCAGCGCCAGCGCGCCGACCAGTCGCCCGCGCCGCACCACCAGCTTGCGATATACGCCGTCGTTGGCGTGCACGTGGGCCTGTGCCAGGTCGGGCAGCTCCCAGGCGCCGACTTCGCCCATGCTGAATACCGACCAGTTCGCCACCTTGAGGCGGGTCGCCGAATGCGATCCGGCGTACTGCACCGGCTCGCCCGCGATCGCCCGCGCCGCCACCGCGGCCTGCTCGAAGCCGGGCGCGGCAAGGCCGTAGACCAGGCCGCGGTGCTGCGCGCATTCGCCCACCGCGTACACATCGGGCGCGCTGGTCAGCAGCGCGTCGTCGACCACGATGCCGCGCTGGAAGGCCAGCCCGGCGTCGCGTGCGAGTTCGATGCGGGGACGGATCCCGGTCGCCAGCACCACGGTGTCGCAGGCGACCACGCGCCCACTGCGCAGCCGCACGCCGCTCACCCGGCCGTCGCCGAGGATGGCCATCGGCCCGTCGTTCAGCACCGCCTCGATGCCGCTCGCCGCGACGCGCTCGCGCATCCGCGCGGCCGCCGCGTCGTCGAGCTGGTTCGGCATCAGGCGCGGATTGTGTTCGACCACCACCACTTGGGTGCGGTAGCGCTGCAGCGCGCGCGCCGTCTCCAGGCCGAGCAGGCCGCCGCCGATCACCACCACGCGGCGGCAGCGCGCCAGTCGCGCCTGCAGGGCCTCGGCATCGGCCAGACCGCGGAAGGTGAACACGCCCGCGAGGTCGACGCCGGGGATCTCCGGCACGTGCGCGCGCGAGCCGGTGGCCAGCACCAGCGCGGCGTAGGGCTGCACCGCGCCGCTGGCGTCGGTCACGCAATGCGCCGCCGGATCTATCGCACTGACGCGCCAGCCGAAGCGCGTCTCGACGCCGTCGGGCACCGCCAGCCCGGTGGTGAAATCGGCCCAGCCGGCGTCGCCCGCGAGCAGCGACGACAGGCGCACGCGGTTGTAGGGCTGCCACGGCTCGTCGCCGTACATCAGGATCGCGGCGTCGGGCAGCGCGCGGCGCAGCTCGACCGCCATGCGCACACCGACCGGCCCGGCGCCGACGATGACGAAGGGTGCAGTGTCGCGGATCACGTTCTCCCGGGTGGCGGCTGAAAAAAAACGGTGCCCTGGCGCGTACGCGCCAAAGACACCGTTGTCCGGCCCGCCTGTACAGCGTTGCACAGTGGGCACACACGCTGAGGCAGAAAGCATGCCAAGCGAAGCAGAGAGCATGCTCAGCGCATGACGGCGCGCGAAACCGCGACTGCGCGCAACGCGCGGCGACATGCCCAGGCCCGACATGCCTCGCGAATGGGCGCGCTGCACCACGCGCGTGCGCAAGCCTCGCCGCGCAGCGTGCGGCGCTCACCAATCACTCCGGAAAAGAACGTGGGTTTGATTCCCGCTTCAGCCCGGGTGTATGCGCCGACGATTGGCCTGCCCCTGTCCATGGTCGCGCTCCCGCACGGACTTCGGTGCTCCACTGGGCGTTCGGCGCCATGTCGATCGTTTTTCCGGCTGCGGTGCTGGCGAGCGCGCGCCGCCTGCACGAAAGCCTCGATGACGAATCGCGCCTGTCGTCGCCGATGTTCATCCATGCGCCGACGGTGGTCGGCTGCATTCAGTGGCACCACGCCTTGCACGGCTGTAAACAATCCTCGTATTTCTGGAGCGCCACTCCATAATTGCACGCATGATTCCGCGCCGGCTCCTCCCCGCCTCACCACCGCCCTGGCCGAAAGTCCGGCCGTGGCGCTCCTCGGCCCGCGTCAGGCCGGCAAGACCACGCTGGCGCTCGAGGTGGCCGGGTCGCGGCCTTCGGTCTACCTGGATCTCGAGTCCGAGGCCGACCGCGCCAAGCTCGCCGAGCCCGAGCTGTACCTGGCGCAGCACGCGGACAAGCTGGTCATCCTCGACGAGATCGAGCGCACGCCGCCGCTGATCAAGGCGGCGCTGGCGCATGTGCAGTTCGAGACCATCCACCCGTTTCTGGACGGCAACGGGCGTCTCGGGCGGCTGCTGATCGTGCTGCAGCTGGTGGCCGACGGCGTGCTGCGCGAGCCGATGCTGTACCCGAGTCTGTTCTTCAAGACCCATCGCGCGCTTTACTACGAGCTGCTGAACGAGGTGCGGCTGCATGGCGACTGGGAGCGCTGGTTCGATTTCTTTGCCGAAGGCATCGAGGCGAGCGCGATGCAGGCCGTGGCGACGGCGAATGCCCTGCTCGCGCTGGTCAATGCGGATCGCGACCGTATCGCCGGCCTGGGGCGCGCCGCGGCGTCGGCGCTGGCGGTGCACCAGGCACTGCAGCGCCAACCGATCGCAACATCCGCAGCGCTGGTGAAGGCCACGGGGCTCACGCCGGCTACGGTCAACAAGTCGCTGGCGCACCTCGAGCGCATCGGCATCGTGAGTGAACTCACGAACCGGCAGCGCGGCCGCGTGTTCAGCTATGGCGAGTATGTCGAGGAGCTGGCGGCCGAACTGGAGGTACCCAGATGAGTCAGTTCGACTTCCTCGAGCGCGAATGGTCGGCGGTTCACGACGCCGCTGCCAAGGCGGAAGTCGCGGTGCTCGAACAGGTCCGCCGACGCCTGCGCAACCTGCTGCGGCTGATCGACCGAGTAAGCTGCAAACCGCTCTATACCGACTTTGAGGAAGTGATGAGCGGCGAGACGGCGGTCGATCTGCCGGGCTTCGGCCACGGCACCGACTACGCGAAGTTTCGGGCCAAGGCGCGGGCGTTCCTGCGCGCCCATCAGGACCATGTCGCGATTCACAGGCTGCGGATGAACATGCCGTTGACCGCTGCCGATCTATCCGAGCTTCAGCGCATGCTCGCACACAGCGGGGTCGGCGCTGCGGAAGACCTTCAGCGTGCCGCCGAGGAGTCGCAAGGGCTGGGTCTGTTTGTGCGCTCGCTGGTCGGCCTCGACCGGCAAGTGGCGAAGGAAGCCCTAGCCGAATTCCTCAACGGCAAGGCCTGGAACGCCAATCAGATCGAGTTCGTGAACCTGATCGTGAACCACCTCACCGCGCACGGCGTGATGGCAGCCGCGATGCTGTACGAGTCCCCGTTCACAGACCTGACGCCACAGGGGCCAGACGGGCTGTTCAGTTCGGGCCAGGTGGATGAGCTCGTCAAGATCCTGGATTCCGTGCGCGCACGGGCGATCGCCGCATGACAGGCCGGCGCGTGGTCATCGCCGCCGGGGCGCGGGCGGGGAGGGCGGGTTGATGGACGGGCGGCCGGGCGGTGAGGTGATCGTCTACGAGGCCCCAGACGGCGAGGTCCGGGTGGATGTGCGCCTCGATCGGGACACGGTCTGGCTGACCCAGGCGCAGATGGCCGAGCTGTTCGGGCGGGAGCGCTCGGTCGTCACCAAGCACGTCCGGAACACGTTCCGGGAAGGCGAACTGGATCCTGCGGCAGTATGTGCAAAATTTGCACATACTGCCGCGGACGGGAAAACCTACCAGGTCGACCACTACAACCTCGACGTCGTCATTTCGGTCGGCTATCGCGTCAAGTCGTTGCGCGGCACCCAGTTCCGCATCTGGGCCACCCGCACGCTGCGCGAGCACTTGGTGCGGGGCTACACGATCAACCAGCAGCGCTTCGAGCAGAACGCGCGCGAGCTGGAAGCTGCGCTGGCACTGGTCCGCAAGGCCGCCGCCGGCGAGGCGCTGACGTCCGACCAGGGCCGCGGGCTGGTCGATGTCATTGCCCGCTATACGCAGACCTTCCTGCTCCTGCAACGCTATGACGAAGGCTTGCTCGAAGAGCCGAAGGGGAACCGGGGTGGCGTTTTGGCGGCCGTGGAAGAGGCGCGCGCCGCGATCGGGCGACTCAAGGCCGACCTGATCGGGCGCGGCCAGGCCACGGATCTGTTCGGTCGCGAGCGCGAAGAAGGGCTCGCCGCCCTACTCGGCAACCTCGATCAGAGCGTGTTCGGGGAGCCGGCGTATCCGACGGTCGAATCGAAGGCCGCGCATTTGCTGTACTTCACGATCAAGAATCATCCCTTTTCGGATGGCAACAAGCGTGTCGGCTCCTTCCTGTTCGTGGACTTCCTGAACCGCAACGGCCGGCTGTTCCGCGACGGCGAGGCCGTGATCAACGATGTGGGGCTCGCGGCGCTCGCGCTGCTGGTGGCCGAGTCGGCGCCGAAGGACAAGGACGTGATGATCCGGCTGGTGATGAACATGCTCGCGGGGCCGCAGCCGTGACATGCGCTTTTCCGAATCCGACGTCGAGCAGGCCGCCCTCGCCTGGCTCGCAGCGCTCGGCTATGCAGTCCTGAACGGCCCGGACATCGCCGCGGGCGAGCCCGGCGCGGAGCGCAGCGATCCGAACTATCGCGATGTGTTGCTTGAACGGCGGCTGCGCCAGGCGCTGGTGCGTCTGAATCCCGACCTTCCGCCCGACGCGCTGGAGACCAACGACAGCGCGGTGCAGGTGCTCGGCGACGACACGCTGCGCGCGATCGCGCGGGAGCTGGTGGAGACGGTCAGGAAGAACGTCACCATCGACTGGACCCTGCGCGAGAACGTGCGCGCGCAACCGCGGGTGCTCGTCAAGCGCATCCTGCGCAAGCACGGCTACCCGCCGGACAAGCAGAAAAAGGCAACGCAGACGGTGCTGAAGCAGGCCGAAGTGTTGTCCGCGATCTGGGCGGGTATCTGAAGCATCGCGGGCAGGTACCACCTGATCCAGCACTTGGTGGGCTGCGGCAATTGGTTCAAGCCCGGTATCGCCGTTGGACTGCGGCCACAGGGCAGGATCCGGCGAAGACCACGCCCTTGGCGGTTCCTGCCTGGGCAAACGCAGACCCGGCGCGGCTCCGAATACGGTTGGAGTTCAGCGCGAACGGCGTTTATGCTTGCCGCACTTCATTTGGGTGCGTGCTCCATGTTGCGATCGTTTCTGTGCGGGTTGATGGCCCTGTTTCCGCTTGCGTCATTCGCCGCCGCCGTCCCCGAGAATGGCCCCGACCTTACCCTCCACTGGATTGGCCTGCTGTGCATCGCGCTGTTTATCGTGGCGTATGTGTTGGTGGTGATGGAAGAATGGATTCATCTGCGCAAGTCGATTCCGGTGCTGATTGCGGCGACCTTGATCTGGGCTCTGATCGCAGTGGCCTATGCCCAGTTGGGTGACGTCGAGACCGTGAGCACCACCGTACGGCACAGCCTGCTGGAGTACGGCGAACTGTTCCTGTTTCTGCTGGTCGCGATGACTTACATCAATACCCTTGAAGAGCGCGGCGTGTTCAATGCCCTGCGCGGCTGGCTGGTGTCGCGCGGGTATTCGCTGCGAACGCTGTTCTGGCTTACCGGAGGGCTGGCCTTTTTCATGTCACCGGTGGCCGACAATATGACCACGGCACTGGTGATGGCGTCGGTGGCGCTTGCGGTAGGCCAGGGCTATCCGGGATTCGTGGTGGCAGCTTGTATCAGTATTGTCGTGGCCGCCAATGCAGGGGGTGCCTGGAGTCCGTTTGGCGACATTACCACGCTGATGGTTTGGCAAAAGGGAGTGTTCCCGGCCCACGAATTCCTGGCGCTGTTCTTTCCGGCGTTGATCAGCTGGCTGATACCTGCGGCCATCATGTCGATGACGCTGCCGAAGGCCACGCCGGCGCCGCTGTCCGTCCGACCAGTGATTCAATACGGCGGCGTTCTGATCCTTTTCATGTTCATCGGCACCATCGCCATGACCGTGAGTCTGCACAGCTTTCTGCATCTGCCGCCGGTGCTCGGAATGATGGGAGGACTCGGCGCCTTGATGCTGGTGAGCTATATCCTGAACCGCACCGGATTCGGCATTCGCCATCGCATGATCGACCAGGGCGGGCTCGGTGATGCCGCGCAGGGTGACCCGCACCAGCGGCTCAATACCTTCAATCAGGTCGCGCGGTCGGAGTGGGACACGCTGCTGTTTTTCTACGGCATCATCATGTGCGTGGGTGGCTTGGGCACCTTGGGTTACCTGGCGGTCGGCTCCGAATTTCTCTTTACCGGCATGGGGCCGACGATCGCCAATGTGCTGATTGGGATCATTTCAGCGGTCATTGACAACATTCCCGTAATGTTTGCTGTGCTCACCATGTTCCCTGACATGAGCGACGGGCAATGGTTGCTGGTGACCTTGACGACGGGGATCGGGGGTTCGCTGCTGTCGATCGGATCGGCAGCCGGTGTCGCCGTGATGGGTGCCGCGCGCAGCCACTACACTTTTTTCGCGCACCTGAAATGGACGTGGGCCATTGCCCTGGGCTACGCGGCGAGCATCCTGCTGCATTTCTGGATCAACGTGGAATACTTCAAGCTTGCCCGGCATGCGGCGCTGGAGTAGCTCGCCCCCCGGGAGAGCAGCGCTGCGCTACTGGCTGCCGGTCGTTCGCCGCTCCTCGACACACTCGTCTTCACCCATGGCAAATTCACGGCAGATCAGCGGCCGTAGCTCGTAAATCCTGCACATCAGGGTGTCGCGGTTCAGCGCTGCGCACCAGCCGTCATCCAAGCGCATCATGGTTCGCCCGCCCCATTGGTCGGTTTCGATGAAGCGTTCGGGTACGCCCGTCTCGGTGATGAGCATGACTTCCAGGCGGCAGCAGCAGGCAGCGCAGTTTGCGCAAGTCACGGCGGGCTCGGGGACTGTGATGACGGGGATGTTCATGGGGGTGTCAGGTGGCGCAGCGTGCGACGATGCAGTGGCCCGAGAGGCCGGAACCGGCCGGCCAGCTTTTCGGGAGCGGATGTTTCGGTGCCGGATTGTGGCACAACCCGTCGCGATCCATCGGAAGATGGTGGGCCCACCAGGACTTGAACCTGGGACCAATCGATTATGAGTCGACTGCTCTAACCAGCTGAGCTATGGGCCCGCGAACTACCTTGTGGTCGGTGTGCGCGGCGATGATCAATCGTCGAGGAAGCTGCGCATGTGTTCGGAGCGGCTGGGGTGGCGCAGTTTGCGCAACGCCTTGGCTTCGATCTGGCGAATCCGCTCGCGGGTGACATCGAACTGCTTGCCGACTTCTTCGAGGGTGTGGTCGGTGTTCATGTCGATACCAAAGCGCATCCGCAGCACCTTGGCCTCACGGGCCGTCAGCGAATTCAGCACTTCGCGCGTCGCTTCCGTGAGGCTTTCCTGGGTGGCGGCGTGAATCGGTGAGGCGACGTTGAGGTCTTCGATGAAGTCGCCGAGATGCGAATCTTCGTCGTCGCCGATGGGTGTCTCCATGGAAATCGGCTCCTTGGAGATTTTCAGTACCTTGCGCACCTTGTCTTCCGGCAGATCCATGCGCAGGCTCAGTTCCTCCGGCGTGGGTTCGCGGCCCATCTCCTGGAGAATCTGCCGCGAGATGCGGTTGAGCTTGTTGATGGTTTCGATCATGTGCACCGGAATGCGGATGGTGCGCGCCTGGTCTGCGATGGAGCGCGTGATGGCCTGCCGGATCCACCAGGTGGCATAGGTCGAGAATTTGTAGCCGCGACGGTATTCGAACTTGTCCACCGCCTTCATCAGGCCGATGTTGCCTTCCTGGATCAGATCGAGGAACTGGAGGCCGCGGTTGGTGTATTTCTTGGCGATGGAGATCACCAGGCGCAGGTTGGCTTCGACCATCTCCTTTTTGGCGCGACGCGCCTTGGCTTCCCCGATGGAGAGGCGGCGGTTGATGTCCTTGATCTGCGCGATGCTGAGGCCGGTTTCGGTTTCGTTCACCGCCAGACGCTGCTGAATCCGGATGATTTCATCCTGATATGTCTTGAGCGCTTCTGCATAGGGCAGCTTGCGGCGGGTCAGCGTCGCCAGCCATTTGGTGTTGGTCTCGTTACCGGGAAAACCTTCAATGAACTCAGTGCGCGGCATGCGGGCCCGCTTGACGCACAGCACCATGATGTTGCGTTCTTGTTTGCGGACCTCGGCGATCCTTTCCTGAACCTGGCGAATCAGCGGGTCGAACTGTTTGGGGGTCAGTTTCAGGTATTTGAACAGCTCGCTGAGTTCCGTGAGGTTTTTCTGGACGGCGCTGCTCTTGCGGTCGCCGCGCGCGAGGGAGCGCTTGGTCTTGTCGTTCTGGCGGCGGATGCTGTCAAAGCGGCGGCGGGCCTCTTCGATGTCAAGACCGCCATCGTCTTCCTCCACGTCGGTATCGGCAGCGTCGTCATCGTCATCCTCGGCGTTCTCGGCCTTGGCGGCGGCCAGTTCGGCCGCCTTGGTGGCGATCGACAGTGCGGACGGGACATTGTCCATGGGGTTCAGATAGCCGGCGATGATGTCGGCCAGGCGGCGCTCGCCCGTGGCGATGAGGTCGTATTCGGCGAGTACGGCGTCGACGGCCCCGGGCCATTCGGCCAATGCCGCCATGATCTCCCGGATACCTTCCTCGATGCGCTTGGCGATTTCGATTTCGCCTTCGCGGGTGAGGAGTTCGACCGAGCCCATCTCGCGCATGTACATGCGCACCGGGTCGGTGGTGCGATGCTGTTCGGTTTCCACCGCGGCCAGGGCGGCGGCGGCCTCGGCGGCGGCGATTTCGTCGGGAGCCGCGTCGCCCGAGGTCATCAACAGGGTGTCGGCGTCCGGGGCAGCCTCGAACACATTGATCCCCATGTCGTTGATCATCTGGATGATGTCTTCGACCTGATCGGGATCGGAAATGTCTTCCGGCAGGTGATCGTTCACCTCGGCATAGGTCAGGTAACCCTGCTCGCGGCCTTTGCTGATGAGTTCACGAATACGGGACTGCTGCTGAATTTCGCTCATTGATCGCTCTGGTGGGGGGCGCGCGGATAAAGCGGCGCATTGTACCCAATTAATGGGGTGTCAAGCCACCGATTGCAACCCGATGCAAGCATCTAATTTGCCTTATAAAGATTGCATAACACGTTGTTTTGCTTCGGTGATTATAGGGTCGTTCGGGATTCGTGTCGACAGCTCCAGGATGAGCGCTCGGATGCGCGCGCGATCTTCCGCCGAGAGGGCGTCGCGATCGAGCAAACCGCGCAGGCGCGCCGCCGCCGGCTTGTCGCGCTCGGCCAGATCCTGGAGCCGCGCGATGATTCCGCGCGCCTCGGCGAGATGGTCCCCCGCCGCGGCTTCCGGTGCCAGTAGCAACTCGTTGGCGGCGATTCTGGCCAGTAGATTGCGCTGCTCCTGACCGTGCATCCCGTGCCAGTAGCTCAGCACATGGTTGAAGGTGTATCCGGGATTTTTTTGCAGCAGCTCATACACCTTGAAGACGAGCTCCAGATCGGGAATGGCTTCGCCCCGCAGGGGTTCGAGCGTTGCTGCGAGTTCCGTACACAGGCGGGGGTGATGCAGGAGCAGCGCCAGCAGGTGGTGGACCAGCGGTGTCTTGTAGTTGCGGCCCGGTCTTGAAGTTGTTTCACGGGGTGCGGGTGCGGGCGGCTCGGTCACCGCGCCGGGTGTCTTGCGATGCTCCGGAAGGTCGGCGGCACGGGGCCCCGCGCCGGCGCGGGGCGCGGTGAGCTGCTCCAGGGTCGAGGCGGGAATCCCCGCGCGGGTCGCCAGCTCGCTCAGCAGCAGTTGCCGCAACACGCCCGGCGGCAGGCGGTGAATCATGGGCGCCGCGCGCTGGCAGAAGCGGGCGCGATCATCGGGTAGCGCGAGGTCCAGTTCGCTCGCCGCCGTGGCGAACAGAAATTCCGAGAGCGGCTGAGCCGACGCGATCAGTTGCGAGAACTTGCCGCTGCCGATGCGACGCACCAGGGTGTCGGGGTCTTCGCCGTCGGGCAGGAACATGAAACGCACCGCGCGCCCGTCGCCGAGTGCCGGCAGGCAGATATCCAGAGCGCGGCTCGCGGCGCGGCGACCAGCGGTGTCGCCATCGAAGCAGAACACCAGGTCGCTGGTGTGGCGAAACAGCTTGGCGATGTGCGCGTCGGTGACAGCGGTGCCGAGGGTTGCCACCACGTTGCGAATCCCGAACTGGGCCAGCGCCACCACGTCCATATAGCCTTCGACCACCAGCAGTGGGGCGCCGCTGCGCAAGTGGGTGCGCGCCTCGTACAGTCCGTAAAGTTCGCGGCCCTTGTGGAATACGGGGGTTTCGGGGGAGTTCAGGTACTTGGGCTGGTCGTCGCCCAACACCCGGCCGCCGAAACCCAGGGTGCGGCCACGCGCATCGCGGATCGGAAACATGATGCGGTGGCGGAAGCGGTCGTAGTGACCGTCGCCGGATTCCCGGGCGACGGCAAGTCCGGACTCCACCAGCAGGGTACTTGCGCTGACGGTACGTTCTGCGTGGGTATCGCTCCCGGCGTCGAGAAAGCGGATGAGATTGTCCCAGCCGGGCGGGGCAAAGCCGATGCCGAATTCCTGGACAATCTCCGCCGCCACGCCGCGCTGCCTGAGGTAATTGGTCGCCTGCGCGGCGGCGGGGTGGTCCTGGAGTTGCGTGCGGTACCAGGTCTGGGCGCGTTCGAGCAGGGTCAACAGGGGCTCGTTGCGACGCGTGGCCGGGGCGGTCTCGGTTTCGCGGGGGATTTCGAGGCCGGCGCGGTGGGCGAGGTATTCGACGGCCGCGATAAAGTCGATATGGTCATGGGCCATCACAAAGCCGATGGCATTGCCGCCTGCGTTGCAGCCGAAGCAGTAATAGAACTGCCGTTCCTGGTTGACCGAGAAAGAGGGGGTTTTTTCTTCGTGAAACGGGCAGCGAGCCTTGTGGTTGCTGCCTGCGCGGCGCAGTTCCAGGCGCTCCTCGATGACATCGACAATGTCGGTGCGATCGAGCAGGTCGTCGATGAAGGATTGCGGGATGCGGCCGGCCATGTGGAGCCTATTGAAACACGGGCTCGGGTATCGGAGAACCGGCTCGCCGGGAGCCCAGGGATGGGCGGGATTCAACCCAAGCGGGCTTTTACCTGGGCGCTGACCGCGCCGATGTCGGCACGGCCCTGGAGCTCGGGCTTCAGTATCGCCATGACCTTGCCCATGTCGCGCGCCGAGCTGGCGCCGCTGCTGGCGATGGCCTGCTCGATCAGGGCAGTGATCTCGTCGGCGGTCAATGCGGTGGGCAGAAAGCTGGCGATGATCTCGATCTCGGCCAGCTCCTGCGCGGCGAGCTCTTCCCGCCCGGCGCTGCGGTACTGGGCCGCCGAGTCACGCCGCTGCTTGGTCATCTTGTCGAGCACGGCGAGCACCCGCGCGTCGTCGAGCGCAATGCGTTCGTCGACCTCGATGCGTTGGACTTCCGCCAGCATCAGCCGGATGGCATCGAGACGCGCCCGTTCGCGGGCGCGCAGGGCGGCTTTCATCGCGTCTTGCAGCCGGATTTTGAGGCCGGATTCGGTCATGCGCAGGGCTCGGTTGGAATGGACAGCCCACGAAGCCGGCACCGCGCCGGCTTCAACCCGGAGAACGCGCGGTCAGTACATTTTCTGGAATTTGCGGGATTCGCGCTGGAGCTTCTTGGCGTGGCGCTTCACGGCGGCGGCGGACTTGCGCTTGCGCGCCCAGGCCGGTTTTTCGTAGTACTCGCGGCGGCGGACTTCGGCCAGGACTCCGGCCTTTTCGCAGGAGCGCTTGAAACGGCGCAGGGCCACGTCGAAAGGTTCGTTCTCTTTGACACGTACTGACGGCATCTATGCTCTATCCTGAATGACCAAGCGGGCAGGGTCGGGACGCGGATTTTACCGACTTAGTGCGCCGCTTGCAAAGCCGGGTTGCCGCTTGCCCGGCACGGATCGCGCCCGGCGCGAAATTCCTTCCAGGGCAGCGCCGCCGGCGCCCAAGCTGGCCAGGGCCCGAACCCGGGGATTATCATGCCCCCCCTGGTTGTAGCGAGCGATCATGCGGGTTCTGGGTATCGAAACATCCTGCGACGAGACCGGCGTCGCTGTTTACGACAGCGCGCGGGGTCTGCTCGCCCACGCCCTCCACAGCCAGATCGAGCTGCACGCCGAATACGGCGGCGTGGTGCCCGAGCTCGCCTCCCGCGACCATGTGCGCCGGCTGTTGCCCATGATCAAGGCGGTGCTGGCCGATGCCGACACGCGGCCGGAACAGATCGACGGTATCGCCTATACCGCTGGCCCCGGGTTGATCGGCGCACTGATGGTGGGTGCGGCGGTGGCGCGTGCCCTTGCCTATGCCTGGCAGGCACCGGCGATCGGTGTACATCACATGGAAGGCCATCTGCTTGCGCCCATGCTGGAAGCGGAACCGCCGGCCTTTCCGTTCGTGGCACTGCTGGTGTCTGGCGGCCACACCCAGCTGGTGCGGGTGGCGGCGATCGGCGCGTACGAAATGCTCGGCGAATCCCTGGACGACGCCGCCGGCGAAGCCTTCGACAAGGCCGCCAAGATGCTCGATCTGGGCTATCCCGGCGGTCCGGAGATCGCCCGGCTGGCGACCCGCGGTGACCCCGCGCGGTTTCGGTTTCCGCGTCCCATGACGGATAGGCCGGGGCTCGATTTCAGTTTTTCCGGTCTCAAGACGTTCACGCTGAACACGGTTGCCGCGCACGGTGCCGCCGGCGGCCTGCCGGACGCACAGACCCGGGCCGATATCGCCTGCGCCTTTCAGGACGCGGTGGTGGACACGCTGGTGATCAAGTGCAATCGCGCCATGGAGCAGACCGGACTGCGCACCCTGGTGATTGCTGGCGGCGTCTCCGCCAATCGGTTGCTGCGGGAGCGCCTGGAGCGCAAACTCGCCGCCCGCGGCGCGCGGGTCTATTACGCGCGCAACGAATTCTGCACCGACAATGGCGCAATGATCGCCTATGCCGGTTGTCAGCGCCTGCTGCACGGTGGCGGCGACGATCTCGCCATCCGCGCCTTGCCGCGCTGGCCCATGACCAGCCTGCCACCTCTGGGAGCGGCCTGAGGCCTCCCGCACTCTGGAATTACCATGGACATCGTCTACATCCGCGACCTGTGCATCGACACCACCATCGGCATTTACGATTGGGAGCGCGAAGTGCGGCAGACGGTTTCGCTGGACCTGGAGATGGCCGCGGACATCAGTCGCGCCGCCGCCAGCGACGACATTCAGTACGCGCTCAACTACAAGGCGGTCGCCAAGCGGATCATCGCCCACGTCGAGAGTAGCGGCTGCCTGCTGGTGGAGCGTCTGGCCGAGGAAGTCGCCACCTTGGTACTGACCGAATTCCCGGTGCCCTGGCTGCGTCTGCGCCTGAGCAAGCCCGGGGCGCTGCGCGGCGCCCAGGACGTCGGCATCGTGATTGAACGCGGCGCGCGCGCCTGATGCCGCGCGTTTATCTGAGTCTAGGATCGAATATCGAGCCGGAGTGGCATCTCCGGGCAGCACTTGATGCGCTGGCCGTGCAGTTCGGACCGCTGAGTCTGTCGCCCGTGTACGAAAGCGAGGCGGTGGGTTTTGCCGGCGAAAATTTCTACAATCTGGTGGCAGGCATCGATACCGAACTGTCGGTGGGCCAGCTCGCTGAGCATCTGCGTGCCATCGAACATCTGAATGCGCGATGCCGCAGTGGCGAAAAATTTGCACCGCGGACGCTGGATATCGACATCCTGATCTACGGCGATCAGGTCGGATCGGTCGACGGCATCGAACTTCCACGCGGGGAGATTTTGAAGTACGCCTTCGTATTGCGGCCGCTCGCCGACATCATCCCGGACGAGCGCCACCCCGTGGTGGGGCGGCGCTATCGGCAGCTGGCGGCGGAGCTCGATCTCGGCTGCCAGAAACTGTGGCCGGTGCCGTTCAGCTGGTCCCCAGGGGCGACCTCTGACACAGTGACGCCGGACTGAGCGGCGTCACTGTGTCGCCCGGCCCGATCAGCCCACTTCGATCCGGCGTTGCTTGGGTTTGGTGTCGGTCGCTTTTGGCGCTTTGAGTTTGAGAATTCCATTTTCGAACGTCGCGCTGATATCGGCGTCGTGGATATCACCGCCCAGATTGAAGCTGCGCATGTACTTTCCGTAACGACGTTCCTGGCGAATTACCCGACCTTCCTTTTTCTCGACATCGTCGCGGCGCGTTTCCGCGGTGATGGTCAGCGTGCCGTCTTCCAGCTCGATGTGAATGTCCTCGCGCTTCACGCCCGGTAGTTCGGCGGTGATTTCGTAATGATCGGATTTTTCGTGGATGTCCACTCGCGGGGCGAAAAATCCGGTATCGGCCTGTTCCAGGCGTTGCAAGGGCGACATGAAGTTATCGAATACCTGGTCCAGGTCGAACAAGCGTCCTCGTGGTACTAGTGGCATGACAAACCTCCCGGTAATCATTCAGTGGTGTTTGGTGCCAACCAATATTGTCACGGCGAATTTGTTTTCAAGGGCGAAGTCGAGGGTGAGGTCGCGTATACCGGCGCGCAGTTGATGCCGGTCAAGAGGTCGTGAGAGCGAGGCGCGCGCCGCCATCCACGGCGATCACCTGACCAGTGATGTAGGTGGCAGCGGTAAGCAGAAACCGCGTGACCCGCGCGATGTCTTCCACCGCACCCAGCCGGCCGAGCGCAATCGAGTGCAGGATTTTCTGCTGCGTCACGATATCCGCCGACGCGGGATTTTCCGGCCACAGAATGGCGCCCGGCGCGATGCCGTTGACCCGCACCCGGGGTGCCAGTTCGCGTGCCATCACCCGGGTCAACATCATGTTTCCGGCTTTGGCGATGGAATAGATCGCATGCTCCGGAAGTGGCCGCAGGCCGTGGATATCGGCGATGTTGACGATGGCGCCGCCGGTTTGGGCGAGCGCCGGCGCCAGATCGCGGCACAGAAAAAACGGCGCTTTGAGATTGCTCGCCATCAGATCGTCCCACTGTGCAACGTCTGCTTCGGCGAGGGGCGTTGGGTAAAACGCCGAGGCATTGTTGACCAGGGCGTCGAGACGGCCCCAGCGGTTGACCGCGTCTGACGCCAGCTGCCGCACCTGCGCGAGATCGGCGAGATCCGCGCTCAGTACCGCAGCGGAATCCGCGCGCATCGACTGTAATTGCGCGCAGAGGTCCTGTGCGGGAGAGAGCGATTCGCGGCAGTGGATCAGCACCCGAAAGCCGATGCTGTGCAACTCGCGGGCGATGGCGGCGCCGATGCGCCGCGCCGCGCCGGTGATCAGTGCGACCGGCGCCTCATCCGGCATGGGCGGTTTCCCACCGGTAGGCGGCGATGACGGCCTGGCGGTCCCGGTTGATGGCGTCGGCGAGCGCGGTGCCCGCCAGACCCGCCGCCACATGAGGCGCGGCGCGCACCGCAAGCACGCGCGTCACCAATCCGCGCAGCCAGGCCGCCGACTCGTACGGCTGCATGTGCAAGCCGCCGCCGCGACCGCGCGCGTCGGCTTCGCAAGCCATCAGAAAGGGTTCGAGCATCTCGATGCGACGGTAGATATCCAGTTCCTGGAGCATTTTCAGCACCGTGACCGGACGCAGCTCGCGAATCTTGTGGCACTGAAGATGGTAGCGGGTAACCGCCACCGCCAGGCGCCGATAGGGATTGGGAACCCGCAGCCGGTCGCAGACCTCGTTGACCAGCGGCACGCCGCTGGCTTCGTGGCCGATATGGCGGGGCAGCACATCGGCGGGGGTGGCGGCCTTGCCGAGATCGTGCATCAGCACCGCGAAGCTCACCGCGGAATCCGCCCGCATTTCCGCCGCGCG
>JAKFFI010000007.1:0-60912 GCA_036677085.1 Porticoccaceae bacterium
AACGAAAAGCCCACGGCGGCGGAGATTGCCAAACTGGGTCTGGAAGGCACCGAACTGACGCCGGCCGGAGCGATCCGCGCCGGCAATGCCGAGGGCACCATTCCGGAATGGAAGAATGAGCCGCTCAAGCCGCCGGCGGATTTCAAGCCGGGGACTTTCCACCCGGACCCGTTCGCGGCGGACAAGGTGCTGTTCACCATTACCGCCCAGAACTACAAGCAATACGCGGACAAGCTGACTCCGGGCCAGCAGAAGATGTTCGAGACCTACCCGGACTACTTCATGAACATCTACCCGACCCGCCGGTCGGCGGTGTTCAAGCCCTATATCTACCAGGCGGCCATCGAGAATACGTCGCGCGCAGAAATCGTCATGTCGAACGAACGCGCGAACATGATCGCGTTCAAGAATGCGGTAACCGGGTGGGCATTCCCGCTTGCCAAGAACGGACCCCAGGCGCTGATGAATATCATGACGCGACCGGTGACTCCCTGGGTGAACAGCTGGGACAATATCGCGCCCGTCACCAGCAGTGGCGGCTACGAGGTGGTGAAGCTTTCCGTGCAATTGCGCTGGCCCTACAGTGACGAGGGGCACACGCTGGAAAACTTCGATGCCAACAAGCCAGGCACCGGGTTTCTCTACTACCAGACCGCCACCGCACCGGCCAAGCAGGCCGGTCAGGTAGTGTTGGCCCGCGAGCCCATGAGTTTCTTTCAGCAATTCCGGCAGGCGTGGAGTTACAGCCCCGGCCAGCGCCGGGTCAAGCGGGCGCCGCAGATCGTCTATGACAACCCGCTGACGTCGAGCGACGGCCTGGCGACCACCGACCAGAAATACGGGTTCAACGGTCCTAACGACCGTTTCGAATGGACCCTGGAGGGCCGCCACGAAATTTATGTTCCTTACAATGCCTACAAGCTGCATACCAACACTCTCAAGGTGACCGATATCATCACCAAGAGTGGCCGACTGAACCAGGATCTGGCCCGTTACGAGTTGCACCGGGTGTGGAAGCTTGTCAGTACCCTGCGTCAGGGGACCACCCACGACTACGGCAAGCGGGTGTTCTACCTGGATGAAGACTCATGGTGGGTGAGCCTGGTCGATGGCTATGATCGGCGCAATCAGCTTTGGCGCTATTACGAGCTGCATCCGGTGAACTATTACGACATCGGTTTTGTGGCGTCCACCATCGAAAACCAGTACGACATGTCGGCGGGTCGGATGGTCATCCTCGGGCTGGATAACGAAGACACCGCGCCCGATTTCACCTTCCGCGCCACTGACGACTACTTTACCCCGGCCGAAGTGCGGCGCCAGGGCGTGCGCTAACGAAGCTGCGGATCAAGGGTGCTGCGCCGGTTGGTGAAGGACCCTACCCCGATGAGCACAGGGACGTGCGAGCGCGACGAGTTGGATGGAGACGATTTGTCCCGGAGACACATGGGGCACTCCTGATCCGGGCCTGTTAAACCGGAGGAGTTTTGATAGCCATCGGGTACGCGGTCCGAGTCAGAACGGCATGAGCGCCATGGCTGCGTCCAGGATCTGCGATGGACTCCGTGCAGTGATGACCTCTATATGGGAGTGGCGATTGGCCCCGGTCCATTTCAAACCATGGCAAAAATAAATTTAGAAAGGGCGAGGAATAATTCCATGACAGCAGCCAGGAAGATCAAAGTCGCAATTGCGTCCGGAGCCTTGTTTTTAGGGGTTTCGCTGACCCAGGGGGTGTGGGCACAGGATTACAACGAGCAGCCCACACAGGAGGAGCTGGCCAAATTGGGGTTGGAAGGCACCGAACTGACGCCGGCCGGCGCGATCCGCGCCGGCAATGCCGAGGGCACCATTCCGGAATGGAAGAATGAGCCGCTCAAGACGCCGGCGGATTTCAAGCCGGGCACTTACCACCCGGACCCGTTCGCGGCGGACAAGGTGCTGTTCACCATTACCGCCCAGAACTACAAGCAGTACGCGGACAAGCTGACCCCGGGCCAGCAGAAGATGTTCGAGACTTACCCGGACTATGTCATGAACATCTACCCGACCCGGCGCAGCGCGGTGTTCAAGCCGTCCATATACAAGGCAGCGCTGGAGAATGCGGGGCGGGCGCGGATCCTGATGTCCGAAACCTATCCGAACCTGATTGGCTTTACCGGAGCGGTCAAGTCCTGGGCCTTTCCGATCCCGAAAAATGGCGCCCAGGCAATCTTGAATCAGGCGACGCGGCCGTTCACGCCCTGGTCATCGCATGTCCTTAACACCACGCCCGTAACTTCCGGTGGTGACTATCAGACGGTGAAATTGTCCGTCCAATACCATGTGAGCTGGGCGGAGGAAGCCAACACGATCGACAACTTTGACCCTACCACACCCGGCGCTGGGGGGTTTTACTACCTCCAGACCACTATTTCGCCCGCCAAGCAGGCCGGGCAGGTAGTTCTGGCACGTGATCCTACAAGCTACGCCAAGCAATTTCGTCAAGCCTGGAGTTACAGTCCTGGTCAGCGTCGGGTGAAGCGAGCGCCCCAGATCGTCTACGACAATCCACTAACCTCCGGAGATGGTCTGGCGACAACCGATGAAGGTTTTGGGTTTAACGGACCCAACGACCGCTTTGAATGGAAGCTCGTGGGGCGCAAGGAAATGTATGTGCCCTACAACGCTTACAAGATATGGGCGCCTGGTGTTCAGGTCAAAGATATGATCACCAGCGAGGGCAGGTTTAATCAGGATCTGGCCCGCTATGAATTGCATCGTGTATGGGTGGTGGAGGCTACGCTGCGCGAAGGTACCCGCCACGATTACGGCAGGCGCACGTATTACTATGACGAAGACACTTGGGCGGTGATGCTGACCGATGCTTACGATCGTCGTAACGAGCTGTGGCGATTGTGGGAAGAGCATGGCCTCATGTGGTATGACATCGGTATGTGGACGGCCCTTCCTGCGGTAGCGTCAGTGCGCTACGACATGTCTGCAGGCCGGATGCTCCTGTTGAATATCGACAAGGACACGCCACCGGATTTCAATTTCCGTGCTGACCCTGAATCTTATTTCACCCCGGCCCAGGTACGTCGCGACGGTGTGCGCTGATCTTGGTAGCACTGTAGTCGAGTGAATGGCGGGCCCGCGAGGGTCCGCTTTTTTTTGTCATGTCGCAGCAGCCCCGAATTCACGCGAGCCGACGTGAACCGGGGTTGTGCCAAAACCAGCGCTGGCGCTTCAGGCCGGGACGTAAGCGCGTTGTGCCCGGACGACAAGTGCCGTCAGGCAGCGCCCTTCAGGCCAGCGGGGCAGCCTAAGATACGGCAGCCATCCGGTCAGCAGCACGCTTCCTCGCGGTTCGACGGAATTGTCCCGGTCGCTGCGCGCCGTGGGACTTGTACGCGTCCGTTCTCAGCTCGCCATGGTGATGCCGCCGCTCACCGAGACAGTCTGCCCGGTGATGTACGCGGCTTCCTCGGCGGCGAAAAACGCGGTGGCGTAGGCGATATCCATGGGCGTACCCATGCGTCCCAGTGGCACTGACTTCTTGATGCCGGCGATGCCCCTGGCCGCGATCGGATTGATGGCCGTTATCTCGCCGATCAGCGGCGTGTCCGTAATCCCCGGACATACGTTATTGGCGGTGATGTTGTGGCGCGCGAACTCCCGCGCGATGGTCTTGGTGAAGGCGATGAGACCACCTTTTGTCCCCGAGTAAATTGCTTCCAGGGCAGACCCGATGCGACCAGCGTCGGAGGCAATGTTGACGATGCGCCCGCTGCCCAGACCGATCATTCCCGGCAGCACGGCACGGCACACCCGCACCGGGCCCGCGTAATTGATGGCGATGACTTTCTCCTGAAATGCCTCGTCGGTGTCCAGAAAGGGCATGAGATTGTCCCAGCCGGCGTTGTTCACCACCAGCCAGGGGACCCCCACGTCCCGGTTGATCTGGGCGACCGCGGCAGTGACTGAATCCGGCCGGGTGACGTCCATCGCGATGCCGTAGCCGCCCAGTTCACGGGCGAGCGCTGTGGCCCCGGCGCCGTTTACGTCGCTGACCACGACCTTGTGCCCGCGTTCGGCGAGTACGCGACAGATCGCTTCGCCGATGCCGCGCGCGCCGCCGGTAACCAGTGCGATTTTTTGCGCTGCCATGATGTTTCTCCTGAGTCGTGTAGGGTTGGGAAATGGGATTGCTTTCCGGAATGAAATGGGTCCAGGCGGTCGAGCCGGCCGGCCACGCAACCGTTAGCGCTACCGTCGGGCTCAGCGAATCTCGATGCGCACTTGATCGCCCTCGATGACCACCGGATAGGTGGTAAGGCAGCGCTCGCCGCGCAGCACGTTGAGGGCTTGAATTCCCGGAGGAAAGTTCGCCCAGCGCAACACCGTGCCATCGGTGATATCAAACTGTGCGCGGTGAAAGGGGCATTGCAGGATGTGGCCGTTCAGCAGCTTGCCACTCTTGAGAGGGGCGAGCAGATGCGGGCAATAGGCCTGGGTGGCGTAAAACCCGGTGTCGAGGTGAAACAGCAATAACTTGTTACCGCCGGCTTTCACCACCTTGCGCGTACCGAGCGGTATCTCGTCGATATGTGCGACCGTTTCCAACGCCACAGCCGGTCTCCGGACGGTGATAGGAAGTTGGAGTATCTCCCAGCGGCGCGCGCCCGCCAAGGGGCAGCGATGTTGTACGGGCGCGTTGCCTCGACTAGGCTGGCGGGGACTTCCGCACCGGAGTACCGCCATGCATGTACATGTGGATTTTTGCCTGATTCCGCTGGGCGGCGATCTGTCCGTGGCGGCGGACGTGGCCGAGTGTCAGCGCGTGTTCGCCGAGCGGGGGCTGACCGCCGTCATGCATGCTTATGGCACCAATCTGGAGGGCGAATGGGATCAGGTGATGGCGGCGATCAAGGAATGCCATCGCCGCGTCCATGCCATGGGCCGGGTGCGTATTTCCTCGACGCTGAAGGTGGGTTCGCGCACTGACCGCGTGCAGAGTCTGGCCGACAAGGTCGCGCGCGTGGAAGCGCTGCTGGCGCACAAGTCGTAGCCGGGTATCCCGGGTCGGGCGGGGGGTCTGAATCCGTTCCCCTGCTGCGGGGCATTTGCGAGAATGACGGGCATGGAGCCGCCCTACAGCCAATGTGTGGACACCTCCGGGTTGCGCTGCCCGGAGCCTGTGATGATGCTCCACAATGCGCTGCGCAAGGTCGCAGTGGGCGATGTCCTCAAGGTGATTGCCACTGACCCAGCAACCGAGCGCGATATTCCCCGCTTCTGTCACTATCTCGGGCACAAACTGGTCAAGGAGAGCGCGGCCGACGGCGTCTATCTGTATTTCATTCGCCGTGGCTGAACCGGGCGTGACGGGACATTTTTCGGAACAGTGCGGCGCGGAAAAGTACGGTGCGGAAAAATACGGACCCGCGGTCGGCGGGCCCGGAAGGAGGCAGTCAGGAGTCCGCCAGCAGCGCGATGGCCTGCAATGCCTCGGGATCGCAGGCTTTGATCTTGTTGGCGATATGGTGCTGGAAGTAGTAGCGAAATTCGCCGTGGCTGTCGGCGGCAAACAGGCTGTCGTCGCCGGGCAGTACGGGCGTTTCGCGGACTTTTTCAGGGTCCACTATCATGCCTTGGACAGTGCCGTCGAACAGCAGCCGCCAGCTCACGACTTCCCTCAGCTGGAGAGTCCTGAACCCGTCACCCGAGAACACCGCGTGAGTGCCGATGGTGTCGGGGACTTCCTGGATCGGATCGGAGTCGCTGTCGCAGGCGTAATCGTAGTACTCGGCGGCAGTCTCCAGCTCCATCGCCTTGTGCAGGGGTGCTTCATAAAATACCTCGTCGATGCCGGGATCGTAGTAGCCCTCCCAGCGCCCGTTGAGGGGGTCCTGGATGTCGGGGCAGGGGGTCAGGTTGTTCAGCCAGGGCACCAGTCCCACGATGTCGCCATCGGCCCGCAATGCCCAGCACAGCACCTTGATGCTGAACAGACGCTCCGGATGGGACTCGTTGGAGTAGAGCATCTGCATCCCGTCGAGTTCGGGTGCGAGGCGGATGAAGCGGCGATTGAACGGGTGGGAGAAGGGCAGGCGGGTGAACAGATCGATGACATTGCTGTTGGGGTCGTCAGTGCAGACGGGGGGTTCATCAGAAGCGCGCATGATTCACTCCTAGCGATGGTTCGCGGCAAAGCCGTCCGGCTTTCTAGCTGTGAGTTGCAGGATCACAACCATCGCGAGCTAAAGTACCCGTGAATTTTGTCGAGCACAATAGCCTGGGGTCGGAGATGAGAAGCGAGGGCCTGGCGACGATCGGGGCGGCGCTGTCGGGCCATCGCAGCGCCGACCTTGAAATGCTGTTCGGGCAGTGTTTTTTTGGGCGCTGGAACACGCGCCTCGAGGGTGGCGGCAGCGAGCCGCAGTATCTTCCGGGCACTGCCAACCGACCGCATCGACTGATCTATCGGGAGAATTTCTTCGCCAGCGCGCTGCATGAGACGGCACACTGGTGCATCGCGGGCGAGCGGCGGCGGCGGCGGGTGGATTTTGGCTACTGGTATCTTCCCGACGGGCGCGATGCTTCCGCGCAGCGGGCGTTCGAGACGGTGGAGGCCCGGCCCCAGGCGCTCGAGTGGGTGTTCTCGGCGGCCGCGGGCTATCCGTTCCGGCCCAGTACGGACAATCTGTCCGGCGCTGCTGGCGATGGCGTGGCGTTTGGGCAAGCCGTCGCCAGCGCATTGTTCCGGTATCTGGAAGACGGGTTGCCACCGCGGGCGGCACTGTTTGCCGATGCCCTCGGCGCGGCCTATGGCACCGGTGACTGGCGCCGGCCCGAACGGTACCGACCGGGTTTGGCGCTGCGGTGAAAATCCTTGCCGACGAAAACATGCCGCTGGTGCGTGAGTGGTTCGGCCGCCACGGCGAGGTTCTGACCCGGCCGGGACGCGCCATCGACGCGAACGCGGTGCGCGAGGTGGATGTCCTGCTGGTGCGTTCGGTGACCCGGGTCGATGCTGCCCTGCTGGCCGGAAGTCGGGTGAAATTCGTGGGGTCCGCCACCAGTGGTTACGATCACATCGACCGCGACGGGCTGGCGGCGGCGGGCATCCACTTTGCTCATGCGCCGGGCTGCAACGCGGGTGCCGTGGTCCAGTATGTGCTCTCGGTGTGTTGCGCGCTGCGGCCCGATTGGCGCCGAAGGGTGGTCGGCATCGTCGGCTGCGGCGCCGTGGGTGGGCGTCTGTACTCTGTCCTCACCGCCCTCGGGGTGCGCTGCCGGGTCTACGACCCCTTGCGGCCGGATCGGGAAAATATTCCAGATCTGATCGATCTGGTGGAGGTTATCCGTGCCGCCGATATTCTCTGCCTGCACACACCCCTGACTCACACCGCCCCCTTTCCCACCTTTCATATGGTGGATGATCGGGTGCTTGCAGCGTTGAAGTCCGGGTGTCTACTCATCAACGCCGCGCGCGGCGCCGTGGTCGATAATGCTGCGTTGCGTAAGCGGCTGACGACGGCCCCCGGGCTGACCGTCGCCCTGGATGTGTGGGAAGGGGAGCCGGCCATTGATCCCGATCTCTGCCAGCGGGTGGCGATTGCGACCCCGCACATCGCCGGCTATAGCCAGGAAGGCCGGGTCAACGGCACTCGCGCGGTGTACGAGGCTTTTTGTGCATGGCGGGGCGTGCCACCGATTCCGCCGGTGTCCGGGGCGCCGCAGCCGCTGGTTCTGCCCAGCAGTCTGGATCCGCTCGCTGACGCCGTGCTCGCGACCTTTGACGTGCGCGCGGAGCATCGTCGGATGGCGACGGCCATCGCGTCGGGCGTGGCGATTGCAGAGGCGTTCGATCAACTCCGCCGCACCAGTCCGGAGCGCCGCGAATTCGGTCATTTTCAGATCGCGGTGGGGAGCGCCCAGTTGGCGACCGATCTGTGCCGGCTTGGCTTCCGGGTCGCCGCCGAACTGTCGCCGCTGAACCAATGAAGTGACTCAGCCGGCGCGCAGTCGCCCGAGGAAGCGCTCCAGCCGGTCCATCGCCTGGGTGAGCTCGTCCACCTTGGGCAGAAACACGATACGGAAGTGCTGGGTATCGACCCAGTTGAACGCCTTGCCCTGCACCAGCAGCAGTTTTTCCTGCAACAGCAGATCAAGCACAAACTGTTCGTCGTCGGCGATGGGATAAACGTCGGGGTCGAGCCGGGGAAACAGGTAGAGCGCCCCTCGGGGCTTCACGCAGCTCACCCCGGTCATGGCGTTGAGCCGTTTCCAGGCGATCTCGCGCTGCTCGTGGAAGAGTCCGCCAGGGCATACCAGATCCTCGATGGTCTGACGCCCGCCGAGCGCGGTCTGGATGGCGTACATGGCGGGAACGTTGGCGCACAGCCGCATGGAGGCGAGCATTTCGATGCCCTGCAAATAGCTGCGCGCGCGGTGTTTGGCGCCGCTTGCGACCAGCCAGCCCGAGCGGAAGCCGGCCAGGCGATAGTTCTTCGAGAGACCGTTGAAGGTAATGCACAGCACATCCCGGGCGAGGGTCGCGAGCGGTACATGGACCGCACCGTCGTAGGTGATGCGATCATAGATTTCATCGGCGAAGACGATCAGCTGGTGGCGGTGCGCGAGCGCAACCATGGCGCGCAGCAGCGCCTCGCTGTAGACCGCACCGGTCGGATTGTTGGGGTTGATCACGACGATGCCGCGCGTCCGCGGGCTGATCTTGGCTTCGAGATCGGCCAGATCCGGCTGCCAGGCGTCGGCCTCGTCGCAGTGGTAGTGCACCGGAATTCCCCCCGCGAGGGTCACGGCAGCGGTCCACAGCGGGTAGTCGGGTGCCGGCACCAGAATCTCATCGCCCGGATTGAGCAGCGCCTGCATCGCCATCACGATCAGTTCGCTGACGCCGTTGCCGAGGATCACGTCGTCCACTTCAACATCGGGGACGCCCTGCAACTGGCAGCGCTGCATGACGGCCTTGCGGGCGGAGAATATGCCTTTCGAGTGGCTGTAACCCTGTGCCGCCACCAGATTGCGGATCACATCCTGGATGATTTCGTCCGGCGCCTCAAAGCCGAACGCGGCCGGGTTGCCGATGTTCAGCTTGAGAATGCGGTGACCTTCTTCTTCGAGGCGGTTGGCGTGATCGAGCACCGGGCCGCGGATGTCGTAGCAGACGTTCTCCAGCTTGGCTGACTTGTGATAGTGCTGCATGGGAAATGGCTCGAAAGGCGCTTAAAAAGCGCATCATTGTAGCGTAAATTAGCCGCTGGCTTACTGCTGAGGCAAGCGCGGTCATGAGCGATTGGAAAGATAAGGACGACGCCTACTGGCGTGCCAAACTGACCCCTGAGCAATATGAAGTGTGTCGGCGCAAGGGCACCGAGCGGCCATTCACCGGGGAGTACTGCGATGAAAAGCGTGCCGGCACCTATGTCTGCGCGTGCTGCGGCACGGCGCTGTTCGACGCGGAGGCCAAGTACGATTCCGGCAGTGGCTGGCCGAGCTTTTTCCGCCCGGTGGACGCCGCCCATATCGAGGAGGACACCGACGTCACCCGCGGGATGGTGCGCACCGAAATCCTGTGTGCCGAATGCGGCGGGCATCTGGGGCATGTGTTCCCGGACGGTCCTCAGCCTACCGGACTGCGCTATTGTGTGAACTCGCTGGCGCTGAAACTGGAGCCCCGCGAGGACTGAACCGTGTTTGTCTGGCATGGCGTCCGCGCTTGACACTCGCGACGGGCAGTCCCTAGAATGCGCGTCTTTCGCGAGCACACTGTCCCGTTCGTCTAGTGGCCTAGGACACCGCCCTTTCACGGCGGTAACAGGGGTTCGACTCCCCTACGGGACGCCAGCGAAACGATCAGGCGGGAATAGCTCAGTTGGTAGAGCGCAACCTTGCCAAGGTTGAGGTCGCCGGTTCGAGTCCGGTTTCCCGCTCCAACTGCGAAGGCCCAAAGCCCCCGGGGTTTTGGGCCTTTTCAGTTTTTGGCGCTCGGTTTTGCCCGCGAGGTATTTCCTGTTCGCGCAATGCGCCGGCACGGCTATCGCCAGCCGGGCTGCTACACTGCGTCTTGAAACCCGAACCCAAACCCGTAACGCGACCTCGATTCCCATGACCAGCGCGCTCTCCATTCGCTCCCTTCGCAAGGTGTATGACAACGGACTGGAAGCGCTCAAGGGGATCGACCTCGATGTGGCCGAGGGCGATTTTTTTGCCCTGCTGGGCCCGAACGGTGCCGGCAAGTCCACCGCGATTGGTATCATCTGCTCGCTGGTACGCAAGACCAGTGGCACCATCAGCGTCTTCGGCACCGACATCGACCGCGATTTTTCCCAGGCCAAGCAATACCTGGGCGTGGTGCCCCAGGAGTTCAATTTCCAGCAGTTCGAGAAAGTGATCGACATCCTGATCACCCAGGCGGGCTACTACGGACTGCCGCGCAAGATCGCCGAACAGCGCAGCGAAAAATACCTGCGTCAGCTGGGCCTGTGGGACAAGCGCGACAGCCGGGCGCGGATGCTGTCCGGCGGCATGAAACGGCGCCTGATGATCGCGCGGGCACTGGTGCACGAGCCGCGACTGTTGATTCTGGACGAACCCACGGCGGGCGTGGACATCGAGTTGCGTCGCGCCACCTGGCAGTTCCTGCGCGATATCAATGCGCGCGGGGTCACCATCATCCTCACTACGCACTATCTCGAGGAAGCCGAGAATCTGTGCAACCGCATCGCGATCATCGATCGCGGTAAAATCGTCGAGAACACCAGCACTCGGCAATTGCTCGCCAAGCTGAACACCGAAACCTTCGTGCTCGACACGCGCGAGCAGCTCGACGCTTTTCCCGACCTTCCCGGTTACCCGGGCCGGCTGGTGAACAGCCACAGTCTCGAAGTCGAGGTGGAAAAATCCCAGTCGCTGAATGAGCTTTTCGCCAGCCTGGCGGAACACAATGTCCATGTGCTCAGCATGCGCAACAAGACCAATCGCCTGGAGGAGCTGTTCGTATCCCTGGTCCAGGCGGGGGCCGACCGGGCCGGTGGCAACGCCGATGGAGAGCGATCATGAAAGCGCGCCAGCAATGGGTGGCTTTCGCTACCATCCTGACCCGCGAGGTGCGCCGCTTCATGCGCATCTGGCTACAGACGCTGTTGCCGCCGGCGATCACCATCGTGCTGTATTTCGTGATTTTCGGTGCCCTGATCGGGCCGCGGATCGGCGTCATGGCCGGGCATGCTTATATCGATTTCGTGGTGCCCGGATTGATCATGATGTCGGTGATCACGAATTCCTACAGCAATGTCGTGTCGTCGTTTTACGGCAACAAGTTTCAGGGCAGCATCGAGGAAATCCTGGTATCCCCGGTGCCGAATTATGTGATCCTGCTGGGATTCGTGTTCGGCGGAGTCGCCCGGGGCATCGCCGTCGGCGCGATCGTGACGCTGTTGTCGCTGTTCTTCACCAGCTTGCAGCTGCATCACCTGGCGGTGATTCTCGGCATGGTGCTGCTGACGGCCGTATTGTTTTCCATTGCCGGTCTCATCAACGCGATTTTCGCCGAATCGTTCGATGATATTTCCATCATCCCCACCTTCGTATTGACACCCCTGACCTACCTCGGCGGGGTGTTCTACTCCATCGATATGTTGCCGGAGTTTTGGCAGGCGGTATCCCGGGCCAATCCGATCCTGTACATGGTGAATGCGTTTCGCTACGGCTTTCTGGGCACTTCCGATATCCCGGTGAGCGGCGCCTTTCTCATGGTGTCGGCGTTTATCGTCCTGAGTTATGTGTATGCGCTCCATCTGCTGGCGCGCGGCCGGCGTTTGCGCCGCTAGCGTGCAATGACCGACCGACCAGACGAACCGTCCGCATCCCTGTTGGGACGCGCTACCGCCTATCCGCAGCGGTACGATTCGGATCTGTTGCATCCGATAGCGCGGGCCACCGGCCGCGCGGCACTGCCGCCATCGGCGCTGCAAGCGTTGCAGGGCACCGATTTCTGGACCGCCTTTGAGCTTTCATGGCTGGGGCCGCGCGGAATGCCCCGGGTTGCGGTGGCGGAAATTGCGATCCCGAGCGCCTCGCCCAACATCGTCGAATCCAAGTCGCTCAAGCTGTATCTTAATTCGCTGAACGATACCCGCTTTGCCACACCGGATGCGCTGGCCGCCCGGATGCAGGCCGATATTTCCGCCTGTTGTGGCGCGCCTGTGGAATTATCGCTGTACAGTCTGGACGACTATGCCCGACGGGGGATCCGGCAGCCGGCCGGCGAATGTATCGATGCGATCGAGCTCGATGAGCCGGGGTTCGAACCGGACGCCACGCGCCTGCGCGCCGCGCCCGGGACGCGGATCGCCGAGGTGCTCTACAGCGATCTGCTCAAATCCAATTGTCCGGTGACCGGGCAGCCCGACTGGGCAACAGTGGTCATCGATTACTGCGGTCCGCGCATCGACCGGGCGGGATTGCTGGCTTACATCCTCTCGTTTCGCCACCACAGCGACTTTCACGAACACTGCGTGGAGCGGATGTTCTGCGATCTCTGGTGCCAGGTGCAGCCGGAACGACTCAGCCTGATGGCGCGCTATACCCGCCGCGGCGGTATCGACATCAATCCCTGGCGTACTTCCACGCCATCCCAACCACCGCTGGGACGTCTGGTCCGGCAATGACAACTGACGCAGGGATTTGTGCGGCGTTCGGCGGCGGGCTTCAGGGCGTGGGCGGTTGACGGAACTTGCGCTGCACTTCGCGAAAGGCATCCCGGAGTGCACTTGCCACCTTGTTGTAGTCGTAGTTCCTGATGTGCTCGAGATCCATGAATAGCGAGAAACCCTCAGTGCGATAATCCAGGCAGGACTGTTCGCTACCGAGATTCTTGCGGTGATCGACCACCGCATACACCTTGATCGGGTGCTTGAAGCCCTTGACCTCCATCTCGCCGCGATCACGGCACATGATCTGATCCCGCACGAATTGCCAGGTGGCGTGGGAAACGAGAATCTCCCCGGGTTCCGCCGCCGTTTCGAGCCGGCTCGCGAGATTTACCTCGGAACCCAGCAGGGTGTAGTGCAGCCGGCTTTCGGTGCCGAAATTCCCGACCGTGCAAAATCCGGTACTGATACCCATGCGTACCTGCATGGGCCGCATCAGACCCAGGTTGCGCCAGTGCGCCTGGAGTTCGGCAACCTTGTTGCGCATCGCGATTGCCATGGTGACGCAGGCCAGGCAATCCTCCTTGGGACCACGGGGCTGCGGATCGCCAAAAAATACCATCACGGCATCGCCGATGAACTTGTCGATGGTGCCGCCGTGTTCGAGTGCGATCTTCGACATCTGGGTCAGATAGTCGTTGATCACCTGGGTCAGCGCCGATTCATCCATTTCGTCGGCAATCTCGCTGAAGCCGACGATGTCCGAGAAAAAAACCACGATGCGTTTGCGCTGCGACGACAGTTTCACCGCTTTGCCGGACTCGATTCCCTCCCGCAAGTTGGGCGAAACATATTTGGCAAGCTGGTAATTGTGCAGTTTCAGACTGATTTGTTCGCGTTTGAGGTCCTCGATCCGGTTGCGCAGCAATCCCGACTGTTGCAGCGTGCGATGACCGTACAGGATCAGGAACAGGGCAAACACTCCCGCCGGAACCACATGCAGTGGCGCCTCCAGTTGCAGTTGCAAATCGGGCTGGACCACGGCGGCGGCCGCCGCTCCCGCCGCGAAGGCAAGGTTGTCGCGGACCCATCGGTGTCCCCCGCCACGCAGGAAGGCGTAGCACTGGGTCAAGGTCAGCAGGACGGTCAGCAGCAGCAGCGGGAATTGCAGTGCCCCCACCAGCAGGCCCAGCAGCAAGGCATCCACGTGACCCAGAATATCCTGGGCGGTGGCAGTGATCGGGTGCGCCCTGCGCCAGAGCAGCAGTTCGCTGATCGCGACGTAGAGCACCGCAGCCAGCGCGCCGCCGACCAGCACGAGATCGGGGTGCTGCCAGCTCGGCATGCGGGTCAACAGTGTTGCTGCCGTGCCCAGCCCCAGGATGGTACGGAACGCCGCATTGTTCGACGGGGCTGGCGGGAGGTCTGCCGAAGCTTCCGGTACCATGGGACGGGAGTCCGTGCGTGCGTTGCCGGATTGTAGCCCACTGCTGCAAATTCCTGCGGAATGGAGGCTTGGCTTTGGCGCAAAAGGGCAGGTTTGATGCAAATCATGGCGGCGTGGCCACCGATGGTCAGAATGCGATTCGGAATGAATACAGGCGAGAGAGGCAATGGCTGGCGAATTCGGTTATGCACAGAGTCTGGTGGACGCGGCCTTTGCCACGGCGGATGAACGTCCGGACATGAGCCCCGATGCCATGGGTCGGGCCCTGATCCAGGTGGTGATCGACCACTATCGACGCTACCGGACCAGTGGTGATGTCAGTAGTGAACTCATGTATCTGGCCGAGAGCCTTGACGATGACGAGCCCGTGATCACGCGGGGTTGCTGAACGATCGGCACCTGAGCGAGGTTCGATTGCCTTGGGAGCGGTCATTGTGTAGAGTCTCGGCCCCTCTTTGGTGAGGTGTCCGAGCGGCTGAAGGAGCACGCCTGGAAAGTGTGTATACGGCAACGTATCGAGGGTTCGAATCCCTCCCTCACCGCCAAATCAACAAGCCCCCGTCAGGGGGCTTTTTGATTTGGGAGGCTTTTCGTTTGAGAAGCTTTCGTTTGAGAGGCTTTCGTTTCAGGAGCAAGGGGGTCCGATTCGGAATCCGGGAGTGGGAGGATTCCGCAGTGGCAGTGATCGTCGAAGCTTCAGCGCCGGTGGCGCGCACTATCGGTTCGGACCCTGAATTCGCCGGTTTTGCGGTCGTTGAAGAAGTGCTCCAGCGTCTGCTTCACCGACGGAAATGCAATCTCGTCCCAGGGGATATCCTCTTCCCGAAACAATTCCACCGCCAGGGATTCTTCTCCGGGGGAAAACTCGGGGGAAGCCAGCGTCGCGCGGAAAAAAATATACACCTGATTGATGTGAGGGATATCGACCATGGTGTAGAGCTGTGGATCGACCACGCGTGCGTTGGCTTCCTCCAGGCATTCCCGGAGCGCACCTTCCGCGGTGGTCTCGCCGTTTTCCATGAAGCCGGCGGGCAGCGTCCAGTAGCCGTGGCGCGGGGCGATGGCGCGCTTGCACAGCAGCACCCGGTCGCCGTACACAGGCACGCAGCCGGTAATGATGCACGGGTTTTGGTAATGTACAGTCTCGCAGTCATCGCAGATGTGGCGGTGGCGGTCGTCCCCGGAGGGAACCCGCAGGCTCACTGCGCTGCCGCAGGTGCTACAGAACTTCATGGTCGGTGGTCGTCGGAGTTTGGCATCCCTGGGTTTGGCTACCTCCAGGCTGCGTGATGATGCAGCCTGATGTTGGTCGCCCCGGTTCCGGCCGCCCCGGAAATTGGAACGGTTGCGCGGGGATGGTGTGGCGAGCGCGGCATCCCGGTGGCAACCAGCGGCAGAGGTAACCTCCTGAGTGTCAGGTTCGAGCACTGCATGAAACATGAACCCGACGTGCCGATTCTAGCGCAGATTGCCGCGCGCCTGCGCGCCTACCCGCCGGACCCGGCGCAGCCGGAGTCCGGGCAGCGCGAAGCTGCGGTGCTGTTGGCGCTGACTCGGGCACGGGAACCCGAGGTCGTTTTCGTCAAGCGCGCCGAACACCTCAATAGCCATCGCGGGCAGGTCGCGTTCCCGGGCGGCATGTGGGAAGCGAGCGATGCCAGTCTGCTCGATACCGCCTTGCGCGAGAGCGAAGAAGAGGTCGCGCTGCCCCGGGATCGAGTGGAAGTGATCGCCCGGCTGCCCAAGCGCGCCACCCGCACCGGCACCCCGGTGACGCCCTATCTCGGCATGGTGCCCGCCGATGTCCCGTTGCGGCACGACCCGGCGGAGCTGGACGCGGTGTTTTGCGTGCCCCTTCGGTATCTGCTCCAGCAGCGGCATCTGGTGAGCGGCGAATTCGAACTGCTCGACGGCCGTTATGAAATGCCCTGCTATCACTACGGGGATTACCGCATCTGGGGTTTTACCCTGAACGTACTGATTCATTTTCTCAACACGACGCTCGATGCCCGGCTCAGTTTTGCGTACCTGCATGACCGCTTGCCGCCTCATCTGCGTGCGCATCTGATCGAACTAGAGGAGGAAGACTTGCCATGATCTACGCCTACAATGGTCACCGTCCCCGCGTTGGACGCGATGTATTTGTCGCGCCCAGCGCGGATGTCATTGGCATGGTGGTGCTTGGGGACGGTGCCAGCGTCTGGTTCAACACGGTGATCCGCGGCGATACCGATTTCATCCACATCGGCGCGGGCAGCAATGTCCAGGACAACGCAGTGCTGCATACCGATCCGGGCATCCAGCTGCACATCGGCGAAAACGTCACCATCGGTCACTGCGCCATGGTGCACGGCTGTACCATCGGCAACAACACGCTGATCGGCATCAACGCCGTGATCCTCAATCGCGCCCGTATCGGCAACAATTGCCTGATCGGCGCCAATGCGCTGGTTCCGGAGGGGATGGAAATTCCCGACCATTCGCTCGTGCTCGGCACGCCCGCCAAGGTGGTGCGGCAGCTCGACGAGCGGGCGATCGCAAGCCTCGCCGAGTCCGCGCGCACCTACCGGATCAAGGCGCTGGAATTTCGCAAGACCCTGACGCCGGTTGCGGATGAAGGCTGATGCCGGCGCTGCCAGGGTGCGCTCGCCCTGCGTGGCGATCTGCGCGCTGGGCGATGACGACATCTGTATCGGCTGTCACCGCAGTGCCCGCGAGATTGCGGACTGGGTGGTGTCGACGGACGAGGAGCGCCGCGCCGTGCTGAGGCGGGCCGTCGACCGGGCGCGGCGCAACAATCCCTTTGCAACCTGACGACGTTTGCAAAGCTGTCGCCGGCGGGTCGGCATGGGATGGCGCCTGGCCGCTCAGCTCAGCAGCACTTCCAGCACGAACTTGGTGCCCCAGAACGCCAGCATCAGTGAGCAGAACCCGCCCAGCGCCCAGTAGGCCGCCACGCGTCCGCGCCAGCCGCGCCGAAAGTGTCCCCACAGCAGCACCGCGTAGACTACCCAGGCGACCAGCGAAAACACCGTCTTGTGGGCGAGATGCTGGGCCAGGATGTTTTCCAGATAGATCAATCCGAGCACCAGACCCGCGCTCAGCAAGACGAAGCCCGCCACCAGGAAGCGGAAGAGCAGCCGTTCCATGGTCAGCAACGGGGGTAACGCGCGCAGCGGCCCGCCGGGCTGGTGGTTGTGAAGCCGGCGGTTTTGCCACACCAGTACCAGGGCCAGCAGCGCCGCGATCGTCATCAGACTGTAGGAGAGCACCGACAGCAGGATATGGGCGCCGAGACCCGGGGGCACCGAGGTCAGTTCACGCACATGCTGATCGGTGACCGCCGCCAGCAGAAGCATCGCGACGGTCGGTGGAAACAGCAGCAGATACAGATTTTCGAGCGGGTCGCGGATCGAGCTCAGTACCACGATGGCGTTGATCAGCAGAAAGATCAGTGCCGAAAACGGGATCAGGCTGACATTCAGCTTGCCGGCTTCGAAGACCTGGTGCCAGCCCGCCAGGGCGTGGGCCGCGACGGCGATCCCCGCCAGCCCCAACAAGGGCAGCCTGGGGCTGACCCGCGCGCGCAAAAAATCCGTAAGACGCAGTGCAAACGCCAGGCTGTAGAAGAGTGCGGCCAGGGATGCGGTCAACCAGAGGGGCATTGGCAGGAGCGGTTTTTGAAAGACCCCAGAGTGTGGCATATCCGCCCCATGGCGCAAAGACGCCGCACCGGCGTTGAGGTCCCGGTGCACGACAGGCGGCTATAATGCAGGCCCCATTTCGTTCGGATGTCCGCAATGGCATTGTTTGAAAACCTCGGCGGCCGCCTCGGCGACAGCTTTCGCAAGATCGCCGGCAAGTCCCAACTCAGCGAAGACAATATTCGCGACACGCTGCGCGACGTGCGCATGGCGCTGTTGGAGGCCGATGTCGCGCTCGCGGTAGTCAAGGACTTCATCGACCGCGTGCGTTCGCGCGCCCTCGGCACCCAGGTCGGACGCGGGCTGAATCCCGGGCAGCAGTTCCTGAAGCTGGTGCAGGACGAGTTGGTGCACCTGATGGGCGACGCCAATACCGGGCTGAATCTCGCGGTGCGTCCGCCGGCGGTGATCCTGATGGCGGGGCTCCAGGGTGCCGGCAAGACCACCTCGGTGGCCAAGCTCGCGCGCTATCTCACCGAGCGGGAAAAGAAAAAGGTCATGGTGGTGAGTGTGGACGTCTACCGCCCGGCCGCGATCCAGCAACTCGCTACCCTGGCGGCGGAAGTCGGCGTGACCTGCCTCGCGAGTCGCGGCGACGAGACCCCGCTCGCCATTGCCGAGCGCGCCATGGGTGAGGCACGGCGCGGCTTTGCCGATGTGCTGATCGTCGACACCGCCGGCCGACTGCACATCGATACGGCACTGATGGAGGAAATCCGCGCGCTGAGCGTGGCGCTGGAGCCCGCCGAAACCCTCTTCGTCATCGACGCCATGATCGGCCAGGACGCCGTCAACACCGCGCGCGCCTTCGACGCGGCATTGCCGCTGACCGGCGTGATCCTCACCAAGGTGGATGGCGATGCCCGTGGCGGCGCTGCGCTCTCGGTGCGTCACGTCACCGGCAAACCGATCAAGTTTCTCGGTGTCGGCGAGAAGACCGACGCCCTCGAACCCTTCCATCCCGACCGCATCGCCTCGCGCATCCTCGGCATGGGCGATGTGCTGTCCCTGATCGAAGAGGTCGAGCGCAAGGTCGATCGCGTCAAGGCCGAAAAACTGGCCCGCAAGGTCGAGAAGGGCACCCGGTTCGATCTCGAGGATCTGCGCGACCAGCTCCAGCAGATGCAGAACCTGGGCGGCATGGGCGGGCTGCTCGAAAAACTCCCCGGTATGGGGAACATGGCGCGTCTGGCGGAGCAGAGCAACATCGCGGCGCAGTTCAAGACCATGACCGTCATCATCGATTCCATGACGCGGGCCGAACGCGCCGACCCGGAGCTGCTCAACGGCTCGCGCAAGCGCCGCATCACCACCGGCTCGGGCACTTCCATTCAGGATCTGAACCGGCTGCTCAAGCAGTACAAGCAGATGGCCAAGACCATGAAAAAAATGAAAGGCAAGAACCTCGGCCGGATGCTGCGCGGCATGGAAGGCATGTTGTCGCAGGGGGGCGGTCCGGGAGGCTTGCCGCGCCGGTGAGCGGGCGGCCAGTCCGTGCCTGGATCGCCTGGATCAGCCTCAGCTTCGCACCTCGCCTATCTATCGGATAGGTAACGGTCGCTGTGCGCCTTGCATCTGGCCGCGTCGCGACGTATTTCATCAAGCTGTTGGGCATTCGCGGTGGGGTGTCGTATCGGGAAAGGCCCCATTACACTCTGCCAACCCCTGCGACATGGAAACACCACTCATGGCCAGCGCATCGACCTACACACCGCCAAAAGTCTGGACCTGGAAGCGTGGCGGCAACGGCAACTGGAGCAAGATCAATCGACCTGTCGCCGGGGCCACGCACACCAAGGTCCTGCCCGTTGGCAAACATCCATTCCAGCTTTATTCACTCGCGACGCCCAACGGGGTCAAGGTCACGATAATGCTGGAAGAGCTCCTGGCGCTTGGCCGAACCGGTGCTGAATACGATGCCTGGCTCATCGATATCGGCGAAGGCGAGCAGTTTGGCAGCGGGTTTGTAGAGTTGAACCCGAACTCCAAGATTCCCGCGCTGCTGGATCGCGGCACCGATCCGCCTACCCGCGTCTTCGAATCCGGGGCTATCCTGGTCTACCTGGCGGAAAAATTCGATGCGTTCCTGCCCAGGGGCTCATCTGCGCGTGCCGAATGCTTTTCGTGGCTGTTCTGGCAGATGGGCAGCGCGCCCTACCTCGGCGGCGGCTTCGGACACTTCTACGCCTATGCGCCAGAAAAGATCGAATACTGCATCGACCGCTACGCCATGGAAGTCAAGCGCCAGCTCGATGTGCTGGACCGGAATCTCGCGACGCGGCGTTATCTGTGCGGGGACGATTACAGCATCGCGGACATCGCGACCTACCCCTGGTACGGCAGCCTGGTCTTGCACGACCTTTACAAAGCGGCGGAATTCCTGGATGTCGCCTCCTATACCCATGTGGTGCGCTGGGCGTCCGAAATCGAGGCGCGGCCCGCGGTCCAACGCGGCCAGCGCGTCAACAAGAGCTGGGGGCCGGAAGCGGAGCGCGTACCCGAACGCCATGATGCGGGTGACCTGGACGGCGCCACCCAGGGCTGAGGGTGGCGACTCTTGGGTTCATCCGCCAGGCCCCCGGACATGGCGCAAGTCCTGCGCAAGAACCGGGTTACGGCGATGGTCGGCAGTGCCCGTGATTCCATCCATCGAGCACATACCTGACCGTCACGGTGGTTCGATCGCACAGCTTCGGCTGGAGGGGAAACCTGCGCACTAGCCGCGCATGCCCACTTGCTCCCAGCCCGGGGACAGGCTCTGCTGCGCACTGGGGCGCTGATCCATGCGCTGAAACCAGGCGTTGATGTTCTTCAGCTCGGGTGGAATCGGCTGGCCCACGCCCTTGGCGAAATCCAGGCAGCAGTAGAGGGTGATGTCGGCGAGTCCGACGCTGTTGCCGCCGACAAAATCGCGCCCGTTCATCAGGCCGTCGAGCCACGCCAGCTGGTTTTTGCCTTTGGCTTTCAGTCCATCCGCCGCTTCCGGAATGCAGTACATGCGATCCTTGAACAGCCCCAGGCCTTCGGCGTAACGGAAGCCGTTGTAGATGTTCTCGGTGATGTTGAGCTCGACCCGCCGCTGCCACATGCGGCCGATGGCGCGCTCCTTGGCATTGCTGCCGATCAAGGCCGGGCTCGGATGACACTCCTCCAGATACTCGCAGATGGCCGCGGTCTCGGCGATCACCGTGCCGTCGTCCAGTTGCAGGGCCGGCATCTGGCCGCCGGGATTCTTGTCGGTGTAGGGCGGCTTGCGGTTTTCCCCGGCCAGCAGGTCGAGTTCTTCGGTGGGCAGCTGGATGCCTTTCTCCGCCATGAACATGCGCACCAGGCGGGGATTGGGGCCAAAGGAGTTGATCAGCTTCATGGGAGTCACCGGTCGCGTTGTTGGGTGGAGGATTAAAGCTGCCCGAGTGAGGAATGGGAAGGCCTTCGGACGCCTTTCGTCCATGGTCCCTCGCAGGAGAGGAATGAGCACCGGCGGGTCAGCTCGGCGGTGACGGTGGAACCGACCGCCAGCCCGAACTGGAACTTGGCGAATATCTCGGGCACCATCTCTCCACGAATCCAGACGGTGGGCTGAACAAAGCCAATACACCCGCTGCCGACAGTTCGCACAATAAACGTCAAAAAAACAGGGGAGCTAGCATGAAGGTCAATTCAGTATTGGGCCCAATCGCGGTTGAAGATCTGGGAACCACCTTGATTCATGAACACCTGGGAATCGGCTGGCCGGGCTGGGAGCTCGACCATGAAGATTTCGACCGCAAAAAGGAAGGCAAAAAAATCGTGGATAAGCTCAAGGAAATCAGGGACCTCGGGATAAAGAGCTTTGTCGATCCCTGCCCGATGGAGTTGGGCCGTGATCCCGAATTTTCCGCCGAAATGGCCGATAAATCCGGAATCCAGATCGTCATCGCCACGGGTTTATACAATGACGCACTGGGTATTCCGCAGCATTTCCGGCTGATGGACATCGACGGCATCGCCGACGTGTACACAAGAGAGATAAAAGAAGGGATCGGCAAAACCGGGATCAAGGCCGGCATCATCAAGACCGCCAGCGGCGGCATTCATGGCGTCACCCCGCCGGGACAGGGCATCAAGGAGACCGAGATAAAATGTTTGCGGGCCGCGGCGCGCGCGAGCAAGGCGACCGGTGCGCCAATCCTCTGTCACAACGACGAGATGGATCCCTATGGCCGCGAAACACTGGATATTTTCGAAGAGGAGAAGGTCGATTTTAACAAGGTGCTGATCGGTCACGCCTGTGGCGTCGGCGACATGCGTTATTACTTCGATATTCTCGAGCGCGGCGCGTGGCTGGGTTTTGACCGTTTTGGCATTGAATCCATTGCGTCGGACAAGCTGCGGTTGGCGTCGCTGCTCGGACTGCTCAGCGTCGGGTATGACCGCATCATGCTATCCCATGACACCCTCCAATGCTGGCGCGGTCGCGATACCGGCGTGCTGGATAGCATGGTTGCCGCGTCGCCGAACTGGAACGTGGCGCATATCTCGCGCAATATTCTGCCGACGATGCGCAAGGCCGGTGTCACGCAAGAAACGATCGATACTCTGATGATCAAAAATCCGTGCAGCTATTTTGGCGCACCGCCAAAACGAAGAAGGCGTTGATCGAGTAATAAATACCATCGCGGCGCTGGTGGCACCGGCGCCGCGAATCTCGACATCCCGGGTAATCTCCTCACACCCCCCCCTGTAGCCAAACGTAAAGGTTCACGACCGCTGCAACAGCCGCTCTGATGAACCCGAAGTGGACCCCGAAGTTTGGTGCTGCGCCCTATCGGGTTGTCGCCTTTTTTCTGAAGCCCTTGCCGGGGATCATTGCGTCACATTGGAAAGTTCCGATACCGTCAACGCGGTGCCCCGTTGGCGCCACGATGGCGAATATATCTGAGATGCCTCAAGAATAGACGGAGGGCATACCAAGGCGTCTTCCAGCGCTTTTCAAAGTGTGCCCAGCAACTCCCGCAGCGTCGCGGTAATGCGACCCAACTCTCCGCGGCTGATGATGTAGGGCGGCATCAGATACACCAGTTTTCCGAACGGCCGCAGCCAGATGCCGCGTTCCACCAGGTCCCGCTGTAACGCCGCGACATCCACAGTTTGTTTCATTTCCACCACGCCGATTGCCCCCAGTACCCGTACGTCGGCGACGCCGGCATGGGCGCGACAGGGTTCCAGTTCCGATCGCAACTGCGCCTCGATGGCGGCAATGCGCTCTTGCCAGGGCGAGGCGAGCAGCAGTTCGATACTGGCACTGGCGACCGCGCAGGCGAGCGGATTGCCCATGAACGTGGGGCCGTGCATGAAAACTCCAGCCTCACCGGCGCAGATCCCCGTGCTGATTCTTTCGCTGCACAGGGTCGCGGCAAGCGTCAGGTAGCCACCGGTGAGCGCCTTGCCGAGGCACAGGATGTCGGGGCTGATGCCGGCCCACTCGCAGGCGAACAGTTTTCCGGTACGGCCGAAGCCGGTGGCGATTTCGTCGGCGATCAGCAGCACTTCGTGGCGATCGCACAGGTCTCGCACCCGACGCAGAAACTCGGGGGCATAAAAGCGCATGCCGCCGGCGCCCTGGACGATGGGTTCGAGGATGACGGCGGCGAGTTCGTGTGCGTGGGCGCTGATCTGATTTTCAAAGTCGACGATGTACTGTTCTTCCCAGGTTGCAGCGAAGGTACAGCGGGGCGTCTCGGTAAACAGCTGGCGCGGCAGCGCGTCGGCGAACAGGTGGTGCATGCCGGTGACCGGATCGCACACCGCCATGGCGGCGAAGGTGTCGCCGTGGTAGCCGCCGCGCAGTGAAAGGAGCCGAGACTTGGCCGGCTGTCCCAGCGCCTGCCAGTATTGCAGTGCCATCTTGATCGCCACTTCGACGCTGACCGAGCCGGAGTCGCACAAAAATACCTTGTCGAGACCCGGGGGGGTGAGCGCGACCAGCTGCCGGGCGAGGCGCGCCGCCGGTTCGTGGACGATGCCGCCGAACATCACATGGGCCATGTCGGCGATCTGGTTGGTGACGGCGGCATTGAGCACCGGATGGTTGTAGCCGTGGATGGCGCACCACCAGGACGCCATGCCGTCGATGAGCTGGCGGCCGTCGTCGAGTTCCAGGGTGCAGCCGTGGGCGCGCCGCACCACATAGGTGGGCAGCGGTCGGGTCAGCGAGGCATAGGGATGCCAGATGTGCTCCCGGTCGATGGCGTGGATTTCGTGTGCGGAGAGCAAGGTCATGGCGATTTGCGGTGAGGGGTCTGGTTTTGATTGTATGCCGGCGCAGGGTATGCCCGCATAAATCTTGGTTCAAAACCGCAATTGCTATATGCTCGCGCGACCATTCCACAAGGCCCGAGCCGCTGTGAAACCCCGTCTGATCCTGCTGTTGGCGCTTCTGTTGAGTCCGTCATTGTTCGCCGCCCCCAGTGCACAGTACTGGGCCGAATGGGATCGCAGCGACGAACTCAACCCCGCGACCATCGATCACGGTAGCTGGGACGCCTTGTTGCGTGAGTATGTAGTGGTTCACCACAAGTCCGGCATCAACCGGTTTCGCTATGGCGAGGTGTCGCCAGCGGACAAGGCCCGTCTCGACAGCTATATCGAGGCGACCGCCGCCATCGATCCACGGACTTATTCCCGCCCCGAGCAGCTTGCCTACTGGATCAATCTCTACAATGCGTTGACCGTCAAGCTGGTGCTGGACCACTATCCGGTCGCCATGGTGAACAGCATCCAGGTGGCAGGCGCCGATGCGAGCGATGGCCCCTGGAGCGCGAAGCTGGTGAAGGTCGGGGGCACCGATCTATCCCTCGATGATATCGAGCACCGCATCCTGCGGCCGATCTGGAAGGATCACCGCGTCCTTTTCGGGCTGGCGTGCGCGGGTCTGGGCTGTCCGGATATTCAGCCCCAGGCCTGTACAGGACTCAACAGCCGTGAACTGCTCCGGAGCGCGGGTCGGGATTTCATCAATTCCGACCGCGGTGTCTCGATCGCCGGCGTCAAGGGTCCATTGCGGGCGTCGAGCATTTTCGAGTGGTACCAAAGCGATTTTGCCGCGGATCACAAAGCGCTCCTGAAACTGTTTGCGCACTATGCGGAAGACCGCAAGGCGCTCTATCTGCTGGGCTATACCGGCGATATCCAGTATCACCAGGACTGGACGCTGAACGCCCCTTGACGCTTTTCGCAGGGACTGCCTGCGGCGCGACTCGCCGCAACCTCGCGCGAGCCGCTAAAATGGCGGCTCCGTATTCTGATTGACCTCCATGTCCGAACTGCACGGTCGCGACCGTCTCGAATACAACAAGCTGCAAAAGCGCCTGCGCCGCAACGTCGGCAACGCCATTACCCGGTACGGCATGATAGAGGCCGGCGACAAGGTGATGGTGTGCCTGTCCGGGGGCAAGGACAGCTACGGGATGCTCGATATCCTGCTCAATCTGCAGCAAACCGCACCGGTGGATTTCGAACTGGTGGCGGTCAACCTTGACCAGAAACAGCCCGGATTTCCCGAGCAGGTGCTGCCGGATTATCTGACCGGCATCGGCGTGCCGTTTCACATCATCGAAAAAGACACCTACAGCATCGTCACCGAGTTGGTGCCGGACAACAAAACCTATTGCGGACTCTGTTCGCGGCTGCGGCGCGGCACTCTGTATGGTTTTGCCGAAGAGATCGGCGCCACCAAGATCGCGCTGGGTCACCACCGCGACGACATCATCGAGACGCTGTTTCTCAACATGTTCTACGGCGGCAAGCTCAAGGCGATGCCGCCCAAGCTGTTGTCCGACGACGGCCGCAACATGGTGATCCGGCCGCTCGCCTTCTGCCGCGAGGACGATCTCGCCCGCTACGCCGAGTATCGGAAATTCCCCATCATTCCCTGCAACCTGTGCGGCTCCCAGGACAATCTGCAACGGCAGGTCATCAAGGAGATGTTGCAGCAGTGGGAGCGCGCGCATCCGGGGCGGCTGGAGACGATCTTTTCGGCGATCTGCAATGTGGCGCCATCGCAGCTGGCGGACCCGGCGCTGTTCGACTTTACCGGTCTGCAACTGCGCCGCGCGCCTGCGCAGCGGATTGCGGCGGTGAATCTGGGCTGAGTTGCGGACGGCCCTGCGTGTCGATCAGGCTGCGCGCGCCCTTGCCCTTGCTGTGGCGTCCCGGTAATTACCCACGAAATCCTCCGCGCTCCCGCTGGGTCGACTGTGAAAATGGCGATGCCAGTGGCGGGCGAGTCCTGCGATGTCCTCGGCCTCGGGAAGTTCAGGTCCGTGGCGCCGGTAGATCATCCAGGCGATGGCGGTTGCGTACTTGAGGTTGGTGGTCAGTTCGCCGTGGGGGTCGCGCAGGAAACAATGCTGTCCCGCCAGGCCGCGCACCCGGCTGGCGAGTTCCGGATCGCAGACCAGGTACTTGTCCCAGACCGCGCGATGGGTCGCCGGCGAGATCCGGTAGATGCCGAGCCTCCGTCCCTCGCGCAGGCGCGCGTTGCGCCCGGATTCCTGCACAGCAGTCCCCAGCAGCAGGTTTTCCGCCGCTGGCGACCAGTCCCCGAGCTGTTTCAGGGTGGCGCGGATGACGCGGCGCAGATCACAGGTTGAACACATCGGGTGATTCTCCCTGGAGTTCGTAGGGTAGGGAAAATGAAATTGTTCGTATTGTTAGCAGGTTAAGATAGATAACTCAACTATAACATTATATTTTGACTCCATCTTGTCGAGACGGTTGCCGGGCTGGGAGTCCCGCGATCATGGATGGAGGCCATGGCGCGGGGTTGATCGCCTGACCGGATGTGGACAGAACGAACCCTGAGGAGCGTGCGGATGATCGACGTAATCGAGGGCGACATCACCACCCTGGCGGTGGATGCCGTGGTGAATGCCGCCAACAGCCGACTCGCGGGCGGTGGCGGGGTCGATGGCGCCATTCATCGCGCCGCGGGCCACGACGCCTTGCAGGCAGCCTGCCGCGCGCTGGGCGGCTGCCCCACGGGCGAGGTGCGGCTGACCCCGGGCTTCGCGCTGCCGGCGCGGGCCATCATCCACGCGGTGGGGCCGGTCTGGCGGGGCGGCGACGCGAACGAAGACGAGCTCCTCGCGCGCTGTTATCGCAATGCCATGGCGCTGGCGGCCGCCGAACGGTTTCGGTCGCTCGCGTTTCCCGCCATCAGTTGCGGCGTGTACGGCTTTCCGCCCGAGCGCGCGGTGGCCATTGCGGTGCGCGAAGTGCGCGGTGCCATGACGCGATCCACGAGCATCGAGCGGGTGATCTTCTGCTGTTTCGACGCTGCGATGGCGGCGCGCTACCGGGCCGAACTGGCGCGGAGCGGATCTACATCTCCGCCATGACTTCAATGCCGAGCAGGTCCAGTCCGGTGGCGAGGGTGCGCGCCGCCAACTGACACAGCGCCAGGCGACTCGCCCGCAGCTCGGGTGCGATTTCGGGCTTCAGGATCGGACACTGTTCGTAAAATCCGGTGAAGGTGCTGGCCAGCTCGTAGAGGTAGTTGCACAGCACATGAGGGTAGGCCTCGGCCGCCACCTGGTGCAGGACTTCGCCGAATCCAAGCAGGGCGAGGGCGAGGCGGCGCTCCGCTGCCGTGGTGATCGTTATGGTGCCGGGAGTCGCGTCGGGGGCGATGTCCGCCGCGCGCCGGAAAATGCTCTGGATGCGCGTGTAGGCGTATTGCAGATAGGGCGCGGTGTTGCCGTCGAAGCTCAGCATGCTGTCCCAGTCGAATACATAGTCGTGGGTGCGGGTCTTGGCCAGATCGGCGTATTTGACCGCCCCGATGCCTACCTTGTGGGCAATCTCGGCATGGGTCGTTTCCGCCAGCGCCGGGTTCTTGGCGGCGACCAGTTGCGCCGCCCGCGACACCGCTTCGTCCAGCAGTCCGGCGAGCTTGACGGTGCCGCCGCTGCGGGTTTTGAACGGGGTGCCGTCCGGACCCAGCATGGTGCCGAAGGGATGGTGTTCGAGCGCGACCTCGGCGCCGACCAGACCGGCCTTCCGCGCCAGGGTGAACACCTGTTTCATGTGCAGCGACTGGCGCGCGTCGATGAAGTAGAGAATCCGCTTGGCGCCCAGCATCTGGCTGCGATAGCGCAGCGCGGCGAGATCCGTGGTGGCGTACAGGTAGCCGCCGTCCGATTTGCGCACGATCACCGGGCTCGGCCGGCCCTGCTTGTCGGCCAGCTCGGGCAGAAAAGCCACCAGCGCGCCCTCGTCTTCCACCGCCAGACCCTTTTCGGTCAGCAGCGCGGCGATCTCCGCCAGATCGTCGTTGTAGGCACTCTCGGGGCGGATGTCGGTGTGGCTCAGCGTGACGTTGAGCTGGCGGTAGATCGCCTCGCTGTGAGCGATGGAAATGGCGATGAAGCGCTGCCAGAGCGCGTGGCAATGCGCATCGCCCGCTTGCAGGCGCACCACATAGTGCCGCGCCCGGGTGGCGAATTCGGCGTCGAGATCGAAGTGCGCCTTGGCGTTCTGGTAGAACTGTTCGAGATCGGCAAGCGCCAGATCCGGCGCCGCGCCGGTGCCCAGATGATCTTCCAGCTCCGCGATCAGCATGCCGAACTGGGTGCCCCAGTCGCCCATGTGATTGTGGCGGATGACCTCGTGGCCGAGGTATTCCAGCACCCGCACCACGGCATCGCCGATGATGGTGCTGCGCAGATGGCCGACGTGCATCTCCTTCGCCAGATTGGGCGAGGAGTAATCCACCACGGTGCGCACGGGATGCGCGACCAGGGGACAGAGACGGTGCGCGCTGTGCAGGTCGTCGAGGAGCCGGGCCAGGAAATCGTCCGCGAGGTGAATGTTGATGAAGCCGGGACCCGCGATCTCGACCCGGCTCGCGATGTCGGCGAGCTGCGCCTGGGCGACGATGCGTTCGGCAAGATCACGAGGTTTGGCTTTCATCTCGCGCGCTGCGGTAAGTGCGAGATTCGCCTGAAAATCGCCGAACTCGGGGCGTGTACTGGGCGCCGCCAGATGGTCGGTGGGGGACACGGCGATGCCGCAGGAAGTCGCGGCATCGCGAAGGCGCCGGTCGAGCAGATTGCGGATGCTCATCGCAGGCTCATTGGGCCGGGGAGCAGGCATTCTAGTGGCGGGAGAGGGGATTGCAACCCGCCCGCCATGCCCGGGCGTACTGGGGATGGACTGTCTCCGCGTTGCTGTATGGATTGCCGGCGTATAGCATCCGGTCTTCTGACAATAACACTGACCACCTCGAGGTGCCCCGTGAACGATGTCATCCGACCCTTCCGCATCGCGGTTCCCGACGCCGTGCTCACCGATCTCCGCGAGCGCCTCGCCCGCGCCCGCTGGCCCGAAAAGGAAGTCGTCGACGATTGGTCCCAGGGGATTCCGCTCGCCTATGTGCGGGAGGTTTGCGATTACTGGCGGACGAGTTACGACTGGCGCGCGCGCGAGGCGCGGCTCAACCGCTTCGACCAGTTCATCACCGAACTCGACGGCGTCGATATTCATTTCATCCACCAGCGCTCGCCCCACCCCAATGCGCGGCCGCTGCTCATCACCCACGGCTGGCCCGGCTCCATCGTCGAATTCCACAAGGTGATCGAACCCCTGGTGGATCCGGTCGCCCACGGTGGCGATGCGGCGGATGCTTTCCACGTGGTGTGCCCCGCGCTGCCGGGCTACGGGTTTTCCGGCAAGCCGACCACCACCGGCTGGAACATCGACAAGATCGCGCGCGAATGGAACCGGCTGATGCTGCGGCTCGGCTATGACCGTTATCTTGCCCAGGGCGGTGACTGGGGCGCGGCGGTGACCACCGCGATCGGAATGCAGAACCTGGGCAACTGCCAGGCGATTCACCTCAACATGGTGATCGTCGAGCCCGATCCCGCCACGTTCGACAGCCTCACGCCCCTCGAACAAAGTGCGCTCGCCGGCATGCAGCACTACAAGGACTGGGATTCCGGCTATTCGAAGGAGCAGAGTACCCGCCCGCAGACGGTGGGTTACGGGCTGGTGGATTCCCCGGTGGGACAGGCGGCCTGGATTCTCGAAAAGTACTGGGCCTGGACCGACTGCGATGGCCATCCCGAAAATGTGCTGACCCGCGACGAGCTCCTCGACAACATCATGTTCTACTGGTGCACCGCGAGCGCCGCGTCATCGGCGCGGCTGTATTGGGAGAGTTTCAACAGCCTGTCGCGCGATCCGGTCGAGCTCGCCACCGGATGCAGTATTTACCCGAAGGAAATTTTTCGCAGCTCGCGGCGCTGGGCCGAGCGTCGTTTCAGGAACCTGATCCACTGGAACGAACTCGACCGCGGCGGGCACTTTGCGGCGTTCGAGCGGCCCGAGGTCTTTGTGAAGGAAGTGCGCGACTGTTTTCGGGGCTTGAAGACAGGCTAGCCGGGCGACGCGCCGGGTTGCACGGTGTTTGCGACCATGTGCCTGTGGCGATCACCTGTCGCGGTCGGGTAGGATGGTACTCGCTGGCGGTATCGGCAGGCCGTTGGCCATATGCCGGACTTGCTGCCCGGAAATCATCGGAAGGACTGGCGCGCGGATTGGCTGAGTCGCCTGTGCAGCCGAACGCTCGGCTGGCGAGCGGGCTCGATACTGCGGTAAATGGAACTTTACAGGGAGGTCACGCGTCATGAACGGGAAGCAAAAACCCTCCGAAAAATATTCATTGCGCACGCTATTGCTTGCAGGGGTCCTGGCAATCGTCGCCAGCGCGACGGTGGCCTATAAATTCGGTCGGATGAATGGCAGCGAAGCAGACATTTCTGGTGTACAGCCGGCCGCAACGCCGAGTTCGCCGGCGTTCCCGACCGAGCAGGTAAAAACGTTACATCTGATTACCAAGCCGGGCACTGTCGTCCTGCCCTCAGAAAAGGCGATGATTGCCAGAGCCGCCATCAAGCGCGGCGATTATGCTGCCGCGCAACAAATAAGTGCCGAAACGCTTTCTCGCAGCAAACTGCAATACTGGCGATTCTATCCGTTCAATATATTCATTGACGAAATCAGTTATGGAATCGATGCCCAATTTTTGGACAATCTGAACAAGTGGCTGGAAAGTGACAAAACTTCCGCTGCCGCCTATTTGATCAGGTCCGGGTATTACCACAATCTCGCATGGAACATTCGGGGGCACAGCTACTCCTCGAACGTGCCGGAGTCGAAGTCGGAATTGTTCGGAAAATACATTGAGCTGGCAACCGCGGATGCTCTGAAGGCAATCCAGATAGACTCGGAAAATCCATTCAGCTATTTCATGTTGCTCAGGGTTTATGCCGCGCGCGGCAATACGGCTACCATGGATAATGCGTTCCATAGGGCCATTGAAAAATTCCCCGATTATTACCCGCTGTATAGAGTGCGGCTTGATACGCTTGCTGAAAAATGGGGTGGATCGTTGCAGGCGCTGCATGAATTTACCGACAAGTATGCCGGCGGCGCTCCTGAAGACTCCCCATTGCGACTCCTCTATGTGCATCTCTACGGCATGATGCTTGACACCGCGTCTTCGTCCTGCGATTCCTATTACGGCACATATCGGGAAAAATGCGTATCCGCGGTAATGGACACAATAGTGGATAGCAAACTGATCGATAAGGTTAATTCCGCATTCGATCTCTATCATAAAACCGATCGCAATCAGTTTTCTCTGGCTTTGTGGCCGATCATGAAGGGGATCGTGAAAACGGCAGGAGCCGGGCACTTTTTCGGGGTGATTCTGCAATCAGCCGCCAGCCACATGGACAGCCAGATCCAGCTTGTGGACAACAATCCGGGTAAAAACAATTACATGCTTGACGCCGTAGCGGCAAATTATTGGTATATCGAAAACAATGCCGAAAATGCCGAAAGGAAATGGCGTGAAGCGCTGATGGACGTCGAGAATACCACCTTCTCTGACGAGACGGACAGATTTGAAGCAATAGCCGATATCTATGATGGATTGACGAGTCTTTACAACAAATCGGCTCAGTACGCGCAGGTGATTGCTTACCAGAATGCGGTGGCCGGAATACGCGGCAGAGCCAACGTCGGGTATGGGCATCTGAAGTGCCATGCGTATTTTCGGCTGAAGCAATTTGACGAGGCGGTGCGGGCGTGTACTGATCAGATCCAAAATGGTTCTGATACGGAAACATATTATTGGCGGGCCATGGCTTATAAGGGTCTTCGGCAGACCGACGCCGAGTTGCAGGATCTCTTTATGGTGGCTGATTCCCAAAATTTCCATTTTCGGACGTCCGCGGCGCTTGAGATTTCCGTCATCTATGGCGACCGCAAGGATATGGCAGCGGAGTTGGCAGCGTTGAATTCGTATCCGTTTCTGTTTGACGAGAAGACTCAAACAAAAACAGACCTTGCCATTGCTTATAACAATCGCTGCTTCGCGCAGATGCAGTTGGGGCGGTTCAGGGAGGCTCTGGACGATTGCACCGCTTCGCTGAAGTACGACAATCTGCCGGACGCCTATCAAAAATACCAGCAGCTGACCAAACGGTTGGCGCCGTCGGAACAAAAAAGTCAGTAAGACATCGGCGCCAGCAAGACACCGGTGGTTGATGCAATCAGTGGTGGCCTTGGGAGAAGCCGATCCTGGACGCATCGCAGTGTGCGATCCCCATCACCGGCGGTTTCCCGCGCGACGGGCAGGTGTCCGGCGGACGGGCCATCCGCCGGGTTTTCCGGTGTTGTCAGCCTACTTCCTGACCGCCGCTTGTGGCGATTGTTCGGGATTCTTGTCCTGGGTAGTCTCGGAGACGAGCGCTTGGCGCGTGCTCGCTTTCAGCAACTGCTCGGCGCTGTAGGCCGGCAGGCGGAAGTACTGGGTACGGTCGGACACTTTCAATGTGTACTCATCCCCTTGCGGGGCCTTGCCCAGTCGGTATTCGACCGGCGCGCCGCCCTTGCGGGTGACCTGAAGGCTCAGAACCGGGTTGTTCAGGCCGTATTCGCTTTTTTCCTCGGTACCCAGCAGCGCGCTGATACTGATCTCCGCGAGTTTTCCGGCCAGGGCGTCGGCGGCGGCCGAGTTGAGGCTTTCGCCGGCGGCCAGTCCGGTGGCCTGCCACTGGGTCCGCGGCGCCGCGCCCTCGATCCCGGCGGCTTTTGCGTCGGTAGTGGCGCCATCGGTCGGGTTTTCCGCGCTGGCTTTTGTGGTGGCTTCCATCGTCGGTGTCGGGTCGGGCACGCGCTCCAGATGCAGGCCTGCCACATCGACGGCAACGATCTCGTCGCGGGGCACGCGCAGCACGGTCCGGTCGATCCAGGCGTCGATCTTGACCGGGAATTCGTGGGCCCCCAGCTCGACTGCGAAGATGGCCTCGCTGGTGGCGGCGCGCGCATTGATCTGGCGCAGGCTGGGTGCTGTGCCCAGATAAAGTACGCCGAGCGTCTGGTCGCCGGCGCTCAGGGTGACGCGGCGTTCGAAGTCCGCGTCGCTGACCCGGAAGCGCTGCTGAGCGCCCGGGGTGGTGGCCACGGGTGTACCCCCGCGCAGTTCCCTGAGCCGCTTCAGCAGTTGTTCGATCTTGTCGCGGTCAGCGGGGAAGTCAGCCGCATCCGGCAGGTGCCAGTTGCCGTCGGTCTTGGTCAGCGCGACTTTGGCGGCCTCCGGTCCTTCGATCACGAGGCGATCAACTTTTTCCGCATCGAAACCGAGCAGCGGGGTTTCCGCGGCGGGGGTGGACAGCTGGGGCCCGGTGAAGCTGAGCCCCAAGGCGAGCAGCAGCTGTACGCCCAGCACTGCTGCCAGCAGTCGAATGGTCTTTTCCATGCGTCAAATCTCCGCAAGCAGGTTTTGATAACGACGCCGGTCGGCGGCGGCGACCCGGCGGCGCCAGCCCCAGACGGCACCCAGGCCCAACAGGGCCAGGCCGTAATTGAGGTATTCCCAGCGGCGTTGCTCGCCTTCCGCCAGCGGCGCCAGGGTGTGCGCCAGTTGGCTGCGCCCGCGCAGGGCGAGCAGGCTGCGGTCTTCCAGGGACCAGTCGATGGCGTTCTGGAGAAACTCCACCGGGCGCAGGTAAAGGGTGCCGAGGCCCTGAGAGGCGAGGTCGATCGCGGTGTCGGTGGCGAAACTGTTGCTGGCCACCAGTACCAGACGCGCCGATTCCGGCGAGCGGTCGATCACGCCGGTGATCGCGTTCTTCTTCGCAGCGTCGGCGGCGGCATCGGCGTCCGCGGCGTCGTCACTGTGCGCGTCGCCGGCGTCCGTGTCCTGGGCGAGCGGGGACGGCTTGCCCTGATAGAACGAATCGAAGCGGCCTTCGAGCGCCACTGCCAGCAGCGCCGCCGCGCGTTTCCCTTGCGGTTCGAAGCCGGTCGCCGGGAACGCGCTGTAATCCGGAATCAGGTTCGGGTCTGGCGAAGTCCAGCTCTGGGCTGAACTCTTCAGCAGTTCCGTCACCCTGCGATCCGGGTTTTTGGCGGCATCGATGGTGATTGGCGAGGCCCAGTTCAGGGTCAACTGGTCGAGTCCGGCGGTGATGGGACTGTCGCCATTGATGCCTGGGCCCCGGATGTCCGGGAAATGGGGATAGGGCACCATGTGGATTTCCTGCACGGGGATGCCTCCGATATAGCGCTCAACGGGCACTGGCAGCGAAGCACTCTGGGGGTCCAGCACCAGGGTGTCGGCGATGCTGATGCCCTGATGGCCGAGCCAGTCCGCCAGTCCCGACGGCTGCTGGCTGGCGGTCAGGGTCTGTGTGAGCTGGATCTCGAAGGGCGAGGTGGCGAGCACCACACTGCCGCCGCGCATCAGGAACTGGTCGATGGCGAAGACCTGCCTATCGCTCAAGTCCCGAGGCGAGAGCACCAGCAGCAGATCGGCTTCCTCGGGCACACGGCCGTCCTCCAGCCCGGTGACCTGGATCCGGGCGCTTTCTTCCAGCACTCTGGTCAGCGCGTTGTACTGCGCGGCGTCGCTGTCGCCATAGGCCGAGGTGACGGGCTTGACGAGGGCGATGGTCTTGAGGAAACCCGGCGCGAGGCGCTTGAAGGCGGCGTCGAGAGAGCGTTTCAGGGCGTCCTTGTCGAGGGTTTCCGGCAGTGGCACCTGCACCGGATCGCCCGCGCCTTCGATCACCATCGAGAACCAGAATGGCGTGGGGTCGATCAGGCTCGCGATCTGGGGTCCCAGGCCGTAGCGCTTGTCGAGTTCCTCCGCCAGCTTGCCGCCGTCGGCATCCGGGTCGGCAACGGCGACGGCGAGCTTGTCGCCGGCCTGCTTTCGGTAGTCGTCGAGCAGGGCATCGAGATCCTTGCGCAACGCCACGAGTGCGTCCGGAAGCTTGGCGTCCGGCGAGATATAACTCCGGAACGTCACCGGCCGCGTCAGGGCATCGAAGGGGTTGCCGCCCGAGCGATAGGCGGTCACCGCCTTGTGAATGGCGCGGGTCACGGCGTACTCGGGGTTTTTCAGCAGTACATCCAGGCCGCGGTCGCCGCCCTGGGCCTTCACTTCGATCAGATCCTGATAGCCCAGGGTCTGGTACTGGTCGCCGTAACTCACCACCACATTGAAATAGGAATTCACCACCGCGGCCTGGTAGCGGCTCGCGGTCTGGAACGGCACCGGCTTGACGCCGTAGCGGGCGGCCGCTTCATCCTCCAGCGCGCGATCGGTGTGAGGGTCGATGAACTCCACCCGCACGCGGCTGCCGGCAGCCACGGCGTATTCCTCCAGCAGATTCTTGATCTGCGGCACCAGGGGCGCGAGCAGGGGGTGGGTCTTGGCGGAGAAGTAGCCGCGGATCAGCAGCGGCTCCCGCACCTGGGCGAGTTGGTCCCGGGTCGCCTCCGACAGCGAATAGAGCTTGCCGTGGGTGATGTCGGCGCGCGCCCAGCCGATGGGAGCCAGCCACAGGTTGGCCGCCACGAAGTTGGCCACCGCCAGTCCCGCAGCCAGGCCCCAGAGCTGGTGGCGGGCGCTGCGCGGATTGCCGGCCCAGCGCAGGCGTTCGAGGCCGAACAGGTTCAGGGTCAGGAATACCCCGACGATAGCGACGTAGTAATAGAGATCGCGCAGATCCAGCACGCCGCGGGTGATGGATTCGAAGCGGGTGCCGGTGCCGAGCAGGGCCAGCACGCCGCCGATGCGGTGGCCGAACAGATTGGTCAGGGTGCTCGATCCCACCAGATAGAAGAGCCCGCACACCAGCGCGGTCAGGATCAGCGCGACGATGGGGTTGTCGGTGCGGCCGCTCATGTAGAGGCCGATGGCGACATAGGCCGCGGCCAGGAACAGGGTGGCGAGATAGCCGCCGACCACTGGACCCCAGTCGAGCGGCCCGAGCAGCGCCACCGTGATCGGCAGCGGCAGGGTGAGTGCCAGCGCCAGCGCCACCAGCCCGAGCGTTGCCGCGAACTTGCCGAGCACCAGCTGCAGGGGCTGCACCGGCGCCGTGAGCAGGGTTTCCAGCGTGCCCGCGCGGCGCTCCTCGGACCAGGATCGCATGGTCAGCGCCGCCACCAGGAAGATCAGCAGCAGCGGCAGCCACTCGAACAGCGGCCGCACATCGGCGATGTTGCGGGCGAAGAACGTCTCCACCCAGAAAAACACGAACAGGGTGGCCGCGAGAAAGGCGCCGAGAAACAGATAGGCGGCGGGGGTGGCAAAGAAGCCGCGGAATTCCTTGCGGGCGATGCGCAGCATCTCAGCCATGGGCCACCTCCGCGTTCACTTCGGCAAACAGGGTTTCCAGATCCCGCCGCTGGGGTTGCAGGGCGTAGAGCCGCAGGCCGGCACCGGCGAGCACCGCGGCCACATCGGGGGCGGCGTCGACGGGCGCATCCAGGCGGTAGTGATGCTGGCCCCGGGCGGTGCTGGTTTCCGCCACGTTCTTCACGCCGGGAACGCCGGTCAGGGCCGCGCGGGCATCGCCGCCCACGCTCACCAGCAGGCCCCCGCTCTGTTGCAGCGCGTCCAGGCGCGTATCCATGGCGAGCCGGCCGGCGCGCAGGATCAGTACCCGTTCGCACACCGCCTGCACTTCCGACAGGATATGGGTGGAGACGATCACGGTGGCGTGCTGGGCCATTTCGCCGATCAGCTCGCGCATGTGCAGGATCTGGGTCGGGTCGAGACCGTTGGTGGGCTCGTCGAGGATGATGATGTCCGGGTCGTGCAGCAGCGTCTGCGCTACACCCACGCGCTGGCGGTAACCGCGGGAGAGGGTTTGAATCGGCGCCGTGGCCTTCTCCCTGAGCGCCGTGCGGCGGATCGCGGCGGTCACCGCCGCGCGCTGTTGCGCGTCCGGCACCCGGTGCAGGGCGGCCTGGTAGAACAGGTAATCGATGACCGTCATCTCGGGCCACAGCGGGCAGTTCTCCGGCAGATAGCCGATGCGCGCCTGAATCGCGCGCGTATCGGGACCGACCGTCAGCGCGTCGATGCGGATAGTGCCGGCGGTCGGTTCGAGAAACCCCGTGATCATCTTCATGATGGTGGTCTTGCCGGCGCCGTTGTGGCCCAGCAGACCCACCACCTCACCGCGGCCGATGCGGAAACTCACGTCATCCACGGCCGTCAGATCGCCATAGCGGCGGGTCAGGTTGTTCACCTCGATCATTCTGTGTGCTCCATTCTGGAAAGCGGTTGCAATCAGCGCCGGCCATGCGCCGGCATCAGCTATCCGCGCCGGGGCGGTGGAATGGGAGTGAGCGGGAGATGGTGGAAACGCGTTCTTGTTGCTATGGGCGTCATGAATATCGGCATGGTGGTCAGGCCTGGCTCCCTCAGGTGAAGCGATGCGGTGTGCACGGCACAGGCGGGGAGACCGGGCCGCGGGCGGAAAGTTCCGCGGAGGACCGCCAACCCGAGACCGTGCCGTTTTCGGTAGCGCGGATGCGGCCCGGACGGGTGCCACACCGATCTGCGCACCCGTGTTCGCATTGAGTGCCACCCGCCTTTCTGCTAGGCTTTTCGCCCGTCCACCGATGGGTGCAACGGGCTTCTCGACTCCGCTTCACGCACCTCTGACACCCGGTTTTTCCTGCCCCTCTGCCTGATGAGAAAGGTCTGCGATGACGCGATTCATTTTCGTAACCGGCGGGGTGGTGTCATCCCTCGGCAAAGGTATTGCGGCGGCTTCCCTGGGCGCCTTGCTGGAGGCGCGCGGCTTCAAGATCACGGTGCTGAAGCTCGATCCCTACCTGAATGTCGACCCGGGCACCATGAGCCCGTTCCAGCACGGCGAGGTGTTCGTCACCGAGGACGGCGCCGAGACCGATCTGGACCTGGGCCATTACGAACGTTTCCTCAACGCCCGCATGTCCAGCAAGAACAACTTCACCGCCGGCCAGATCTACGAAACCATCCTGCGCCGCGAGCGCCGCGGCGATTATCTCGGCGGTACCGTGCAGGTGATCCCCCATGTCACCGACGAGATCAAGCGCCGCATCCTGGAAGGTGGAGAGAGCGCCGATATCACCTTGGTGGAGATCGGCGGCACCGTGGGCGATATCGAGTCGCAGCCCTTTCTGGAAGCGATCCGTCAGCTCAAGGTGGAACTCGGCTCGCAGCGTTCGCTGCTGATTCATCTCACGTTGGTGCCCTATATCGCCACCGCCGGCGAGACCAAGACCAAACCGACCCAGCATTCGGTGAAGGAGCTGCGCTCCATCGGCCTGCAGCCGGATGTGCTGGTGTGCCGCTCCGAGGTGGCCATCGACGACGCGTCGCGGCGCAAGATCGCGCTCTTCACCAGCGTCGAGGAGCGCGCCGTGGTACCGCTCATGGATGCCGAGAGCATCTATTCCATCCCCCGTCATCTGCATGAGTGGGGCCTCGATGGCTTCGTGGTGGAAAAATTCCGGCTTCCCGACCATCCCGCCGATCTGTCGCAATGGGATCTGGTGGTGGAAAACCAGCGCCATCCCGAACATGAAGTGGTGATTGCCATGGTCGGCAAATACATGGATCTGCTGGATGCGTACAAGTCGCTCAATGAGGCGCTGGAGCACGCCGGCATCCACAACAAGGCGCGGGTGGTGATTCATCACATCGACTCGGAACTGCTCGACGACGACCTGAGCCAGCTCGCCGGCTGCCACGGCATTCTGGTCCCGGGCGGGTTCGGCGAACGCGGTGTCGAGGGCAAGATTCGCGCGGTGCGCCACGCGCGCGAGCGGCGTATTCCGTATCTCGGCATCTGTCTGGGCATGCAGGTCGCGGTGATCGAATTCGCGCGCAATGTGGTCGGCCTGGTCGGCGCCAACAGTACCGAGTTCGACCGCAATACGCCGCATCCGGTGATCGGCCTGATCACCGAATGGACCGACCGGGAGGGGCATGTCGAGACCCGCTCCGAAGCCTTCGACTACGGCGGCACCATGCGCCTGGGTGCGCAGGAGGCGCGGCTGGTGGCGGGATCGCGGGCGCGCGCGGTCTACGGCAAGGACGTGATTGTCGAGCGCCATCGCCACCGCTACGAGGTGAACAACAAGTACATCGGCGTGATCCAGGCGGCCGGCATGAAGGTGGGCGGCTGGTCCACCGACGAATCCCTGGTGGAGACCATCGAGCTGCCCGATCATCCCTGGTTTTTTGCCTGCCAGTTCCATCCCGAATTCACCTCGACGCCGCGCACCGGGCACCCGCTGTTCTCGGGTTTCATTCAGGCGTGCCTGAAAGCCGCCGGCGTTGCGCCTGCCGCTACCGGAACCTGAGCGATGAACCGAACGGTGGCTCTGGGCGAGATCGCCATCGCCAATGACCGGCCCCTGGTCCTGTTCGGCGGCATCAATGTGCTGGAATCCCGCGAGCTGGCGCTGCGCGCCGCGGAACACTTTGTCGCCGTGACGCGGCGTCTCGGCATGCCCTATGTGTTCAAGGCGTCCTTCGACAAGGCCAATCGCACCTCGATTCACTCCTTCCGCGGGCCGGGGCTGGACGCGGGCCTGCGCATGCTCGAAGACGTAAAGCGCACCTTCGGCGTGCCGGTGCTGACGGATGTGCACGAGGTCGCCCAGGCAGCGCCGGCGGCGGAAGTCTGCGACCTGTTGCAACTGCCGGCGTTTCTCGCGCGCCAGACCGACCTGGTCGCCGCGCTCGCGGCCACGGGCGCGATCATCAACATCAAGAAGCCCCAGTTCATGAGCCCCGAACAAACCGCTCATCTGGTGGGCAAGTTTCGCGAGTGCGGCAACGACCGGCTGTTGCTGTGCGAGCGCGGCACCTGTTTCGGCTACGACAATCTGGTGGTGGATATGCTGGGCTTTCAGGTGGCCAAGGACGCCACCGGCGGCGCGCCCATGATTTTCGATGTCACCCATGCCCTGCAACGGCGGGACCCGGGCGGCGCCGCATCCAGCGGGCGCCGCGCCCAGGTCGCGGAACTGGCCCGCGCCGGGGTCGCCGTGGGGATCGCGGGACTCTTCCTGGAAGCCCATCCCGATCCGGATCGCGCCCTCTGCGATGGCCCGAGCGCGCTGCCGCTGGATGTGCTGGAGCCGTTTCTGACGCAGATAAAAGCCGTCGACGACCTGGTCAAGGCACTGCCCCCGCTCGCCATTCGTTGAAATTTCACGACCGACCGACAGGAACGAACATGACCAAGATCGAGGACATTCGCGCCTACGAGATACTCGACTCCCGCGGCAATCCCACGGTGAATGTGGACGTGACGCTCGTGGGCGGTGCCGTGGGCAGCGCCTGCGCCCCGTCCGGGGCATCGACCGGCTCGCGCGAAGCGCTGGAGCTGCGCGACGGCGATCCCGAGCGCTACCTTGGCAAGGGTGTGCTGAACGCCGTCGCCAACGTCAACGGCGCACTGCGCGATCTGTTGCTCGGCGCCGACGCGGCGGATCAGCGCGAACTCGACCGTCGCATGATCGAAGCCGACGGCACCGAGAACAAGGGCGCGCTGGGCGCCAACGCCATCCTCGGGGTGTCGCTCGCGGCGGCCAGGGCGGCAGCGCTGGGTCGCGGTGTACCCCTGTACCAGCACATCGCGGAAACCGCGGGCGGCGCGCCCCGTTACCGGATGCCGCTGCCCATGATGAACATCATCAACGGCGGCGAGCACGCCGATAACAATGTCGATATCCAGGAATTCATGATCCAGCCGGTGGGTGCGCCTACCTTTGCCGAGGCGCTGCGCGCCGGTGCCGAGATCTTCCACGCCCTGAAAAAAGTGCTGCACGGTCGCGGGCTCGCGACCGCGGTGGGCGACGAGGGCGGCTTCGCGCCCAATCTGGCTTCCAATGCCGAGGCCCTCGCGGTGATCGGCGAGGCCGTCGCCGCCGCGGGCTACCGGCTCGGGGAAAACGTCACGCTGGCGCTCGATTGCGCGGCGTCGGAGTTTTATCGCCATGGTCAATATCACCTCAAAGGCGAGGGGCGCAGTTACAGCTCCGCCGGTTTCGTCGAGTATCTGGCCGATCTCTGCGACCGCTATCCCATCGTCTCCATTGAAGACGGGCTCGACGAATCCGACTGGGACGGCTGGCAACTGCTCACCGCCAAGCTCGGCAAGCGCATCCAGCTGGTGGGCGACGATCTGTTCGTCACCAACACTGCGATCCTGCGCCAGGGTATCGAGCGCGGCGTCGCCAACGCCATTCTCATCAAGCCCAATCAGATCGGCACTCTGTCGGAGACGCTGGACGCCATCGCCATGGCGCGCGCGGCAGGTTATCGCTCGGTGATCTCGCACCGCTCCGGCGAGACCGAGGACACCACCATCGCCGACCTCGCGGTCGCCACCGGCGCGGGCCAGATCAAGACCGGGTCGCTGTGCCGCTCCGACCGGGTCGCCAAGTACAACCGTCTGCTGCGCATCGAGGCCGAGCTCGACGGCACCGCACCCTACCGGGGACGCGGCGAACTGATGACTCCTGCCCCCTAGCCCTTGACCCGCGCCGCGCTCGAGCGCGCTGGAATGCCGCCATGCGCAAGCTGATCGGCGTGTTGGTACTGTTGCTGCTGGGCCTGCAATATCGGCTCTGGCTCGGCGAGGGCGGCATTCGCGAACGGATACGTCTGGAGCAAAAGGTGGTGGCTCAGGAGCAGCGCAACCGGGAGCTGGAGGAACGCAACCGCAAGCTGGCCGAGGAAGTCGAGCTGCTCAAGGCCGACATCGGTGTGGAAGAGCGCGCGCGCCACGATCTGGGCATGGTCGGCGAGGGCGAAACTTTTTACATGCTCCTCGAAAAAAAGGCCGATCCGCCGTGAAAACCTGGGTCATAGTTCCCGCCGCCGGTGGCGGTCGGCGCTTTGGCGGGCCCATTCCGAAACAGTATCTTCCACTGGCCGGCAAGCCGGTGATTCAGCACACCCTGGAGCGTTTGCTGGCGATCGAACCCACGGCTCTGGTAGTCGTCATCGCGGCTGACGATGCGCATTGGCAGCGTCTCGCCTGTGCCTCGGATCCCCGCATCCTGGTCGCCCGGGGTGGCGCGGAGCGTGCCGACTCGGTGCGCGCGGGGCTGGCCGCGCTCGCCGGTCGCGCGGCGGCGACAGATCTGGTGCTGGTACACGATGTGGTGCGTCCCTGCGTGACGGCGGGAGACATCCGCGCCTTGCTGGCGGCCGCTGACCATCCCGGCGGCGCGCTGCTGGCAGCGCCCGTCAGCGATACCCTCAAGCGCGTGGATGACAACGGCATCGTGGTCGGGACCGAGCCGCGCGCGGGACTCTGGGCGGCCCTGACGCCGCAACTCTGCCGCTACGCTATGCTGGTCGCCGCGTTGGCGCAGGCCCGGCAATCCGGGCGCGAATTCACCGACGAGGCGGCGGCGCTCGAAGCCGCGGGGCATGCTCCCCGCGTGGTGCCGGGGCGACACGACAATCTGAAGATCACCCGGCCCGAAGATCTGGCGCTCGCCGCCGCGGTGCTGGCAGCGCAGGAGGCCGAATGAGTTTCCGGATTGGCAATGGTTACGACGTGCATCGTTTCGGGCCGGGCGACCACCTCATGCTGGGCGGCGTGCGGATTCCGTTTCCCCAGGGGGTCATCGCCCATTCGGACGGCGATGTGGTGATCCATGCGCTCTGCGATGCCCTGTTCGGCGCGGCGGCGCTGGGCGACATCGGCCGGCATTTCCCCGACAACAATCCCGAATACCGCCACGCGGACAGCCGCATGTTTCTGCGTCGCACCGTGGCGCAGGTGACGGCGCAGGGCTGGGCGCTGGTGAACGCCGACATTACCCTGGTCGCCCAAGCGCCGCGCATCGCGCCGCATCTGCGCGCCATGCTCGCGGCGCTCTGCGAAGACCTGCACGCCGCGCCCGATCAGATCAACGTCAAGGCGACCACCACCGAAGGTCTGGGTTTCGAGGGCCGTGGCGAAGGTATCGCCTGCCATGCCGTGGTGCTGCTGGGCCGCCATCCAGGCAGCGCGCGGTGATCACTACACCGGAGCGGGTATTCAATATCGACTTCCCCCAGGCCTATGGCGTTGCGGTGTGCCGGGCACAGGTGCGCGCACAGCCCGAGGATTTTCAGGTCGAGGAGCTGTTACCAGACGATTTTGCATTCACCGGCACCGGTGAACATCTGTGTCTGCTGATCCGCAAGCGCGGCGAGAATACCCGCTGGGTGGCGCGTCAGCTTGCCGCCAGCGCGGACGTCGCCGAGCTGGACATCGGCTACTGCGGCCTCAAGGATCGCCGTGCGATCACAACCCAGTGGTTCAGCGTGCCCACGGCGGCAACCACCGCGCCCGCTCTGGGCACGCTCGACGCCGAGGTGCTGGAACTGCGCCGCCACCAGACCAAGCTGCGCCGGGGCGAGCACGCCGGCAACCGCTTCCTGATCCGGCTGCGCGACGTGCAGGGCGAGCGTGCCGCCATCGAACAGCGGCTGGTGTTGATCGCCCGGGGCGTGCCCAACTATTTCGGGGCGCAGCGCTTTGGTATCGATGGCGGCAACCTGCCTGCGGCGGACCGACTTCTACAACAGCTCGGCAGCGAGCGCGATTCACGCCAAAACGGCCCGCGGCACGGCGGCCGCAAATCCAAAGGGCGGAAAAGCAGTGAGCGTATCGGCGACGACGCCCGCAACGGTCTGTATCTGTCGGCGGCGCGCTCCTGGCTGTTCAATCTGGTGCTGGCGGAGCGGGTGCGCACCGGCTGCTGGCAGCAACCGCTCGCCGGCGAAGCTCTTCCCGAAGGCCCGCTCTGGGGGCGCGGCCGCCCGGCGGCCGTTGCCGCCGTGGCGGCCTTCGAACAGGGAGTGCTCAGTGCGTGGCAGCACTGGCAACACCCGCTGGAGCATGTCGGCCTGACCCAGGAGCGGCGCCCATTGGTGTTGCGGCCGCGCGCCTTCAGTTGGCGCTGGGATGATGCGGATCTCGTACTCGGTTTCGAGCTGGATCGGGGCGCGTTCGCGACCGCCGTGCTGCTGGAGCTGGTAGTGCCCGAGCGCCCGGAGGCAGCGGGTCGGTGTGCTATATTGCCGCCTTCGCACGAGGGCATTTGCGAGTGAGTTCGATCGACATTCACGGTGTCGGCATGACGTCGCAGCGCACCCGCGAGCGGCTTGTACAGCGTTTGCGCGAGGGCGGCATCGACAAGGCCAAAGTCATCGATGCGATGCGCAGCACGCCACGCCATCTGTTTGTCGAAGAGGCGCTGGCGCACCGCGCCTACGAAGACACTGCACTCCCCATCGGCTACGGCCAGACCATCTCCCAGCCCTACATCGTCGCCCGCATGACCCAGGCGCTGCTGGCGCACGGCAACCCGCGTCGAGTGCTGGAAGTGGGCACGGGTTCCGGCTACCAGGCGGCGGTGCTGGCGCAACTGGTGGAGCAGGTCTACACCGTCGAGCGCATCAAGCCGCTGCTGCTGCGCGCGCAGAAACTGTTTCGTCAGTTGCGCTTGCGCAACATCCTGAGCGCGCACCTCGATGGCGCTATCGGTTGGCGCGAGAACGCGCCCTATGACGCGATCATCACCACCGCCGCGCCCGAGGTGGTGCCTGAGGAACTGCTCCAGCAACTTGCGCCCAACGGTATTCTGGTGATCCCGGTCGGCCTCTCGGGCGAACAGGAGCTGCGCGTCATTACCCGGCACGGCGACACGTCTCAGTACGGCGAGGAAGTCATCGAGCGCGTCCGCTTCGTGCCCCTGGTGAGCGGTACCACCAGCGCGTGATCCCTGTGTACCGATCCGACACAAGAGCGAAATCCAGCCGGTGTGAGGATAGCCAGACTGCGGGGACCGGCGTGGCGGTGTGCGCGGGCTGCAAGGGCTTGGCAGGGCTTGCAGGTCGCAAGCTGATCGCAGCGGCGCTGGCGGGGCTGTTGCTCGCGGGTTGCGCCGCGCAGCGCGCGCCGGTGGTGTCCGTGCATCGAGCGCCCACCGTGCAACCCAGCCAGCGTGTCCATGTGGTGGCGCGCGGCGATACTCTCTACGCCATCGCCTGGCGTTACGAAACCACGGTGGACAAGCTCGCCCAGCTCAACCATCTTGCGCCACCCTATCTGATTCACGTGGGCAGCCGCCTGGTGCTGGATCCGCCAGTCCCTGCGCAATCTTCGACGGGCAAGACGACTGCCGCGTCCGGCGTCGTCGTGATGCCGGTTCCCGAGCCCCAACTCGATACCCAGCCCGACCCGCGTCCGGTAGTGGCGGGAGCCCCGGTGCTGCCGCCGGCCCCGGCCCCGGTCCCCCCGGCTCCCGGCAGTTTGGCGCCGGCTCCGGCCGCTGTCCCCTCGGCTCCCGGCAGTCCGGCATCGGCGTCCAGTTGGTCCTGGCAGTGGCCGGCGACCGGCAACGTTACGCGCCAGTACGACAGCAACGGCCAGTTCAAGGGGATCAACATCCAGAGCCGGCCCGGTACGCCCATCCAAGCGGCGGCGCCCGGCGAGGTGGTCTATGCGGGCGACGGGTTGCGCGGCTACGGCCAGCTCATCATCGTCCAGCACAGTGAGGTGTACCTCAGCGCCTACGCCTACAACCGCATCATGGCGGTGCGCGAGGGCGACAAGGTGATCGCGGGTCAGCTTCTGGGTGAGGTGGGCGGCGATGCGGCCAATCCCGGCCGGCTCTATTTCGAAATCCGCAAGCAGGGTGAGCCGATCGATCCGACGCGGCTTTTACCTTCGCAATAGGGACTTTCGCAATAGGTGCCTTCGCAACAGATGTCGTCGCAATAAGCGCCGACCAATAAGCGCCGACGCAGTGGCCGGCGCCGGGATCAGCGCTCCAGCAACTCCCGCTTGCCGGGCTTGCCGTTCCATTCTTCGGCGTCCTCCGGTGCCGCCTTGCGCAAGGTGATGTTGGGCCAGATCTGCGCGAGCTCGGTGTTCAGCGCGAGAAAATCCTTCTGATCGGCCGGCAGTTCATCTTCGGAAAAAATCGCGTTCGCCGGACACTCGGGCTCGCACAGGGCGCAGTCGATGCACTCGTCGGGGTGGATCACCAGAAAGTTGGGGCCTTCGTAAAAGCAGTCCACCGGACAGACTTCCACGCAATCGGTAAATTTGCACTTGATGCAGTTTTCCCCGACTACAAAGGTCATCGGTTGCGCTCCATGTGGGCTTTCAGGGGCCGCGATTATAACCAATCACAACTGCGCTGAACGGGGCGATTTCGCTTAACCGGCGCGCGCGAGCGCCTGCAGCCGATACAGCAGATCGAGCGCTGCGCGCGGGCTGAGCTGGTCCGGGTCCGCGGCGGCGAGCGCCGCGCGCAGCGGATCGACGGGCGCGAACAGGTCCGCCTGGGCCGGTGGTTGCGGTGCGGCCGTGCGCGTCTGTGCGCCCTGTTCCAGCCGCTGCAACTCCTGGCGTGCGAGTTCGATCACGGCGCCGGGCACGCCGGCGAGACGCGCCACCTGAATGCCGTAACTGCGACTCGCCGGCCCCTCCCGCACGCTGTGCAGAAACACGATGCGGTCGCGGTATTCGGTCGCATCCAGATGCACATTGGCGACGCCCGCTGCCTGCTCGGGGAGAGCGGTGAGCTCGAAGTAATGAGTGGCGAACAGGGTGAAGGCGCGCACTTCGCGCGCCAGATGCACCGCGCAGGCCCAGGCCAGCGCCAGGCCGTCGAAGGTGCTGGTGCCGCGCCCGATCTCGTCGAGCAATACCAGACTGCGGTCGCTGGCGTTGTGGAGGATATTGGCGGCCTCGGTCATCTCCACCATGAAGGTCGAGCGCCCGCCGGCCAGATCGTCGGCCGAGCCGATGCGGGTGAAGATGCGGTCGATCAGCCCGATGCGCGCGCGCTCGGCCGGCACCCCGGCGCCGACATGGGCGAGCAGGGCGATCAGCGCGATCTGGCGCATGTAGGTGGATTTGCCGCCCATGTTGGGCCCGGTGACGATGAGCATGCGGCGCGTGTCATCCAGCACCAGATCGTTGGCGATGAAGGGTGTGTCGATGCTCCGCTCCACCACCGGGTGGCGCCCGGCGCGAATCTCCAGCCCCGGTGCCGCCGTGATTTCCGGCAGCGCGAAGCCAAGCGCCGCGCCGCGTTCGGCGAAATTCACCAGCACGTCCAGCGCGGCCACGGCGGCTGCGCTGTCCAGCAGCGGCCCGAGGTGCTGGTTGAGCGCGTCGAGCAATTGTTCGTAAAGAAGTTTTTCGCGCGCCAGCGCCCGGCTCTGGGCACTGAGGGCCTTGTCCTCGAAGGTCTTGAGTTCCGGGGTGATGTAGCGCTCGGCGTTTTTCAGGGTCTGGCGGCGCTGATAGTCGAGCGGCGCCTGCGCGGCCTGGCCGCGGGAGAGCTCGATGTAATAGCCGTGAACGCGGTTGTAGCCCACCTTGAGGGTGGCTATGCCGGTACGCTCGCGCTCGCGGGTTTCGAGCGCGAGCAGATAATCCCCGGCATGGGTGGCGAGTCCGTTCAGTTCGTCCAGTTCGGCGTCGTAGCCGGATGCGATCACGCCGCCATCGCGCAGCACCATGGGCGGGTTTTCCACCAGCGCGGCGCTCAGCAGCGCGGTGAGCTCGGGAAACTCGCCCGCGCGCCCGGCCAGACTGCGTAGCTCCGGGCTCGCCAGTCCTGCCAGAGCGGCTTGCAGCTGCGGCAGTGCGGCGAGGGAATCGCGCAATCGCGCCAGATCCCGGGGCCGCGCCGAGCGCAGCGCCACGCGACCGAGAATACGTTCCACGTCGCCGATTCCGGCGAGCGCCGGGCGCACGCCTTCGTAACCAAAATCCGCGCTCAGTTCGGCGATGGCCCGCTGGCGGCCGGCGATGGCGATCAGATCCCGCAGCGGCCGGTTGAGCCAGCGCTGCAAGAGGCGGCTGCCCATGGCGGTGGCGGTCGCATCCAGCACCGAGAGCAGGGTGTTGTCGCGCCCGCCCCGCAGGTTGGTATCGAGTTCCAGATTGCGGCGCGTGGCGGCGTCGAGAAACACGCAATCGTCGGCGCGCTCCCGGGTCAGACCGCGCAGGTGAGGCAGGGCGGTGCGCTGGGTGGTGCGGGCATAGGCCAGCAGACAGCCGGCGGCGGCGAGCGCGAGATCGAGGTGGTCGCAGCCGAAGCCGGCCAGATCCCGGGTCTGGAACTGCTCGCACAACGCACGCCGCGCGCTGTCGAGATCGAACTCCCAGGGTGGCCGGCGGCGGGTGCCGGCGCGCGCGTCGAGATCGATGCCGGCGGCGAAGCCCTCGGGCAGCAGCAGTTCCGCCGGGTCGAGGCGCTCCAGCTCGCCTGCCAGCGCCGCGTCGCCCTCCACTTCGGTCACCGTGAAGCGACCGCTGCCGATGTCGAGCGCCGCGATGCCGTAGCGGCGGCCGCTTCCGTGTGCTGCCACCAGCAGATTGTCGCGGCGCTGATCGAGCAGCGCCTCGTCGCTGACGGTGCCCGGTGTGACCAGGCGCACCACGCGCCGCTCCACCGGGCCCTTGCTGGTCGCGGGATCGCCGACCTGTTCGCAGATGGCCACGGATTCGCCCAGCCGGATCAGGCGGGCGAGATAGCCTTCCACCGCGTGATAGGGAACCCCAGCCATGGGAATCGGCTGGCCCGCCGACTGGCCGCGGCTGGTGAGGGTTACGTCGAGCAGTTCCGCCGCGCGGCGCGCGTCGTCGTAGAACAGCTCGTAGAAATCCCCCATGCGGTAGAACAGCAGCAGGTCGGGGTGCTCCGCCTTCAGGCGCAGGTACTGCTGCATCATGGGGGTGTGAGCGGTGAGACCGGCGGGCGGGGGAGTCTGGCGGTTCAAATGGCGGCTTCCTGTGGCGCGACAGCCCAGCGGACGCGCCGGAGGCTGGAACCCGCGATTATCGGCCCGATGCCGGGTGCGGGAAAGGTGTCGCCCATCGATGCCGCTGCGAATCAGAAGCCCCAGCGCGCACCGCCACCGGCAAGGGTAACGACCCCGAGGATCGCGAAGATCGCGGCGGCGACGGCATGCACCAGTCGCACCGGCATCCGCTGCGCGATCCGGTCGCCCAGCAGCACGGCGGGGGCATTGGCGATCATCATGCCCAGCGTGGTGCCCGCCACCACCGCGAAGAAACTCTGGTACTGCGCCGCCAGTGCCACGGTGGCGATCTGCGTCTTGTCGCCCATTTCGGCGAGAAAAAAGGCGACGAGGGTGGTGCCGAACACGCCGAAGCGGGTGGCTTTGCTGTCGCTTTCGTCGAACTTGTCGGGGATCAGGGTCCAGACCGCCATGCCGAGAAACGAGATGCCCAGCACCCAGCGCAGGGTTTGCGGCGTCATGAGTGCGGTGAGCCAGGCGCCGAGCGCGCCGGCGAAACTGTGATTGGCCAGAGTTGCGATCAGAATTCCGGCGATGATCGGCAGGGGCTTGCGGAATCTCGCCGCCAGAATGAAGGCGAGCAGTTGGGTTTTATCCCCGATTTCGGCGAGCGCGACGATACCCGTTGCGACGAGGAACGCTTGCACTTTTACTCCTTTCCGGCCGGAACAAGGACGGATGACCGCAGCGCGGCTCCGGTCCGTCCGCAGGCGACAGGGTCAACGGGACTGGTGTCGAGGCCGCCGAGCAGCGATCGGGTGTTTGGGTCGAGCAGCGATTCGGGCTAGCGGGAGGGCGGTACGTAGCCTTCCGCGCTGTCGTGTTCCGCTCCCGCGAGGAATTTGTCGCGCTGTTCGTTGAGATAGGCGCGCGCGGTGAGATCCATCAGGTTGAGTCGCTTCTCATTGATCAGCATGGTCTGGTGGGCGAGCCATGCGTCCCAGGCACGCTGCGAAACCGCTTCGAAAATCTCCTGACCCTTGGGGCCGGGAAACGGTGGCTGCGCGAGTCCGGGCAGTTCCTCGCGGTATTTGCGGCAAAAGACGGTACGGCTCATGAGTGGACGAACTCCGACGGTGCAGGCAGATGCTTCCGGCTGCCAGTTTAACGCCTGTGGGCATTCCTGTTCACGCGTGGACTGTCAGTCGTTGCGGGCGGCGTGGCCGAGGTGCCGGCCAGCTCCGCGAGCAGCTTTTTGGCCGGTGCCGGCAGGCCCAGGGCGCCGGGCGACGCGGGCAATACCCAGCGTCGGCCATCGCCATCGGCGATTCCGAAACCCGGCGCCACGGCAACCTCGACCGGGGTGTAGTCGAGCCGGTAGTGACTGAATACATGGCGCCGCGGCAGCCTTGCCTGCCAGTCGAGCGCGCGATAGCCCAGTGCGTCGCAATGGATTTCGATGTCGGTCGCGGGCGCGCATTCCGGGAAGCTCCAGAGGCCGCCCCAGAGGCCGGTCGGCGGGCGCTGTTCGAGCAGCACTTCGCCGGTCGGGTTGCGCAGGATCAGGAACAGGGTTTCCCGGATGGGCGTCGCGGCTTTCGGTTGGCGCCCGGGATACTGCTCCGGGGCGCCTTCGTCGCGTGCGCGGCAGTCGGTCCGCACCGGGCAGCGGTCGCAGGCCGGGCGGGCGCGGGTGCAGAGGGTGGCACCCAGATCCATGATCGCCTGGGTGTAGTCCGCGACCCGCTCGGTCGGGGTGAAGCGCTCGGCAGTTTCCCACAGGGCGCGGGCGACATCCGCTTGCCCGGGCCAGCCCGCGATGGCGCGGTGGCGGGCCAGCACGCGCTTGACGTTGCCGTCGAGAATCGCGGCGCGCTGCCCGAACGCGATGGCGACGATGGCGCCGGCGGTGGAGCGGCCAATGCCGGGCAGGGCGGTGAGTTCATCGAGGGCGACGGGAAATTGCCCGCTGTATTGCTCGGTAAGCATACGCGCCGTGCGACGCAGGTTGCGGGCGCGGGCGTAGTAACCGAGTCCGGTCCAGTGATGCAGCACGCTGTCGATGGGCGCGGCGGCGAGCGCGGTGACATCGGGAAAGGCCGCGACAAAGCGCTCGAAATAGGGGATGACGGTGTTCACCTGGGTCTGCTGCAACATGATTTCCGACAGCCACACCCGATAGGGCGAGCGGTCGCGCTGCCAGGGCAGGTCGTGGCGGCCATGCTGGTCGAACCAGGCGAGCAGGCGCGCGCTGAAATCCGGTCCCGCCGCCTTACGCTTTCCGCGAATCTGTTCTGCCATGGGCGGGCGCTCAGTTGGGGTCCTTCTCGTTGCCGAGCAGACCCCGCAGCAGATCTTTGGCCTTTTTGACCTTTTTCGAATCGAGGCCGTGTTTGTCGTCCAGCTCCTGCCGCACCCGATCCTGCACCAGCTGCGCGACCAGCTCGCCGTCCGGCGCGCATTGGGTCGCCGCATCCTTGCCGAAGCTGCCCTGGCAGCGCAGTGGAATGTCGCGCTCGCGCAGACGTTCGCTCTTGACCACACAGCCTTCCGGGCTGGTGCGCTCGCCGCTGAGGCGGGCGGTGGTGAGGATGTCGTAATTCTGCGCGCCGCGATCGATCGTGCCTTCGCCGCGCAGACCGAGATTGCCGACGCCGGTGGTCATCCGGTCCAGCCGCAGGCGCGGACCGGCGAGGCGGAATTCCCCGGCGATATCCCTGAACGCGGTGCCCCTGGGCCAGTCCTTGCGCTTGTCGGTCCTGTCCACCAGCGCCGCGAGGTCACAGAAGACGCGCTCGATGTTGGCTCCTTCAAGATGCGGCGTGCCGATCCCGAAGGTGCCACTCGCGTCCAGTGTCCGATCGAATTCCGAGCGCGTCTTGCCGCGGGCGCTGCCCTGCAGCGACAGATCGAGGGTGCCGCTGAGGTCGAGCCCGGGCGAGAGGGTCTGGCGTACCTGGGCCAGGGAAATCCCGCTCAATTGCTGTTTGAAGGTTGTGCTTGGGGCTTTCCCGGTGACGCCGTGCAATTGCGCGCTGGCGGTGGCGGTGCCGCCCAGGGTGCGGGTGGAAAGATCGTGGATCTGGACATTGTCGCCCGCGAAAGCAACGCGCAGGCGAATCGCTTCGAGGCGCAGCTTGTCGACCGTCAGTTCCTCCCAGTCGAGATCCAGCGTGCCATTCCCGCCCCGGAGGAAGGCGATGGGTCCGGCCAGGGGCGCGAACAGCGCTGCGTCAGCCGCTTCGGTGTCGCCCTTGTTGACAGTGCGGTAGCGATTGAGATCGAGCCGGTCGCCATGCACGACTGCCCTGAGTCGGCGGGGCGCCCCAAGGCCGGCTTCGATCGCGCCCTGAATTTCGGTGGCGTCGATCGCCAGCTTCAGTTCATCCAGCGCCAGATTTTCCGCGGTTGCGGCAAACCGGGTTTCGAGACCGACCTTGGCCAGCGCATCCGGGGTCCTGAACTGTGGCACCGGGATTCCCCACTCGGCGAGCAGTGGTCGCGGGTCGGCGGGCGGTACGCGGAGCTGGCCGCGAACCGCGGGCAAGGTGCTCAGCTCAGTGACGACGAAATCGCTCTCGGCGATCAGCGCGCCACTCGACATTCGCAAACCGCTGATCGTAAGCCGATCCTGCGTCTGCTCGAAACGCAGTGCGAAATGCGCGGCGAGGGGCGTGCGTCCCTCGGGCGTCACCAGCAGATGGGCATTCTCGGTCGCGACTGCGCGTGCGATCTGATCCACGCCGAGATCGGCTTCGAGCACGATGCCCAGGGGCATCGGCAACGCCGGGTCGGCGTAGTCGAAGGCGATCCGCGCCGGAAAGGGCTTGCCGTCCAGGACCATGTCGCGGCCGCTGAAACTGAGGTTATCGAGTACCCGCGGCGCGTCCGCTCCCGTGAAAGTGACGCGGCTTTGGGTGATCTCCACCGAGCTTATGGCGATGGCGATGGGTGCTTTGCCGGCCTCGATCCTGGTGGAAGTCGCGTCGCCTGAGGCTGCGGCGGCCGCAAGCGGAGCAGCCGCTGCGACGGCCGCCTGGGTGGCGGTGGCGATCCTGATGTCTGCGCCCTGGATGCGCAGCACGCCGATCCGGGGTGCCCCTTGCAGCAGCGAGCCCCAGTCGAGACTGAGCGCGGCGCGCTCGAAATCCAGCTCCGGAATGCGGCTGTCGACGGCGCGCACCCGGGTGTGGCCGATCTGGACTCCCGGCCTCGGGAACAGTTGCCACGCCAGATCGCCCGGGATTTCCAGGCTGATACCCTGCTTGCCGGCCAAAGCGACGATGCGCGGTTTGAGGTCGTTGGGATCCAGCACCAGCAGCACATAGGCGGCACCGGCGGCGACCAGTAAAACCAGAACCAGAAGTAGCCAGACGGCAATACGGAGCGGTTTGTTCACGGTAGTCTCTCCAGGCCCGATGAACCCGGGTCGCGCTGGCCCGGGTCTACAGCGGCCAGTATAATGGCGCGCCTTCCGCCCCCGGCCGCGGCCCTGGGCAACCGCCTCATCTGGAGAGCAGCATGGCCCCGCGCCGCGCCACTGTCAGCCGCGACACCCTGGAAACCCGCATCACGGTGAGCGTCGATCTCGACGGCTCCGGGCGCGGCGAATTTGCCACCGGGGTGCCGTTTCTCGAACACATGCTGGACCAGATCGCCCGCCACGGGCTGATCGACCTGTCGGTCAAGGCCGAGGGCGATCTCCACATCGACGACCATCACACCGTCGAAGACATCGGCATCACCTTTGGTCAGGCCATCAAACAGGCGCTGGGCGACAAAAAGGGCATCGGCCGCTATGGCCACGCCTATGTCCCCCTCGACGAGGCGCTGTCCCGCGTGGTGATCGATTTTTCCGGCCGTCCGGGTCTGGTGCGCGACGTGACTTTCACGCGCGCGCGCGTCGGCAATTTCGATGTGGATCTGGTATTCGAGTTCTTCCAGGGCTTCGTCAATCACGCGGGTGCAACATTGCACATCGATAATCTGCGCGGCGAGAACGCCCACCATCAGGTGGAGACTATTTTCAAGGCGTTTGGTCGCGCGCTGCGCGCGGCGGTGGCACCCGATGCGCGCGCGGCGGATATCACGCCGTCCACCAAGGGCAGCCTGTAACCCGACCCTGAACGGATCCAGCCATGACGGAATTTCGTGATCGCATCGCCGTCATCGACTACGGCATGGGCAACCTGCACTCGGTCGCCAAGGCGCTGGAGCATGTCGCTCCCGGCGCGCGCGTGGTCATCACCACCGAGCCCCGGGAACTCGAACGTGCGGACCGCGTCGTGTTTCCCGGGGTCGGCGCCATCGGCGACTGCATGCGCGAATTTCGCGCGGCGGGCTTTGCGTCCGCGCTGGTCGCCGCCATCGCGCAGAAGCCCGTGCTCGCCATCTGCGTCGGCATGCAGGCGTTGATGGCCCACAGCGAGGAGAGCGGCGGCGTGGACTGTCTCGGCCTGTTGCCGGGCCGGGTGCGGTTTTTCGGCACGCCGCTGATCGATACCGACGGCGAACGCCTCAAGGTCCCGCACATGGGCTGGAATGTCGTGCATCAGACCCTGGATCACCCGTTGTGGCACGGCATCGCCCAGGACGCGCGCTTTTATTTCGTGCACAGCTACTGGGTGGAAACCGACGCCAAGCTGATCGCGGGCACCTGCGACTATGGCGTGCAGTTCGCCGCCGCCCTGCACCGGGGCAATCTGTTCGCGGTGCAGTTCCATCCCGAGAAAAGCCACACCGACGGCCTGCGCCTGCTGGCCAACTTTGCCACCTGGAAAGGCGGCAACTGAGGATTTCCGTGCTCATCATTCCCGCCATCGATTTGAAGGACGGCCAGTGCGTGCGCCTGCGCCAGGGCCGCATGGATGACGCCACCGTGTTCTCTGACGACCCGGTCGCCATGGCCGCGCACTGGGTTGCCCAGGGTGCGCGCCGGCTGCATCTGGTCGATCTCAACGGCGCCTTTGCCGGGGTGCCGGTCAACGGCGACGCCGTGCGCGCCATCGCCCGCGCCCATCCCGACCTGCCGATCCAGATCGGCGGCGGCATCCGCAGCGCGAATACCATCGAGGCCTATCTGAGCGCCGGGGTGCGCTACGTCATCATCGGCACCCAGGCGGTCAAGGAGCCGGATTTCGTCACGCGGGTGTGCCGGGAATTTCCCGGCCGCATCATCGTCGGCATCGACGCCAGCGCCGGCCGGGTCGCCACCGACGGCTGGGCCGAGGTGAGCGAAGTGAAAGCGGTGGATCTCGCGCGCCGCTTTGCCGCCGACGGGGTGAGTGCCATCGTCTACACCGACATCGAACGCGACGGCATGATGCAGGGCGTCAATGTCGCCGCCACGGTGGCGGTGGCGGAGGCGTGCGGCATTCCCGTGATCGCTTCCGGAGGCGTCACCGGACTGGATGACATCCGCGCGCTCAAGGCCGTTGCCGCGCAGGGAATCCTCGGGGCCATCACCGGGCGGGCGATCTACGAAGGCACGCTGGATCTGGCCGCCGCCCAGGCGCTCTGCGACGGGTGATTTTTGCGGTCACCCGCCGGATGCGCCGCTGCGCGGCTTATCCGGCCTACGCCAACCCGCGTGAAATTCCGGCGCAGGTCGGGTAAGCGCAGCGCGCCCGCCATCAAGAAGTCGGCCACCGCGCGACACCATCCCCGGCAGCACCGGCACCGCGATCAGCCCATCATTTGCGGAAGATCGAAGCCAGCAGGGAGAGCACCGCGCTGATCAGCACCATGGTGCCCAGCGGGATGTAGAGGCGGAAGCCAGGCCGATCGATTTGGATGTCCCCGGGCAGCCGGCCCAGGGGCAGCTTGGTCAGCCAGGGCCACAGCAGACCGACCACCAACAGTACCAAACCCAGATAGATCAGCGTCTTTTGCATGGCGCGGGATTGTGGGGCTGTGCCGATCTTTCCTCAAGGCGCAGCTTTCTCCTCTCAGCCCACAAACAGCTCTTCGAGAAAGTCCTCCAGCGCCCGCCACGAGCGTCGGTCGGCGGCGGCGTTGTAGCGGATGCCGCGCTCGGGGTCGTTGGCGTCGGGTCGTGTGAAGGCGTGCAGGGTGCCGCCGTAGGCGTGGATCTGCCAGTCGGCGCCGGCGGCGGTCAGCTCGGCGCCCAGCTTCACCAAGGCCTCGGGCTTGGCCATGGGATCGTCGTAGCCGTGCAGGCACAGCACTTTCGCGGTGATGGGATTGCCCGCGGTGTTGCCGGGCGGGTCGAACAGGCCGTGGAAGCTGGCCACGCCCCGCACTTGGGCACTACTTCGGGCAAGGTCGAGCACGCAGAGACCGCCGAAGCAGTAGCCGATGGCGGCGATCCGCCGGGGATCGACTTCCGGCAGGGCCTGCAACGCCGTGATGGCGGCGCCGATGCGACGCTGGAGCGCCGCGCGGTCGTTCATCAGGGGCTGCATGAACGCCGCATTGCCGGCCGGGCTGCCGCCCTGGCGCCCCTCGCCGTACATGTCCAGCGCGAAACCCATATAGCCCAGTGCCGCCAGACGGCGCGCCTTGTCGCACTCGAACTCCGTGCGCCCCGCCCAGGTATGGGCGATGGCCACCGCCGGGCGCGGGCCGGAACATTCATCGTCCCAGGCGAGATAGCCTTGGCAGCGCAGCGCGCCGTCGCGGTAGTCGAGCAGTCGGGTTTGCAGGGCCATGGAGTCTCTCCTTACCGGGTCGCGCCGGTTGCGGCATTTTGCGTCGGCATGATGGTATTCTCCGGCGCGCGATAAAACCAAGTGACAGCGGGGACCCAATGACGAATGCCGAGCACCACGAGGAAGAGCGTCCGGGGGTGGACGCGGAATTACGCGCCCAGATAACGGCGTTCGTGGCACGCAATTTCGGCGTCTCCGCACGGGTGCGTGATCTGGAGCCCATGCTGGGCGGCCACGCTGGTCTCACCTTCGGTTTCGGGGTGGACGCGGACGGCGCCGATCGCGGCGCCTACATCATCAAGCTGGCGCCCAGGGGTGTAAGGCGCGAGGGCAATACCGACGTCTACCGCACCGCGCCGCTGCTGCGCACCCTGCACGGGCAGGGTCTGCCGGTCCCGGACGTGCCCTTCGCCGCACCGGACGAGAGCGAATTCGGCGTGCCCTATGTGGTCATGGAACGGCTGCCCGGCCGCGAGTTTTTCATCTGGGATCCCCATCCTTCGTTCGATCGCTCGCCCGCGGCCGCCGCGCCCCTGTGGCGGCAGACCGCGCAAGTGCTGCCGCGCATCCATCGCGTGGACTGGCGCGCGCATCTGCCGAACTGGGAGACGCCGCGCCCGCTGGACGTGGAGATCAGCCGCTGGGAACCGATCTACCGCAAGGCGCTGGAGCCCGAGTGGATCGAGCACGCGGACCGCCTGCGTCTGCAACTGCTGAAAACCCTGCCCGCCGAGCCGCTGCTGGGCATCGTCCACGGCGACTATCAACCCGGCAACTGCCTGTTCGATGCCGGTCGTCTCACCGGCGTGATCGACTGGGAGCTGGTGCGGATCGGCGCAGTGCAGCTCGACATCGGCTGGCTGATGTTCTGCGCCGATGCGGATTTCTGGACCGACGAGATTCGCCCGGTGGCGCCGGTGCCGCCCGCGGAGCTGGCCGATATTTACCAGGCTGGCATGGGGTGCTCGTTCCCCGATCTGCGCTGGTATCAGGCGCTCGCCGCCTATCAATTGGGCAGCATCGCCTGCCTCAATGTGCGCCTGCACCGCAAACGCCAGCGCATCGATCCCATGTGGGAGCGGTTCGCCTTTACGGTGTCGCGGTTTTACCAGCAGGGGCTGCGGCTGGTGTCTTGAGCACTGTATCAGCCGTTTGCGATTCGTTTTCAGTGACCGACAGTAATTGTTGTCAAGACGGGAATGCCGATGTCCTATATCGAAGATTCGTTGTCCGAGGGCGAGCACATCGTCGGCCTGTTCAAGCTGCACTGGTTCGCCCGCCTTCCCATGATCCTCTGGATAGTGCTGGGCATACCCACGCTCGGACTGACCTGGATTCTCGCGCTCTACGAATTTCTGCGGCTCAGATGTATCGAGCAGGGCGTCACCAACAAGCGCGTGATCTTCAAGCGCGGCATCATCAGCCGGCAGACCGAAGAAATGAAGCTCGACTCGATTGAAACAGTGGAAATGGAACAGAGTGTCAGTGGTCGTCTGTTCGGTTTCGGCACGGTGAAACTGGTGGGGCGTGGCAGCAGTGATTTCCGGTTCAAAAACATCGACGACCCCCTGGCGGTGAAACGCCGGATCGAGAGCGTCAGCCACCCCGTTGATTGACCTCATCCAATACCATCCGAGTGTAGCGGCCGCTGACAGCAGCCATAAGGAGCAATCATCATGGTGGACTTTGCGCTTTCCGATGAACTGCGCGCGCTCAAGGATCGCGTCGACGTTTTTATCCGCGACGAAATCATCCCTTGCGAAAAAGACTCGCGTCAGGAATTTCACGGCCCCACCGAGGAACTGCGCCTGGAACTGGTGGCGCGCGCGCGGCGCGCCGGGCTGGTCGCGCCCCAGGCGCCGCGGGAGTATGGCGGCCTCGGCCTCGACCATCGCGCGATGGCGGTGATCTTCGAGGCGGCGGGTTATTCCACGCTGGGACCGCTCGCGCTCAATATCCAGGCGCCGGATGAAGGCAACTGCAATCTGTTGCTGCAAGTCGCCACCGACGCGCAAAAGGAACGCTGGCTGGCGCCGCTCTACCGGGGCGAGATTCGCTCGGTGTTCGCGATGACCGAGCCCGACGGCGGCGCGGGCTCCGACCCCAGCCTGCTGAAAACCACCGCCGTGACAGACGGTGACGACTACGTCATCAACGGCCGCAAGTGGTTCATCACCGGGCTGCCGGGTTCGGCGTTTCAGATCATCATGGCGCGCGCACTGGACGAACGTGGCAACGATCAGGGCGCCACCATGTTCATGACGCCTTCCGATGCGCCCGGCATCGAGATGGTGCGCATGCTGGACACGCTCGACAGCAACTCGCCCGGCGGCCACTGCGTGGTGGACTACCGCGACCTGCGCGTGCCGCGCGATCAGATTCTCGGCGAAGTGGGCAAGGGTTTTCGCTACGCCCAGGTGCGCCTCGGCCCGGCGCGCATGACCCACTGCATGCGCTGGCTGGGCGCCGCCCAGCGCTGTCACGAGATCGCCAGCGAATTCGCCAAGACCCGTATCGCGTTTGGGAAGCCCATCCTCGAACACGAGGGCGTGGGCTTCATGCTTGCGGACAACCGCATCGACCTGCACACCTGCCGGCTCGCCACCTGGCACGCCTGCTGGCTGCTCGACCAGGGCGACAACGCGCGCGCCGAGACCAGCATGTGCAAGGTGCTCTGTTCCGAGGCGCTGGGCCGGGTAGTGGATCGCTCGATGCAGATCCTGGGCGCCATGGGCATTTCCGCCGACACCGTGATCGAGCGCATCTATCGCGACATCCGCGCCTTTCGTCTGTACGACGGTCCTTCCGAGGTCCATCGCTGGGTGCTGGCGCGGGAGTGACTCGGCCGGGAGACAGCGCAGTGACGCAACGTCTCCGGGACACAAGCACGGCGGGTGGGAACAGGTCATCCCGTTCTTCGCGTTCTCGCCCGAGGTCCGCAAGATGCTCTACACCACCAACGCCATCGAGAGTCTGCGCAGTCAGGTGCGCAAGACCATCCGCAACAAGGGGCACTTCCCGAGCGATGACGCGGCGATCAAGCTGATCTACCTGGCTCTGCGCCAGATCGAGGCGAAATGGCAGCGGCCGCCGAAGGAGTGGCATGCTGCCAAGTCGCAACTGGGGATATAATTCGACGAGCGGTTTGCGCTCGAAGACTGATTTTCACAACCGGCTTACACACAGAATTCAGTACAGGCTCCGGGGCTGCCGCCTGGGCTTTCTTCTTCCAAGCGTACGCTGCGTCAGGCTCTGTAGGACCGTAAGCAACGAAATATGGCCCTCGAATGACGAAAATATTTACGGACCCACGCCAAGCTTCTTCCAGACTTCAGGATCATCCGCCATATAGAACACCGGTTCCATGGCTCTGTGTTCAATGATGTCGGTTACGCCATTCACCGTGACGACTCGATAACTCGGATATTCGAAAGGGCGGTAGGGACGAGCTTCCTGCCCAATCAGCACAATATCTTTTCCATCTTCACCTTCAAAATACACAACAAGCTTTTTTCGGAACAAAGGATGGCCTCGTCGCTTCATCTTGAAAACGTCTTTTCCACCCGTAAAGGTGGTATAGGCATCCATCGTGACGACCAGCTCGCTTCGCGGTACATTCTCTGGCGCCTCCATCCACTTGGGCAATCTCGATTCGGGCGACAGCACAAAACTCGATTCCAGAAAAAGGCATCCGGACAGAGAAACTACAACCAATACCAATAGAGGAATAACATTCCATTTCCGATATCCGCTCAAAAGAAGTCTCCGTTGCATTGGTTGCAGGATTTCGTTCCTCCCAGCGCGCTGGATATCCACGAAGAGGCGTTGCATTTGTTTTCTTCAAAACATGCGTCGTGCCGCATGCACTTTTCCGGAAAGCAGCGATCACCGATGGCGCCCAACACCGGGCCTAAAGTGCATCGCTGATCTTGGCGCCTGACTTTTTCCGACACGTTTCCGTTTTCCTGACTGATGGCATCGCCTGCATGGGAAACATAGGCTATTGCCCAAGCTGCCAGAAAGACGGTCAAACCACCGTCTTCTCCAGTGGGGTCTACATGACTGATCGGATTCCCACCCACATACCCATACAAATTAATCCCACCCATTTCCCCGATCGGATCCCGCGACAACCATCGGGCCGTGACCGGATCATAGACCCGGTAGTGGGTGAGGTACAGGCCGCTGGGCTGGTGGTAGAACAATCCCGCGTAGCGGTAGTCGGCGCGCGCCGAGCCGTAGACGATGCTGCGGGTCGGCTGGCCGTAGGGATCGTAATCGT
>JAKFFI010000008.1:0-1845 GCA_036677085.1 Porticoccaceae bacterium
GGTGGACGAAGAAAAGTTCCGGAACCTTCGCGGTGACGAGCTGAGGAAGCTCAACCAGAACGGTGTCCTGCCGCTGATCATGGCGCACCTTTTCTCGCTGTCGGTGATCCGCGAGATTTTCGGACGGCAGATGCAGCAGGGCACGGGCCCGGTTGCCGCGCCCCAGCCGGCGACCGCCGAAGCGTGATGCGGTCGCGGCGGCCCGATTCGCCGAAGCATTGAAACGGCGCGGTGCGACCCCACATCCGGGTCACGCCGCGCCGCTTTCGTCTGGTCCCCTTCAGGCAAGCGCACGGCACGTACCGTAAGGTGCGTTCCTCCCTGAACTTCCGGCCATCCCGGCCTCAAAATCGGGATGGCCGCTTTTTTATTCGGCCGCTGCCGGGATCGCGCGATCCAGCAGTGCCTGGCCAAGGCCAATGCCAAGCGTTTCCAGGAGCGTTGCGACGCGATCGAACCCCGCGCTGGCCGTGCGGCCGTCGCTCGCCAGATAGGTCTCGCGGCAGATTTCCAGCTGGATGGCGTGGATGCCATGGTGCGGCTGCCCGTGCCGCGCGACGATCGCTCCGCCGGCGTAGGGATCGTTGAGCGCCACACGAAAGCCCGCCGCGCGTGCTAGACGGGCCGCTTCCGCCACCAGCCATCCGGCGGCGCTGGTCCCATGCCGGTCGCCGATCACCAGCTCCGCCTGCCCACCGGGGCGAGGCGGCATGGAGTGGCAATCGATCAGCAGGGCCTCGCCGTGAACCGCGGTAAGCGAAGCTAGGCCATTTGCAAGCGCCCGGTGGTAAGGGCGGTGGACCTGCTCGATCCTGCGTTCGAGCTCGTCGCGCTCGATCGGCCTGCGCCAGAGCCTTCCGTGACGATGGGTGCGCGAGGGGATGAGGCCGAGGCCGTATCTCGCACGAGGGCCCACCGGCGCGGGCGAAATGCCGAGAATTGCGGCCGGATCGACTTCCTCCTCGTCGCGATTGCAATCGATGACTGCGCGCGGCACCGGCTGGATAACCGTCCCGATCCCGGCGGCGATTGCTCGCCATGCGAGCCGGTCCACAAGCGGGTCTTCCAAGGTCTCCAGCGCCCGGCTGCCCTGCGCGGCATTCCCCAGCACCGCCTCGTCATAATCCCGGCCCGAATGAGGCACGGACAGCAGTACGGGCATGGAACCGCGCGGCGGGTGGATGGTAGGTGAGGCGTATTGGCTCATCTGCAACAGACAATAAGCCTAACCGTGCCAAATGCGGACAGCAACAGGTCGAGCGCCGGTAGGTGCTGGAAAATCTTAAGCCAAGCGCGCATACAGTGGAGGCGATGATCAGAATCCTTCTGGCCGAAGACGATACGTCGATGCGCGAGTATCTCCAGCGCGCGCTGCAGCGCGTGGGCTACGACGTCGAGGCGGTGGGGTGCGGAACCGAGGCGATGCCGCTGCTCGAGGCGGGCAAATACGACCTGCTGCTGACCGATATCGTCATGCCCGAGATGGACGGAATCGAGCTTGCCCAGAAGGCCAGCGCCATCGATCCGGCAATTCGCGTCATGTTCATCACCGGCTTCGCGGCGGTCGCGCTCCAGGGCGGGCGCACCGCGCCGGAAGCGAAGCTGCTCAGCAAGCCGTTCCACCTGAAGGACCTGGTGGCCGAAGTCGACCGGCTGTTCCAGAGCGAGGACCAGCACGGGCGCCTTTAGGGTTTCGAGCAAAGTGGTACTTTGCTCGAGCTTTGGGGAATGGCTCCACCCTTCGCGGACATTCCATCGATCCATTCGGCTCGACGGAGCCTGGAAGTCCGCTACGCCCGGAGTGAATCCGGGCTTCACCATGCGTTTTTTGTTATGCGGGCAATC
>JAKFFI010000009.1:0-2455 GCA_036677085.1 Porticoccaceae bacterium
TACGCGATGGCCCATCAGAAGGCCTGAAGCACCGATGAGCCGTCGCCGCGTCGTTGTGACCGGCCTGGGTTGCATCAGCCCCGTGGGCAACACGGTGGCCGATTCCTGGGCCAACCTCCTGGCCGGACAGTCCGGCATTGACTTCATCACGAGGTTCGACGCGTCGAACTTCGCCTGCAAGTTCGCAGGAGAGGTCAAGGGGTTCAATCTGGAGGAATACCTCACCGCCAAAGAAGCGCGGACGATGGACACCTTCATCCATTTCGGTGTCGCTGCCTCCATGCAGGCGGTGGCGGACTCGGGTCTTCCCACCGGTGACCAGTTGGGAGAAGAGCAGGCCGCGCGCATTGGTTGCGTGATCGGCTCCGGCATCGGCGGCCTGCCGCTGATCGAGGACACGCACACCGAGTTGACCAACCGCGGTCCGCGGCGCATCACGCCGTTCTTCGTGCCGGCGTCGATCATCAACATGATCTCGGGCCACGTGTCGATGAAGTTCGGGTTCAAGGGCCCGAACATCGCCATCGTCACGGCCTGCACCACCGGCCTTCACTGCATTGGCGAAGCCGGTCGCATGATCGAATACGGCGACGCCGACGTGATGATCGCCGGCGGCTCCGAGGCGACCGTATCGCCCTTGGGTATCGGCGGCTTCGCCGCGATGCGTGCGCTGTCCACCCGCAACGACGATCCAAAAACCGCTTCCCGTCCCTGGGACAAGGACCGCGACGGTTTTGTGCTGGGCGAAGGCGCGGGCGTCATGGTGCTGGAAGAGTACGAACACGCCAAGGCGCGTGGCGCGAAGATCTACGCGGAGCTCTCGGGGTTCGGCATGAGCGCCGATGCCGGCCACATGACGGCCCCCAACATGGACGGTCCGCGCCGCGCGATGCTGGGCGCCATGCGCAACGCGGGCATCAATGCCGATCAGGTGGACTACCTGAACGCGCATGGCACCTCCACGCCGCTGGGGGACATCAACGAAACCAACGCGATCAAGGCTGCGCTGGGCGACCATGCAAAAAACATGGTGGTCAGTTCGACCAAGTCGATGACCGGCCACCTGCTCGGTGGCGCGGGTGGCATCGAGTCGGTGTTCACCGTGCTGTCGCTGCACCACCAGAAGGTGCCACCCACCATCAACATCTTCAACCAGGATCCCGAATGCGACCTGGACTACTGCGCGAACACCGCGCGGGACGTGAAGATCGATGTGGCGGTGAAGAACAACTTCGGTTTCGGCGGCACCAACGGCACGCTGGTGTTCCGCCGAGTCTGAACGCGATCGCGCCTATCTCATCAAGCTCGCATGCACAACGCCCCATCGGTGATGTTCCCGGTGGGGCGTTGCGCCTTTTACGCGGGCGCACTGTCGCTGCTGGCCTTGTTGGGCGCGCTGGTGCTCGGTCTGTGGTGGTGGACCGCCGCAGAACCGAGGTCCGCCTGGTGGGGCTGGCTCGGCGCGGCATGTTGGCTGGCATGGGTCGGCTTTGCCGCGTGGAGCTGGCAGCGCTCGCCGACAGGCCAGCTGGCCTGGAACGCGTTGGCCAAGCTCGATCTGACGGCCCGAGCCGGGATGTGGCTCTGGCACAGCGCGTCGTGCCCCGAAGGCGCACCGCTGCGGCGCGTGGAAGTGGTGCTCGATCTGCAGGGCAGGGCATTGCTGAGACTGCACAATGCCGACGCCCTCACTCGCTGGGTCTGGGTGGAGCGCGCCCGGGACCCGGCGCGCTGGAGCGATCTGCGCCGCGCCCTGGTGGCGGCCCGCGCCTGATGGATGCTGGGGCCTGGGTTATATTTCCGCGCGCATGACACTCGAAGACCATACCGCTCCACCACCGCCCGACAGCGATGTCATGCTGGTGCAGCGCACGCTCGCTGGAGAGCAGAAGGCGTTCGAGATGCTGGTCATCAAGTACCAGCGCCGGGTCGAGCGCCTGATCGGGCGCATGGTGCGCGACTCCGATCTGGTGCAGGACATCGCCCAGGAGACCTTCATCCGGGCCTACCGGGCGCTCGCCCAGTTCCGGGGTGACGCCCAGTTCTACACCTGGCTGTACCGCATTGCGGTCAACACGGCCAAAAAGCAGCTCATGGAGCTCAAGCGCGATCCGCTGGTTTTCCAGTCGCAGATGAAATCCGGCGACGACGATGAAACTTCCGGTCCGGAACGCGAACTAAATTCGGGAGTGGCCGACACCGAGACGCCCGAAGCGGTGCTGGCCAGCAAGGAAATCGCCCTGGCGGTCAATGCAGCCATGGATGCGCTGCCCGAGGAGTTGCGCATGGCGATCACCCTGCGCGAAATCGAAGGCATGAGCTATGAAGAAATTGCCACGGCGCTGGAATGCCCCATCGGCACGGTGCGTTCCCGGATATTCCGGGCGCGCGAGGCCATATCAGGGCGCATCAAACCGATGCTCGAGCGCCAGACAGGCAAGCGCTGGTAGGAGAG
>JAKFFI010000010.1:0-5052 GCA_036677085.1 Porticoccaceae bacterium
TGCCGTTCGCACCAGGCGTCGAGCAGGGCGTTGGCGGGACCGGTGTCGAAACCGCGCACGTCACCCGTGCGGGGGAGCAAGGTGAAATTGCCGATGCCGCCCAGGTTCAGCACCGCGCGGTCTTCCTGGTCCGAGTGGAGCATGGCCGCGTGGAAGGCGGGCATCAGCGGCGCGCCATGGCCGCCCGCTGCGACATCGCGACGGCGGAAATCGGCCACCGTGGTGATGCCACTGCGCTCGGCGATCACGTTGCCGTCGCCCATCTGCCAGGTGAAAGCGAATTCGGCCTCGGGCCGGTGGCGCACGGTCTGCCCATGCGAACCGATTGCTTGCACCTGTCCGTGATCGAGACCGGCATCGGCGATCGCTTTGGTAGCGACATCGGCGAAGACGCGCGCGATCTGCACGTCCAGTCCGCCCAGTTCGTCCAGTGAAGTGGCGTCCCCGCCTTGCCCGAGCGCGATCAGGCGGGCACGCATGATTTCGTTCCACGGATAGGTGCGGCCGAACAGGAGTTCGCAGCGCGGTTCGAATCGCACCAGCGCGGCATCGATGCCATCGGCGCTGGTGCCTGAGATCAGGCCCAGATAGAGCGGAGCTGCGGGGTCTTGCATGGAAAGGTCTGTTGGAGCGCCGCGTGGGCGCGATCACCGACAAGCATCACGCCCATGGCGCGCTCCTGCAAGCGCGCGCGGATTTCAACCCTTCTTGGCGGCGGGCTTGGCCTTCACCGCCGCCACGGTTTTTTCCGTTGCAGCAGGCGCCAGGTCGGCGTAGATCACGTTCTCGACCGTGCGGATCCGCGCCAGCGCGTTGGAAGTCTGGGTGCGGAAGGCCGCGAGTTGCGCGCCGGCCAGCGGTTCCGGCGGCGGCATGGTGATCGACAGCGGATTGCGGTGCGCGCCGTTGACGCGGAATTCGTAGTGCAGGTGCGGTCCGGTGGACATACCAGTCGAACCCACGTAGCCGATCACCGTACCCTGCGGAACCGACTGCCCTTTCCTGAGCTTGGCGGTACGCGACATGTGCCCGTACAGCGTGGTGTAGCCGCGGCCGTGGTTGAGGATCACGGTATTGCCGTAGCCGCGCTGCCAGCCGATGAACTCCACCCGCGAATCGCCTGCGGCCATGATCGGCGTGCCGGTCGAGGCGGCGTAGTCCACGCCCTTGTGCATGCGCATGCTGCCCAGCACCGGGTGCCGGCGTGCGCCGAATTTGGAGCTCAGGCGCGCGTAGGGAATCGGCATGCGGATGAAGGTCTTCTTCAGCGGCCGTCCCTGTCCCGTGAAGTACTCCGGCTTGCCGCCAGCGCGCGCGTAGCGGAAACCCGAATGCAGGTCGCCGTCCACGGTGAAAGTCGCCGCCAGCACCGGGCTGGTGCTGACCAGCTCACCTTCGCGCCAAGTCTGCTCGACGACCACGCTGAAGCGGTCGTCGGCATCGAGGTCGGAGTCGAAATCGATGTCGTACTTGAAGATCTCGTCAGTCAGCGAAGCGATGTTGGCCGCAGTCAGGCCGACCTTGCGCGCGGAGCGGAACAGCGAGCGGCCGACCTTGCCGCTGAGGACCACGGTGCGGGTGGTGCTCTCGCGGGCGATCACTTTTTCCTCGACCTTGTCGCCAGCCAGCGATAGCTCGACCCGGTGGTCGGCATCGCGGTCATAGCGCAAGGTGCGCAGGTTGCCGCTGACCGGCAGGTCGAAGGCGAGTTCGGTGCCTGGCTTGAGGCGGGTAAGGGTGGCTTTGGTGCCCGGATGCTTGAGGATGCGTTGCATCGTCGCGGCCGGGATGCCCAGATCCTTGAACAGCGAACCCAAGGTCTGGCCCGGTTTCACGCGCACGAGTTGCCAGCTGTCGCCGGCGATGCCCGCCTGCCTTTCCTTGGACGGCTGCGGCAAGTCCAGCGCCAGGGTGGCATGCGGTTCGCTGGCGGGTACCTGCATCACGGTAGAGAAGCCGGGCACAATGGTCGCGACCATCAGTCCGATGGTGGTGAACAGGCTGGCGTGGATCCATTGCCGGCGTGTCCAGTGCTTCGCCGCCAAGTGCGTCCTCACTTGACGATGCAGGGCCGAGTCGCGAAGGATTTCGAGGCGTTCCTTGAAACGCCGCCTGCGGCCGCTGCCGTCAAGGTGTGTGTGCATCTGGTGATCCCCAGGCTCAGACGGCGAGCCCAATCGGGGTACCATAAACACACTAAATGTTCGCGTCAAACCATTGAGTCAATTAGCTTTTTTGACTGGCGTCACGATTAACTTTGGTTTAACTTCATATTCATGTTTGTAAGTGGGCGCTGCCCCCCTATTCATTAAAACAACTGGAATCCAGATCCCTTGTCACACGCAGAAGCACTCGAACTGATCGGACGCGGCGCCGACGAAATTCTCAAGCGCGAAGAGCTGGAAACCCGCCTCGCACTGGGCCGGCCCTTGCGCATCAAGGCCGGCTTCGACCCCACGGCCCCCGACCTGCATATCGGCCATACCGTCCTGCTCAACAAGATGCGGCAATTCCAGGACCTCGGCCACCAGGTGATTTTCCTGATCGGCGACTTCACCGGCATGATCGGCGACCCCAGCGGCAAGAATGCCACCCGCAAACCGTTGACCCGCGAGGATGTGGAAGCGAATGCGCGCACCTATGCAGACCAGGTGTTCAAGGTGCTGGACCGGGAAAAGACCGAGCTGCGCTTCAATTCCGAATGGTTCGGCAAGATGTCGGCCGCCGACCTGATCAAGCTGGCCGGCCAGCACACCGTGGCGCGCATGCTGGAGCGCGACGATTTCGCCAAGCGCTACGCCGCCCAGCAATCCATCGCCATCCATGAATTCCTGTATCCGCTGGTCCAGGGCTACGATTCGGTGGCCCTGAAGGCGGACGTGGAGCTGGGCGGCACCGACCAGAAGTTCAATCTGCTGATGGGCCGCGGTTTGCAGGAACACTACGGCCAGCCGCCGCAGATCGTACTGACCATGCCGCTGCTGGAAGGCCTGGACGGGGTCAACAAAATGTCCAAGTCGCTGGGCAACTACATCGGCATCAGCGAACCGGCGATCGACATCGTCACCAAGACCATGAAGATCGGCGACGAGCTGATGTGGCGGTGGATCGAGTTGCTCAGCTTCGACATCGGCGTGGCCGAAGCCAAAACGCTGCAGGCCGAAGTGGCATCTGGCGGGCTCAACCCGCGCGATATCAAGTTGCGCCTCGCGCGCGAACTGACCGCTCGCTTCCATGATGCCGCGCAGGCCGAACAAGCCATCGCCGGCTGGCATGCCGTGGTCCGGGGCGAAGGCGACACGTCGCTGTTGCCGCTGCAGGAAGTGAACGTCCCCGCCGAAGGCCTGCGCATCGCCGCGCTGCTGACGGCCGCCGGTATTACCCCCAGCAACGGCGAAGCCACGCGCAAGCTGAAGGAGCGTGCGGTGCGGGTGGATGGCGCCGTGGTCGAAGATCCGCAGACCCATTTCAGCCCGGGATTCGAGGGCGTACTGCAGGTGGGCAAGCGCAACTTCGCGCGCGTGCGTTTGCTGGCGGGTTGAAGGAGCCGGCCCGCGCGTATGGATAGCGTGGTCAGCCGATGGTTCGACACGGGATTCGAGCGGTTGCATCCTTTGTTGCAAGCTTTACACCCTGCGCGGCACTTTGGCAGGCCCGATAGCAGATAGCGTTTCGGGGGGGGGCTGGCACGGCCGGTCGGCCAAGCCATCGCGCGCAAGCTCGGGATTCCGGTGCAAGCGGGTCGGCACACGTTACGGGTCGAAATCGGCCACCGGCCCGACTGCCTGCTCTGGAGCCGTCGCTTCGACGGCCGCCAGCGCGCGGATTCCACCTTTCCCCCTGTCGGCGCCTGGACGGACGGCATGTGCTGGAGCAAACCAGCCCGGTGCACCTGAGTCTGGCGGTCGAAGTGATCGACGGCGGCTGATTATGGCGTTGCCTGGCTCTTTGGGGCCAGGCCGCCGCTGTTCCCGCAATCCACCGCTAATAAAATGCGCCGAGGACGGACGGTATCGATTCCAGGTGGCTTTCACGATGCCGCTGCTGGGCGACGTGTTGTCCCATGGCCGCCTGCTGGAAAGTCCGCCCACACGCGCGGTCGAGTAGCTGTCTCAGCCCTTCGCGGGCAGAATCTGGCAGATCGCCTGGCACAACGCCACGACCTTGCCCTCCGGGTTGCGCGCCTCGCCGGTCAAGTACAGCGTTCCGCGCGTGCGCTCGGTCAACCGCGCCATGCAAGTGATGAAGCTGGTTTCGGGCGTTACCGGACGCAAATACTGGGTGTTCAGCGAGCTGGTCACGCTGGGCGGCGCAATCAGATATGAGAATGGTCCCAGCGTGTTGTCCAGCGCCGCCGCGATGTGGCCACCTTGCATGTGCCCCAACGGATTCGCATAACGCGGCAGTACCGGGAAACGAACGGTAAGCGAGATGCCTTCTTCATATTCCAGCGGTTCGCCCTGCATATCGATGAGGCAGGGAGGAGGAATCTGCAGGCGCATGCCTTCCGGAACCATCGATTGCAGGCGGTCGCTGATTGTCTTGCCGGTTAGGAAAGCCATAAGGGGTCCGTTCCAAAGCGGGGATATCCTGATTGTGACCCACCGAATGGGCCGAAACCCTTGTCCTGCCTGGGCGATTGTTCGGCCCAGAAAATTATTTCAGTTCACCCCTTCCCAAAAGGATTCTTGCCGCCCATAATTCGCCCCCCTTGCAACGGCGGCGGCGGTTTCAACCGGTAAGCAGCGACAAGGGCGAAACGGCAAAATCTTGGAAACGAGGTGTTGACGTTCTCGGAAGCCCCCCTATAATGGGCGGCTCACTCGGATGGATCGGCGCCGCAAGGCGAAGATCGAAACGAGGGGAAGCGAAAAAATCTTGAAATAAGATATTGACGCTTCCGGAAACACCCGCCATAATGTGCGGCTTACCTCGACGGAAACGACGGGGTCAACGAGGAAGGCGCTGAGGCCAACTTCGAAGCTCTTTGACAGTGTGCGCAGGTGACTTGTGTGGGCGCCTGCAGGAAGGACTAGCTGTCCATCTTGCAGA
>JAKFFI010000011.1:0-2982 GCA_036677085.1 Porticoccaceae bacterium
CGTAATCCATCGAGGCGTAGCCCCGGCTCACGGATTTGAGCTTGTCGAAGAAATCCAGCACGATCTCGCCGAGCGGCATTTCGTAGGTCAGCATGACCTGCTTGCCGTGGTAGGCCATGTTCAACTGCACGCCGCGCTTCTGATTGGCCAGCGTCATGACCGGGCCCACGTACTCCTGCGGCATATACAGGTGCACCGTGACGATCGGCTCCCGGATTTCTGTCATCTTGCCCTGGTCCGGGATCTTCGACGGGTTCTCCACCATCACGACTTCCCCGTCGGCCTTCACCACCTGGTACACCACGCTCGGCGCCGTGGTGATGAGGTCCTGGTCGAACTCGCGCTCCAGGCGCTCCTGCACGATCTCCATGTGCAGCAGCCCCAGGAAGCCGCAGCGAAAGCCGAAGCCCAGGGCCTGGCTGACTTCCGGCTCGTAGTGCAGCGACGCATCGTTGAGCTTGAGCTTTTCCAGCGCGTCGCGCAGGGAATCGTACTGGTTGGCTTCAGTGGGGTACAGGCCGGCGAAGACCTGCGGCTGGATCTCCTTGAAGCCGGGCAGCGGCTCGGTCGCGGTGAAGGCCGCCCCGCCGCTGCCGGCCTTGACAAGCGTGACGGTGTCGCCGACCTTGGCGGCCTGCAACTCCTTGATGCCGGCGATGAGGTAGCCGACCTCGCCCGCCTTCAGAAACTCGCGCGGTTCGTTGCCGGGCGCAAAGACGCCCAGGTTGTCGGCGTTGTAGGTGGCGCCCGTCGCCATCAGCTTGATGCGGTCGCCGCGCGCGACCCGCCCGTCGACCACACGGACCAGCATCACCACGCCGACGTAGCTGTCGAACCAGCTGTCGATGATCATGGCGCGCAGGGCACCATCCGGGTTGCCGCGCGGTGCCGGGATACGCGCGACCACGGCTTCAAGAATTTCGTCGATGCCCATTCCGGTCTTGGCCGAACAGGGAATGGCATCGCCGGCGTCGATGCCGATCACGTCCTCGATTTCCGCCTTGGCGTTCTCGGGGTCGGCCTGCGGCAAGTCCATCTTGTTGAGTACCGGCACCACTTCGACCCCGAGGTCCAGTGCGGTGTAGCAGTTGGCCACTGTCTGCGCCTCCACGCCCTGGCTCGCATCGACCACCAGCAGCGCGCCCTCGCAGGCGGACAAGGAGCGCGACACCTCGTACGAGAAGTCGACGTGGCCCGGCGTGTCGATCAGATTCAGGTTGTAGACCTGTCCGTCGCGCGCCTTGTAATGCAGCGCGGCGGTCTGCGCCTTGATGGTTATCCCACGCTCCTTTTCGAGATCCATCGAGTCGAGCACCTGCTCTTCCATCTCTCGGTCCGACAAGCCGCCGCATCGCTGGATCAGGCGGTCCGCGAGCGTCGATTTGCCGTGATCGATGTGCGCGATGATCGAAAAATTTCTGATGTGATTCATCAACGGGAACGCTTAAGTGATTGAATTCAAACGGGGGCGGAAAAGAAAAAAGGGCGCGTCGAGTAGTGACGCGCCCTGAACCAACAATCTATGGCAACTGCGATAGTTGGAGCTTCATTGTAGGCAAAAAGCCCGGGGCGTACATCCGAAGGCGCTGCTCGACAGGGTCGTTGCAGACCAGCAACAGGATAGTTATTCACAACTTATCAACAAAAATAGGGGGCAAGACCTGGGACAACATGTGGGCGATCTGTGGATCGGCTGTGTACCAGCCGGTTTCGTCCCGTATGGTGGTTTGGGGGGATTTCGATATGCCCCAAACCGGCGATGGCCTGCCCCGATTCTACCCAAAAAAGTAATTAACCCAGGTAAAAGTTAGCGTGCGCAAACATCGAGGAGCGAACCTGGCGGGTCAAAAAAGATTTCGAGCGCCGCTTTTTATTTTTGTTTTCCGGCGTGAAAAGCCCCAAACCCGACTAGGGGCAGGGGCTTTCAGAATGGGTCCGGACCTAGCGCGTGGGCCGGATCAACACATACGTCGCCAGCTCCCCTCGGCGCAGCAGTACCGGGACCGGCTTGCTCTTGTCCACCTTGGCGACTACGGCGTCGAACTCGCGCACGCTGCCCACTTCGACATTGCCGATGGCCACGATGATGTCGCCCTCGCGAATGCCTGCGCGCGCCGCGCCGTCAGTGACCGCCTCGACCTTGACGCCGCCCTTCACCTTGAGCTCCTTGCGCTGGGCATCGGTCAGGTCGCTGACCACGAGCCCCACCGACTGTGCCGCCGGAGATCCTTTCGGTTTCTCTTCCGGTTCAGCGACCGGCCGCTGGGGTTTCTCCGCTTCGATCTCGGCAATGGTCACGCTCAGGTCACGCGAGTTGCCGCGCCTGAAAACCGTCATCGTGCTGCGATGTCCCGGCTTGGTGTTGCCCACCAGACGCGGCAGATCGGAGGCACGGTCGATCGTCTTGCCGTCGAAACGCGTGATGATGTCACCGGCCTCCACGCCGGCCTTGTCCGCGGGCGAGCCGGCCTCCACGCTGCGCACCAGCGCGCCCTGCGCCTTGCCCAAGCCGATCGATTCCGCCACTTCCTTGCTTACCTGATCGATCTGCACCCCAATGCGGCCGCGCGATACCCGGCCGGCGGGCGAGCGCAGCTGGTCCGCCACGCGGATCGCCTCGTCGATGGGAATCGCGAACGAAATCCCCATGAAGCCACCCGAACGCGAATAGATCTGGCTGTTGATGCCCACCACCTCGCCGCGCATGTTGATCAAGGGGCCGCCGGAGTTGCCGGGGTTGATCGCCACATCGGTCTGGATGAACGGCAGGTAGTCCCCGGTGTCCCGCTGCTTGGCGCTGACGATCCCCGCCGTCACGGTGTTCTCCAGCCCGAAGGGCGAGCCGATGGCCATGACCCATTCGCCAACCTTCAGGCGGGTGATGTCGCCGATCTTCACCGCCGGCAGGCCGGTGGCATCGATCTTGATCACCGCCACGTCGGTCCGCTTGTCGGGCGTGCCGACGACCTTGGCCTTGAACTC
>JAKFFI010000012.1:0-50201 GCA_036677085.1 Porticoccaceae bacterium
TATCGGCCTCGACCGCCGGCGCTCTTGGGGGACTTCTTCTGGGGCTTCTTGCTCATCGGACACCTCGGGGGTTGGGGTTATTCTTTCGAAAACCCGGTGTCCGTCAAATGGCGGGAAGATCAAATGCAGCGCGTAAGTCTACGGTGACAGCTGAAACACAAAGGGATATTTGCCGGCAACAGGGATTGGCGTCTCACTGATCCTGAAAGCGGAAATGAACCTTATTGCGATGTCCTGCTGGACTAACATGGTGCCCGAGGCCGGATTTGAACCGGCACGACCCAGAGGTCGAGGGATTTTCGTACCACTTCGGCTTTCGCCGCCGCCCACGGCAAGCCGCCGGCGTTCGTGGTCTGGAGCACGCCTTCACCCTGGCCTTGCGGCTGTAGGTGCCCGCCGTCTGCTCTCTACACCTTCCCGTCCGGAGGCGGGCTTGGCTCGGCGTTGGCGCGGGCTGGGTTCAGCCCAGGGCGTTCGCCGACTTTGACGGGTGTCACCCGGCGGGTTTCCCCGGCGGGGCTCAAATTGTTTCAAGTCCCTTGTGTCTACCGATTTCACCACTCGGGCATGAGCGGGGGCGCGATGTCGCCTCTGTCACACGGCCGTGGTCACGCGGTCGCGCGGCGCCACGATAAACCATCCGCACGCGCCGCGCCAATCCGAGGCGGGCATAGGTGTGTGCGATTTGTCCCTGTCGCCGCCGATGCAACGACAGGGACCGCCGGCGGGTTATTGCGCCATGTAACCGCCATCCACGACCACTTCGGAACCGGTCATGAAGGAGGATTCGTCGGAGGCCAGAAACAGCACCGGCCAGGAGAGTTCGAGCGGCTCGGCGACGCGGTTGAGAATGGTCTTGTCGCGCATCATGTTGATGAATTTTTCGTCTTCCAGCACCAGCCGCGTGCCGGGCGTGCGCACCATGCCGGGATGCACCGAGTTCGCGCGAATGTTGTACGGCGCGTAATCGACCGCGAGGGACTTGGTGAGAATGCGCACGGCGCCCTTGCCGGCCTGATAGGCCGCTTGCTGGGGCATGCCCGCCATCCCGGCGATCGAGGATATGTTGACGATGGAGCCGCCGCCGGCCTTTTGCATCGCGGGCAGGATGAATTTGCAGCCCAGAAAGATGCTCTTCACACACACGTCCATCACGCGATTCCAATCCTCGAGCGAGGATTCCTCCGCGCTGTGAAAAGCGGCGAACGCGGCATTGTTCACCAGAATGTCGATCTTGCCGTAGCGCGCGACCGCTGCATCGATGACGCTCTGCCACTGGTTTTCATCGGTCACGTCGTGTGACAGATAGATTGCCTCGCCGCCGGCGGCACGAATCGATGCCGCCGTTTCCTCGCCGAGCTTGTCGCGGCGGTCCGTGGCAATGACCTTGGCGCCTTCCTTTGCAAACAAGCGCGCATGAGATTCCCCCATGCCGCGCGCCGCACCCGTGATGAGTGCCACTTTCCCGTCCAGTCTGCCCATGTCTGTTTCTCCCCTGTCTGCTTTTTCAGGCTGCGGTCCAGCCACCATCGACCACCAATTCCGAGCCCGTCATGTACGACGACTCGTCGGACGCGAGCAGCAGCACCGCGTAGGACAGCTCGATGGGGTCGGCCATGCGCTTCATGATGGTGGTCGCGACCAGCGCGTCGATCATCGAGGTGTCGTCGCCGAGCACATTGATGATCGGCGTGCGCACCGCGCCGGGATGGACCGAATTGACGCGGATATTGTACTGAGCGTAATCGACGGCGCAGGACTTGGTGAGCATCCGCACCGCGCCCTTGGAAGCCTGATAAGCCGCCTGGCTCACCATGCCGACCATTCCGGAGATGGACGAAATATTGACGATGGAGCCACCGCCGGCTTTTTTCATCGCCGGCACTATGTGCTTGCAGCCCAGAAACACGCCGGTGGAATTCACGTTCATGACGCGATCCCAATCGGCCGTGGTGGTTTCATGGTTGGGCTTGAAGATGACAATCCCGGCATTGTTGACCAGGATATCGATCTTGCCGAAGGCGCCGACCGCCTTGTCGACCACGGCAATCCAGTCGGCCTCGCTGGCGACATCGTGGCGCAAGAACATGGCCTCGCCGCCCGCGTCGCGAATGGCCTTGGCCACAGCCTCGCCGGCATCCACCGCCACATCGGTCACTATCACTTTCGCGCCCTCGCGCGCCAGCAGCTTGCAGTGGGATTCACCCATGCCCATGCTGCCGCCCGTCACCAGTGCGACTTTTCCGCTCACGCGTCCCATCCGATCCCCCTTTGTTTATGGATGTTATCGATATCGCCAGTTGTCACTCTGCGGTGTGAACCCCGCTGTCCCGCTTGCCCGATGATCGGGGCAAGGACAGTTGCCGCGCAAACTCGCCACGCGACCTCTGCCGCTGTCCGCCTGGGCCCGGATCAGAGCCCGGCCTTTTTGAGCGCCTTGCAGTTGTCCGCCCAATCGTAGCCGGCGGACAAACGCTCGAAACGCTTGTCGATGAAACGCCGCATGCTCGGGTCGGTAAAAATGTAGGGCTGGTCCTCCAGGATGGCTTCCAGCACCTGCTCTCCGACGATATCCGGATCGAGCCCCTTGCCCAGCATCTCGGTATTGGCTTCCAGATCCCGCGCCTCGCGCGGTCCACCGTAGCGGGCCTGACGGTTACGGGTGCCGCTGGCGATATTGGTGGCCACCACGCCCGGGCAGAGTACCGAGACCCCGATGTTGTCGTCGCGGTGCTCTTCCATCATGGTTTCCATGATCGTCACCACGGCAAATTTGGTGGCGTTGTAGGGGCCCATGTAGCGGAAGCTGACCATGCCGGCCATGGACGCGGTACTCATGACATGGCCGCCTTCGCCGTGGGATTCGATCAGCGGCATGAACGCCTGCAGGCCGTAGATGACGCCCCACAGATTCACATCCATGACCCACTGCCAGTTTTCCAGCGAGCACTTTTCGGACTTGCCACTGACGCCGATACCCGCGTTGTTGCACAGTACGTGCACCTTGCCGAAGGTATCGATGGTGGCCTTGGCCGCTGCGAACACCGAATCCCGGTCCGCCACGTCGACCCGCACCCCGGCGGCATCGATACCCCGGGCCTTTAGGCCGGTGACCGCGGTGTCGAGCGCCTGTTGCTCGATATCGCCGATCATCACTTTCATGCCGGCGGCACCAAAGGCCCGTGCCATGCCGAGTCCCATGCCGCTCGCGCCGCCGGTGATGAATGCGACCTTGCCTTTGACTTCTTTCATGGTTGATTACCCACTGTGGTTTTGGAATCGTTATTTTCGGACTAGAGCACAAACGACCAGGTTGCGCCATTGGCGGCCACGCATCGGATGGTGTTTGGCGCGGTGACCCAAAGGAATGAATTCACAACCTGTCGCGCACGAAAAAGCCTCGCACCGCTACGATGTTTTATTCTTCAGGGCATCCTTGAGGCCGGCGAACGGACTGAAGGTGGCCGCTTCGGTCCTGGTTTCAGACCGGCTGCCGTAGGAGATGAAATTTTCGAATTTGGTGTGTTCCTCATCGTGGCAGTACACGCAGAGCAGCTCCCAGTTGCTGCCATCCGCGGGGTTGTGGTCGTGGTCGTGATTGATATGGTGGACTGTGAGTTCGCGCAGATTGGCGCGGGTGAACTCCCGGGTGCAGCGCCCGCAAATCCAGGGATAAAGCTTCAGCGCCTGCTCGCGGTAGCCCTTTTCGCGCTGTGCGATATAGAGGCGTTGCTCCGCCAGCAGCCGGTCGACCTTGCTGCGGTCGGGTTTCTTGATGCTCATGTGTTATTCCCCCCGGCAATCGGCGTCACAGTGCAGGACATGGTGGCGTGAACGACTCCGGGCGGCAACCGGGATTTGGCGAAACCGCCGCGCTGGTATAGGCTGGGGCGACCGCTAGTTGGATTACGCACCCCCATAACAATACCAGGGTCCGACAGGGCCGGGAGGCTACCCTGACCACTCTCAAGCATGTCCTCGACGGCTACCGGGTGCTCGATTTCACCCACGCGCTGGCGGGGCCGACCGCGACGCGCCTGCTGGTCGAAATGGGTGCCGAAGTCATCAAGGTCGAGATCCCACCGGTGGGCGACATGACCCATGCCTTTCCTACGGTCCGCAACAAGCGCAGCGCGTTTTATATCCAGCAGAATCGCGGCAAGAAGAGCCTGTTCATCGATGTCAAAACCCCCAGGGGTCTGGCGATCGTCAAGGCCCTGGTCAAGGAAATGGATGTGCTGGTGGAAAATTTCGCGCCCGGTGCCATCGCGCGCATGGGGCTGGACTACGAGACCCTGGCGGCCATCAACCCCCGGCTGGTGATGTGTTCCATTTCGGCGTTTGGTCAAACCGGGCCGCTGGCGTCGCGCCCGGGCTATGACTTCATCGCCCAGGCATTTGCGGGCGTCACCCATGTGATCGGCGAGCCGGATCGACCGCCCTCGCTGCCCGGACTTGGCATTGGCGATGTCATGACCGGCGTGCACGGCCTCGGCGCCATCGCCTGCGCACTGCTGTACCGGGAGAAGACCGGCCGGGGGCAGCACATCGATATTTCGCTGCTCGACAGCTACTACCACTGCCACGATCTCAATGTGCAGCTCCATAGCGCCTCGGGCGGCAAGATCAATCCCAAACGCACCGGTTCCCATCTGGGCGCGGGCGCGCCGCTGGGCATCTTTCACGGCAAGGGCGCGGAGGAATACATTGCCATTGCCTGTCCCACCAACCGGCAGTGGCGACAACTGTGCTCGGCCATGGATCGCGAGGATCTCGCCCGCCACCCGGACTACAGGGACAACGTGGATCGCGTGCGGCGCAAACAGGACATCATCAGGCTGATCAACGACTGGATCGCGAGCCACGAGACTACCGCGGCTGCGCTGGCCAGGTTCGATGAATACCGCGTTCCCTACGCGCCGGTGCTCGATATCGGCCAGACCATCAATCACCCGCATCACCGCGCGCGCGGTACCGTCCGCACGATCAAGGATGACGATTTTGGTGAGTTCGACGCACCGGGTTTCCCGTTCCGCTTTTCCGACTTTCCCGGGCAACTGGATTTGCGCGCGCCTCACCGTGGCGCGCACAATGCCGAGGTCTTGAAGGAATATCTCGGGCTGGGCGAGGCGGAAATTCTCGCGCTGGAGCAGGAAGGTATTCTGGTAACCGAAGCGACCAAGACCCAGAGGGCACAGGCTCGGAATTGAGCCACGGCACCTGTTCGGCCCGGCATCCCGGCCCGGCGTCGAATAGGAAGAGCGCCGTTTCGCACGACTCCCGCCGGGTTGCGCCGCCCGGTACCCTGGCCCGCGCTGGCGCGGCGCGATACCCGGCGGTCTCCGACGTCCGTTGGACCGGGTCGTCCCTGACAGGGGTTTGCGTATAATTGCCGGACCAACCCGGAACCTGTTCCGATCCCCCATTGCATAGTGCAGCGAGTACCAGCGCCGCGGGTTCCGTTCCCGCTGGTGTCGGGTTTCGCGCCATCGGGTTAGTCCATGAAAGACCTGTACCAGCAAACCTTCAGTTCCGTGGCCGAGGTCCAGCGCCACTTCGAGGATCACCATTACATTTGCGACGAGCGCATCGCCACCTGCGTCTACATCGCCCACAACCTGCAAAAGCCGGTGCTCGTGGAAGGGCCGGCCGGGGTCGGCAAGACCGAGCTGGCCAAGACCACGGCACAATTGCTCGATGTGCCCCTGGTGCGTTTGCAGTGCTACGAGGGGCTGGATGAAGCCAAGGCACTGTACGAGTGGAAGTACGCCAAGCAGTTGCTCTATACGCAACTGCTCAAGGACAAGCTCGGCGAATTGCTGGAAGGAACGCAGGGCCTGCGCGAATCCATGGCGAAAATTCACGCCCACGAAGATCTGTTTTACTCGGAAGATTTTCTGGAGCCGCGGCCCCTGTACCGGGCCCTGCACGAACCGCGCGGCTGCGTGCTGTTGATCGACGAGATCGACAAGTCGGATCAGGAATTCGAGGCTTTCCTGCTTGAAATCCTGTCGGACTTTCAGGTATCGATCCCGGAGCTGGGCACCATCGTCGCACGCGTGAAACCGCTGGTGTTTCTCACCAGCAACAACAGCCGCGAGCTGGGCGATGCCCTGAAACGCCGCTGCCTGCATCTGCACATACCCTATCCGGATGCGGCGCTGGAGAGCCGTATCCTCAGCCATCGGGTGCCGGAGCTTTCGGCTCGCCTGCGTACCGAAGTCGTCACCTTCGTACAGCAGTTGCGCGAACTCGATCTGAAGAAAGTGCCGTCGATCTCCGAAACCATCGACTGGGCTCGTACCCTGTTGCTGTTGCACGTCGCCGATCTCGATGCGGGGCTGGTGAAGCTGACGCTGAATACCCTGCTCAAGTTCGAAACCGATATCGAGGCTGCGGGTGAACAGGTGCGCGGCTTTGTCGACAAGGCGCGGCAGCGCGCCGGAGCCTAGCACGCCTTATGCAGCAGACCCTGGAGAATTTTTACAAAGCGGTCCGGGCAGCGGGCGTCGCGGTGGCGCCCGCGAACAGTATCGAGGCAAGTCGTGCGGTGGCGCTGGTCGGTTACCGCGAGCGCGGAATTCTCAAGCACGCGCTCAGCATGAATCTCGCGAAGTCCCACGCCGATCAGTTGTTGGTCGAGGAATGCTTCGATCAGTTCTTTCGCTTTGATGCGTTTCGGGACAACAGCCGAGATTCCGTTGCACAGGGCGCCGACGACCAGGCTGCCGATGAAACCGCCAGCGTCAGCGTCGATGCCAAAGAGCAATCCACCGTCGAGCCCCGTTATGACGGTGAACTTCCCCTCGCCAAAATGTTGATGGCGCGTGACCGCGACGCGCTGGCCATGTCAATGCAGCAGGCGGCGCGGGACGCGGGACTCACCGACATCTGGTTCTTCACGCAGAAAAGCCTGTACACACAGCAGATTCTGCAACGCATGGGCCTGCGCGAACTCCAGGATGAAATCCGCGCACTCGGTGAAGGCTCCTGCCCGACCCGGATCGCTACCGCGGGGGCACTGCGCACCGCCAGGGACTGGCTGTACGAAGAGGTGCGCGATTTCGTCGAGCGCCAACTGGGCCTGTTTGGCAAGACCGCGGTGCGGAGTTTGCGCGAGCGTCATCTGCAAAAAACCCGGTTGTCGAACATCGATCTGCGCGATTTTCACATCATGCACGAGCTGGTACGCAAGATGGCGCGACGCCTGAGTGCGCTTCATTCCAGGAAACGCAAGCGCGCGGATCGCGGCCAGCTCGATTTCGCCCGGACGCTGCGGCGCAATGTCGCCCACGACGGCGTGCTGTTCGAGACGCACTGGAAAACCCGATTCATCGACAAGCCGCGGGTATTGGTGCTGTGCGACGTGAGCGGCTCCGTGCAGGCGTATTCGCGTTTTTTATTGCTCTTCCTTCACAGCCTGAACGATGTCCTCAAGCGCATCGACAGCTATGTGTTCACCGGCAACCTGGCGTTGGTGAACAGTATTTTCGACAGCTATCCGGTGGCGGAGGCCATCGACAGGATCATGGCGGAGCACGGTTTTGGCGGCTCCGACTACGGCGGCATGCTGCTCGATCTGGAACGCGACTGCCTGCGCGGTATCGATCACCGCACCACGGTGCTGATCCTGGGCGATGCGCGCAACAACAACCTGGATCCGCGCAGCCACATACTGCAACAGGTGCATCAGCGCGCGAAGCGGGTGATCTGGCTGAACCCGGAACCCGAATCCTTCTGGAACACCGGCGATTCAGTGATGCGGAGCTATCGGCCTTATTGTCATCTGGTGAAAACCTGCAACACGCTCGAACATCTGGAGCGTTTGCTCGACGATCTGCTGCGCGCTGCGACCGCGGCTTGACGCCGGGACGAAAAAAAGCGCCGGTGGGGGCCGGCGCTCAAGGGGGGGAGGAGTTCGGGAGATCAGATCTCGATGGGCAGGGAGTAGGTGAGAGCGAAGAGCAGATCCTCGTCGGTCGCGCCGGGATCGTTCTTGTCGAAGTCCTGGTCGATCACCTTGCTTGTCGTGAACGAGATCCGATCATTGAAGGCGTAAGTGAGATTCAGGTGCGTCATGTCGTTGGTGTTGGCGCCGTCGGGGTCGTGAAAGCCCAGGGTGGCGCTGAATTTGTCGATGCCGGCGCTCAGGGTCCAGTATTCATAGCCGGTTGCCCCGGCGATGTTGTCGTAGTAGGACAATTTGATGGTTTTCCAGCCGATCGTTGTGATGATCTCGCTCAGCTCGCCGGTAGTATCGTCGGAGACGTTGAATCCGTTTCCGGCGAGACCGTTGTCGGAATAGTTGTAGTTCCACAGACTGATGTCGAAGATGAAATCATTGGCCTGGGTGCCCCAGCCGACAAAATAGTCGTATTCGTTACCCAGGGTATCGTCGCCGCTGCTCATCCAGACGCCGGCGTAGGCGCCGCCGATGCTGTACTTGAGGTCGCCCGATACCGCCGGGCTGCCGTCGCCCAGGTCGATACCTCGCCACAGATACATGTTGGATACCGCGGCAGATGCTGAAACGGTTCCCTCTGCCTGTGCCGTGGGTGCCACTAGCAGTGCACCGCCCACCGCTGCACAGAGAACGCTGGCGCGAACGAATTTGGCGTTAGTTGCGAACATGGTCTTCCTCTCGTTGAGTTTTCTGTAATCGGGGCCGGTAAATATTTCTCCGGCCCGCGGCTCTTGCACTCAAAGGGAAAGCAGAATTCGTGCCATATGAGGCGGCGGGAGGCTGACAATTCTTTGGTTGGTTCGGGGGGGATTTGGACGCCGTGAGCGGGGTCGGCCCGTGCGACCGGCAAGTCGGACGAGCTAGATGGGAGGGAGGGCGGCAGCCAGGTTACGGACCCCACGACAGGTGGGATTCAGCCGCACGCCGGGTCGCGCGGGGGGACTCCGGACGGGGATAGGGAGTCAAGCTGTCACCAAGCGGAAATATTTCGGGGCGTTTCGACGATAAACGCCCCGAAACAGTGCATTTACCGAGGCTTGCTTTCCAGCGCATCGATACGTCGCAGAGCCTCCTCCAGTTTGCGTTCCAGTTGCCTGGTACGGTCGTCGGGCTCGGTCGCGGTGGTCTGCCGGTGCGGAATCGAACCGGATTCGAGCAATTGCTCCAGACGCCGGTTGAGATCCTGTGCCAGCAGAACCTGTCCGGAAGCGCCGCTTTCACCGGGCTTGCCGGCATCTCCCGCACGGCCTGCTTTGCCGCCGGGCATCCATTTCTGGTCGCCGGAAAGGGTCCGCATGCTCACATAGCCACCGCTGCTGCCAGCGCCGCCGCTGCCTCCCTTGCCGGAAAGCCCACCGGCACCCGGTTCTGCAGTAATCTGGATGGCGGGTGTCGCCGTCGGCGCCGGCTCGGACAGATAGCTGTAGTGAACCTGGACATTGCCGCCATTGCCGCCGTGGCCGCCATCTCCGCCGCTGCCCCCGTTGCCACCGTCTCCGCCCGGACATTTCTTGGAGTCGCCGCCATCCTGGCCGCGACCGCCGTCGCCCCCATCGCCTCCGGGACTGCCGGGAACCTCGATACTCAGGGATCCGATCGAGGCAAGCCCGAGTCGCAGATCGATCGACGCCCCATTGTGGCCGTTGCCGCCGGGTTCGCCATTGCCTCCGGGTTTGCCGTCCCGGCAGGGATCGGCGCGGCCGTCTGCGGCGCTGCCGTCCGCGCCTTTCGCGCCTGCGGCGCCAGTGCTCAGTATGCGCACGCCATTGCCGATGTCCGCCCGGTCGACCTGCCACTGCCAACGGTCGACGCCCGCCGGCAGTATCAGGGTTGCGCCGTCCTCGAGGGTCCAGCGGGTGAAATGTGCGACCGCCTGCGCGGCCTCGAGCTGCCGCGACTGCCCCGCCGGAATGTGCAGGCTGGTGTCCGCCAGTGCCGGGCCGGAGGTGAGTGCGGCGGCCGCACCGAGCGAGATCAGGATCAGGGACAGCGGGGAGCGGACAGTCTTCATCGGTCGGAGGTTCTCGTCATGGGGGAAAGTGGAGCAAGTGGCAGGGCCGGTCGCGCGGCCGATTCTACACAGCGATATAGCGCCTTACGACGGCTTCTTCCATCTCGGCGCCGGCCCCGGTGAGCACCACGGCGCCGCGGTCCATCACCAGGTAGCGGTCGGCAAGGTCGCGGGCGAATTCGAAATACTGTTCGACCAGCAGGATCGCCATGTCGCCGCGATCGCGCAGCAGTCCGATCACACGCTGGATGTCCTTGATGATCGACGGCTGAATGCCTTCGGTGGGTTCATCCAGCAACAGCAGCCGCGGCCGCATCACGAGCGCGCGACCGATGGCGAGCTGCTGCTGCTGGCCGCCGGAAAGATCGCCACCGCGCCGCCCCAGCATCTGGCGCAGCACCGGAAAGAGCTCGAAGATCTCGTCCGGAATGCGCCGTTCCGCGCGCGGCAATACCGCAAATCCGGTCTTGAGATTTTCGAGCACGCTCAGTTGCGAAAAGATGTCGCGACCCTGGGGGACGCAGGCAATGCCGCGGCGCGCGCGCTCGTAGGGCGGCAGGGCGCTGATGTCCTCGCCTTCCCAGCGGATGCTGCCGCCGGCGATGGGTTGCTGACCCGCCACCGCCCGCAGCAGCGAGGTTTTACCCACGCCGTTGCGCCCCATCACGCAGGCCACCTCGCCGATGGCGGCGCCGAAGCTGACCGCCTTGAGCGCCTGGCTGGCGCCGTAGAACAGATCGACGTTCTCGATGATGAGCATGCTCAGCGTCCCAGATAGACTTCGATGACGCGCTCGTCCTGTTGCACGTGCGCCAGCGTGCCTTCGGCGAGCATATGACCTTCGTGCAGCACGGTGACGCGGCAGTCCAGGGCCTTGACGAAGGTCATGTCATGTTCGACCACCACCACGGAGTGCTGGCCGCTGATTTCCCGCAACAACTGCGCGGTGAGTTCGGTCTCGCGGTCGGTCATGCCGGCTGCGGGTTCGTCCACCAGCAACAACTCCGGCGACTGGGCGAGCAACATGCCGATTTCCAGCCATTGCTTCTGGCCGTGGGACAGGGCGCCGCCCGGGCGTGCGCGCAGCGCCGCGAGGCCGACGCGCTCCAGAATGGCGTCGATCCGCTCCCCCGCATCGTGCGCATGGCGTCGCAGCAGTGTGGTGAATACGCCGCGTTCGCCGCGCAGTGCGAGTTCCAGGTTTTCCGCCACGCTGAGGCTCTCGATCACGGTCGGCTTCTGGAACTTGCGGCCGATGCCGAGGCGGGCGATCTCCGCCTCGTCGTGCTGGGTCAGGTCGATGTCGTCGCGAAAGAACACCGCGCCCGCACTCGGACGTACCTTGCCGGTCACCACGTCCATGAAGGTGGTCTTGCCGGCGCCGTTGGGCCCGATGATGGCGCGCAGTTCGCCAGGCGCGATCGCGAGGGACAAATCGTTGAGCGCCTTGAAGCCGTCGAAGGAAACCGTGACGCCTTCGAGATAGAGGATATTGCTGGGCAGGTGGCGGCCGGTTTCCAGCATCAGTTGTTTCCTTCCGCCACGGCGGGAACGGGGGCCCGCCGGCGCTGATCGAGCAAGCCGATCACGCCTCGGGGCAGGAACAGGGTCGATACCACGAACAACCCACCGAGCAGAAACAGCCAGACGTCCGGAAAGGCGCCGGTGAACCAGGTCTTGGCGTAGTTCACCAGCAGGGCGCCGACGATGGCGCCGTAGAGGTAGCCGCGCCCGCCGACCGCGACCCAGACCACGATCTCGATGGAGGCCAGGGGTGCGAATTCGCCGGGATTGATGATGCCCACCTGGGGCACATAGAGTGCGCCGGCGATGCCGGCCAGCATGGCGCTCAGCACGAACACGAACAGCTTGTAATGTTCGACCCGGTAGCCCATGAAGCGGGTGCGGCTCTCGGCGTCGCGAACCGCGACCAGCACGCGCCCGAGGCGCGACGTCACTATCCACCGGCACAGCAGAAAGCCGCCGATCAGGGCCAGTCCGGAACTCACGAACAAGCCGTTCTTGGTGGCGGTGGACGTCAGGCTGAAGCCCAGCAGTTCCTTGAAGTCGGTGAGGCCGTTGTTGCCGCCAAAGCCCATGTCGTTGCGGAAAAACGCCAGCATCAGCGCAAAGGTGAGCGCCTGGGTGATGATCGACAGATACACACCGGTGACGCGGGAGCGGAAGGCGAACCAGCCGAACGCGAAAGCGAGTGCGCCGGGCACCAGCACCACCATCAGGGCGGCGAACAAGAAATTGTCGAAGCCGTACCAGTACCAGGGCAGCTCCTGCCAGTTCAGAAACACCATGAAATCCGGCAGCACCGGGTTGCCGTACACGCCGCGACTGCCGATCTGGCGCATCAGGTACATGCCCATGGCATAGCCGCCGAGCGCAAAGAAGGCACCGTGGCCGAGACTCAGAATACCGGCGTAACCCCACACCAGATCGAGCGCCAAGGCGAGCAGGGCAAGGCACAGGTATTTGCCGAGCAGCGAGACCGTGTAGGTCGACAGGTGAAACGGCGAAGTTTCCGGGACGGCCAGGCTGAGCAGGGGAACCACCAGGATCAGCAGTCCCAGCCCGGCCAACAGCCAGCGGCTGGCGGCATCGTTCAACAGGTGCGGAGCTTGGGTCATGCTCAATCCTCCACGAACCGGCCCTTGAGGGCGAACAGCCCCCGGGGTCGGCGCTGGATGAACAGGATCACGAACACCAGGATCAGGATCTTGGCGAGCACCGCACCCACCAGAGGTTCGGCGAACTTGTTGACCACCCCGAGGCTCATGGCCGCGACAAAGGTGCCGAGCAGGTTGCCGACGCCACCGAACACCACCACCAGAAACGAATCGATGATGTAGGACTGCCCCAGGTTCGGACCCACGTTGGTGAGCTGACTGAGGGCGACCCCGGCGATGCCGGCGATGCCGGAACCCAGTCCGAAGGTGAGCGCATCCACCCGGCCGGTGCGGATGCCCATGGAACTCGCCATGGCGCGGTTCTGGGTCACCGCCCGCATCTGGAGTCCGATGGGCGTCTTGCGCAGCAGTGTGATCAGGCCCGCCAGCACGGCAAGCGCAAACAGCACGATGTACAGCCGGTTGTAGGTGAGCGACAGCATGCCGTTGATCTCCCAGGAGCCGCTCAGCCATTGCGGAGTGGTCACCGATTTGTTGAGGGGCGAAAAAATGGTGCGCACCAACTGCTGGAGCACCAGGCTGATACCGAAGGTGGCGAGCAGGGTTTCGAGCGGACGTCCGTAGAGGAAGCGGATCACGCTGCGTTCGATGGCGATACCGACCAACGCGGTGACCACAAAGGCAGCGGGCACCGCCACCGCCAGCGAGTATTCGATATGGTTCGGCATCAGCAACTGCACCACATAGGTGGTGTAGGCGCCGAGCATGATCATCTCGCCGTGCGCCATGTTGATGACGCCCATGACGCCGAAGGTGATGGCGAGGCCGACCGCGGCGAGCAGCAGCACCGAGCCCAGGCTCAGACCGAAAAACAGGTCGCTGGCAAAGGCGAACACTTTTTCGCGCTTCTGCAGTTTCGCGATGGCGCGGGCGAGGGAAGCCTTGACGCTGCTGTCGGTCTCGATCTCCGCCTGCTGTTCCAGCAGGGTGAGAATCGCCTTGTCGCTGGTGTCGGCGAGCGCTGCCACTGCGGCGGCGCGAGTCGCGGCATCCGGGCTTGCAAGGTTGAGGCTGGCCTGGGCGTTGGCGAGCGCGGCGCGGGCGCCGGCGTCGGTCTCGGCCGCGAGCGCGCGATCCAGCAGCGGCAGGAGAGCGGTGCGCGCGGTTCCGGTGAGCGTGCGAGCGGCCTGGCGGCGAACATCAGGGTCCGGGTTCTGGAGTTGGGTGGCGGCGATCAAGGATCGCAACTGGCTGCGCAGACTGTTGTTGACCGTGATTTTGCGTAGATCTTCCTTGCGCGGTGCAGCCGCAGGGGCATCGGCCCCTGCCGCACGCGCCAGCGAAGTTGGGGCGCCGTCGGCAGCGACGGCAACAATGGCGCCGGTGGTGGCATCGCGGAAGAGCGTGCCATCGAGCAGTGCTTGCAGCAGCACCGGCACACGCGCATCGCCACTGGCCGCGAGCTGGGTTACCAGGATTTCCTTGTCTTGAAAGCTTGTGGTGCCCAGTGCCAGCATGAGCTCATCCGGCGGGCGCACTTCGGTCGCAGCGGCGGTCAGGCCGGTTCCCGGATCAGCGGCGACACCGGCGTTGATCAAAACCAGCAGCAGCAAAAGCAGGGGTTTCATGGAGCTCCGGATTCTTGTTGGTGGCCCGGGCTGCCGCCCGGGCAACTCGGAAACAGGCCGGCACCGCGAGTGAGAACTGGCTGACAGGGGGCCTCGCGGGCCGGCGACCAACTCAGTAATTCTGGCCGGAGCAGGTCTTGGTCAGGGTGTTGTAGTTGCCGCAGTTGATGGCGGGATCCTGCCAGTCCGCGGCGATCTTGGCGCTTTCCGGCAGAAAGTCGGTCCAGGCGTCGCCCGGCACTTCTTTTTCGGTCTTCCAGACCACTTCGAACTGGCCGTCGGCCTGGATTTCACCGATCAGCACCGGTTTGGTGATGTGGTGGTTGGGCAGCATCACGGCCTTGCCGCCGGTGAGATTGGGCACTGACAGGCCGTAGATCGCCTTGCGCACTGCGTCGACATCCGTGGATTTGGCTTTTTCCACCGCTTTCACCCAGAGATTGAAGCCGATGTAGGTGGCTTCCATCGGATCATTGGTAACGCGCTTGGGGTCCTTGATGAACGCGTGCCACTGTTTGATGAAGGCGGCGTTTTCCGGCGCGTCCACGCTCATGAAGTAGTTCCAGGCCGCGAGGTGGCCGACCAAAGGCGAGGTGTCGAAGCCGGAGAGCTCTTCTTCGCCGACGGAAAAGGCGACCACGGGGATGTTTTCGGCGGAAATTCCCTGATTACCCAGTTCCTTGTAAAAAGGCACATTGGCATCGCCGTTGACGGTCGAAACCACGGCGGTCTTCTTGCCGGCGGAGCCGAATTTCTTGATGTCGGAGACGATGGTCTGCCAGTCGGAGTGCCCGAACGGCGTGTAGTTGATCATGATGTCCTCGGCCGCCACACCCTTGCTCTTGAGGTAGGCCTCGAGAATCTTGTTGGTGGTGCGGGGATAGACGTAGTCGGTGCCGGCGAGCACCCAGCGTTTCACGCCGACGTCCTTCATCAGGTAATCCACCGCCGGAATCGCCTGCTGGTTGGGCGCGGCGCCGGTGTAGAAGACGTTTTTGGAAGATTCTTCACCTTCGTACTGCACCGGGTAAAACAGCAGGCCGTTGGCTTCTTCGATGACGGGCAGTACGGATTTGCGGGATACCGACGTCCAGCAGCCGTAGATCACATCCACTTTCTCTTTTACCAGCAACTCCTTGGCTTTCTCGGCGAACAGCGGCCAGTTGGAGGCCGGATCGACCACCACGGCTTCGAGCTTCTTGCCCAGCAGGCCGCCCTTTTTGTTCTGCTCGTCGACCAGCATCAGGACGGTGTCCTTGAGCGTCGTCTCGCTGATCGCCATGGTGCCCGACAGCGAATGCAGTACGCCGACCTTGATGGTGTCGGCGGCGAATGCGGAACCGGCGCTCAAGGCGAGCGCGGTGGTCAGGACCCGCAGTCCGGATTTTTTGAATCGGCGTCGGAATCCCGTGCGTGTGGCTTCGTTCATGCTGACTCCCTCTGAAAATGGTTGGGTGTTGACCGCACCTCTCCAGTTTTTATGAGGGCGGGTCTCCATGTCCAAAGGCAGGTTCTGTGCCACGGATCTCGGGTAGGTCGTCTGGCCCGCGCTGGCGGGGTCGAGCCGGCTCGATTTATTCCGGTGGCAGTGGCGCCAGTTCGAGCACGGCTTCGCGACACAGAATTTCGACAATGGCCGTCAGGCCGTCGAGGGTTTTCATATTGGCAAACAGAAACGGCCGCTCGCCGCGCATCCGTTTGGCGTCGCGCTCCATTATGGACAGCGACGCACCGACATGAGGCGCCAGGTCCGTCTTGTTGATCACCAACAGATCGGATTTGGTGATGCCCGGCCCACCCTTGCGGGGAATCTTGTCGCCGGCCGCTACGTCAATCACATAGATGGTGAAGTCCGACAGTTCCGGACTGAAGGTCGCGGCGAGATTGTCGCCCCCGCTTTCGATGAAGATGACATCCAGGTTCGGAAACCGGGTGTTCAGATCATTCACCGCCGCCAGATTCATCGAGGCGTCCTCGCGGATCGCTGTGTGCGGGCAGCCGCCGGTCTCCACGCCCAGGATGCGCTCAGACGGCAACGCGTGATGGCGGTCGAGAAACTCGGCGTCCTCGCGGGTGTAGATGTCGTTGGTCACCACCGCGACCTCACAGCGCTCGCGCAGCGCCTCGCACAGACGCAGCACGAGCGCGGTCTTGCCGGCACCCACGGGACCGCCGACGCCGACGCGCACAGCCTGTTTTTGCATGGTTTCCTCCTTCGTGTGCCGCCGTCAGGATCGGAACAGGCGGCTGTACTGGGTTTCGTGGAGCATGCTGGCGAGCACCTGCCCGGGCAGGCTGATGCCGATGTCGGCGTCCGTTACCTGTGCGGCGCGATCGATCAGCGCCGGAACCCGGTCGAGCAGAGCCACGGCGATGCGTTGTCCCTGGGTCTGTCCGAGTAGGGACAGCTTCAGTGCCGCCGCGATCTGGTTGTCGAGCCAGCTCCAGACCAGCCCGGTCGCCGCGCGCGGGTAGTCGATGTGCCAGTGCGCGCAGGCGAGGGCGTAGGCGGCGAGATAGCTGATCGGCTCGGCGGCGGGCCAGGCGGCAGCGGTGGACACTCCGGTATCGGTAAGCAGCCGCAGCAGCGCGGCGCCGCAGTGGTGGTCCTCACGCCGCAGTTCGGCGGTTTCGCGCAGGGCCAGCGCGACCTCATTCCAGTGAGAGAGATTCCAGTGTGCGCAACCCTCGGGATCGGCTGCCAGCAGGCGCATCAGCAGCGGCAATTCCTGGTGCTCGAAGTTGTGCTCCAAAATGGCGCGCAGCCAGTCTTCAAGGGCTGCCGGGCTATCGACCCAGCCCAGTTCCACCGCGCTGGCCAGCCCCTGAGACCAGGCGAAGGTGCCGATCGGGAGCGACGGGCTCGCCAGCCGCAGCAGGTGCAGCAGGGGCGCCAGCGATTCAGCCGTGGTCATGGCTGTGATGGGGGTCGTGATGAGGGTCGTGATGCGAATCGGCGTGGGAATGGCCGTGCCCATGAAGATGGCCACCGCCGGCATAGGCGCCATGCTCGGGTTCAAACGGCCGTTCCGTGACTTCGACATGCAGACCCAGACCCCGACACATGGCGTCCAGCACATGATCGTGCAGGTAGCCCAGCCAGCCGAGACCGATCTGCACAGGTATATGGCGGTTGCCCAGGTGGTAGGCGGCGCGCAGCAGGGTCGCCGGGTCGGCATGGGATGCAGCGGATACGGTTTCCGCCGCGGCCTGGACGCGCACCGTTGGGCCGTCTGCGCTGCCCAGCGTATCGCCATCGCGCAGCACCGTCCCGCGGGGCAGGGCGAGCAGCGCCGCGCTGCCGTCGTCCAGGGCCACGCGCTGCCGCGAACGGGAGCGTCGCTCAAAACTCAGGGTGAGCGTCCGGGCGGTGCTGGCGCCAGACACAATGCGATCGAAGGTATCCATGGCCGGGAGTTTAGCAAGCGCCGCGCCAACCGGGGGTCGGTCGTGTCGAAGCGGAGAATATCGCCGCTGCACCGCGGGGATGGATCAGCGGCGATCCGTGGCGATGATGTTGGCGCGGGCGGGCTGAGTGTTGCCGGGTTCGGTATTCCCGGGTTCGGCATTGGTGGCCTCCGCAAAGGCGTGGAGGATCGCCATGATGCGCGCCTGGGTCGGCTCCGTGACAATCGCCATGCCCGGCTTGATACCGATCTCGGAGGCCGCAAAGGCTTTCATGGTGTTGCAGATCTGGCCGTCCAGACGCACGCCGATACCTTCGAGACCGACCGCGCAACCGACCAGGCCGAACATCTCCAGGGTCAGCTCGCAGGCGGTGATCAGAAACAGCACCTCGTGGTCGGGCCAGGCGGCGCGGGCCGCGATCATCTGCTCGCCGATGTAGTGGACGGTGGTGATGAACAACGGGATTACGCGCACCTCCGGCAGGCTATGTACGGCCTTGCCGATAAAACACTGTCCGCATACCGGACTGTTCTGGTCGTGACTGCACTGGTCGGTGAAGCGTCCTGCCGGGCACTCGAAAGGCTTGTGGCAGTAGGAGAAGCCCACCACCAGCACCGCGTTGGGCTGCTCCAGGCGGCGCACAAAGTCCGCCACATCGGTGATGCCATAGAGGAAAAAATCGTCATCGCGATGGTAGGTCCGGCCGCGCAGCAGATTCTTCAGCAGGCCGGCGCCGTGGCGCAGCGGATGGCGCCAGAAATAGCGACGGAGTTTGCCGGAGTGGTCGTGGCGGTGCAGGTAGGAGAGGGATTTCCAGGCCAGGAAGCGGCGCGTGTTGGGGCGAATCCCGGGCAGATTCGGATTCTTCCGGAAGGTTTTCAGGGGCAACTGCCCGGCGAGCTCAGCCGCGCGCGCATCCCAGGCCTGCTCGGCCTGTGACCAGTCGTCGTAGCCTTGCCAGAACTTGACGGGATCGGTCATCGCCAGCTTTTTTTCATGGTGCTGCGACAATTTTTCAGGGGCGTCGGCAGGACGCCGGAGACTCCGATGATACCCCTGTGGAGGGTGGAGTCCATCCTGCCCGTGGGTTACTCCACCGCGCCGCGTTCGGCGTCTTCCCGTCCGCGCTGACGGATCTCGGCTTCCTTGCGGGCTTCCTCGATCTGGAGCATGACCGCGCCCACGTCGGCGGGGGTGTCGTCGTGCGCGAAAATGCCGGTGAGCGTCATGCCGGGTTTCAGGCGGTTGTTCTTGAAGTGATCCCAGATTTCGTGGGCGTACTCGGTGGCGAGCAACTCCGGCGCGAAGCGGCCGCAGTAGGCGCGGAGGTTGTTCACGTCGCGTTCGAGCATCCGGAACGCGTTGTTGTTGCCGGCGGCGTTGACGGCCTGGGGCAGATCGATGATGACCAGGCCGTCGCGACCGACCAGCACGTTGAATTCGGACAGGTCGCCGTGGATCAAGCCGATGCACAGCATGCGCACGATCTGATCCATCAGGAAGCCGTGCCATGCGCGCGCTTCTTCCGCACCGGGCTCGACATCGTTGAGGCGGGGCGCGGCGTCGCCCTCGGCGTCGGCCACCATCTCCATCAACAGTACGCCGTCGACGTAGCCGTGGGGTTTGGGGACGCGCACGCCGGCGGCGTCGAGCCGATAGAGGGCGTCCACCTCGGCGTTTTTCCACGCGGCCTGCTCGACGTCGCGGCCGTGCTTGCTGCGCTTGCCCATGGCGCGCTGATCGCGACTGTTACGGGTTTTGCGGCCCTCCTGATATTCCGCCAGCTTGTGGAAGCTGCGCTGTTCGAGGGCTTTGTACACCTTGGCACAGCGGACCTGGTTGCCGCATTGCACCAGGTAGACCGACGCCTCCTTGCCGCTCTTGAGGGGCCGGATCACGGCATCGACGATGCCATCGTCGATCAGGGGTTGAAGACCTTTGGGGATTTTCATCGAGAGATGGTCAGCGCGTCTTGGTTGTCAGTAGTGGTTGCGGTCAGAGGTGGCGGCAAGGGGTTGCGGTAACAGGTTGGGGTCCCTGGCTGCGGAAACCTCGCCATGGTACCGGGCTGCCGGCACCAGCTCTGGCACCGACGGTATCCGCGACGGGTGCCAGTGTACAGGGTTGCGCCTGCCGGCTGGACGTCGACCAGCGCGTTCACGGGGTTGCGCGCACTCCGGCGCCGTGCCGCCGGAGCATCGGCCCGCGCGGCGGGCGGGTTATCGCCCGAGGGGAATTCCGCCGTATCCATCGGTAGCCCATCGTCCGCGGCCCCATGGCCCAGCCCGGCGGTTGTGGCCCCGTCTTGACCAGACTAGACTAAGCGTTCGAGCCCCCCAAGGAAATTGCTGTGAATGCCGTCAACATGCTTGAAGCCAAGACCAACCTGTCGCGCCTGGTGGACGCCATCGAGCGCGGTGCGGAGCGCGAAATCGTCATCGCCCGCAACGGCAGGCCGGTGGCGCGGCTGGTGCCGGTGGCGGAAGGCCCCATCGAACAGCGCATCGGCGTGGCTCATGGCCGGTTCGAGGTGCCGGACGACATCGACGCCCACAACGCCGCAGTGGCGCGGCTGTTCGCGGGCGACGCCGCCCGGTGAACCTGCTGCTCGACACGCATATCGCGCTGTGGGCGCTGGTGGACAGCCCGCGGCTGTCGGCCCGCGCGCGCGAGCTGATCCTGGCGCCGCGCTCGGTGGTGTGGATCAGCGCCGCCACGGTATGGGAAATCGCCATCAAGCACAGCCTGGCGCGGGGCGATATGCCGGTCTCCGGTGCCGACGCCGTCCACTACTTCCGCGCCGCCGGTTATCGCTTTCTGCCGGTGGAGCCGGAACACGCCGCCGCGGTGGAAACGCTGCCCCCGCACCATCAGGACCCCTTCGACCGCCTGCTCATCGCCCAGGCCCAGGTGGAGCCCATGCACCTGCTCAGCCACGACGCCGACATCGTCCGCTACGGCGAGTTGGTCATCGCCGTCTGACACCGCCCGCGACATCCTCGTGGGCAAGCTGCCCGACCCCGAGAGCCGGGCCGGGCGGGAACGCACCCGAGCGGGCTATGCGGAAAGGTTCCGGAATTCCGCTGAACCCGGGTCGCACCGGGGCGGATGCAAGACCGACGGCGGAGCGTGCAGGCGATTGTTCCAAAGGGGATTTTGGTAGCATGGGCGCGGATAGGGCACACACCGGTCCGGTATGGGTTTGAGCTTCCCTCTGTACTGTATTTCGTCTTCCAACCCAACGGCGTTATGCCGCCAATTCTTTCTCATGCTGAGTGCTGACCCAGTCTTCCAGGAACTTCATGGGCGAGGCGTAGCCGAGCGTGGAATGCTGCCGCCTCCGGTTGTCGAACGGTTCGATGTAGTCGAACAGGTCGGCCGCCGCCGCAGCCCGCGTGCTGTAGCGGGTGCCATGCACCCGCCCATTCTTCAGGCTGTTCAAGAAGCTCTCCGTGGGCGCGTTATCCTAGCAATTGGCCTTGCGGCTCATACTCGCGATCATCCCGTACGCTTCCAGCCGCGTCTGTAAGGCGTGGCTCGCATACTGGCTTCCTCGGTCGGAGTGATGGATCAGACCCGGCGCCGGCTTCTTGCGGAACCACGCCATGGTCAGCGCATCGATCACCATGTCCGCCGTCATCCTCGGCTGGATCGACCAGCCGACGACTTCCCGGTTGAACAGATCAAGCACCACCGCCAGGTAGCGCCAACCCTCGTCGGTCCAGATGTAGTTCATGTCGGCGGTCCAGGCCTGATTCGGTGCCGCCAGCGCAAAGTCTCTCGCCAGCAGGTTCGGCGCCACCGGCAGGCCGTTCATATCAATCACCCTCGCCATTCGGCTCCAGCAAGCTGCGCAGGTTGTTTCGGACAGTAGCCGCAAGCGCCGATGTCGAAACACCATGTAGGCGACTCAAAGCTTCAACAACTACGGCCACGTCTGCCGGCTTCGAAGGCCGATCGGCCGTCTTGGTGAAAGGCCCGTCAGTCTCGGTCAGCAGCCTATCAAGGGGAATGGCGGCGACCATCGACGAATGCCGCTCGTTGTCCAACATTGCTGCATTGATAGAGAAGTAGCAGCCCAACTCAAGAGCACGCTTTGCCTCTGCCTTGCTGCCGGTGAACCAGTGCAGCACGACTTTGCCTTTTGTAGGAGGCAGGTATGCCTCAATGTGATCCAGCACCGCTTTTGCCGCACGAATGCTATGCACCGTGATGACTTTGTTTCCCGCCTCGGCACAACGCTGCAGCACGTGCTGAAAGATCTTCTTCTGCAAGTCGAATGATTTGTAAAAGCGTGGACCAGCGTCAAGGCCTACCTCGCCGATATAGCGAGTCTCTGAAAGATGGGCATCCCAGAGCGCAAGTTCGCTCGCCCGTTCAGCGACCAACTGCGGATGCAGCCCAAGCGCCGCCCGAACATGCCGCGTCGCTTGCGCCAGTTCATGGTTCCTTGGCCAGGCCTTCGGCGTGGTCGTCACTGCAAGTGTGAATACACCCGCCTCATCAGATTCACGGACCGCCGCTGGATGATCCGGATACAGATCAAGATGGCAGTGGAAGTCCACCAGACCGTTTGTCGCGATCATGGATGCCTCGACATCAGCTCGGTCTCGTGTCCACGCCATCGATCAGGCGCGCAACTTCGTCGAGGCCGCGCCGATAGACATCTGCCAGTTGATCCGGCCGCGCGACCTCGTCCGCTAGCGAGCCTGGCTTGTGGATGAGAAGATTCGCGAGGCTTGGGTGTCCGCGCAAACGCGCGATCGCATACTGAAAAGAGCGCACCTGCTTTCCTGTCGACTCACGGGTGTCCAGTGTTTGGGCTCGAAGGTCGGACACTGTGTATGTCGTCTCGTCTTGACCGGCTCCCCACGCGCTATCCAACGCAGCGCGCCGAATCAGGCAGGGCAGACAGTATCCGCAGTGCTCAATGCCTCTTCCTTGCTGACCTTGCCACCGGGCGTTCGCGGGGTGTGCACAAGACAACGAATGCGGTGCCAGTTCAAGCAGCAATGCCTTGTTTGCGCATGCACTGGCCATTTCTCCCTTGGTCTTGTCCCAATACGGATTCTCGACACGGCCATCGATCCCCAGCTCTGTGAGCAGCTCGTTCCAGCGCGCCATGTAGTACGGATGCGTTGTACGAGTGCTGTTTGACCCGAGTCGCAAAGGATCTAGCGGCACATTCAATGCGATCAAACCATTCTCGGGCACCCTCAGCACGAAGCCATTGCCAAGCCCTGTGCCAGCGAATACGCCCAGGGCAAAGAACAAGAACGACCGACCTCTCGTGCTGTTTTCCGAGCCGACATCCTTTACCAAGCCTTTATCAAACGTCATGCCGATGCGCAATCGGTCGAACGCCAAGTTCGCGTATTGCTTCTTCAGGCCCGCAAACAATTTCCTTTGCGCGTCGCTTGTCGCGCCTTCGCCAAAGTGGCTCACCAACAAAGGGGTCGATCTGGCATGAAGAAGATCGATGGCACCGATCAAGCTGTCCAGTCCCCCAGAAAACAGGCTCAGCGAATCAAACGGCGGCGTCAGCAGACTGGGCGGTGCTTGCTTCGCAATAGTCGCGAACCGGTTAGGCCGCATCCGAAAGCCTATCGTCCATTGATCGCCCGTCAGAAAATTCAAGGCCTTCGTCAATGTCGATATCGCAGCACCCCAGCGCGCCGGGTCACTCACCGGAACGACCAGGCGGATTTCTCTTGTCCACGAATCCTGAGACTGTTCCACACGGGAGATGCGCGTGTCTGCGGCGTGGACATGTGCGGCGACCACCAGCAGATCAATACCGATCTCCGATGGGAAGACGCCCAGAGCCTTCAGACTGGTCAGTGCCCCGCCGATTCCGTGGTCCAGCATCTTCTCACCAGCCACCAGTTCAAGCCGGGTCAGTTGCTCGTCGGCCGCAGTGGGAATAGACGTGCGATCGTCAGGACCGAAGTGGCCTGCCAACAGTTGTCGCTTCATTGGTTCGCCTCCGCTTCGCCGAGAGACTGAAGAATCGCGAACGCGGACTCATACACCGTGTCAACGAAGGACTGAATGCGCTCGGGTGCCAAGTTGGGCGTTGCCTCGCGGGCTTTGCTGAGCGCATCGCTGACGCCACCACGGATGAAATCACGGAGTTGCGCTTCTACGCGATGCGCTGCCTGCGCATCGGCTGGCATCGTGACCGCCTTCGTTCCGATGTCGTTGCAAATCCTCGCCTCAATCGCATGCGTCGCATACAACTCGAAAACCGTTTGCATCTGGTCCGGCGTGAACGTCGAGAGATCAGTCAAACCCTCGGTGGTCAACTCGATGATGGTCTCAACATACGCTTCGCGTGCGATGCCTTCATCGACTGTGCCGGCCCCTGGACAGATGTAGTCGGCCAGCCCGACAAAAATCTCGGCGATGGGGCGACCTGCGAGCGCTTCAAGGTCCAACGACCGGAGCGCTTCGCGTACGCCGCGCGCTTGGGCATCAGCCAGAAATCCAAGCAATCTCGCCCCGGCGCCGCGCGATGCTCCCATGCGTTGCGCTGCCTGGCGCGCACCGCCTGATGATGTAGACACGTAGCGCGAGACCGCTCGTCCGAGATTGGCGCGATCTCCACCACCCGAACCGGCAAAACGAGTGAAGCTGTTGCGTGCGCCGGAGAATCTACTGGGATCGGCCGCCGCAGGAATTGCGGGACGGTTCGGCGGCGCAGGTGGCGCCGTCGGGGGGGACGGCGCAGCCCCGTCGCCGTTTGGTGAGCCATCCGGCGGAGCGGGGGAGGGCGGCGCACCCCCACCGTCCCCACCGAGCCAGGAAGGCACAAGCGGTGTACCGCCACCGGGACCACCATAGGCTGTCGACGTTCCCATTAGCGCCCCCCCTTCGTATCTTTGAGCACCAGTTCTGCGGCGGCTTTGAGGCCCGCGTTGTTGGTGACCTTGCTCCAGTCATTCAACAGCTTCGTCAAGCGCGCGACACCATCCGTATCTTTGATGACACCCTGCCACCCACGAACCGCCCAGGGGCCGCATTTGTTGGTTGGCAAGCCTTCGAGGAAATCCAACAGCTTCCCTTGCAAGCCCGGCTGGGCCTTGACCAAGACGACGAGCCCATCAATACCTGGGGGCATGGTTTCAAAAGCACCGCTGCCCATGATCTTCGTACGTACCGCCTCGAACACCTTGTCGGCCTCGGGCTGCACGAGTTGCTTCAGTTCGGCTTCGTATGCTTGGACCGACATCTTTCCGCCGAACAGCCTTTCGACCACGGCAGCGAGATGCCCGAGAACCGACACAGGGCCGAAGTAGTCTTTCTTGTCCTTCGTGACGAAGAGATAGGGGCGCAGATCGACCCCTGTCAAGAACGGTTGAACGCGCGCCCAGTCGCAAATCGTCTCCGATGACTTCCATTCCACCAGCACTGCATTTTCGACAGGCAGAGCGACCATATCACCAAGCTTGGCACCTTTTCGCTCATCCGCCGCAGGCTTGCCATCTGCTTTTGCGCTGTCCGCAGCGATGCTCTTTTCCAGCGCGCCGATGTCTTCGCACAGACCCTTCACATGGACCGCCGCAACGAAGGCGATTTGTTCAAACAGCCTGGGGATGAATCGTTCGGCCAGCATCAGCTTCGCCAGTACCGGCAAGCTGATGTCCGCGCCAAATCCGCGCGCCGTTGCCGTGCGCTCCCGAAGCAACAGCGTATTCAGGAACCGCTTGATCTGACGCGGGTTGCCCTTGGTGCCGCTCGCCAGGATCGGACCAATCTGATCACTAAGCGCAAGCGCGTTGTGGGCCTTGTCGGCCTTTGCCCCGAGTGCGGCCTTGACCGTTGCGGCATCGAGACCGACGCTCTTCCAAGGCCTTTTGAGGCGTTCACGCGCCACGCCAATGAGCTTCGCGTAGCTCTCGTCATCGTCACCAATTTCGGCCCCCGTCAGCAGCAGCGTGACATAGATGCGAGTCTCTGTTTCGCCCAACGCCGGGATGCGGAACGGCACCTGGATGAGCTTTTCCAGATAGTTCCGCGCGTAGTCGCGCGGCCCGGTGGTTTCGGGTAAATCAGGAAAATGCTTGCGTACCGCGTACTCGATCATCGCCTCGTCGGCGGCAACGACGAAGGCGGTGCGCGCGGTGAAGACGAACAGCCGGATTGCTTCGAGTGTCTCGATGGCCGTATCCGGCAAGCATCGGTCGAGGTCATCAATCAACACGATGAGTTGCTTGATGCCCGCATCTTTCAAGAGCCTGTCGAACGCCTTGCGAAAGGCTTCAACCTCCTCCGGCACGTTCCTGGTTTCGCCCGGCCTCAATATCGACTTCACACCGTCGATTGCGGCGGTGAGGTTTTCTTTCGTCGCGACTTTGCTTGGGTCCGCGAACAGCCCTTCGAGAGTTCCGACGACAGCGCTGATCTGGTCCGGCGTCGGAACGCCGGTGAATGCGGTCACCGCCAAGCCACCTGCTCTCTTCGCAACTTTTAGCCAGTCGATGCGATTGAAGACATCCTTGACCGCCCCTGCAGCCTTCGTCATTGCCGGGCGCTTCTCCACGAGACCTGTGACGATGCCCTCGATCAACGCGATCTTGGCGTCTTCGAAACCCTGGAAGCGCCAGCCATTGAACTTGAGGCAGAGCACGTCATCGTCGCCCGCGAATCCCGCTTCGATCATCTCCAGGACACTGGACTTCCCCGCGCCCCAGTCGCCGTGGACACCAATAGTGACGGGGTGATCCGGTTTCTCGCGCAACAGCTCGATGATCGTCGTCGCAATCGCTTCGTTGTTGAGCAAATCAACTTTGGTTTCGTTGTCAGTCAGAATCACCCTTATCTCCTCAACGCATTCGTTTTGTTCGACGCTTGAGCTTCCCTCTGTATTTCGTCTTCCAACCCAACGGCATTATGCAGCCAATTCTTTTTCATGCTGAGTGCTGATCCAGTCCTCCAGGAATTTCATGGGCGAGGCGTAGCCGAGCGTGGAATGCTGCCGCCTCCGGTTGTAGAACGGTTCGATGTGGTCAAACAGGCCGGCCTCCGCCGCAGCCCGCGTGCTGTAGCGGGTGCCATGCACCCGATCATTCTTCAGGCTGTTGAAGAAGCTCTCTGTGGGCGCGTTATCCCCAGAAGAACAACAGGAGCCTGTCGTCAAGGCCCCTCGTAAGCCCGTAGCGAAACGCAGAGCTACATCAAATAGCTAACGCCATTTTGGCCTGAGCGGTCTGAGCGGTCGGGGAGCCCAACGGCCTTGCCCAGGCGGGGTAGTGGAGGCCAGCTCACCGGCCATCCAGTCGTCGGCCGCCGTGCGGGTGGGTACTTCGAGACCGGGCTGGGCGCCTTCGCTAAAGGCGCGAAGCTGCCCCGGCGTCTGGAGCTCCTGGGTCTTGAGCCCCTGGGTCTTGCGCAGGACGATCATCCTCCGACGATCCCCAACGCCGACCCCCTTCAGGCTCACTTCACTCTGGAATCGCGCCCCCCCGTGCAGGCGCATGTGTCGCTGGAAGAGGCTGTTCGTTGACATGTCAACTAGTTGCCCTTAGGGTGCCGGGCCAGACTCAGAACCCGCCGTCAATCCCGTTCAAGGAGCCGTGCCCGGAGCCGGCCCGATGGTCCGGGCAGCGGCGCCCGCGGTAGCCCCAATCATGACAGCAGCGACTTCGGTAGCCATTCCCGCCCCGGCCCTGCCCGTGACCCGGCTGCCGTTGATGCTGACGGCCATCGCCATCACGGCCGCGAATTTCATGAATGTGCTGGATCTGACCATTGCGGTGGTCGCGGTGCCGTCGATCTCCGGCACCATCGGCGCCTCGCCGTCCCAGGGCGCCTGGATACTGACGTCCTACGCCATCTGCCTCGCTGTCATCCTGCCGCTCAGCCCCTGGGTCTGCAAACGTTACGGCGAAGTGCGCGTTTTTTCGCTGTCGGTGCTGATGTTCGCGCTGACATCCATGGCCTGTGGCATGAGTCGCCACATGGAAACCCTGGTGTTCTTCCGCGCCCTCCAGGGTTTGTCCAGCGGCTTTATCGTGCCGTTGTCGCAAACCTTGCTGCTGCGTATTTTTCCGCCGCACAAGCATGGCTCGGCGATTGGTCTGTGGAGTATCGCATCCACCATCGCGCCGGTGCTGGGTCCGATCCTGGGCGGTTTCATCACCGACAACCTGGGTTGGCCCTGGATTTTCTACATCAATGTCCCCATTGGCTGTGTGGCCGCCTGGCTGGTCTGGACCAGCATCCATCACATCGAAACCCAGACCAAAAGGATTCCGGTCGATGGCGTCGGCATGGTGCTGCTGGCGATTACCGTACTCGCGTTTCAACTGGTGATGGACAAGGGCCACGAATGGGACTGGTTCGGTTCACCGGGCATCCGTTTGCTGATGACCATTTCGGTGATCGCGCTGATCGGCTATGTGGTCTGGGAGCGCCGCGAGCCGCATCCCATCATCGACTACGGCCTGTTCCGCATTCCCGTGTTCGTGATCGCCTCGGTGATGGGGGTGATCTTCAACCTGACGTACTTCGCGAGCACCGTACTCTATCCGATCTGGATGCAGTCGGTGCTGGGGTACACGGCGACGCTTTCCGGTCTGGTCATGGCCGGTACCAGCGTGTTGCCGATCGTCGGGATGATGCTGGTGGGAAAAAACATCGCCAAGCTGAATCTGCGCTACCTGGTGGTGTCGGGCAGTCTCGTCACCATGCTGGCCATTTATCTACAGGCGCAATCGACCACGGATACCACCTTTGCGCAGATGCTGCAGGCGCGGGTGGTCATGGGCATCGGTTTCACACTGATGTTTCCGCCGCTGATGGCGATTTCGTTGGGCTCGGTGTCGGCGGACCGAACCGTGGGAGCGGCGAGCTTCTTCAATTTTTTCCGCAACATCGCCACCAGCGTCGGCATTGCCGCCGGCATGAGCCTGTGGCAGAGCCGCACGGCCTTTCACCGCCTGCGGCTGGTCGAGGAGGTCAATCCCGATATGCCGGGCAAGGAGATGGCGTTCGCACCGATTGAGCAATTGGTCGACGGCAACCCGGATGCCATGTGGGCTGTGGTCGACAAGCTCGCCACCGCGCAGGCATCGACCATGGGGATCAGTGACACCTTCATGATCTGCATGTTCGCGGTGATTCCGGTGATCCTGTTGAGCGCCTTCATTCCGGCCCGTCTGGCGCCGCGCCCCGGGACGCACGTTGCTGCCGGCGAGTGATCCGGCGGGTAATGGCGCGGCACGCCCATATGGTTGACTGATCAACGTTGACCTATCAACAGTATCCTTTTATTCTTCGCTCATACCCTTCTCACCACTGGAACCCGGATATTGTCCATGCGCCGCTCTGTAAGCCTGTTCATCGTGGTTGCCGTGCTCGCCGGCCTCAGTTACGGCCTGAGCAGCTATCTTGGCAAACGCAAGTTTGTGGAAACCGATAACGCCTATACCACCGGGGACATCCTCAACATCGGATCCCAGCTCGACGACGTGGTGCTCTGGCTGGGGGCCGAGGAGGGCGACTATGTCGAACAGGGCCAGGAGCTGATTCGCCTCGACGGCGGCACACCCAAAAACCGGCTGGCGCGTGCCCAGAGCGAGCTCGCCCGCACCGTGCAGGACGTGGCGGCACTCAAGCAGCTGGTGCGCCGCAAGGCCGCGGAAGTGCGGGAAGAAGAAGCCCACTACACGCTGGCGCGCAATGAAGCCGAACGCCGCAGCAAACTCGCCGAGCGCGGCATGATCTCCAAGGAAGAGCGGGATGTCTCGGCGCTGCGCATGGAAGAGGCGAGAGCGGCGATGGAGTCGGCCCAGCAGGCACTCATCGAAGCGCGCATCAACGCCGGCGCCATGCCCATCGCGGAGCATCCCCGAGTGCTGACCGCCGGTGCCCTGGCGCGCGGCATCAGCTCCACGGTCAACAAAACCCGGATCGTGGCGCCGGTTGCGGGCCACATTGCCAAACGGTTCGTTTCCGCCGGCGACGTGATCACGGCCGGTCGACCGCTGTTGCAACTGGTACAACTGGACAAGGTCTGGGTGGAGGCCAATTTCAAGGAAACCCAGTTGCGCAATCTCCGCATCGGACAGCCGGCGAAAATCGTGTCGGACCTGTACGGCGATGAAGTCGTTTACGAAGGCACGGTGGTCGGCACCGGCACCGGTACCGGCGCGGCGTTCTCGCTGCTGCCGGCCCAGAATGCGACCGGCAACTGGCTCAAGATCGTGCAGCGCGTGCCGGTACGCATTGCACTGAACGGCGACCTGATAAAGGCGCATCCGCTGCCGCTGGGCACCTCGCTTGCCGTCACCATCGATACCAGTGATCGCGACAGGCCGCGCCTGACCATGGCGCCCAGCCCGCGACCGGTCGACGTGACGGCGACTTACAGTTACTGGCGGGCGGGTGGTCAGGACATGGTCGACCGCATCGTCGCCGAAAATCTGCCGACCGCCGCGGCATCCGAACTGCCTCCGACCGCGGCATTACCGCGCCGTTGATGTCGGTACTCCCAGTCTCGGGGTAGTCGTTTTGGCGCAGGGCACAAGCCGCGGGATGTCCCATGATTGATCTGGCCAATAATCTGGTGCGCCACATCGGCACCCTGAGCCGCAGCATGATCCGTGCCCTGGACATCGAGATGGCCCCGCTCGGCATGGGCTCGGGGCGTTTCTCGTACCTCTTCATGCTGTACATCAGCGAAGGCGTAACCCAGCAGGAAATGGCAGTCCGCCTGCAGGCCGACAAGGCGGCGGTGGCGCGCACCCTCGCACAACTGGAAGAACAGGGTTACGTCCGGCGCGACAGCGATCCCCGTGACGGACGCGTCACCCGCGTGTTTTTGACCGACAAATCCCGCGCCCTGCGCGGTCATCTCGAAGATGCGGTGGCAAGAGTCATCGCCCAGTTGCAGGCGACCTTGGACGCGACGCAGCAAGCGGCAATCCGGGACATTCTGCAACGCATGGCGGAGTCGCTTGCGGCCGGCTACGAGGGGATCAATGGCGGCAGCAGTGCTGGCGCAAACGCCGGCAGTCCCACGGGCCGCAAGGACGCAGAGTCCCCACGCGGCCAGGGTGACTAATTCCTGGGATTGGCAGCCTCCGATGGGGTTGCAGTGAAAATCGTCCGGTACATGAGGTAGTAGCCGGCGGACAGCGTCGGCATTACCACGAGCAGCCCGAGACCAAACGGAATCGCGCCCGCCAGCACCAGCAGTATGGCCAGCACAGCCCACACCAGCAGCGATAGCCAGTTTTTCATGGTCGCCGAGAGGCTGAGTTTCATGGCTTCGACTGGCGCCAGGCCGTCGAATCCGACCAGGGGCGTGGCGAACAAAAGCACAGCCGAAATCGCGACCAGCAGCACGGCCATCACAAGGATCAGCAGTGCCCCCGCCACCACACCGATTCCGGAGCCCGTTGCCGCGATGAGGCCAAACGCCAGTCCCGCCGGTATCATGACGCAAAGCGTGCCTATCAGGGCAAGCACCCCGAGCAGTACCAGGCTGCCCATGCGCGGGTTCTTGAAGCCGGCGAACAGATAACCCACCGCAAGCGGATGCCCGGCCTCCAGAGCCTGAGCGCCCGAGAGTATCCCGAACACGAAAACATTCCCAAACAATGCCAGTGCAATGCCGCCAACAAAAGGTATGAGGTTGGCGACAAGGGAGATAACGACATAGATCACCAGAATCGCGATCCAGATTCCCGGCGCGCGCAAGAACAGATTCCAGCCACCGCGCAGCCACTCCAAGGCCTGGTCGGTCGTCGCAAGATTGACGTGCGGTGGGTTGCGGTTTGCCGCGGGGTTGTCCGTTGCCATTTTTATCTTCTCCCTGAATGAAATGTCGTTTCAGTATGCCTCAGTCAGGCAATCGCAAAAAGTGCGTTTTGTCGCAGGATGGCCGCTGGCGAAGCACGGGGTGCCACCGGCGCATCAAGCCAGGTGCGGCACCGCGGCCAGCAATTCGCGGGTATAGGCTTCGCGGGGATGTTGCCAGAGCTGTTCCGTGGTGCCGCTTTCGATCAGCTTGCCGTGGTGCAGCACCAGCACCCGGTCGCACAGGTAGCGCACCACGGCGAGATCGTGGGAGATGAACACCAGGCTGAGGTTGTGGCGCGCCACCAGTTCCAGGATCAGATCGAGAATCTGCGCCTGAATGGTGACATCGAGCGCCGACACCGGTTCGTCCGCGATCACCACTTGTGGTTTGGTGGCGATGGCGCGACCGATGGCGATGCGCTGACGCTGGCCGCCCGAGAATTCGTGGGGGTATTTGCGAATCGAATTGTGCGCGAGTCCCACATCATCCATCAGCGCCAGCACCTGCGCAGTGACCGTTTTGCGGGTCGCGAGGCCATGGTAGAGCAGGGGTTCGGCGAGCGCGTCGAACACGCTCATGCGTGGATTCAGCGAGGCGTAGGGATCCTGAAAAATCATCTGCATCTGGCGGCGCAGCGGACGCAGCGCGCGGGCGCTGAGCGTGGTCAACTCCTGGTCGCGCAGGCGCACCGAGCCGGAGGTGGGCCGTACCAGTTGCAGGATGGAGCGCCCGAGGGTGGATTTCCCGGAGCCGGATTCCCCGACCACGCCGAGAATTTCGCCGCGATACAGCTTGAGGGAGACATCGTCCACGGCTTTCACTAGACGCCGATCCGCAGTGCGGAACCAGGTGCACAGCGCGCTCACTTCGATCAGGGTTTCCCGCTCCGGCTGCGCGGCAGGTGTGGATCTCGGGCTGCGCCGGCTGGCGGCCAGCAGTTTCTGGGTGTAGGGATGTTGCGGGCACGCGAACAGGGTTTGCGGCGCGTCGCTTTCCACCACCTGACCGTCCTTCATCACCAGAATGTTATCGGCGATGTCGGCCACCACGGCGAGGTCGTGGCTGACCAGGATCACCGCCAGATTGCGGCGCGCCTGCAATTCGGCGATGAGGCGCAGGATCTGCGCCTGGACGGTGACATCGAGCGCAGTCGTGGGTTCGTCCGCGATCAGCAGTTGGGGTTCGGCGATCAAGGCCATCGCGATCATCACGCGCTGGCGCATCCCGCCCGAAAATTCGTGGGGGTAGGCGTCGAAGCGCTGCGCGGCATCGACAATCCCCACTTCGTCGAGCAGTGCGAGTGCCTGCGACCGCGCCGCGCGCCGCGTCAGGTTGCGGTGATAGAGCAGTGGCTCCAGCAACTGTTCCCCCAGCGTCAGATAGGGGTTCAGGCAGGTCATCGGGTCCTGGAATATGGTCGCGATCCGGTTGCCGCGCAGGGCGCGCAACGCGCGCGGCGGCAGTTGCAGCAGATCCTGGCCGGCAAAACGCGCGCTGCCCTGTTCGATGCGGCCGGGCGGCATGGGCACCAGTCCCAGCAGACTGTAGCAGCACACGGATTTGCCCGAACCCGATTCACCGACGATGGCCAGGGTCTCGCCCGCGTCGACGCTGAAACTCACATCATCGACGGCCTTGACCACGCCGTTGCGGGTATGGAACCAGACCGAGAGATTGGCGACCTCGAGCAGCGCCACGGTTCAGTCCTTGGCCATGCGCGGATCCAGGGCATCGCGCAGCCCGTCGCCGAGAAAATTGAGCGCGAACAGGGTGAGCGCCAGCGCGCCGCCGGGGAAAATCAGCAGCCAGGGATATTCCTCCATGGTTTCGGCGCCGTAGGAAATCAGCAAGCCCCAAGAGCTCGCCGGCGGCTGGATGCCGAGGCCGAGAAAACTCAAAAACGCTTCGAGCAGCATCACGCTGGGAATCGTGAGGGTGGTGTAGACGATCACCGGGCCCAGCGTGTTGGGAATCAGATGGCGGCGGATGATGGTCCAGCGCGACAGCCCCAGCGACACGGCGGCTTCGATGAACTCCTGCTGTTTGAGGGTCTGCACCTGGCCGCGCACGATGCGCGCCATGGTCAGCCATTCGACCGCGCCGATGGCGAGAAACAGCAGCAGGATGTTGCGTCCGAAAATCACCATCAGCAGGATGATGAAAATCATGAAGGGCAGTGCGTAGAGGATGTCCACCAGCCGCATCATCGCGGCGTCCAAGCGCCCGCCGGCATAGCCCGCGATGGTGCCGTAGAGCACGCCGATCACCAGCGCCACGCCCGTGGCCACCAGGCCCACCGCCAGTGAGATGCGCCCGCCCCAGAGGATATGGGTGAGCATGTCACGGCCGAGGGTATCGGTCCCGAACCAGTGCGCGGCGGACGGTGGTGCGGCGCCCAGCGCCAGATCCTGCGTCCGGTAATCGTAGGGGGCAATCCAGGGCGTGAGCACGGCGAGCACGCACAGCAGGATCAGAATCGCCGCACCGGCCACCGCCATGCGATTGCGCTTCAGCCGCAGCCAGGCGTCGCGCCACAGGGATACGCCTTCTTCCGCGTTCAAAAGCTCGGCTGGCAAGCGTTCAGCGGGCCAGGATCCCTTGCGGCTCATGCGGCGGGTTTCCGGTACTGGTGACGCAGGCGCGGATTCAGCCACACGGCGACGATATCGGCGAGCAGATTGAAGGCCACGATCAGCACGGCAAAGAACACTGTGGTGCCCATGATCATGGTGTAGTCGCGGTTGAAGGCGGCCTGCACATAGAAACGGCCTAGCCCCGGAATCTGGAAGATGGTCTCGACCACGAAGGAGCCGGACAGCAGGCCCGCGAACGCGGGGCCGGCAAAGGCGACCACGGGGATCAGTCCGCCGCGCAGGCCGTGCTTGACCACCACCACCCACTCCGGCAGCCCCTTGGCGCGTGCCGTGCGAATGTAATCCTGCGACATCACTTCCAGCATGCCGCCCCGGGACAGGCGCGCCACATAGGCGGTGTAGCCGGACGCGAGCGTGAGGGCCGGCAGGATTTTGTCGCCCGGCACATTGCCCCAGCCCGACACCGGCACCCACTCGAGCCAGACGCCGAACACCAGCAACAGCAGCGGGCCGAGCAGGAATGACGGCAGACAGATGCCGATCATGGCTGCCGACATGGGCAGATGATCCTGCGCCGTGTTGGGCCGCAACGCCGCGATCACCCCGGCCGCAGTGCCCAGCACCAGCGCGATCAACAGTGCGTACAGGCCGAGCTCGGCGGTGGTCGGCAGACCGGAAAAAATCATTTCATCGACGCTGCGCCCCGGGTAGCGAAACGAGGGACCGAAATCGCCGCGCAGCAGATCGCCCAGATAGCTCAGGTATTGCGCGGATATGGGTTGGTCGAGGTGGTAGCGCGCTTCCAGCGCCTTGAGCACTTCGGGTGGTACCGCCTTTTCGGCGCTGAACGGGCCGCCCGGCGCCAGCCGCACCAGAAAGAAGGTCAGGGTGACCACGGCCAGCAGGACCGGGATTGCTTGCAGCAGCCGATACAGAATGAAGCGCAGCATGGGTTAGCGGGCTGGTTCCAGATGGACCTGTTTGAACAGCGGATAGCCGAGCAGATTGGGCGGCAGCCCGCGCACGCTGGGCTGCATCAGGTAATTGCGCGAGGAGTAGAAAATCGGAATCACCGGCATGGCGTCCATCAGGCGCGCCTCGGCTTCGCGAAACCAGGCGTAGCGTTGCTCCCGCGACGGCGCGGCGGGAGCCAGGCGCATGACCAGTTCGTCGTAGCGCGGATCGCTCCAGCCGGTACGATTGTTGCCGCCGTCGGTGACCCACATATCGAGAAAACTGTTGGGGTCGACGTAATCGCCGATCCAGCCGCCGCGCGCGATCTGGTAATTGCCGTTGTTGACGCTGTCCAGGTACACCTTCCAGTCCTGGTTGTTGAGGGTGATCTCGATATTGAGCTCGCGCTTCCACATCTGCTGGATGGCCACCGCCAGCTTGCGATGGCCTTCGCTGGTGTTGTAGAGCAGCTCGGTGGGCGGAAACCCGGCGCCGTCGGGATAGCCCGCTGCCGCGAGCAGGTCACGCGCGCCCTGCGGATCGTAGGCAAAGCCGGGCGCCGCGGTATAGCCCAGGGTGTCCGGTGGCGTGAACGCATAAGCCGGAACCTGGCCGCCCTTGGTGACGTGATCGACGATCTGCTGGCGGTCGATGCTCATCGCCAGCGCGCGGCGCACGCGGGGATCGGCAAGCTGCGGCACCTGGGTGTTGAAGCGATAAAAATAATTGCCCAGATAGGGCTCCACGCGCAGGAATTGGGGTGCGTCCTTGCGGTACACCTCGATCTTGTCCGGCGGCACCGAACCCGTGATGTGCAGTTGCCCGGCGCGGAACATGCGCTCCTCGGTGGACACGTTTTCCACCGGGTAATAGTGGATCGCATGGAGTTTGACGCTGGCCGCGTCCCAGTAGGTCGGACTCTTCTCGACCACGACGATCTTGTTCAGCTCCCATTGCGTCAGCACAAAGGGTCCGTTGCCGACGAAATGTCCGGCGCGGGTCCAGGTGCTGCCGCGCTGCGTGGGATCGCCGTATTTTTCCAGCGTCGGCCGGTGCACCGGGAACAGGCTGTAGTGATCGAGCAGCTGCAGAAAATAGGGTGTGGGATTGGCGAGGGTCACGCGCAGGGTCCGTTCGTCCAGCACCTCGATGCCGACCTGATCGAAATCCTTCAACTTGCCGGTGGCATAGGCTTCGGCGTTCTTGATCGGGAAATACATGTAGGCGTAGAGATTACCGAGGCTCGGTTGCAGGGCGCGCCACCAGGACCAGGAAAAATCCTGCGCCGTCACCGGGTCGCCGTTCGACCAGCGCGCATTCGCGCGCAGATGGAAGGTGTACACGAGCCCGTCGGTGCTGATCTCCCACTTTTCAGCGACGCCCGGAATCGGCTCCAGAGTCGCCGGGTCCTTGAGCACCAGGCCTTCCATCAGGGCGATGATGATGTGGTGTTCGGGAATGCCGGTGACGATATGGGGGTCGAGTTCCTGGGGCTCGGTGCCATTGCCCCAGTGCAAAACCTGCTCGCGGTTGCCGGCCTCGACGCGGGTCTCGCGACCGCCGCAGCTCGCCAGCGCCAGTCCGCAGAGCAGGGTCAGCAGCAGCCAATGGCGGCGGGATCCGGTTTTCATAAGCATCTCGAAAGGGCGCGCTATCGCGGATGGTACGCGAGCTCCGGCGTGGGGGAAAACCCGATCGGTCGCACGGCCGGCCGGTAGACTCGGTTGTACTGGATGATGGTGCTCCGGACCAGCTGGCGCAGCAGCGCGAAATCACCGCGTGCGGCGCCGGGATAACCTGATCGCTGCCGTGGTTTCAGGGCGACCCGGCGCCCGCCACCGCGACCCGCGTGGTCTCGATGCGCGAAGCGCGCATGCCCTTGCCGATGTCCTTCATCTCACCGGCAAAGGTGAGGCAGTAAAGTGTTTTCATGTCGGCGCCACCCAGGGTGCAGGCCACCGCGCGCCGCGCGCCGGAGGAAATCACGTCGGTGATTTCGCCGCCGTCGCGCACCCGCACGAAGGCATTGTTGGCGAAGGCCGCCACCCAGATGGCGCCTTCCGCGTCCAGGGTGATGCCATCCGGGGTGTAGTCGCCCAGATCGGCGAATACCCGGTGCCCGCTCAGGGAGCCGTCGGCTTCGATGGTGAAGGCCGCCAGGCGCTTGCCCCAGCTTTCCGCCACCACCAGGGTGCGGTTGTCCGGCGTCACCACCGGGCCGTTGGGGAAATGCAGCCCATCCGCCACCACGCGCGCCTTACCGTCCGGGGTCACCAGCACCAGATTGCCGGGCTTGAATTTGGCGCCGCCGAACAGGTCGTAGCCCATGCTGCCCACATAGGCGTTGCCGCGATGGTCCACCACCATGTCGTTGATCTCGCCCTCGACCAGATGCGCGACGCTGGCGTGCTGGACCAGGCGGCCGTTCTCGACCCGCTGCAGGCTGCGGTCCTTCATCGACACCACCAGCGGCGTGCCGTCGGGCAGAAAGCCGATGCCGGACGGCCGGTTGGGCACCTCGACGCACAGCGCGCGCTCGCCCTGCTCGTTCAGCGTGTAGACCTTTTTGCCGTTGACATCCGAGACCCAGAGCTTCCCGAATCGCCAGCGCGGGCCTTCGAGAAACACGAAATCATCGGCAAGAACACTGAGGACATGACTGGACATGGCGATTACTCCGGATTTGTTATGGGTATTGGCACAGAGCCTAAGCCAAATCATCCCGCGACCGCCAGCGCCCGTTGAGGCATAAATGCCTCTGGCGCGGAATGAAAACCCGGGTCTAGACTCCGGCGGAATCGGCTTTTTTCACCCATCGACCACTGACCATCGACCATCGACATAAAAAAAGGAGATACACCATGACCACAGCCAAATCGGCCATTGCCGCCAGCGACTTCGGCGCGCGCAACGAACGCATCACGCGGGATTTCTTCAAGGCCTGGGAGCGCAAGGACGTGGACGCCATCGTCGCGGCCTTCGCCCCCGAGGGCATCTACCACAACATTCCGTTCGCGCCCGTGAAGGGGCAGGCGCAGATTCGCAAGGCGGTGGAGAAGTTTGTCGCCGCCGGCGACGACATGACTTTCGATCTGCTCCGCGTGGTCGTGGCGGGCGACACCGTGGTGACCGAGCGCGTCGACGGCTGGACCCACAAGGGCGAGCGTCGCTCGCTGCCGGTGATGGGGATTCTGGAGTTTGACGCCGCCGGCAAATTGACCGGCTGGCGCGAATATTTTGACGTGAAGACGTTTCAGGGTGCCGCCTGACACCCGTAGGCAAATGCTCATTTCGTGACGGATAGGGATGCCGATCACACCGGTGTCACGCGCCCGTCATTTCGGCTGATTAGCGTTGGGGCTCCTCAGGCTTCAAGGAGTCCCCACCATGTCGCGATACCGCCGCCAATTGCCGTTGACGCTGGCGCTGCTTGCCCTCACCGCACCGCTCCACGCGCTCGATATTCTCCTTACCAACGACGATGGTCTTACGGCCAATGCGCGCGCGCTGTATCAGGCGCTGCGCAGTGACGGCCATCAGGTGATGGTGTCGGTGCCCTGTCGCAATCAGAGTGGGCAGGGCGCGGCGCTGAATTTTCTGCGTCCGATCGGGCCACTGACCGTGGATTGTGTCGGCGGGATCGCCCAGGCCGGCGCCCCCGGCGTCGGCAGCGACGCCGGCGATCCCGATCTTCATTACGTCGATGGCACTCCGGTGATGGCGCTGCTGTACGGACTGGATCTGTTGGCGGAACCGCGCTGGGGTCGCCAGCCGCAACTGATCATCTCAGGGCCCAATGAAGGCAACAACACGGGCCTGGTGAATCCCAGTTCCGGCACGGTCAACAACGCCGTCTACGGCATCAATCGGGGCGTTCCCTCGGTTGCGGTCAGTGCCGATGGCGATACCGCCGACAATCCGGTGCTCGCCGCTGAAACCGCGCAGATCGTGCTGAAACTGGTCCACGAGCTGGAGCGGCGCGCGCCTGCCAATGGAGAACTGCTCCCCGAAGGCACCGGCCTCAACGTCAATGTCCCCAGGTTCGCACCCGGCGAAAGCAACAGCTTGCCGTTTGCGCGGGCGGTGGTCGGCACCTATTCCACGGCGGCGCCGAAATTCGTCGCGAGCCTCGCCGCCGATCCGGTGGCCTCTGAGCTCGGCATTACCGCCGAGCTGCCCGGAATTTCGTTCGAGCCGATGGATGCGGCGACGGCGGAATCCAACAGCGAGGCCGTGCTGATCGAGCAGGGCAAGATTGCGGTGAGCGTGATCGAAGGTAATTTCGGCGCCGGCCCCGTGGACAAGTCGCGAGCGCTGCTGCGCGTCAACGGCTTGTTCAGGCCGTGACCATTTCCAGGTGACCCAAGGTTCGAGGTGACCTGAGGATTGCCAGGTGAAAAGACCGCCGACTGTTGCAGCCGGCGGTCTTGTTTTGGTGCGGGATTCCCGGCAGCGAACGAGTCAGCCCGTGCGTTTGGGCAACACAGTCTTGAGCTTGTCGTGCATGGTGAGCAGCGCGCGTTCGGTGGTCGGCCAGTCGATGCAGGCGTCCGTCACCGATTTCCCGTAAACCATCTCGGCGCGATTCGCCGAGAGTTTCTGGTTGCCCGCCTCGATGTTGCTCTCGATCATCAGACCGATGATGGACTGGTTGCCTTCGAGAATCTGATTGGTGACGTTTTCGATCACCAGCGGTTGCAGTTCGTGGCTCTTGTTGGAGTTCGCGTGGCTGCAATCCACCATGATGTTGGTGGACACGCCGGCCTTGCGCAGCGCCTGTTCGCACAGCGACACGCTCACCGAATCGTAATTGGGCTTGCCGTCGCCGCCGCGCAGCACGATATGCGCATAGGGGTTGCCGCGGGTCTTGATGATGGCGACGCGCCCCTCGCTGTTGATGCCGAGAAAATGGTGCGGCTTGGCCACCGATTGCAGGGCGTTGATGGCCACCGTGAGGCCGCCGTCGGTGCCGTTCTTGAAGCCCACCGCGGGGGTCAGGCCGCTGGCCAGTTCCCGGTGCGTCTGGGATTCGGTGGTGCGCGCGCCGATCGCCGACCAGGCGATGAGATCCTGCAAATACTGCGGCGAAATGGGATCCAGCGCTTCGGTGGCGGCGGGCAGGCCCAGCTCGGCGATGTCGCGCAGCAGGCGGCGGCCGATGTGCAGCCCTTCGTCGATGCGGAAGGAGTCGTCCAGGTGCGGGTCGTTGATCAGTCCCTTCCAGCCCACGGTGGTGCGCGGCTTCTCGAAATACACCCGCATCACGATGAACAGACTGTCGGCCACCCGGTCGGCCAGCGCGCGCAGGCGCCGGGCATAGTCCATGGCGGCGTCGACATCGTGGATGGAGCAGGGTCCGACCACGATCATCAGACGGTGGTTCTGACGATCGAGAATGCTCTGCACCGTCTCGCGTCCGCGCACCACGGTGGCGGCAGCGGCGGGGGTCATGGGCAGATCCCGCTTCAGGTCGTCCGGCGTCAGCAGGACCTGCTGGGAATCGACATTGAGGTTTTCAAGGGCTTTTTCGATCATTTGACTCGGTATTCCCGGCCGCCGCGCGGCTGCGATAGTGGCATGAGGGCCGCGAATTCTACTGTAATTCCCATGACGACGGGATGAACGGATTGCGCCGCCGCCCGGTTAAAGGATTTCCAGATGCGGCAGCAGCGGAAAATACAGCGCCGTGCAGACCGGTCGCGCATCCCGGCGCGCGAACAGGGCGGCGTAACGCGCGAGCTGCTCGGCGTAGGACTTGCGCTGGCGCGCGACGAATTGCGTTTGTGGTTCGCCCGCGGCGGGCTCGGCGAGTTTGTAGTCGATGATCCAGCGCGTCTCCTCGATGACGAAGGTGCGATCGACGATGGCGGTGCGCGTCTGGCCGTTGTCGTCGAGGTAACCCATCTCCCATTCCGCGCCGCCCTCGGGGTGGTCGGCGAGCAGCCAGCGGCCGTGCGCGTCGGTGAGCAGATTCTCGAGTCCCCGCCGGATGCGGGCGATGGCGGTTTCCACCTCGGCGGCGGTGGCGCCCGCGGCGGCCAGCTCGCCCTGCCAGAGGGGTTCCTGACGCGCGCGGCGCCGGGCGTCCCAGCGCTCGGGGCCTTCGCGCAGGAGTTGGCGCACGGCGCGGTGAAACAGGATCCCGGCGAGCCGGGCGAGGGGCGCGTCGGTGTCGTCGTCGGCGCCGGCGCCGGGCGCGGGTGGCGCCGGGCCGGGCGCTGGTGGTGCGAGTGCGGGCCGCCAGTCCGGCGGCAGGCGCGCGCCGTGGCTGAGTGGCGGCGCCGGTGCGGTTTCCGCTTCAGCGTCCGTTGGCCCATCGACTTCGACAGCCGCGTCCCCGGCGCTGGCTTCGTGACGAATCACCTCAAAACCGGGGCCGGGCTGCGCCAGTTCGGGCGCGAGCGCGGGCCAGATGCGCGCCAGCAGGGTGTTGTCCGGCGGGTTGTCCTTGCGCGGCTCGCGGAACACCAGATGCAGGCGCCGCGCCGCGCGGGTGCAGCCCACATAGAGGGTGCGGGCGTCCTCCAGCCGGCTCGCGAAGCTGTCCTCGCGCGCCAGCCAGGTGTAGAGCGGATCGCGCGCCTCGCCGTTGCGCTGGGGCGGCGCGATGAGCAGGTGACTGTCCCCGGCGGCGGTGACCCGCTCCCGCCAGCGCAGCAGTTCGCGATCGTCCGCGCGGCCCTTGCGATCCAGCGCGGGGATGATGACGGTAGCGAACTCCAGACCCTTCGCCTTGTGGATGGTCATGATGTGGAGCCGCGTCTCCGGCGTTGCCGTGGGCGCCGCGTAGCCGCTCTGCACCCGGGCGGTGAAGGTTGGCCAGTCACTGCGCGCGATGTCGGCGGCGCTCTCCAGGAGATCGAAATACTGCCGGCACAGGCGCAGATTGCCGGGATCGAGCAGGGCGGCCGGGCCGCCCAGGGCGATCCAGGTGCCCTCGATCCAGATGCGCAGTGGCTTGCGCCAGCGCTCGGCCCAGGCGGCGAGCAGCACCGGCGCCACCCGGGCCAGGATGGCGCGGCCAGCGGCGCTGAGCGCGGGATTTTCCGCCCAGGCCGCGAGCCGGGGCAGCAGCGGCGCGCGCAGATCGGCACCCGCGCCGCCGGCGAGGGCGAGCAGATCGGCGTGCCCGAGTCCGCACCAGGGCACGCGCAGCACCGCGAGCCAGGCGATGCGATCCGTGGGACACAGCAGCGCGCGGGTGAGCGACAGCAGATCGATCACCGGCATGCTGCCGGCGAGGCTGTCGATATCCGCCGCGTGCCAGGACAGGCCGCGGCGGTAGAGCGCGGGCAGAATCTCGCGCAGATGATTGCGCCCCCGCACCAGGATCGCCACTTCGCCCGGTTCGGCGAGCGCGGCCTGCACCCGCGTCGCCACGATTTCCGCTTCCTCGGTGGCGCTCGCGGTGCTCGGCAGCACATCGGCGCTGACCGCCGCGCCGGGTAGCGGCGGGCGCACCGCACCGGCGGGCGCATAGGGCACCGCACCCCGCGCGGGGTCTTCCGTGGCGGGAAACGCCGTGGCGAAGATGCGGTTGAACCAGAGGATCAGTTGCTCCTGGGAGCGGAAATTGGCGCTCAGATCGAGCGGGGTGAGATGGATGTCGCCGAGGGGATGACGGCGGCTGTCGAGGAACAGACCCACGTTGGCGTTGCGAAAACCGTAGAGCGACTGCATGCCGTCGCCCACCAGAAACAGGGTGCGGCCGTCGCCGTCCTGCCAGCCCGCGGTGAGGCGGCGCAGCAGCGCGAATTGCAGCGACGAGGTGTCCTGGCACTCGTCCACCAGAATGTGGCGCAGGCGGTAGTCGAGGCGCAGCGCGAGATCGGTGGGTTGATCCTCGTCGCCCAGGGCGCGCAGCGCGGCGAGCGCAATGGCGGTGAAGTCGCACTCGCCGGCGCGCTGGAACACCAGATCCAGGCGCGCGGCGAGTTCGGGCAGCAGTTGCGTGAGCGCGGCGAGCACCTGCCACTGCGCATCCGGATAGGCGACGGGCGGCAGGGCCACGACGTCGTTGCAGAGCTCCAGCAGGCCGGGCGTGGCCGCGAACTGTTCGCACAGAGCGATCCAGCGCTCCTTGTAGGTGCCCGCCAACTCCGGGTCGACGGATTCCCTGGCGGTGGGGAAGCCCTGGCGCTTGTCGATTCTTTTCCGGAAAGTGCCGTTGCCGGTCAGAAACAAACCCAGGATCGCCCGCCATTGCTCCGGCATCGCTGGGGAGGGCAGCCCGGCCGCCGCGGTGAATTGCACAAGGGGGTCGTCCGGCGCCGTTCGCGCGAGATTGCGGGCCGCGTAGCGCACCAGTTCCGCGAGTTCCGCAGCCATCGGCGCAAGTTCCGCGTGGAGTTGTTCCAGGGTGTCGGAGACGAGTTCCGCGAGCGCCGCTTCCAGGTGTGGGCGCGCGTCGCGACTCGCCAGCACATGACCCAGCCACTGCTCGCGCTTGCCCAGCAGGCGGATCAGCAGGTCTTCGAGCTGACTCTGGTTGTTGTCGAGGTGCGTGAGCAGCACCGCCAGCGCATCGCCCGTGGCGCCCGGATGTTCCAGTTCGGCGACCAGATCCCGCACCGCCGCGCGCAGCAGCGGCTCGGCGTTTTCGCTGGGCGCGAGGCCGGAGCCCAGGCCCGCTTCCACCGCGAGCTGGCGCGCCAGCAAGGCGCAGAAGGCGTCGATGGTGTGGATTTGCAGCCGGTTGGGCGCGCTCGCCAGATCCCAGCCCGCGGCGGCATCCCGCGCCGTGACCGCGCGCGCCAGCTCCCAGTTGTCGCGTTCGAATGCGTCGTCGGGCGGCTGCGGCTGTTGCGCGAGTTCAAGGGCACCCAGGATGCGCCGACGCATTTCGCCGGCGGCCTTGCGGGTGAAGGTCATGCACAGCACTTCCTCGGGCTGGGCGCAGTCGGCGAGCAGCCGCAGCATGCGCTGGGTGAGCAGGCCGGTCTTGCCGGAGCCGGCCGGTGCCGCCACCGCAAACGAACGCTGGGGGTCCAGGGCCTGGCGACGCGCGTCGCGATCCGGCGTCATGTGCGCTCCCGCCAGCGCTGGATGGCGTCCTGCTCCGGCAGCCGGTTGAGGGGCAGCAGCTCGGTCTGGTTGTCCACGGCACGGGTATGGCAGGCGATAGTGGCGGTGCCGTGCAGAAACTCCTGCGCCAGGGCACCGAGATCATGCCGCCACTGTGCCAGCGCCGCCGGCCAGTCCGCCGGCAGGCCATATTCCGCCAGTGTCTTGCAGCCCGGAATCAGTTCGGCTACATCGCTGATGCCCAGCAGAGCGCCGGATGCCTTGTCGTCGATGCGGACGCGGGCGAAGGCGATGCCGGCGAGTGGAGAGCCGGTCAGAGTGTCTGCTGAAAAGTCTGCTGGAGAGCCTGCGACCGCCAGCGCATAGAGCGGCAGTTGCGGTTCTTCCGGGCGCGCGCCGACCCAGCCGCCAGCCCTGACATTGCCGGTCTTGTAGTCGATCAGCAGCAGCCGACCATCCGCCAGCCGGTCGATGCGGTCGATGCGCAGGCGAATCGGGAGTCCGGCGAGATCGAGTTCCACATCCTGTTCCCGCGCCACCACCTGGAAGGGTGGACGCAGTGTTTCCAGCATCAGCCAGTGTGCAAGCAAACGTTGCAGACACGCCGACTCGACCGCGCGCGGGCGCCCGCCGCGGAGTTCGGGCCGCTGGCGGGCGAGTTCGTCGAGCGCGCCGTTGATGGCGGCGGCCAGGTGTTCGGCCCGTGCCGCGGGACTCAGGGCCAGCAGTGCCATCTGGTCAGGCAGCTCACGCCAGCACAGCTCCAGCGCCCGGTGCACCAGATTGCCGCGTTCGGCACGGGTGAGTCCGGGCTCGGGTTCGGGCAGCGCGCGGGCGCCCAGGCGCCAGATCGCGAAGGCGTTGAACGGGCAGGCCGCCTGATCGCGCAGCAAACTGCTGCCACCGCGCACCAGCTCGGCCGCAACGCAGGCCGGTTCATCGCCCCAGGCGATGGTTTCCAGTACTGCGGCGCCCGCCTGCGCCGCTGCCAGCGGCTGGTCGAGCGCGGGCACCGGGACGCTTTGCGCCGGCAGCTCGCGCAGCGGCGCAAAGGCTTGCAGTGCCACTTCGCCATCGCGCAGCGGATAGCTGAAGATCACGGCGGGCGCAGCGCCGGCGAGGTCGGTCACCAGGGTGCGGGCGAGCGCCAGTTCGTGGGCACCCTGGGCGCGCGGCATCGCCAGCCGCCGCTGCAAGGGGCCGGGCAGCAGCGGGTGGGGCGCGAGGGACTCGGGCCAGCGGGCATCGCTCATGCCGGCGACCCAGAGTGCGTCGAAGCGCAGGCCGGCGGCTTCCAGTACCCCCAGAATCTGGAGCGGCGCCTCCGGGGTGCGGGGCTGGAACACGGTGTCCGCTGCGAGGCGGCGCAATTCGGTCAGCGCCTCGGACCAGGTCGGTGTTTCGCCGGTGACGGCGAGGGCGGTGAAAGCGTCGAGCAGCCTGCGCCAGTGCTGGAGCTGCTGGTATTCGTGGCTGTCGAGGCTCCGGCTGCCGGGCCAGCCGAGGATGTCCAGATGTTCGCTCGCATGGCGTGCCCAGGCGGCGAAACCCTGCCGGGTCGGTGCGCGGCGGCGGTGTTCGCTCGCCGCTTGCACACGCCGGGACAGGCTGCCGACGGGATTTCCCGAGGCCGCTTCGGCGCGCGCCAGGGCGTGGCGGAAATCCCCGGCGGCAGGCGCGAGCCGGTTCAGGTCCCGCAGCTGGCGCTCGGCGCGGCTGCGCACCTCGAGTTCGGCCGCGGCGTCGCTCCAGAAAGGATCCTGGAGCAGTGCGCAGTGCAGTCCCAAAGGCGCCGGGCCGTCGGCGAGCGCCAGCAGTTCCAGCGCCGCGCGGGGGAGCGGCAACTCCGCGAGGGGAACGCCGGCGGAAAGATTGAAGGGCGGTGGTTGCCAGCCGCTGTCCGGGAGTCCGTGGCCGGGCGCCAGCAGGTCGCGAAACTGACGCTCGATCTGGGTGCGGTTGGCGGTCAGGTCGGGAAAGATCACCCCGATGCGCCGTTGCGGATCGGCGTGCAACTGGTCGCGCGCCCAGCCGGCGGCGGCCGCGATTTCGGCGGCCGGATCGGGCAGGGCGGCGAGACGCGGGCTGGCATCCACTCCCTGGGGTCGCAACTCGATAACCCGAGCGCAGAGCCCGGTCAGGATGCGTCCGTAACGCGGGGGCAGGGTGGCAAAGCCGAGCAGATGGACCGCCGGCTCGCGCACCAGCAGGCCGGCGGCCATCCCGGCGGGCAGCACGTCCAGGCTCTGTTCCCGAGTGAGCAGCGCGCAGGCCGCCATGGCCTTGCGCCAGGCCGGCAGCCAGGCAAGCAGCAGTTCAGCGCCGCGATGGCCGTCGGCATCGAGCCGGGCGGGATCGAGATCCCAGCGTTCGAGAAGCTGGCGCGCGCTGCGGGCCAGCCGCGCGAAACCCTGGGGATTGCCCGCGACGCTGTCGGGGTGCGCGGCAATGACGCGCGCCCAGAGGCGGGTCTCCACGGCGGCGCTCGCCACCGTGCCCGTCAGCGCCGGCGCGAAGGCGGCGTCGCGCAATTCCTGCCACATCCGCTCGAACCAGTGTTCGAGGGCGTACACCCGCGGACGCTCCCAGACCCGGGTTCCCGCTGCGGCGAGCTCCTGCCCCCAGGCCTGCTCGATCCCCCGCGCCAGACGCTGGTTGGGGGTCAGCACCAGTTCACCGGCGGCGAGCGCGGCGCGAATCGGGGCGAGATCGACGAGCGGCGCCGGCATCGTTCAGCGCGGGCCGTGGGCCGCGGACAACGGACGGGGGGCGGACACTGGGGCCATGATCGATCCTTGAACGCGGGACTTGCGGGAACGTCGGGCTACAATCGGGCCTGACTATAACAGCTTGCCCCGGGGGTCTGGACCGGGTTGGCGACCTGATCGAGGAACAGCGCATGACGACGATCCAACCCCCGGTGACAGCCAGGCCCTCGGCGAGTCTGGTCATCGGCCGCGACCGCGCGGCGGGCTGGGAAATCCTGATGGCGCTGCGCAATCAGGCCACCGCCTTCGCCGGCGGCGCGCTGGTGTTTCCGGGCGGCGCGCTGGAACCGGCCGACGGCGCGACGCCCGAGGATCCACTGCACGGCTATCGCATGGCGGCGATTCGCGAAACCTTCGAGGAAGTGGGAATTCTCTACGCGAAAACGCCGGACGGCGACTGGCCGACCCCGGGCCTGCTCACGGAGCTCGCGCCCGAGCGCGCGCGGCTGGTACAAGGCGACCTCGATTTCGCGACCCTGCTCGCGCGCCACAGTCTGCGGGCGGCGGTCGAGGAACTGACCTATTTCGCGCACTGGATCACGCCGCCCGAACGCCCCAAGCGTTTCGACACGCGATTTTTCCTCGCCGAACTTCCGCCCGGCCAGGACGGCGTCCACGACGGCAGCGAGCTGGTCGATTCCTTCTGGACCACGCCCGCGCAGGTGGTGGCGCAGGGCGAGTCCGGAGCACATCTGGTGATGCGCGCGACCGAGGTCAACTGCCGGCGCCTGGCGACCTACGCCCATTGCGCGGAAGCCAGGGCGGATTTTGAGCGCCATCCCGAGTCGGTGGTGACGCCCAGCTATATCCAGATCGACGGGGTGCGCTATCTCAGTGTGCCGGCGCGCGGCAACGAGGGCACGCTGGTGTTGCCGGCGAAGATTCCGGCCTGAAATTCGTGACGCCGAATGACATCGAGGCCGGATTGCCGACATGCGGGCGGAGCGCGGCCCGTTCTACGCGGCGACAAAGCGCCGCAACTCACGAAGGTTGACTAATGACTGACAAGTCCACGCGAACAGAGCAAGAGGTTTTTGCAGATCTGGCTGGTATTTGCTGCCAGCCTGGCTACGTGCATGCAATAGCCCATATCTGCTTCCGTGAAAATGTGATCCTCCACGCAGGTGATATCAAGGAAGCCGATATGAGGAAGATGTTCTCTCCCTCACGGCTCATCCGAACGGAGATCAATACTTTGCTCGGCTTGATGATTAAGGCCGATATCGACTGGATATTGCCTGCGCCTAGGACACTGCAGGAATACATGGACGCAACGGAGAAACTCCTTGAGGAGCTACATCATTGTCTGTCTGGGGAATTTTGGTCAGGTCTAACCACGGAAGCAATGGAAGGTGGTTTCAACCCGTTTGAGCGGGGGGATGTGTGGCGAGAACCGATTTTCTACAGCGGTGAAGCGGCCTACATCTTTCAGTACCTTGACCTAGCAACGCGTAAATATGCAGCCGATTCGCAATGGCTGCAAGCAAACCGTGGCTTCACCATCGATCACGCTACGCGTGTCGCGAAAGCCGTCGGCGGTGTCCATTCCGACCGCTTCGACACAATTCGTGGGCGCATGCGAAATCAGCATCCTGACGAGTGGACAATGCTCCCTCTTTTCGCATTCACTGCCGATGAGATTGCAGCAAAGGCGAATCTTGCTACCGATATTGTGGAGCGAGTACTCGGGGCATTTGAACTACCATCAACAGAGTGCAATGAAGGATTCAACGCGCTGCACGACTTCAACGTGATTACGGCTATTCCCCTACTGCGGACGCCGAGCGGCGAGTTCTTATCACTGCAGCCCTACTCATTGGCCGAAGCGATATACGAAGCTCCCCATCATTGGATGTATCAAGACGAGGCATATCGTCCAACACTCTCGAAGAACCGAGGTGACTTCACTGAAGATTTTGTAGCCGAGAGACTCGGTTTGGTCTTTGGGAAGGATCGTGTGCATTTGAATGTCGATATCTTCAAGACCAAGGCAGCAAAGGTATCCGATGTAGACGTGCTTGTCGTTTGGCGCAATCGGGCCATCATCGTGCAGGCAAAATCAAAGCGGCTCACGCTTGAGTCGAGAAAAGGAAATGATCCGGTTATTCGCAGCGACTTCAAGAAGGCGGTACAGGATGCCTATGACCAAGGTGCCGCTTGTGCTAAAAGCCTGATCGCAAGGGAATGCAGGCTCGTGGCCGCTGATGGGCGCGAGGTCGTACTGCCAGATGAAATCAAGGAGATTTACATCTTTTGTGTCGTCAGTGATCACTACCCAGCCCTGAGCTTTCAGGCACGGCAATTCCTCAAAACAGAATCCATTGATCGAGTACAAGCGCCGTTGGTTATGGACGTGTTTGCTGTGGATACAATGACCGAAATGCTTCAGTCCCCTCTACAGTTTCTTAGCTATGTGAACCGACGGGCCAACTACGCAGAGCAACTCATGGCGTCGCAGGAACTAACGATTCTTGGTTATCATTTGACGAATAATCTATGGGTGCAGCCTGACGCTAACCTGATGCTTCTGTGCGATGACTTTTCGGCAGGGCTAGATATTGCAATGGCGGTGAGGCGAGCTGGTGTGCAAGGGGCGGCCACACCCGATGGCGTTCTGACTCGATCTGAAAAGACGACAGTTGGGCGCGTAGTGAAGGAAATAGAAGCTCGACCTGAGCCTGCAACTATTGAACTCGGCCTCCTACTCCTATCAATGAGCGAGCAGGCCGTGACGGAAATGAGTCGTGCCGTAGACAAATTGGCTGCTCGGACTCGTGCTGATGGCAAGGTTCATGACCTCACGTTCGGGTTTAAGGAAGGCTCAGGCATTACCTTCTGCTGCACTGATGAGCCATCAAACGTGGCAGGCCCTCGATTGGAGTCGTACTGCACGCTCCGCAAATACAGGGAGAAGGCCTCACGGTGGTTTGGTCTCTGCATGTCATCAACGGGACCAGACGTACGATTCGGAGTCTCTCTGGTCTTCCCGTGGAATCAAGATGAGCAAATGGATGAAAAAACCAAAGGTATGAAGGAGCCGGCCCCGATCGACCAAGTTCTTCAGGCACTGATGTTAGGGCGAAGTCGAGCGCGCAAGATTGGCCGTAACGACCCCTGTCCATGCGGCAGCGGGCGTAAATACAAGAGATGCTGCTTTAACTTTCACTAAATTAACTGCTCTCACCGAAGACTGGATCTTCATCAGTGAATCGCCCCGGGTTTTGAGGAGGCTTCAACTCTTTAGGGATCTTTTGAATTTCGAGTGGGTTAAGCGGCATGCGTGAGGGTGTAAATAAATCTGTGTAAGTGGTTATCTATAGCCTGTAGGAGGCAATGATGACTGACCTTACACCAACGCAAAAATCCCTGCTTGACGAGCTGTTTAAGGACTTCCGGGGCAACGCC
>JAKFFI010000013.1:0-31626 GCA_036677085.1 Porticoccaceae bacterium
ACCATGCGGTAAAGCGCGAGACTCTGGGGCTGCACCAGCACATCGAGGTAGGTCTGCCCGAACCGGGCGAGCGTTACCGCCAGTTCCGCTACGGTAGCCACCGCAGTGGGCCGTTGATGCTCGATGGGAGCGGTCATCCGGGCGACGAGCGCGGTGATGATTTCCTCGAACAGATCGGCCTTGCAGCCGAAATGGCGGTAAACGGTGCCTTTGGATCCCCCCGCCCGCTGTACGATACGGTCGACACTCGCGCCCGCGTACCCGAGTTCCATGAATACCTCGGTGGCGGCTTCGAGAATGGCCAGGCGCCGGGTGTCGCCCCGCGTAGGTGCTGGTGATTGCATGATCTTGTCCCTGTTGCGGTGTGGGCGGCGGCTCACAGCCATGCAAATGACCCATCCGGTGAGCGCCAGCGCGATTTGCGCAAAGAGGTTGCGCGAACTCGGCTCCCACTGATACCGTACCGTACAGTACCATTCAAACCCTAACAACGGCACCCCGGCATTCCACCGCCGGGCGATCACCGGGCCAGTCCCACACCATTGCAACAGGTATCGCGGATCATGAAGCGCAGGCTGATTCTGGCATTACTGGGTATTGCCGCTCTGACGGCGATCATCGTGACGGGCAAACACTGGTGGTTCGAGGGCCGCTTCTGGGAGAGCACGAACAACGCCTACCTGCGCGCCGACATCACGGTCATCAGCTCGCGCGTCGCCGGCCCGGTGGCGGAGGTCCTGGTGAAGGAAAACCAGCATGTCAACGCCGGCGACATTCTCTATTCCCTCGACAAGTCCACCTATACCGCGCGCCGCGATCGCGCCCAGGCGCTGGTGGCACAGCGCACCGCCGAGCTGGCGCATCTGCAGTCCCGCTTGTCTCACCAGAACGCCACCATCGACGCCCGGGAGTCCGAGGTGCTCACCGCGCGCGCGGAACTCGAACGTACCCGGCAGGACCTGGCGCGGGCCGAAGTGCTGCAAACCAAGGGTTACACCGACCGCCAGCGCTATGACCACGCGCGCACCGATGTCACGCGCGCCGAAGCGGAATTGGGCCGCACCTTGGCGAATCTTGCCGCCGAGCGCGCCCAGTTCGGCGTGCTGTCGGACGAAGCCGGCGAACTCAAAGCGGCTCAGGAACTCGCGGAGGCCGAGCTGCGCCTGTCGGAAATCGATCTTCATCTTACCGACGTGCGGGCGCCTACCGCCGGCATCGTCGGCAACAAGCAAGTCGAGCCGGGCGAATATTCCCAGACCGGCGTGCGCAAGCTGGCCCTGGTGGACCTCGACGATATCTGGGTCAGCGCCAACTTCAAGGAAACCCAGTTGACGCATGTGATACCGGGACAGAAGGCCATTATCGATGTCGATGCCTTCCCCGGCGAACACTTCGAAGGCGTTGTGGAAAGCGTAGCGCCCGCGAGTGGCGCGGAATTCAGCCTGCTGCCCCCCGATAACGCCACCGGTAATTTCACCAAGATCGTGCAGCGTGTGCCGGTCAAGATCGTACTCGACCGCAGCAACCCGAAAATTGCTCGATTGCGCCCCGGCATGTCGGTGATCGCCCGTGTCGATACCCGTGCAAGCGGAGATGACACCGGCAAACGACTCGCGCTCGATGACGGTTCGTGAGTGAAAACCGCCCCACAACCTTGACAGCTCCATGACCAGCGCGGCAACCACGTCGCCCGCGGATGCCGCGACGGACCAGGTTTCCGTCGGCACCTGGCTGACGGTATTCGGCGGTGTGCTGGGTGCCTTCATCGCCGTTCTCAACATTCACATCACCAATGCCTCGCTGAAGGACATCCAGGGCGCGCTGGGCGCCACCCTCGAAGAAGGTTCCTTCATCTCCACCGCCTACCTGACGGCGGAAATCATGGTGATCCCCATCACCGGCTGGCTCACCCAGGTGTTCGGGCTGCGGCGCTACATTCTCTGGAATACCCTGCTGTTCATGTTCTTCACGACCCTTTGCGCGACGGCCTGGAATCTCGAATCCATGCTGGTGTTCCGCGCCCTGGCGGGGCTCTCCGGAGGCACGCTGATTCCACTCTCCTTCGCGATCATCCTGACCCTGTTACCGCCCAGCAAACAGGCGGTCGGGATGGGAATGTTCGCCCTGACCGCCACCCAGGCACCCACTATCGGCCCCACCCTCGGCGGTTATCTATCGGAAAATTTCGGCTGGGAGACCATCTTTTATCTCCAGCTCGTCCCCACCAGCATCATGTTCTTTCTGCTCTGGCGCGGACTGAAACCGGCAGCCAGCAATCTGGCCCTGCTGAAAAGGGGCGACTGGTGGGGAATCGCCACCATGGCGGTAGGGCTCGGCACCCTCGAAATCGTGCTCGAAGAAGGCAATCGCAAGGACTGGCTGGAATCCGATTTCATCGTGCGCGGCGCCGTGCTGGCCGGGGTCAGCCTGCTGTTGTTCCTGATCATCGAGCTGACCCGCAGAGATCCCTTTATCAACCTGCGCCTGATGGCGCGGCGCAATTTCGGGCTCGCCAACATCGTCAACGTGGTGCTCGGGCTCGGACTCTACGGCTCGGTGTTCATCATGCCGCTGTATCTGACCCAGGTGCATGGCTACAACGCGCTCCAGATCGGCCAGGTGATGATGTGGATCGGGCTGCCGCAGTTGGTGGTGGTGCCAATCGTCTTGCGTCTGATGAAAATCGTGGATCTGCGCATCCTGCTCGCCATTGGCGCCGGGGTGTTTGGCCTGAGCTGCCTGCTCAATATCCACATGACGACCGACTACGCCTATGACAGCATTGTGATGCCGCACCTTATCCGCGGCCTCGGCATGCCCTTCATCATGATCCCGCTGTCGGTGATCGGCACTGCGGGCATAGAACCGGCACAGGTCGGTTCGGCGTCGGGACTCTTCAATGTGATGCGCAATCTGGGCGGGTCGATCGGCATCGCGCTGCTGGCGACCTTTGTCACCGTGCGCGGACACTTCCACTCCAACCAGATTCTGGAGTCGGTCTCGCTCTACAACCCCATCACCCAGGAACGCTTGCAGGCCATGGCCGCACACTTCGCATCCCTGGGCGCGGATCCGGAACTGGCGCAACACCAGGCGCTGCTGACCATCGACGCCATAGCGCGCCGGCAAAGTCAGGTGATGGCGTTCAACGATGCGTTCTATGTCATAGGCACGGCGTTCATCATCAGTCTGCTGGTCATCGCCTGCCTGAAGAAAGTCCCTGCCGCCGGCGGCCAGGCGCCCGCTGCGGATTAGCCGGCTCTGTCTTGGCCGGCGCTATCAAAGGTACGGCGAAAACAACCAGCACAGCGCATCCCGGGTGCGCACGATGAGCGGGCGCGCATCCAGCTCGGCACCCGTAACCGGGCGCGAACCCGCGACCAGAGCGTCGAAGACGCCGCTCATTTCGGCGCCAAACACCGGGTCGAATACTTCCACACCGAGTTCATAGTTGAGCCGCAAACTGCGGGGGTCGATGTTCGCCGACCCCACCAGCACATAGCGCTCATCGACCACCAGCAGCTTGCCGTGGTTGAACGGCGCGGGCTGATAGAACACGCGCACTTCGCGGTCGAGCAGCTCCCAGAGCAGGTTGCGGGTCGCCCAGTGCACATAGGGCAGATTGCTCCGCTCCGGCAGCACTATGGTCACGACGACTCCGCGCAGCGCAGCACTCTGCAAACCGGCAAGCAGCTCCCGCGGCGGCAGAAAATAGGGCGTCATGATGCGCACACTGCGGCGCGCGGCGCTGACGGCGGACTGCAATACCAGGGCAAGTTGATCCAGAGTCTCGTCGGGTCCGTCCGCGATCACCCGGCACAGACTGGACCCGGTCAACCCGCTGGCTGTATCGACTGAAGGTTCCTTTACGTCCACGGCCGCCGGCACATCACCGCCCGCCTGCCGCCAGGTATCGGTGAACACCCGCTGCAAGTCGGCGACTACCGGTCCCCACAGCTGAAAATGCAGATCGGCAACCGGATGTTTGGTACGGGGCGGGACGAGCAGATGGCGGTCCCCGATATTGATGCCACCGGCGAAAGCCAGTACCCCGTCCACCACCAGCAGCTTGCGATGATTGCGCAGATTGACGGCGAGATTGGGCGGCAACAACCGCAGCGGGTTGAAGCTCCTCACCTCGAATCCGCCGCGCCGCAGATGCCGGTGGGCGCCGGGGGAATACCACTCGCCCATGCCGTCGAGCAGCACCCGCACCCGCACACCACGCTGCCGAGCGGCGACCAGGGCATCCACGAACCGATGTCCAGTGGCGTTGTTCTCGAAGATATAGGTCGAAAGATCGACACTGACCACAGCGGCGGCAATGGCCTCCAGCATGGCGGGATACGCCTGCTCGCCATTGCGGAGCGCGGCGATGCGATTGCCCGGGCGCAGCGGCATGCCACTGATGACGGCGCTGGCGCGTGCCAGATCGGACAGCTCGGACACCGCGATGCAGGGATCGTCGGGGCCGCAAGGTGCTGCGCTCGCCGCAGGCGACAGGCGACTCCTGCGGCGCGCCCGTGCGCGCACCCGGTTGATGCCGAACAGCAGATACGCCAAGGGCCCGGCGATCGGCAGCGCCAGCGCAACCGCCATCCAGCCGAGCGCCGAACGCGAATCGCGTTTGTTCAGCAATGCGTGCCAGGCCGCGCCCAGACCCAGCAGCGTCTGCACGACCAGCAACACCCAGCCCCAGCTCAGTGTCATCGCAGCGCCCGCGCGTCATTCATGGCGAGACCGGTCCGTTGCGTCCGAGATCGGCATTGTAACGGGCACCCTAGGCCGACCGCCGCGTCCTGAAGTATGATTTCGGGCGTTTTTTGCCCGCTGATCCTGTTTTTCTGTCGAGGAATTCCGATGACCTTCTCCCATCTGCTCGCGCCCCTCGACCTGGGGTTCGCCACCCTCAAAAATCGCATCATGATGGGCTCGATGCACTCCGGACTCGAACTGCTCGACCGGCCGTTCGAGCGCCTGGCGGCCTTCTACGGCGAGCGCGCCCGGGGCGGCGCGGGGCTGATCGTGACCGGCGGTTACGCCCCCAACGAGACCGGCCGCATCGAGGAAGGCGGGCCCATTTTTCACCGCGCCGACGATATTCCCAGCCACCGCCTGATCACCGATCGGGTGCATCGCGAGGGCGGCAAAATCCTCCTGCAGATTCTGCACACCGGGCGCTACGCGAAAGACCCGAGCATCGTCGGGGTTTCCGACATCCGCTCGCGCATCAATCCGCGCGTGCCGCGGGTGCTGTCCGGCGCGGAAATCGTCCAGTACATCGAAGACTACGCCAACACCGCCGTGCTGGCGCGCGAGGCTGGCTATGACGGCGTCGAGGTGATGGGCTCGGAAGGCTATCTGATCAACCAGTTTCTGGCGCGGCGCACCAACAACCGCAGCGATGACTGGGGCGGCAGCCATGAGAACCGCATGCGTTTTGCGCTGGAAGTGGTGCGTCGCATCCGCGCGCGGGTGGGCGCGGATTTCATCCTGATGTACCGCATTTCCTGCATCGATCTGGTGGAGGACGGCGCCACCGGCGCGGAGACCGCCGAACTCGCGCAACACCTGGAAGCGGCCGGCGTCACCCTGTTCAACACCGGGGTCGGCTGGCACGAAGCGCATATCCCCACCATCGCCTACATGGTGCCGCGTGGCGCCTGGCGCTTCGCGGTCCGCAACATCACCGACCACGTCAGGGTGCCGGTGGTGGCGTCCAACCGTATCAATACGCCGGAAGTCGCCGAAGACATCATCGCCGCCGGCGACGCACACATGGTATCGCTCGCCCGCGCCATGCTGGCCGATCCCGAATTCGCAGCCAAGGTACAGGCCGGTCGCCCCGACACCATCAACACCTGTATCGGCTGCAACCAGGCCTGCCTGGATTTCATCTTCAAGGGCAAACCCACCCGCTGCCTGGTCAATCCGCGTGCGGGCCGCGAACTGGATGGCGAGCAAGCGCCCCGCCGTACCGGGAGTTCACGCAAGGTCGCGGTGGTGGGCGCCGGTCCCGGCGGCCTGTCGGCGGCCGTCTCCGCCGCGCAACTGGGGCATCAGGTCACCCTGTACGAAGCCAGCGCCGACATCGGCGGCCAGATGAATCTCGCCAAGCGAGTTCCGGACAAGACCGAATTCCATGAACTGATCCGCTACTACCGCACCCGGCTCGCGGACCTGGGCGTCGCCGTGCGCCTCAACACCCGGGCGACGCCCGAGGCACTCACGACCGCCGGTTACGACGCGGTCGTGGTCGCCACCGGCATCAGCCCGCGCACGCCGAACATCGAGGGCATCGACCACCCCATGGTGATTCCCTATGCGGATCTGCTCGCCGGCCGCCGCCAGGCCGGGCCACGGGTCGCGATTCTGGGCGCGGGCGGCATCGGCTACGACGCCGCCATGCTGCTTCTGCACGGCCATGGCGACAGCGCGCCGGATACCGATACCTTCCTCGCCAAGTGGGGCGTGGACAACAGTCTGAACGCACCCGGCGGCCTGTTGCCGGGCGGACCCAAATTCCCGGCGCCGGCGCATCAGATCACGCTGTTCCAGCGCAAACCCGGCGCCATGGGCCGCGGTCTCGGCCTGACCAGCGGCTGGGTGCTGCGGGCAGAACTCGAGGGCAGTGGTGTGCGCTGCATCCCCGGCGTCAGCTACCGCAAAATCGATGACGCGGGACTGCATTACCGCATCGGGGATGAGGACCAGGTGCTGGCGGTGGACAGCGTCATCGTCTGCGCCGGCCAGGAACCTCTCGACGAGCTGAGCAAGGCACTGGCCGCGCACGGCCTCCCGGTCCATGCCATCGGCGGCGCCCGCCAGGCGGCGGAACTGGATGCCTTTGCCGCCATCGCGGCCGGCAACGAAGTCGCTGCAAATCTCTGAGGAATCCGTCGAATAAGGCAATAAAAAACGGGGCCGAAGCCCCGTTTTTTATTGCGCTGCCGCGCTCAATCCATGTCTTCCGGCGCGTCCGCAACCGGCACGGGTTCCGCCTTCGGCGCATGGGACGCCCTGGCGGCGCGCTCCGCATCATCGAGCGCGTCCTTGATGGACAGCTTGATGCGGCCGCGGGCATCGACGTCGAGCACCCGGACCTTGATCTTCTGGCCTTCGGTCAGGAAGTCGCTGACTTTCTCCACGCGCTGGTCGGCGATCTGGGAGATATGCACCAGGCCGTCGGTACCCGGCATGATGGTCACAAAGGCGCCAAAGTCCACGATCCGCGCGACCGTGCCTTCGTAGATCTTGCCGACTTCCGCTTCGGCGGTGATTTCCTGGATGCGGAAAACCGCCAGATCCAGGCCGTCGCGGCTGTCGCTGTAGATACGAATCGAGCCGTCGTCCTGGATATCAATGGTCGCGCCGGTTTCTTCGGTAAGCGCGCGAATGGTGGAGCCGCCCTTGCCGATTACATCGCGGATTTTTTCCGGATCGATTTTCAGGGTACGGAAGCGCGGCGCGTTATCCGCGACTTCGGCGCGGCTGACCGCGATCACCTTGTTCATCTCCGCGAGAATATGCAGGCGCGCGGCGAGTGCCTGGTGCAGCGCCACTTCCATGATTTCCTCGGTGATGCCCTGGATCTTGATGTCCATCTGCAACGCGGTAATACCCGCCGTGGTACCGGCAACCTTGAAATCCATGTCGCCGAGATGATCTTCATCGCCGAGGATGTCGGTCAAAACCGCGAAGCCGTTGGCGTCCTTCACCAGGCCCATCGCGATGCCCGCCACCGGCGCCTTCAGCGGCACCCCGGCATCCATCAGCGCGAGGCTGGAGCCACACACCGACGCCATCGAGCTGGAACCGTTCGATTCGGTGATCTCCGACACGACCCGGACCGTGTAGGGAAATTCGTCTTCGCTGGGCAGCATCGCCGCGATGCCACGCCGCGCCAGACGACCGTGACCGGTCTCGCGCCGACTGGTGCCGCCCATGCGGCCTGTCTCGCCGACCGAGTAGGGAGGAAAGTTGTAGTGCAGCATGAAGCGGTCACGGCGCGACCCTTCCAGGGCATCGATCATCTGCGCATCGCGCAACGAACCCAGAGTAGCGACCACGATGGCCTGGGTTTCGCCGCGGGTGAACAGTGACGAACCATGGGCATTGGGCAGCACGCCCACTTCGATGGCCAAGGGGCGCACGGTACGGGCGTCCCGACCGTCGATGCGCGGTTCGCCGGCGACCACGCGCCCTCGCACCACTTTCTTTTCCAGCTTCTTGAACAGGTTGCTCACCTGTTCGGCGGTTACGCCCGCGGCTTCATCGGTATGGTGGCCGACGCAGCGGTCGCGCAACTCGGTCAGACGCATCTGCCGCTGCTGCTTCTCGGTAATCCGATAGGCAGCGGCAAGATCGTCGCCAATCTGCGCAGTGATCGCCTGCAACAGGGCGGCGTTGTCGGCCGGCGGCTGCCATTCCCAACGCGGCTTGCCCGCATCCCGCACCAGTTCGTCGATCACCTGGATCACCGCCTGCATTTCCTGGTGGGCGAAAAGCACGGCGCCCAGCATCAGGTCTTCAGGGAGTTCCTTGGCTTCCGATTCCACCATCAATACGGCGTCCCGGGTACCCGCCACGACCATGTCGAGCTGCGAGGTTTCGAGTTCGCTGTAGCGCGGGTTGAGCAGATAACCCTGGTCAGGATGATAGCCGACCCGTGCGGCACCGATCGGGCCGTCGAAGGGAACCCCGGAAATCGCGAGCGCCGCCGAACAACCAATGAGGGCCGCGACATCCGGATCCATGTCGCGATCCACCGACATCACGGTAGCGACCACCTGCACTTCGTTGCGAAACCCGGCGGGAAACAGCGGCCGCAGCGGCCGGTCGATGAGTCGGCTGGTCAGGGTTTCCTTTTCGGTCGGACGGCCTTCACGGCGAAAAAATCCGCCGGGAATTCTGCCGGCAGCGTAGGTTTTTTCCTGATAGTTGACGGTCAGCGGGAAAAAATCCTGCCCCGGTCGCGCATCGCGAGCAGCCACCGCAGTACACAACACCACGGTACCGTCCATGCTGCACAGCACCGCGCCGGTCGCCTGGCGGGCGATGCGCCCGGTCTCCAGCGTGACCTCATGGTTGCCATACTTGAATGTTTTTTTTACCAAATTCACACGTTCACCTGCTTCTGGTTGCGGCGCCAACCCCCGCGGGGCAGGCGCGAATGAAATCGACTCAACGGCGCAAGCCGAGCTTGGCAATCAACTGCCGGTAGCGCTCCGGGTTCTTGCCTTTCAGGTAATCAAGCAATTTGCGCCGCTGATTCACCATGCGGATAAGCCCGCGCCGGGAATGGTGGTCCTTGCCGTGCGCCTTGAAGTGGCCCTGCAACTTGTCGATGTTGGCGCTCAGCAGCGCAACCTGAACTTCCGGTGAGCCGGTGTCGTTTGCAGCGCTCGCATTGTCGCGAATGATCACGGATTTTTCTTCTGCGTTCAGTGCCATGTCGTGGTCTCCAATATGCCGATAAGATTCGGGTCGGTCCGCGCATATTTGCAGACCGCCCAGTGGTTGCCGGATGCGGCACCATGCCGCTCCGGTATTCGTCCAGCAGATTTTCAACAACCTGCTAGCGCTGGGCTCCGGCCACCAACCGGTGGGGCTTGATACGGCCGTCGTCCAATACTTCGCCAACGCCGAGAAATTCTCCCGGCGCTCTGAAAACCCTTACCAGATCGCCTTCGCTCGCTTCCTGCCGCGCCTGCGCCAGCGCCACCGCCTGGCCGCGCAAAAAATACCAGGACAGATTCTCCGGCAGCTCCAGCGCCGGGCGGTCGGCAACGGCCGCATCCACCGGGCGCAGCAAGGTATCCAGTTCCGCGAACGATCCACCGGTACGCAGCGCGTCGATTGCATCCAACGTCACCGCATCGGCTTCGTCAAACGGGCCTGACGCCAGACGCCGCAAGCGGGTCACATGAGCGCCGCAGCCCAATTGACGCCCGAGATCCTCGGCGAGCGTCCGGATGTAGGTGCCCTTGCTGCAGCGGATGACCACATCCAGTTCGGCGCATTCGCCGCCGCGAAACGCACAGATTTCGTAGCTGTGAACAGTCACCTGACGCGGCGCGCGCTCCACCTCGATCCCCTGACGCGCCAGCTTGTAAAGGGGCTGGCCTCCTTGCTTGAGTGCCGAATACATCGAGGGGATCTGCTCGAAGACGCCACGAAACGACGCCAGCGCCGCCTCGACCCGCGCGGCGGATATTCCGGCTGCGCTCTGTTCCGCCAGCACTTCGCCGTCCTGATCGCCGGTGGTCGTGGTCACACCCAGCCGGAAAGTGCTGGCGTAGGTCTTGTCGGCCTCCAGCAAAAACTGGGTGAATTTGGTGGCTTCACCAAAACAGATCGGCAGCACACCCGTCGCGAGGGGATCCAGACTGCCGGTATGTCCCGCCTTGGCGGCGTCAAACAGCCATTTTACGCGCTGCAGGGCCTGGTTCGACGTCGGGCCCGCCGGTTTATCGAGCACCAGGATGCCATCCACGGATCTGCCCTTGCGCGTACGCGCCACCTCAGCTTTGCTCCGCGCTGCGGGCGCGCTCGTCGCTCGCCAGCGCGTGCTCGATCAAGGCGGCGAGTCTTTGTCCGCGGTCACCAGTGGTGTCGTGGATGAACTGCAAGCGCGGCATGATGCGCAGGCGAATCATGCCGCTGAGTCTGCCCCGCAAAAAGCCGGCGGCGCCGTTGAGCGCCGCGATCGCCTCCGCGCACTGTTCCACGCTGCGCTGGCCGATAAAGCTCACAAACACTTTGGCGCTCGCAAGGTCGCGGCTGACATCGACGCTGGTGATGTTGGCCAACTCGACGCGCGGATCGTCGAGTTCGGTGCGCAGCAAATCCGCCAGCTCTCGCTGGAGTGCATCGGCGACCCGCTCGCTGCGCTTAAATTCCCTGGGCATATGCTGGCCTCGCTAGAGCTGCCGCGCCACCCGCTGGATGTCGTAGACCTCGATCTGATCGCCGGGGCGAACATCGTTGTAGCCTTTCACCCCGACACCGCATTCGGTACCGGCACGCACCTCGGCCACATCGTCCTTGAAGCGTCGCAAGGACTCCAGTTCACCGGAAAAAATCACCACGTTGTCACGCAACACCCGAATCGGCTTGTTGCGATACAGTGCGCCCTCCACTACGCGGCAACCGGCGACCTGACCAAATTTCGGCGACCGGAACACTTCGCGCACTTCGGCGATGCCGACGATTTCCTCGCGTACTTCGGGCGCCAGCATTCCCGACAGCGCCTGCTTGATCTCGTCGAGCAGGTGGTAAATGACGCTGTAGTAGCGGATGTCCACACCTTCGGCAGCGGCGACCTTGCGCGCGGCGGCATCGGCGCGGACATTGAAACCCAGCACCACCGCACCCGTGGTAACCGCGAGATTGATGTCGGATTCGGTCAACCCGCCGATCCCGGAGCTCACCACATGCACACCCACCTCATCGGTGGCAAAGTCATGGAGCGCGGACAGCAGGGCTTCCAGGGAACCGCGCACGTCCGCCTTGATGACCACCGGCAGCACTTTGCGCGCGGTGCCTTCGAACCCGGCAAATACGTTCTCGAGGTTGGCGGCTTGCTGACGCGCCACGCGCTCGTCGCGCGACCGGGTCTGACGCAACTGAACGATCTCACGCGCCTTGCGTTCATCGGAAGTCACATAGAATTCATCACCGGCTTGCGGCGGGCTATCGAGGCCGAGCACTTCAACCGGTATTGAGGGGCCCGCCTCGCGCGCCGGAGCGCCGTCGTCGCCGATCATCGCCCGCACCTTGCCGATACTTTCGCCGGCCAGCAAAAAATCGCCGGGGCGCAGCGTGCCCGCCTGCACCAGCAAGGTCGCTACCACACCCCGCGCGCGATCGACGCGCGCTTCGATGACGACGCCACGCGCCGGCACCGCGACCGGGGCGCGCAGTTCGAGCACTTCGGCCTGCAAGGACACCGCTTCCAGCAGTGCTTCAATACCTTCGCCGGTATGGGCGGAAACCCGCACGAACTGTGTATCACCGCCCCATTCCTCGGGCACGACTTCCAACGCCGACAACTCACTGACGATCTGATCGATATTCGCGCCCTGTTTGTCGATCTTGTTGATGGCAACCACCAGGGGTACGCCGGCGGCGCGCGCATGCGCGACCGCTTCCTTGGTCTGCGGCATCACGCCGTCATCCGCCGCGACCACGAGAATCACCACATCGGTGGCGCGGGCGCCGCGGGCGCGCATCGCGGTAAAGGCGGCGTGACCCGGGGTATCGAGGAACGTAATGAACCCGCGCGGCGTCGGCACATGATAAGCACCGATATGTTGCGTGATGCCGCCCGCTTCACCGGACGCAACACGGGATTTGCGGATGTAATCAAGCAGTGAAGTTTTGCCATGGTCGACATGGCCCATCACGGTAACCACTGGCGCACGAGGCAGCGACTCTGCCTCCACCGCCGCGATCTCTTCGCGAAATGTCTCCTCCACAGCGGCTTCACGCGAGGCGACGGCCACCGGCTTGTGCCCCATTTCCTCGATCACCAGAAATGCGGTATCACGGTCAATCGTCTGATTGATGGTGGCCATGGTGCCCATCTTCATCAATTCGCGAATGACCATTGCCGCCTTGACCGTCATCTTCTGAGCAAGATCAGCCACGGTAATCTGTTCTGGCACTTCAACTTCGCGCACAATTTTTCCGGTAGGTTTCTTGAACACATGGATATTGCGGGCCTGCACTGCCGGACGCCCCGACAGCAGTCTCGGCTTGCGGTCGGAGTCGTCGTCCTCCACCAGTATTTCGGCAACGCCTTCGGTCTTTTGCTTGCGCTGCCCTTTGAGCGGCTTCTTTTTCTTGGGCTTGTCGTCGTCGACATCCAGCGGGGCGTCATCGCGCTTTTCACGCTTCTTCCCGGCTTTGCCACCATCGCCAACCGCGAGCGGCTCCGCCGCTGCTATTGCAGCAACCACGGCAGGCGCGCCATCGACCTTGGCAACCGCCTTTTCCGGCTCCTGGCCAGGCTCCGGCTCTTGTCGTGCCTCCTCCGCGTTACGCGCGCGTTCTTCGTCGGCCTTGCGGCGCGCTTCAATCGCGGCGATTCGCTGGGCTTCCGGATCTTCAAGCACTACTGGAGCGGCAACCGCCGCGACCAACTCTGAGGATGGTTCCGTCTCGCCGCTTTCATCCTGCTTGACGTAAGTGCGCTTCTTGCGCACTTCCACATTGACGACGCGCTTACCCGATCCCGCACGCAACGTACTCACGGTCTTGCGGCGCAGGGTGATTTTGCGCGGCTCCTCCGCCTCCTCGCCGTGGAGGCTTTTCAGATAAATCAGTAATTTCCGCTTATCCTCGTCGTTGACTACCTGCTCGGCGGAGTTGTGCGACAAGCCGGCGGCGTGCATTTGCCGAAGCAACCGCTCAACCGGAGCATCGACAACTTCGGCAAGTTCACTGACAGTCAGTTGAGCCATGCTTTTCCGTTCTCCGGTCTATGTGCGATCAGCATCACACCTGATCCGTTTCTAATTTGATCTGTCTCAAGCTTCATTCGTTACAAACCAGGGCGCACGCGCTGTCATTATCAGCTCCGCGGCACGTTCCGGCGACATCGCCTCAATGTCCAGCAAATCATCCACCGACTGCTCGGCGAGATCTTCGACAGAAACAATGCCATTGGCCGCCAGTTTATGCGCCAACGCGGGAGTCATGCCGGCCATCGCCAGCAGATCCTCTCCGGGAATCGCCTCCGCCAACTCTTCCTCGGATGCGAGCGCCCGGGTCAACAGGGCATCCTTCGCGCGAGCCCGCAGTTCTTCAGCCATATCGCGATCGAACCCCTCGATACTGGCCATTTCATCGATGGGAACGTAAGCGATCTCTTCGAGCGTCGTAAAGCCTTCCTCGACGAGTACGCTGGCCACGTCCTCATCGATATCGAGTTTGTCCATGAACTGCTGGATGGTGCTCCCGGCCTCGGCTTCCTGCTTGGCCTGAATCTCATCCACGCTCATCACGTTGATGTTCCAGCCGGTGAGCTCGGATGCCAGGCGCACGTTCTGGCCACCGCGCCCGATGGCCTGGGCCAGCGTATCGCCGGCGACGGCCACGTCCATCGAATGACTGTCTTCGTCCACGATAATGGATTCGACTTCCGCGGGCGCCATCGCGTTTATGACCAGCTGCGCGGGATTATCGTCCCACAACACGATATCGATGCGCTCACCGTCGAGCTCGTTGGACACCGCCTGCACCCGCGCACCGCGCATGCCGACGCAGGCACCAATGGGGTCCATGCGCCCGTCGTTGGTCTTCACGGCGATTTTCGCCCGCGCCCCGGGATCGCGCGCGGCGGCACGAATCTCGATCACCTGTTCGGCGATTTCGGGAACTTCGATGCGGAACAACTGGGTCAACATGGCATTGCAGCGCCGGCTCATCAACAACACCGGACCGCGGCCTTCGGTGTTTATGCCGATCAGCACCGCACGCACCCGGTCGTTGACACGGAATACTTCCCGGCCCACCAATTCTTCCCTCGGCAACAGTCCTTCCGCATTGTTGCCGAGATCAACGATGATGTGTTCGCGCGTGACTTTCTTGACCATGCCGCCCAGCAACTCGCCCAGTCGGTGCTCGTATTGCCGCGCGACCAGCGCGCGCTCGGCATCGCGCACCTTCTGCACGATCACCTGTTTGGCCGTCTGGGCAGCTATCCGTCCGAATTCGACGTTGTCGATCCGCTCTTCATAAATATCGCCCGGCTTGAGATCCGGGTTGTGCTCGTGCGCCTCTTCCAGCGTGAACTGGGTGCCGAGCTCAGCCAGCGTGTCATCATCGACTACGGTCCACCAGCGATACGTCTCGTAGTCTCCGGTGCGCCGGTCTATCGTGACGCGGATATTGGAGTCTTCGTCGAAACGCTTTTTGGTCGCCATCGCGAGCGCCTGCTCCATGGCGTCAAAAATCACACCCTCGGTGACGCCCTTTTCATTGGACACCGCCTGGGCAACCAGCAGGATTTCCTTGCTCATTCCAACGCTCTCACTCGTTACCGAATTGCGGCACTACGCTTGCCCGTTCGACACTGGCATGCGGAAATACATATTCATGGTCGTCGACTATCATGACAATCTCGTCTTTTTCCACGGCCATCAGGCGTCCCTGGAATTTGCGTCGCCCCTCGAAAGCCACGCGCAAGCGCAAGCTGACGTCGGATCCAACAAACTGCCGAAACTGGTCCAGCTCATACAGGGGCCGATCCAGCCCTGGCGATGACACTTCCAGGGTGTATTCGCCCGCAATAGGGTTTTCGACATCCAGCAAGCTACCCAGCTGTCGACTGACGCGCTCGCAATCCTGAATGCCGATTCCATCCGACTTGTCGATGTATACCCTGAGCAAGCCTTGCCGACCCGCCGCCGAAAACTCCAGACCCCAAAGCTCGTAACCGAACGCGGTCACCACCGGCTCGATCAATGCTCTCAGTCTGTCGTCACGCCGCATGCCATCCCGCCATTGTCGCACCGCCACTGTCGCCCCGGATTCGCCTCCAGCCCGGCGCGTCCTGCTGCATCAGCACGTCAGATACACCAACCGCTGCCAGTGTAAAATCCGGAACCCCGGAAAACAAAAAGCCCCTGATATCAGGGGCCCTTGTCACCGGCCGACACATGTGCCGGCGAAATTTGGTAGCGGGGGCAGGATTTGAACCTACGACCTTCGGGTTATGAGCCCGACGAGCTACCAGGCTGCTCCACCCCGCATCGACAAACGGCTTGCGCCGCCTCAGGAATCTGGTAGTTCCCGACCCTCGCACCGCCCTGAACTTGCATCAATGCGAGGGGCGCGAAGTATAGGATCGGACCGTCAGCAGGTCAAGCGTCCCAACGCGCCGCAAGCCGCGGCATGGCACTCCGGAAACCCCAGCCGGGCGTCCATGAAATCAAATGGGCGCACTGTGCGACCACGCGAGCACTTGACCAAAGGAAAAGAATATCTGGTCCTGCATCCGGTCAAGACCGGTCTACCGGCGGCACCTCTTGCGCATCGATGAATCAGGATTCGGCGCTTCTTGCAGCCAGAACATTGCAACCAGAACATTACAACCAGAACATGGTGCCCAAGGCCGGACTCGAACCGGCACAGCTTGCGCCACTACCCCCTCAAGATAGCGTGTCTACCAATTCCACCACTTGGGCAAAACTCAAGGTTTCGGTGGCGCTTCCTTCGGCACCACTTCTTTGCTCACTGTATCTTCAGTTACCACATCTTCGCTTGCGGCTTCATCGGTGATCGCCGGAATCTCCGCGTCGGCGGCATGATTGTCGCCAGCGTCCGCGGCCGGAATTTCAGTATCCGCTGGCGCAGCCTCGAGCATCTGGATCTCCGGCGTGAGCGCTGCACCTGCGCCGGCGTTATGTTTCGCGATCACCGCCAGACCAAAACTGGTCAGAAAGAATACCAACGCCAGTCCCGCAGTTACCCTGCTGAAGAAATTCCAGCTGCCGACACTGCCGAATAACGTCTGCGATGCACCAGCACCGAAGGATGCCCCCGCCTCGGCCCCCTTGCCCTGCTGCAACAGCACGAAGGCAACCATTGCACACGCAGTGAGAATATGTAAGAGGATTACCGCGGTTTCCATGATTCTCCAGTCGCCAACCTACATATGGCCATGAATTCCTCCGCCACCAGGGAGGCACCCCCCACCAGGACACCGTCGACGTCCGGCTGGGCAAACAACTCCGCAGCGTTGGCTTCGGATACGCTGCCACCGTACAAAAGTCGGGTTGAGCCACCGCCGGCACCCAGCAGGCTCCGAACACGCTCCTGCACCGACTGGACCTGCGCTGGACTGGCGGTAACGCCAGTGCCAATTGCCCACACGGGTTCATAGGCGATTACCGCCATGGCCAGAGCTTCCAGACCCGCGACGTCGGCAATCGCCTTCAGCTGGCGGTGCAGTACTTGCCAGGTCGTGCCCGCATTGCGTTCGGCCGCATCCTCACCGACACACAGCACTGGCGTAATGCCCGCCGCGCGCGCTCTCTCAAACTGCCTGGCCACCCGCGGGTCGGTCTCGCCGAAGAGCCTCCGCCGCTCGGAATGCCCCACCAAAACGTACTGGCAGCCGACATCCGCCAGCATCGAACCGGCCACTTCACCGGTATAGGCCCCGCACTCATGCTCGCTCAGGGTCTGCGCGGCGAGGCGAATCCCGGTGCCGGAAACCCGTGCCGCCGCTTCGGCGAGATACACGAAGGGGGGGCACACGGCAATTTCGGCGTCGAGATCGGCAGCCCCCACAATACCGTCGAGCAACTGGCCCACTGAACGACGCGAGCCGTTCATTTTCCAGTTGCCGATAACGAGAGGTTTGCGCATGACTCGGGTCGAAAAAGGGCGCCAATAGTAGCCAAGTTAACCGTGACAAACAAGGAAAAGGCCGTGATCGGTCAACCTTGGCCCGCTGCATCAGCCACTGCGGCGGCGACCTCCTCGGCCAACCGCTGCACCAGAGCGAGGTCCTCGCCTTCGACCATCACCCGGATCACAGGTTCGGTACCGGAGGGACGCAACAACACGCGGCCCGTGCCGGCAAGCCTGCGCTCCGCTGTGTTGACGGCGGCGAGCACCGCCGGTCCGGGGTGGAATGCAGCTCCACCGCCAATCGCGACATTGATCATGGTTTGCGGCAGCTTGGCCACATCGACGCACAATTGATCGAGGGTCCGTCCGCTTTCGATGACCGCCCGCAACACCTGCAATGCCGCGACAACACCATCACCCGTGGTGGTGAGATCGCGACAGACAATGTGGCCCGAGCTTTCGCCGCCCAGGGTCCAGTCGCGTTCACGCAATGCCTCGATCACATAGCGGTCGCCGACGGCGGTGCGCAGAAACGGCACGCCGATCCGCGCCAGCGCAAGTTCGAGTCCGTAGTTGCTCATCAAGGTCCCGGCGACGCCAGTGCAGCCCTCGCCGTGGCGCTGCCGGTGCGCGGCAATGACGTAGAGAAGCTGATCGCCGTCTACCAGGGCGCCGGTCCGATCCACGAATACGACGCGATCGCCGTCGCCATCGAAGGCAATGCCCAGATCCGCCTCCAGCGCCAGCACTGCCTGCTGCACAGCCGCCGGCGCGGTCGATCCGCAGTCGCGGTTGATATTGCAGCCGTCCGGTTCGACCGCCAGCGCATGCACTGTCGCGCCGAGCTCCCGGAATACATCCTGCGCGACGTGGTAAGTCGCCCCGTTGGCGCAATCCACCACCAGCGTCAGGCCCTTGAGACTGATATCGGGAGGCAGCGTCCCCTTGCAGAATTCGATGTAACGACCCGCCGCATCGCCGATCCGGCTGGCGCGCCCGAGCTGCTCGGACACCACCGTGGTAACCGGCTCGCCCAGATGGCGCTCAATCTCTATTTCCACCGCATCGGGCAGCTTGCAACCGTCGGCACCGAAGAATTTGATGCCGTTGTCATCGAAGGGATTGTGGGACGCGCTGATCACTATCCCGGCCGAGGCGCGAAAAGTCCGGGTCAAGTAGGCGATTGCCGGCGTCGGCATCGGCCCCAGCAAGCTCACATCGACACCAGCGGCGATAATTCCCGCCTGGAGTGCGGACTCAAACAGATAACCGGAAACCCGGGTATCCTTGCCCACCAGAATCAAGCGCCGCCCCTCGCCGTACTGGCCGAACACCTTGCCGGCAGCCCAGCCCAGGCGGAGCACGAAATCGGCGGTGATGGGATACTGCCCCACGCGGCCGCGAATGCCGTCGGTGCCGAACAGCCGCTTCGTCATTGGATCGACTCAGCGGAAGGCTCGGGCGACCGCAAGCCTGGCTCGACCGCGGCCAGAACTTTCAGCGCATCTACTGTCGCGGCAACATCGTGGACCCGCACCACGGCCGCGCCCAGACGCGCCGCAAGCAATGCGAGCGCCACACTGCCATGAATCCGGTCGGCCACCGGGTTGCCGGTGATCTCTCCCACCATGCGCTTGCGCGAAAGTCCCGCCAGAACCGGCACTCCAGGCGGCGCGATGCTCGACAACGCACGCAGCAGCGCCAGATTGTGCGCGAGGGTTTTGCCGAATCCGAACCCGGGATCGACCAGGAGCGCTTCCGGCGATATCCCGGCCGCACCACAGGCGGCTACCCGGGCCGCGAGAAATTCGCGCACCTCGGCGACCACATCGTCATAGTGGGGAGATGCCTGCATGGTCGCGGGCTCGCCCTGCATGTGCATCAGGCACACCGGCAATCGGGTCGCGGCCGCCGCCGCCATCGCACCCGGCCGCCGTAGCGCGCGGACGTCGTTGATCAGTGCCGCACCGGCGGTTGCGGCCTCGCGCATGACCGCAGGCGAGCTGGTATCCACAGAAATCAACACATCAAAGCGGGACGCCAGCGCGGTAATAACGGGAATCACCCGGGCAAGCTCGGCGGCGTCGGATACCGGCGCGGCACCGGGCCGGGTGGATTCGCCACCCACGTCCAGCAGGTCGGCACCTTCCGCGACCAGGGTCGCCGCCCGGGCGATCGCCCGATCAACACAGCTTCCGCTGCCGTGAACGCTTGCGTCATTGGCGAACAAACCGTCACCGGAAAATGAATCCGGCGTCGCATTGAGAATGCCCATGACCAGCGGCACGGCTCGGCGACGCTCCAGCCAGCGTGGCTGAGGTGAAGTCACACAACCCTCCATCACTGGCCGGACCGGCAGTTATCGGCCATCAGTTCCGGGTCAGCTACCTTCGACCGGACCACCGATGGGCGCCGACCCGGTCGCGCCGCGCGCGTCACCCTTGGGCCCCTGTCCAAGGTCCAGGTCGTGCCACTCCCTGGGCGGACGCACCTTGCGTCGCGCCATCAGATCGCTGACCTGGTCGGCATCCAGGGTTTCGTACTCCATGAGGGCGGCTTTCATCGCGTGCAGGATATCGAGGTTTTCTTCCAGCAAGCCTTTGGCGCGCGCGTAGCACTCGTCGATGATGCGCCGCACTTCCTCATCGATCCGCTGGGAAGTGGCGCCGGAAAAGTTGCGCACCCCGGGGACCGGACCCATGGTTTCCTCCTCGCCATAGAGAATCGGGCCGAGTTCCTCGGTCAGACCCCATTTGGTGACCATGGCGCGCACCAGCTGGCTGGCGCGTTCGATGTCGTTCGAAGCCCCGGTGGTGACGCCCTCTTTGCCATGAATCAACTCCTCGGCGATGCGCCCCCCGAACAGGCTGCACACCAGTCCGAGCAGCTTGCGGCGACTCATGCTGTACTGATCCTCTTCCGGCAGGAACTGGGTCAAGCCCAGTGCGCGGCCGCGCGGGATAATGGTGACCTTGTGGACCGGGTCATGCTCGGGCATGAGCCGGCCGATGATCGCATGGCCAGCCTCGTGGTAAGCGGTATTCGCCTTTTCTTGCTCGGACATCACCATGGAGCGCCGCTCGGACCCCATCATGATCTTGTCGCGGGCTTTCTCGAATTCTTCCATGGTCACCAGGCGCTTGTTGGAACGCGCCGCGAACAGGGCCGCCTCATTGACCAGGTTGGCGAGATCCGCGCCGGAAAACCCCGGCGTACCGCGTGCCACGATACTCAGGTTCAAACGCTCGTCGACCGGCACCTTGCGCACATGAACCTTGAGGATCTGCTCGCGGCCCCGGATATCGGGCAGTCCGACGAACACCTGGCGATCAAAGCGGCCCGGGCGGAGCAGCGCCTTGTCCAGCACATCGGAACGATTGGACGCGGCGATCACAATCACGCCCTCGTTGCCCTCGAAGCCGTCCATTTCGACCAGCAGCTGGTTGAGCGTCTGCTCGCGCTCGTCGTTGCCGCCCCCCCAGCCGCCGCCGCGGGTGCGACCGACCGCATCGATTTCGTCAATAAAGACGATGCAGGGCGCCTGTTTTTTGGCCTGATCGAACATGTCGCGCACCCGCGAGGCGCCGACACCGACGAACATTTCCACAAAATCGGAACCGGAGATCGAGAAAAACGGCACCCGCGCCTCGCCCGCAATCGCCCGCGCCAGCAGCGTCTTGCCCGTGCCGGGCGGTCCGGACATGAGGACACCCCGGGGAATCCGGCCCCCGAGCGTCTGGAACTTGCTGGGATCGCGCAGGAATTCGACCAGCTCGCGGACATCTTCCTTCGCTTCGTCGACACCGGCGACGTCGGCGAAAGTGGTCTTGATCTGGTCCTCGCTGAGCAGCCGCGCCTTGGATTTCCCAAACGCCATGGGTCCTGCGCGTCCACCACCCATACCACCCTGCATCTGGCGCATGAAGAACATGAAAATGCCGACAATCAGCAGTATCGGAAAAGCAGCGAGAAACAGTTGCTGCCAGAAGCTGGCCTTGTCGGGCTCGCGCCCCTCGACATTCACATTGTGATTGAGCAGATCGCCCATCAGCCCGCTGTCGTAGACGTCAGGGCGAACGGTCCGAAAGCGAGCCCCACTTTGGCGTTCACCTTCGATCACCAGACCGTCGACAATCACCGACCGCACCTGGCCCGCCTGCACGTCATCGACAAAATTGGTATAGGTGATGGTCTCGGGTGCCGCCCCGCCCTTGAAATTCTGAAAAATCGACAACAGGACGGCGGCAATGATCAGCCACAAAATCAGGTTCTTTGCCATCTCGCTCAACGGATTATCCTCGTGGTGGCCAAAAGCCACCTGGATGGGCGACAGCATCTGCCATGGGAAACGATTATAGCCACTATGCTACTCCGACTGCGCGCTCGCGCGGTGCCCGCTCGCCACCCAGTAGACTTCGCGGGATTCCTGGCGCGACGCGTCCGGTTTGCGGACCAGAACCCGCGTGAACTGCCTGCGCGCCGCCGCCAGCAGCGCATCGGAGCCTTCGCCCTGAAACACCTTGGCCACGAACACCCCGCCGGGCCTCAATACGCGGGCGGCAAACTCGAGCGCCAACTCCACCAGATACATGGCCCTGGGTTGATCCACGCCCCGCATCCCACTCATGTTGGGGGCCATGTCGGAAATTACAACGTCTACCCGCGCATCGCCGAGCGCATCCATCAACACCGCCAGCGCTTCGGCTTCCGTGAAATCGCCCTGCAGAAACGTCACCCCCGGAATGTCCGCCATCGGCAGCAGATCGCAGGCAAACAGCCGACCGCCAGGCGCGATTTTCTCGGCCGCCACCTGCGACCAGCCGCCGGGAGCCGCCCCCAGATCCACCACGGTCTGCCCGGGACGAAACACGCGATACGCCCGATCCAGCTCCAGCAGTTTGTAGCTCGCACGGGAGCGATAGCCCTCGCGGCGCGACGCCTGCACATAGGGGTCGCGCTCGTGCTGGCGCAGCCAGCGCCGGCTACTGCTGTTCTTCGATTTCGCCATGATCGCGTCTGCTACAATCGCCGCCCCCTGCGGAGCCTATGACATGAGCCTGGACAGCGACGGCAAAAAACATCTGCGCCGCATCGGTCACGGGCTGACGCCAGCCGTGACCGTAGCCATCAAGGGGTTCACCGATCCTGTCCGGGCGGAAATCGAGCGCGCACTGACCGATCACGAGCTGATCAAGGTCCGGATATCCGTAGCGGAACGCGACCAGCGTCGCGAGTTGATCGAAGCCATCACGGCGGCCACCGGCGCGGAGCTGGTACAGGCGGTGGGTCGGGTGATCCTGCTGTTTCGCAAAACCGCACAACCCGACCCGCGCCTCTCCAACCTGCTGCGTCACGGCGGCTGAACCCGGTCCCGGACCGGGCATCGCAACGGCCGAAAAACCTTCAACCGGCCTTGGCCGAGGGGAACTTCGCCGGGCGTTTTTCTTTCACGGCGGCCACGCCTTCGGCGGCGTCGGGACTCAGGAAGCACTGCATCTCCATGCGCAGCGAGTTCTCGAAGATGGGCGCCGCCTGCTTGATCCAGCCGTTCAGCGTGGTCTTGGTGCCGCGGATCGCCTGTTGGGCGCCGGAAGCAAGCTGATCGGCCACCGCCAAGGCGCGCGGCAACACCTGATCCTGGGGACAGCACAGACTCACCAGACCGATGCGCTCGGCTTCCTTGCCGTCGATGAACTCGGCGGTCATCAGGTAATACTTGGCTTTTGCCATGCCACACAGGATGGGCCACACGATGGCGGCATGGTCGCCAGCGCCGACGCCAAGCTTGACGTGGCCATCGGTGATTTTCGCGGTCTCGGACATGATGCTGATATCCGCCATGATGGCTACCGCCAATCCGGCGCCCACGGCAACCCCGTTGATGGCCGAGATGATGGGTTTTTCCAGGTCCAGCATGCGGTAGACAATATCGGCCGCTTCTTTCTGGATACGCTGCACCGCATCGGCCTTGCCCACGACGCCCTCGATCCAGGTCAGGTCGCCACCGGCGGAAAACGCCTTGCCGGCGCCGGTGATGACCACGACATTGGTCGCATCGTCGCGGGCAACCGTATCCCATACCTGGGTGAGCTCCCAGTGCAGGCGGCCGTTGGTCGCATTCATCACTTCGGGACGATTGATGGTTATCAGCAGCACGCCCTTGGGCTTGTGCTCGAACAACAGGTGCTGGTAATCGGCATAGTTCATGATGACTCCCGGGTAGCTTGTGAATGAAAAAGTAGTGGTGGCAGCCTCTGCTATTTGCAGAGCTGCGGATCCAGCGTCATGCCTTCGTCGAGCTGCACGCCGCAGGTATTGAGCGCCATGGACACCAAGTTGTACTGACCCACGGTGAACACGATATCCAGCAACTGCTCGGTGGAATAGAACTCGGCGAGACCCTTCCAGGTCGCATCGGTGATAAAGGCATCCGCATGGAGCTCGTCGGTCGCACGCAGCAACAGGCTCTCCGCGCGCGTCCAGCCGGGCGCATCCGCACCTTGCTTGATGCGCTCGATCTCGGCCGCATCGAGATTGCATTCCAGCCCGATCAGCACATGCTGGCCCCACTCGTAGCCGGATTTGCACAGCCAGCCGATACGCAGAATCAGGATCTCGCGATCACGCAGGCTGAGGCTGGACTTGCCCATGATGTGATTGGCAAACACCAGCCAGCGCTTGGCGAGCTTGGGATGATTGGCCAGGGTTTTGAAAATATTGAGAACGCGGCCGTTGACGCGCAGGTCACCGATCACCGAACGCTGTTCCTCGGTCCAGTTTTCCGGTTGCACCGGCGCTACGCGGGGAGTTTTCATTCGCATGTCGGATTCCTCTCAGAACAATGAATTTTCCGGTGAAGCGGCTCACGCAATGCACTGATACATCAATAGCCATGGGGGTGGGTACTGCCTCGCCCCGAATGCCACCCTGCTCAGATGTACGCCACCTGGTCGATCTCGTAGCTCACTGTACCCGAGGGGGTCTGCACCGCAACCTCGTCGCCCACCCGCTTGCCGATCAGGGCGCGCGCGATCGGCGACTGGTAGGAAATCCGGCCCGCCTTCACATCGGCCTCGTCGTCGCCGACGATGCGGTAGACCCGGGTTTCGTCGCTGCCCAGGTTGATCACCGTGACGGTGGCGCCAAAAATCACTTTATCGTCCGGCGGCAGGCGGGTGATGTCGATGATCTGGGCGCGACTGAGCTTGCTTTCGATTTCCTGAATCCGCCCTTCGGCGAAACTCTGCTGCTCCCGCGCGGCATGGTACTCGGCGTTCTCTTTGAGGTCGCCGTGGGCGCGCGCCTCCGCGATCGCGCGCACGATGCGCGGCCGCTCGACCCGTTTCAGATGCTCCAGCTCGGCGCGCAACTTCTCGGCGCCGGCTTCGGTCATCGGCACCCGGCTCACTGGACCATCCCCGCATGCAATTCCTGCAGGCTGCGCACGGTGCGCGCCTGCCCGTGTCGCAGCGCGGTACACACCGCATTGCCGCCCGCGAGCGTGGTGGTGTAGTACACGTTCTTGCTCTCGGCGCTGGCCCGGATGGCGGCGGAATCCGCAATGGCCTTGCGTCCTTCGGTGGTATTGACGATGAGGTCGATCTGGCCGTTCTTGATCATGTCCACGATATGGGGCCGGCCCTCCTTCACCTTGTTCACCACCTCGACCGGGATGCCGGCGGCAGCGACCAGCGCGGCGGTACCCCGGGTACAGACCAGCCGGAAACCCAGGGCATGGAGCTCGCGCGCTACTTCCACGACACCGGGTTGATCGCGCTCCCGCACACTGACGAAGGCGGTACCGCTGGTCGGGATCTCGTCACCCGCGCCCAGCTGCGCCTTGGCGTAGGCTTCGGCGAAGGTAGCACCGACACCCATCACTTCGCCAGTCGACTTCATCTCCGGTCCCAGAATGGGGTCGATGCCGGGAAACTTGTTGAACGGGAACACCGCTTCCTTGACGCAGAAATACGGCGGGATGATTTCCCGGGTAAAACCCTGTTCGACCAGCGTCTTGCCGGCCATGCAGCGCGCGGCGATCTTGGCCAGGGACGCGCCGATGCACTTGGACACGAAGGGCACGGTGCGCGAGGCGCGCGGATTCACTTCAATCACATAGATCTCGCCATCCTGCCAGGCGAGCTGTACGTTCATCAGACCGCGCACGTCAAGTTCCCGCGCCATGGCCACCACGATGGCGCGCATCCGCTCCTGCACGTCTTCCGGCAGGCTGTAGGGCGGCAGCGCACAGGCGGAATCGCCGGAGTGAATGCCGGCCTGCTCGATGTGCTGCATGATCGCGCCGATCACCACATCCGTGCCGTCGGACACCACGTCGATATCCACTTCCACCGCTGCCGCCAGAAAATAATCCAGCAGCACGGGCGCCTCGTCGGACACCGCCACGGCATTGCGCATGTAGCGGTTGAGTTCGTCCTCGCCGTAAACGATTTCCATGGCGCGACCACCCAGCACATAGGAGGGCCGCACCACCAGCGGATAGCCGATGGTGGCCGCGGCGGCGACGGCGGCGGCGACCGATCTCACGGTGGCGTTGGGTGGTTGCCGCAAACCCAGCTTGACGATCATCTGCTGGAAGCGCTCGCGATCTTCGGCGCGGTCGATGGCATCCGGCGTGGTACCGATGATGGGCACTCCGGCCGCTGCCAGGGCGCGCGCGAGTTTCAACGGCGTCTGCCCACCGAACTGCACGATCACACCTTCAGGCCGCTCGATGCGGACAATTTCCAGCACGTCTTCCAGGGTCAGGGGCTCGAAGTAGAGGCGGTCGGAAATATCGTAATCCGTGGACACGGTCTCGGGATTGCAGTTGACCATGATGGTCTCGAAGCCGTCTTCGCGCAGCGCGAGCGCGGCGTGCACGCAGCAATAATCGAATTCGATGCCCTGGCCGATACGGTTGGGACCGCCACCCAGCACCATGATCTTGCGCCGGTCGGTCGGGGCCGCTTCGCATTCCTCCTCGTAGGTGGAATACAGGTAGGCGGTGTCGGTGGCAAACTCGGCGGCGCAGGTATCGACCCGCTTGTAGACCGGATGCAGGTCGAGCGCGGCGCGCCGTGCGCGCACTTGCGCCTCGGGACAACCCAGCAGGCGCGCGAGGCGCGCGTCGGCAAAACCCTTGCGCTTGAGCCGCCGCAGCCAGTCGCGGTCCAGATCCCCAAGGCCGTGACCGGCGAGCATTTGCTCCTCGTAGACCAGATCTTCAATCTGCACCAGAAACCAGGGGTCGATCGCGGTGGCGCGATGAATCTCATCGCGGCCGATCCCCGCGCGAAAGGCATCGGCGATGTACCAGAGCCGCTCGCTTCCGGACCCGGCCAGCTGCTCGCGAATCACCGCCATGCCGTCGCTGGTGCTGCCGTCCGCCTTGGGGTCGAACCCGGCGACATCCACTTCGAGTCCGCGCAGGGCTTTTTGCAGCGATTCCTGAAAGGTGCGCCCGATGGCCATCACCTCACCCACGGATTTCATCTGGGTGGTGAGGCGTGCGTCCGCCTGGGTGAATTTCTCGAACGCAAAGCGCGGTATCTTGGTGACCACATAATCGATGCTGGGCTCGAAGGACGCTGGCGTGGCACCGCCGGTGATCTCGTTGCGCAATTCATCGAGGGTGTAACCCACCGCCAGCTTGGCCGCCACCCTGGCGATGGGGAAACCCGTGGCCTTGGACGCCAGCGCCGAGGAACGCGACACGCGCGGATTCATCTCGATCACCACCAGGCGACCATCCGCCGGGTCTACCGCGAACTGCACGTTCGAGCCGCCGGTTTCCACACCGATCTCGCGCAGCACCGCGATGGCGGCGTCGCGCATGATCTGGTATTCCTTGTCGGTGAGCGTCTGCGCGGGCGCCACCGTAACGGAGTCGCCGGTATGAATGCCCATCGGATCGAGGTTTTCGATGGTACAGACGATGATGCAGTTGTCGTTGCGATCCCGCACCACTTCCATTTCGAATTCTTTCCAGCCGATCAGGGACTCGTCGATCAGCAGCTCCCGCGTGGGCGATAACTCGAGTCCCCGTTTGCAGATTTCCTCGAATTCTTCGCGATTGTAGGCGATGCCGCCGCCGGAACCGCCCATGGTGAAGGACGGCCGGATCACGCAGGGAAACCCGAACCGGTCGAGGGCCTGCAGCGCTTCCTCCAGACTGTGGGCGATCATCGAGCGCGGCGTGGCGAGCCCGATGGCCTTCATCGCCTTGTCGAAGCGCTCGCGGTCCTCGGCCTTGTCGATCGCATCCCGGGTCGCACCGATCATCTCCACGCCCCATTTTTCGAGCACGCCTTCACGTGCCAGATCGAGGGCGCAGTTCAGCGCGGTCTGCCCGCCCATGGTGGGCAGCAGGGCATCGGGACGCTCCTTTTCGATGATCGCCGCCACCGTGCGCCATTCCACCGGTTCGATGTAGGTGGCATCCGCCATGCTGGGGTCGGTCATGATGGTGGCGGGGTTGGAGTTGACCAGAACGACCCGGTACCCCTCCTCCCGCAGTGCCTTGCACGCCTGCGCGCCGGAGTAATCGAACTCGCAGGCCTGGCCGATCACGATCGGTCCGGCGCCGAGGATCAGGATGCTGTGGATGTCGTCGCGTTTGGGCATGTGTGTCTCGGTCGGGTATGCCGGCTAGCCGGATCGTCGCTGCGCCATGAGGTCGACAAAGCGATCAAACAGTGGCGCCACGTCGTTGGGACCGGGGCTCGCCTCGGGATGGCCCTGGAAGCTGAAGGCGGGACAGTCGGTGCGCCGCATCCCCTGCAAGGTGCCGTCGAACAGCGAGCGGTGCGTGGCGCACAGGTAAGCGGGCAGACTGGCCTCGTCGACCGCAAAACCGTGATTCTGGCTGCTGATCATCACGCGCCCGGTGGCCAGATCCTGCACCGGATGATTGGCGCCATGATGGCCGAATTTCATTTTGACGGTGCGCGCGCCGGACGCGAGCGCCAGCAACTGGTGGCCGAGACAGATCCCGAACACCGGAATTCCGGTGCCGAGGATTTCCCGGATCGCGGCGATGGCGTAAGCGCAGGGCTCGGGATCGCCAGGGCCGTTGGACAGGAACACGCCATCGGGTCTTAGCGCCAGCACAGCGGCGGCGGGCGTCTGCGCCGGCACCACGGTGAGTTCGCAGCCGCGTTCGACAAGGAGGCGGAGAATATTGCGCTTGATCCCGAAGTCGTAGGCCACCACCCGGTAACTGCCGGGCGCGTCCGGCTCGCGATGGCCGGAGCCCAATCGCCAGGCGCCGGAACGCCACTCGTAGGGCTCGGTCACCGAGACCTCGCGGGCGAGATCCAGCCCCTGCAGGCCGCCGAACGCGCGGGCCGCGGCGAGCGCCGTATCGGCATCCACCGCGCCGGCCATCAGAGCGCCATTCTGGGCGCCGTGCTCGCGCAGGTGGCGGGTGAGCCGGCGCGTATCGATGTCCGCGATGCCGACCACACCATGGCGGCGCAGGTAATCATCGAGATTCTCCGCGCTGCGGAAATTGCTGGCGAGCAGGGGTAGGTCGCGGATCACCAGACCGGCCGCCCAGATCGCCCGGGACTCTTCATCCTCGGCGTTGACGCCGACGTTGCCGATATGGGGGTAGGTGAGCGTGACGATCTGGCGGGCATAGGAGGGATCGGTGAGGATTTCCTGATAGCCCGTCATCGCCGTATTGAACACCACCTCGCCGCTCGCCAGGCCCTCGGCCCCGATGGCGGTACCGACGAACTCGGTGCCGTCCGCAAGAACCAGAAGCGCGGGCGGACGACGGGGCTGAGTAGTCAAGCGCTTCTCCGGTTGCTAACACTGATAACGGTACGCGATGGCCGCGACACGAACCCTGTCGTCGGCAAATCTATCGACGGTAACTCTTTTTAACCACAATTCTTTCGATTGCAACGCTTCACAGCGCAAAATTCGGGCTGCAAAAAAGCGAGATGAAGGCGGGCTTCATCTCGCTCATTTGGCTCCTGTTTGCGGCTGCCGGTGGAGGTGCTCCGATCAGCGAAAAATTCGCGCAAATTCTAGGCCATGACCCCCGCGGAGTCCAGCGTAATCGCCCGCCCCTACGCAGCACACTGGGGTTTCAGAAAGGGCACGAGCCGGGCCACAACGCCATCGAGGTCGTGCCAGTGCGGGTGATGGCGCCCGCCCGGTAACACCTCCAGCGTCCGATAGTGCGCGGGCACGGTTCGCTCGATCAGGTCAAGATTGGGCTGATAGCCGTATTCATCGCCGTCTCCCACCAGCACATGGACCGGCCGGTGGATGGCGCGTAACAAGGCTTCATAGCGCGCCTGAATCGTCGCGTCCTCGATTTCCGAAATCCAGCCCTGAAACAGACGCTCGGTATTGGCGCCGTGATATTTCTCCAGGCTGCGGCCGAGCTTGCCCGATTCCCAGGCCGCCGCCGCCCGCGCGAGGCCTTCTTGTGCCGCCGGATGCATCACCAGCTGGGGCGCAATCGCAACGGCGGCCTTGATCCGTTCCGGGTGCAGCGCCGTCGCGAGCAGCGCCAGACAGCCACCGTAACTGTGGCCCACCAGCAGCGCGGAGCGGATGTCGAAGGCTTGCAGCAGTTCCGCCAGCGTCGGTCCGGCCTCGTTGAGGCGGTGCTCCGCGACCTTGGGGAGGATCAACGGATCCGACTGCCCGTGCCCCCAGCGTTCATACAGCAATGCGGGCCGGCCGGTCGCCGCCACCAGCGCCTCGGGCAGGCCGCGCCACAGGGGGATACAGTCCAGTCCGCCGTGGAGGAACACCAGCGTCGGCTCTGCCGGGACGATGTCTCCCAGCACCCGGGTATTGAGGCGATGGCCGCCCGCCACCACGAAGCGGTCCGTGGTTCTCACCGCCGGTGGTTCCGCCGCACTCAATCCCGCAACCCCAGCACATCGCGCATGTCATAACGCCCACCGGGCTGTCCGGCGAGCCATACGGCCGCGCGCACCGCGCCGCGCGCGAAGGCCATGCGACTCGAGGCCTTGTGGGTGATTTCCACGCGCTCGCCATCGGCGGCGAATGTCACGGTATGGTCGCCGACGATATCGCCGGCGCGCACCGAGGCAAAACCGATGGTCTTGGGATCGCGGGCGCCGGTCTGGCCCTCGCGACTGTAGACCGCTACCTGGCGCAGATCCCGCCCCAGGGCCGCCGCCACCACCTCGCCCATGCTGAGCGCGGTGCCCGATGGCGCATCCACCTTGTAGCGATGGTGGGCCTCGTAAATCTCGATATCGGACTCTTCGCCCAGTACCCGGGCCGCAAGTTCGAGGAGTTTGAAGCAGACATTGACGCCGGTGCTGAAGTTGGAGGCCATGCACAGCGGCACTCCCGCCGTAGCCGCTGTGAGCTGCGCTTGCTGAGCCGCATCAAACCCCGTGGTGCCTATCACCAATGCCTTGTGGTGCGCGGCGCATACCCGCGCGTTGGCGATGGTCGCCGCCGGGGCCGTGAAATCGATCAGCACGTCGAAGGCATCGGTCACCGCGGCCAGATCGTCGACGAGGCGTACGCCATTGGCGGCCAACCCGGCCAGGGTGCCGGCATCGGCGCCGAGAAACTCCGATCCCGGCCGCTCCAGGGCAACACTCAGGCAGGTTTCAGGGTGATTGGCGACCGCCTCGACGAGGGTTCTGCCCATGCGGCCTGCGGCGCCGGCGATGGCGATCCGGATCATGCTGTGGTCCTGCGTTTGGGTGTCGTTAGCTTAACAGCTTGTTGAAAAACCACTGCGGCAGCCCGTTGCCCGACGCACCTCGGCAACGGCGCGTCGCCATGATTTCAGCGCGCGAAACCTTCAAAAAATTTCTTGGCCGCATCGAACCAGGAAGTCCCCCGGGGCGAATGTTTGCCGCCTTCGAGACTCGCATGGAATGCTTTGAGAAGATCTTTCTGCTCCGTCGAAAGATTGACGGGGGTTTCGATCACCACCTTGCACAACAGATCGCCGGGACCGCCGCCGCGTACCGGCACTATGCCCTTGCCCCGCATGCGGAACAGGCGCCCGGTCTGGGTCTCGGCGGGGATTTTCAGGTTGACCCGGCCGGTCAGGGTCGGCACTTCCAACTCGCCCCCAAGCGCCGCATCGACGAAGGAGATCGGCACCTCGCAATAAAGATCGGCGCCGTCGCGCTGGAAGATGGCATGCGGCTTGACCACCACCTGCACATAGAGATCGCCGGCCAAGCCCGGTTCCTGCCCCACCTCGCCCTCGCCGGTGAGCCGGATGCGGTCGCCGGTGTCGAC
>JAKFFI010000014.1:0-79226 GCA_036677085.1 Porticoccaceae bacterium
CAGATGAGCGTGACGCTGATCGCGCCGATCGCGATGGAAGAGGGCTTGCGCTTTGCCATCCGCGAGGGTGGCCGCACAGTGGGTGCGGGCGTGGTCGCCAAAATCCTCAAGTAAGTCCGGGAAAAGTCCCCGGGGCAGGTCGGAGTTGCCTGCACCTGCAACTAAAACCCGTAAAAGTGCGGGTTTTAGTTGACAGGGTCCGACGCCAAACATAAAATGCCGCCTCTTTTTCGCAGGGTTCCGGGATGTCCGGCCCGCGCCCAGCCGGAGATTTCAGTCGATGCAGGGCCAACGTATCCGAATTCGCCTCAAGGCGTTTGATCATCGCCTGATCGATGCCTCGACGCGGGAGATCGTCGAAACCGTAAAGCGCACAGGCGCGCAGATTCGCGGTCCGATTCCGTTGCCGACGCGCAACGAGCGGTTCACGATATTGACGTCCCCTCATGCCAACAAGGATGCGCGGGACCAGTATGAAATTCGCACGCACAAGCGCCTGCTCGACATCGTCGAGCCCAGCGAGAAGACCGTCGATGCCCTCATGAAGCTGGATCTGGCGGCAGGGGTGGAAGTACAGATCAGTTTGGACTAAACAAGTTGAAGCCTGGTCGGCTACGGCCGACCGTGTGACGCTCTGCGATGGGCGGCCGTAGCGGGTGATAGCCCCATGCACTGGAGTTATAAAAATGACTATCGGAGTCGTCGGCCGTAAGTGCGGCATGACACGCATTTTTTCGAATAACGGTGCTTCCATCCCCGTCACGGTGATAGAGGTGGCGCCGAACCGCATCACCCAGATCAAGACCGGCGCATCTGACGGCTACTGTGCCGTGCAGGTGACTTGTGGCGCACGCAAGCCGGCACGAGTCGGTAAGCCCCAGGCGGGCCATTTCGCGAAGGCCGGCACCGAAGCCGGGCGTGGGATGTGGGAATTCCGGCTGGAATCCGAGTCTGAACTCGACGGCCTGGAGCCGGGCCGAGTGATCGAGCTCGACCGGTTTCAGGCGGGTCAGTTGGTGGATGTGAGCGGCACTTCCAAGGGGAAGGGCTTTGCGGGCGTCATCAAACGCTGGCATTTCAGCATGCAGGACGCTACCCATGGCAACTCGCTGTCGCACCGCGCGCCTGGCTCCATCGGGCAAAACCAGAGCCCCGGACGCGTGTTCAAGGGCAAGAAAATGGCCGGGCACATGGGTGCCGAGCGCGTCACGATCCAGAATATTGAAATTGTGCGCGTCGATGTCGCCCAAGGCCTGTTGATGGTCAAGGGCGCCATTCCGGGGGCAAACGGGGGCGACCTCGTCGTGCGCCCCGCGATCAAGTCCAGAGGAGTCCAATAGGATGGAGCTGACTATCGCGAGCCCCGCCGGCAACGCCGGCACCGTTACGGTGTCGGATGCGACGTTCGGCCGAGTGTTCAACGAAGATCTCGTGCACCAAGCGGTTACCGCATTCCTGGCGGGCGCTCGTCAGGGTACGCGGGCGCAAAAAAGCCGATCCGATGTTTCCGGTGGTGGCAAGAAGCCCTGGCGTCAGAAAGGCACCGGTCGCGCGCGTGCCGGAACCATCCGTAGTCCGTTGTGGCGCTCGGGTGGCGTAACCTTTGCCGCTCGGCCCCAGGATCACAGCCAGAAGATCAATCGCAAGATGTACCGTGCCGCGTTGCAGTCCATCCTGTCGGAGCTGGCGCGTCAGCAGCGGCTGGTGGTGGTCGAGGATTTCGTCATCGACCAGCCCAAGACCAAGGAGTTGCTCAAGAAGCTCGCGGCGCTCGGGTTGGCCAATGTGTTGATTGTCACCGAGAGCGCCAACGAAAATCTGTCGCTGTCAGCGCGCAATCTGCATGCGGTGGACGTAAGCGATGTTGGAGCGGTTGATCCGGTTCGCCTCATTGGTTTCGATCATGTATTGATGACAGTGCCGGCGGTGAAGAAATTCGAAGAGGTGCTGGCATGAATCCGGAACGGATATACCAGGTCTTGTTGGCCCCGCATGTTTCCGAAAAGGCGACCAATGCTGCCGAAACGGCAAATCAGATCGTGTTCCGTGTCGCGCGTGATGCCAGCAAGGCGGAAGTTCGAACCGCGGTCGAGGCCTTGTTCAGGGTGCAGGTGGAGCAGGTCCGGGTTCTCGTCGTGAAGGGAAAGACGCGTCGTGCCCGGCATGGCATCGGCCAGCGGTCGGACTGGAAAAAAGCCTACGTCCGCCTTGCGCCAGGGCATGATATTGATTTCACGGCGATCCAGTAAGGGGAGTCAGGCATGGCAGTTGTAAAAAGAAAACCGACATCCCCTGGCCGCCGATTCGTCGTCAGCGTTGTCACGCCGGGCCTGCACAAAGGAGCGCCCCACGGGCCGCTGATCGAGCGGCAAGTCAACCGCGGCGGCCGCAACAACAGTGGGCGTATCACGGTTCGCCACCAGGGCGGTGGGCACAAGCAGCACTACCGGATCATCGATTTCAAGCGCGACAAGGATGGTGTTATCGGCGTGGTGGAGCGGATCGAATACGATCCCAACCGCACGGCTCACATTGCCCTGATCTGTTATCGCGACGGAGAGCGCCGCTACATCATCGCGCCCAAAGGGCTCCAGGCCGGTGACGAAATACGCTCCGGCCAAGATGCGCCGGTCAAGATTGGCAACAGTTTGCCGCTCCGGAATATCCCGGTAGGTAGCGTGGTTTACTGCATCGAGATGAAGCCCGGCAAGGGCGCGCAGCTGGCCCGCAGCGCAGGCGCATCCGCGCAGCTCGTGGCTCGCGAAGGGCGCTACGCTACCTTGCGGTTGCGCAGTGGCGAGATGCGCAAGGTGCTGTCGGATTGCCGGGCCACATTGGGAGAGGCGTCCAACAGCGACCACAACCTGCGCTCCCTGGGCAAGGCGGGCGCCAAACGGTGGCTTGGCGTGCGACCGACGGTGCGCGGTGTGGCGATGAACCCGGTCGATCACCCCCACGGTGGCGGTGAGGGCAAGACCTCGGGGGGCCGGCATCCGGTAACGCCCTGGGGTGTGCCGACCAAGGGTTACAAGACGCGCAAAAACAAACGTACTGGCGATCTGATCGTCAGACGCCGTCGCCGCTAGGCCGGCACCATTAGTAACTTGAGGACAGCATCGTGCCACGTTCGCTGAAAAAGGGGCCTTTTGTCGATCTGCACCTTCTGGAAAAGGTCCGGGTTGCCGCGGAAAAAAACGATCGGCGACCCATCAAGACCTGGTCCAGACGGTCGATGATTCTGCCCCAGATGGTTGGCCTTACCCTCGCTATTCACAACGGCCGGCAGCATGTGCCGGTGCTCGTCAGTGAAGAGATGGTGGGGCACAAATTGGGCGAATTTGCGCTCACCCGTACCTTTCGCGGCCACGTCGCGGATAAAAAGGCGAAACGTTGAGTGGGGGTATCCGAGATGGAAGTGGCAGCTAGACTGAGGGGCGCACGGGTCTCCGCCCAAAAGGCCCGGCTGGTAGCCGATCAGGTGCGCGGAAAAGGCGTTGAGGAAGCCTTGGGCATTCTTGGCTTCAGTAACAAGAAGAGCGCGGCGATTATTAAGAAGGTGCTCGAGTCTGCCATCGCGAATGCGGAGCACAATGAAGGTGCGGATGTTGACGAGCTCAAGGTGTCGACCATCTTTGTCGACGAGGGAACGACGCTGAAGCGGATGATGCCGCGCGCAAAGGGTCGTTCGGACAGAATTTCCAAGCGTACCTGCCACATCACGGTAAAAGTGGCTGGCGCCTAAGCGGGACTACGGGGACTGTCATGGGTCAGAAAGTACATCCAACGGGCTACCGGCTCGGCATCGTCAAGCGGCATACCTCGATCTGGTACGCCGACAAGCGCGAATATGCGAAGCGGCTGATAGCCGATTTGCAGGTGCGCAAGCTGATCCAGGACAAGCTCAGCCACGCGTCCGTCAGTCGCATTGAGATTGAACGGCCCTCCGCGTCGGCGCGCATCACCATTCATACGGCGCGTCCGGGGATAGTGATCGGGAAGAAAGGGGAAGATGTCGACCGGCTGCGCGCCGAGGTGGCGGCGGCTCTGGGTGTTCCCGTGCATATCAATATTGAAGAGATTCGCAAGCCGGATCTCGACGCCGCGCTGGTGGCGCAGAGTGTGGCGCAACAGCTTCAGCGGCGGGTGATGTTCCGGCGCGCGATGAAGCGGGCCGTCCAGAACGCGATGCGTCAGGGCGCCCAGGGTGTCAAGGTGCAGGTCGGCGGCAGGCTCGGGGGCGCGGAAATCGCACGGACCGAGTGGTACCGGGAAGGGCGCGTCCCGCTCCATACGCTGCGGGCGGACATCGATTATGCCACTGCGGAGGCAGCCACGACCTACGGGATCATTGGTATCAAGGTCTGGATATTTAAGGGTGAGGTTCTGGGAGGCGAGACACCGGAAGCGCCGGCTGCCAGGAAGTAATTGAGTAATCAGGGCGAGCGTCATGCTGCAACCAAAACGAACGAAATTCCGTAAACAGCACAAGGGGCGAAATCGCGGCCTGGCTGAGCGCGGCAGCAAGGTCAGTTTCGGGGAGTTCGGGCTCAAGGCCATCGGCCGCGGGCGGCTCACGGCACGGCAGATCGAGGCGGCGCGGCGCGTTATCACGCGGCGAATCAAGCGCGGCGGGAAAATATGGATCCGGGTTTTCCCGGATAAGCCCATCACCCAGAAGCCGCTGGAAGTGCGGATGGGGAAAGGCAAGGGTAATGTCGAATACTGGGTAGCGCTGGTCCAGCCCGGCCGGATGCTCTATGAGATGGAAGGTGTTCCGGAGGAGATCGCGCGGGAAGCTTTTACGCTCGCCGCCGCCAAGCTGCCGATGGCTACCACCTTCGTCAAGCGATCGGTGATGTAATGAAAGCGAGTGATTTGCGGGAACAGTCGGTGGAATCGCTGCAAAAAATGTTGCTGGAACAGCGGCATGAACAATTTCTACAGCGGATGAAAGGCGCGACCGGACAGCTCGATGCCAACCACGTGATGCGAGTCACGCGGCGCGATATCGCGCGCATCAAAACGGTGTTGAACGAAAAGGCGGGGCGCTGACATGATAGAGACAGTGGAAAGCAGGGCGCGCACACTTGCCGGAAGGGTTGTCAGCGACAAGATGGACAAGACGGTTACGGTGCTGATCGAGCGGCGGGTCAGACATCCCATGTACGGCAAGATTATTTCCCGCTCCACCAAAATCAAGGCACACGATGAGCACAATCAGTGCCATGTCGGGGACTTGGTCACGATAGCTGAAACGCGTCCTTTGTCGCGGACCAAGGCGTGGCGCTTGGTGGAAATCGTCGAGCGAGCAGTAGAGGTCTAGCACTGTCGCGGTAATGACTGGAGAGAGTCCATGATTCAAGTGCAGACGTATCTCGATGTCGCTGATAACAGCGGCGCTCGGCAGGTGATGTGTATCAAGGTGCTTGGCGGGTCCAGGCGCCGTTATGCCCAGATAGGCGACGTCATCAAGGTGAGCGTCAAGGAAGCAATTCCGCGAGGCAAGGTCAAGAAGGGCCAGGTGATGAACGCCGTAGTGGTGCGTACCCGAAAGGGCGTGCGTAGACCGGACGGGAGTCTGATTCGCTTCGATGGTAACGCGGCTGTGCTGCTCAACAACCAGCTCGCGCCTATCGGCACGCGAATTTTCGGGCCGGTGACGCGTGAGCTGCGCGGCGAAAAATTCATGCGAATCATTTCGCTGGCACCGGAAGTGCTGTAGGCGGGGAGTACTGAGTTATGGCAATGAAAAAGATTCGACGCGATGACGACGTGATCGTCATCACCGGCCGTGACAAGGGACGACGTGGCAAGGTGCTCAGCGTCCTGGCTGGCGACCGCATATTGGTGTCCGGTGTACAGGTGGTGAAAAAGCATCAGAAGCCGAATCCGCAGTTGGGGAACCCGGGCGGTATAGTCGAGCGGGAGGCGCCGATACAGGCGTCGAACGTCGCCATTTATAACCCGATGACCCGGAAGGCGGACCGCGTAGGTTTTCGCATTCTGGAAGACGGCAAAAAGATACGCGTGTTCAAGTCCAGCGGTCTGCCGCTGGATGCAAGAGGTTGATGGAGATGTCGAGGCTACAAGAGTTGTACACCAAGGAGCTCGCGCCGCGCTTGCGCGAGGAGCTGGGTCTGGCCAATGTCATGGAGGTTCCGAAGATCACCAAGGTGACCCTGAACATGGGGGTCGGCGAGGCGGTGGCGGACAAGAAGATTCTCGACAACGCCGTAGCGGATTTGACGAGAATCGCCGGACAGAAGCCGGTGGTGACGCGCGCTCGTACCTCCATTGCCGGATTCAAGATCCGCGACGGCTGGCCGGTAGGCTGCAAGGTCACTTTGCGCCGGGAAAGGATGTACGATTTCCTGGAGCGGTTGATCACTATTGCGATCCCGCGCATTAGGGATTTCCGCGGAATCAGCAGCCGGTCCTTCGACGGCCAGGGTAATTTTGCGATGGGGATTTCCGAGCAGATCATATTTCCGGAAATCGACTACGACAAAATTGACAAGCTCCGTGGCATGGACATCGTGATTACTACCACGGCGCGCACGGACGATGAAGGTCGGGCGTTGATGCGCGCTTTTAATTTTCCGCTGAAGAGTTAGAGCCATGGCCAAGTTGAGCATGAAAGAACGGGAACGGCGCCGCACGGAAACCGTGGCTAAATACGCTGCCAAGCGCAAACAGCTCAAGGCGATCATCAGCAATCCGCGTACTTCCGACGAGGAGCGGTGGGCAGCGCAGCAACAGTTTCAGAAGCTCCCGCGCGACGCAAGCCCGGTTCGGCAGCGGCAGCGCTGCGCCATCACCGGTAGATCCCGGGGTGTGTACCGAAAGTTCGGCTTATGCCGCAACAAATTGCGCGAGGCCGCGATGCGCGGCGACGTTCCGGGTTTGGTAAAGGCGAGTTGGTAACTGTCAGGTAGAGGAGATTTTCAGCGATGAGTATGCAAGATCCACTTGCCGATATGCTGACGCGCGTACGCAATGCCCAGTCCCGTGCTCGCCCGCAGGTCACGATGCCTTCGTCAAAATTGCGCGTCGCCGTCGCCAGGCTGTTGCAGGACGAAGGTTACATTCAGGGATTCGAGGTGACGGGCGATGTCAAGAAAGAACTGCGCGTCGTTTTGAAATATTTTGAAGGCAAGCCCGCCATCGAAGAAATTATTCGCATCAGCCGGCCCGGACTGCGGCGCTACGCGGGGGCCGACGAGCTGCCTGTCGTGCGGGGAGGGCTGGGTGTGGCGGTTGTGTCGACCAGTAGTGGGCTCATGTCCGACCGCGCGGCCCGAGCGGCTGGCGTGGGCGGCGAAGTCCTTTGCACGGTATTCTGACGGATAATTGCGATGTCCCGAGTAGCCAAGTATCCAGTCCTCCTGCCCAAAGGGGTCGAGGTTCATATTGATCGCGGTATGCTGTCCGTGAAGGGGCGTAATGGCTCGCTCACGATGGCGATTCACGCTGATGTTCAGGTTGAACACACCGACGGTATGCTCAGCGTGGCGGCGCGCAGTGCGGCAACGACAGCCCGGTCCATGGCCGGAACCACCCGCGCACTCATGAATAACATGGTTGTGGGTGTGAGTGAAGGGTTTCAGCGGCGGCTGACGCTCGTTGGCGTCGGCTACCGGGCCCAGGTTCAGGGCAACAAGGTAAACCTAACGCTCGGATATTCGCATCCCGTCGAGTACACCCTGCCCCAGGGAGTTACTGCGGAGACGCCGAGCCAGACCGAGATACTGCTGAAGGCGGCGAGCAAGCAGCAGCTGGGTCAGGTCGCGGCAGAGATTCGAGCCTTCCGGCCTCCCGAGCCCTACAAGGGCAAGGGTGTGCGGTACGCGGACGAAAACGTGCGCCGTAAAGAAGCCAAGAAAAAATAGCGGGTGATCACATGAGCCAGAAGAAAATTACTCGAGCCCGACGCGCACGTCGCGCCAGGGCGAAAATTCGGGAACTCGGCGCGGACAGGTTGTGCGTCCATCGGACCCCGCGGCATATATACGCCCAGGTGATTCGTACCAGCGCCGGCCAGGATACGGTGGTTGCGCAGGCGTCCACCCTGGATGCCGGGCTGCGGCAGTCCACGACCGGCAATATCCAGGCGGCGAGCGCCGTCGGCGGGTTGATCGCGGAGCGGGCGTCGCTCGCCGGGGTTACTCGCGTCGCGTTTGATCGTAGTGGATTTAAATATCACGGGCGGATCAAGGCGCTCGCCGATGCCGCCCGCGCCGGCGGCTTGGACTTCTGAAGGTTGCATAATGGCTAAGCAAAACGCTCGTGAATCGGACGTTAACGACGGCTTGATCGAAAAGCTGGTTCAGGTTAATCGCGTCGCCAAAACCGTCAAAGGGGGCCGGATTTTCGGCTTTACCGCGTTGACGGTGGTGGGTGACGGGAAAGGTCGGGTGGGCTTTGGTCGTGGCAAGGCGCGCGAGGTGCCTCTTGCCATCCAGAAGGCCATCGAGGCCGCGCGCCGCAACATGATTGCCGTCGACCTCAGTCGCACTACGCTACAGTATCCGATCACCGCCAAGCACGGCGCGTCGCGGGTGTACATGCAGCCGGCGTCCGAGGGGACCGGCGTTATTGCCGGCGGTGCCATGCGCGCCGTGTTGGAGCTTGCTGGCGTCCAGAACGTTCTGGCGAAATGCTACGGTTCTACCAACCCGGTCAACGTGGTGCGGGCAACTTTCAAGGGCCTCAAGAACATGCGTGCGCCCGAACAGGTAGCGGCGCGGCGTGGTAAGCATTTGGACGACATTCTGGGCTAAGAGAAGCCCTCAGCGGAAATACAGCGATGACTGCGAGCAAATTGAAGGTGACCCAGGTGAAAAGCAGCTACGGCCGGTTGGCCCGCCACCGTGCGTGTCTGGTCGGGCTGGGACTGCGCAAGGTTGGCCACCAGGTAGTGCTGGAGAACACCCCGTCGGTGCGCGGCATGGTCAACAAGGTGGAATACATGATTCGCGTGGAAGAGGTCTGAATATGCGACTGAATACATTGAGTCCGGCGCCTGGGCGCCACAAGGCTCCCAGGCGTGTAGGCAGGGGCATTGGATCCGGGCTTGGCAAAACCTGCGGGCGCGGCCACAAGGGTCAGAAGGCGCGAGCTGGTGGACGTGTTCGTCCCGGATTCGAAGGTGGCCAGATGCCCTTGCAGAAGCGTCTGCCGAAATATGGCTTTACGAGCCGTATCAGCCGCGTCAGCGCGCAGATTCGCTTGGTTGAGCTTAACCAGATCGAAGGCGGTGTGGTTGACTTGGCAGCGTTGCGGCAAGCCGGATTGATTGGCGGTTCCATTGAGCGCGCCAAGATCTTTCTGGCGGGTGAGCTTGATGCGGGCAAGGCGCTGGTGGTTCGCGGGCTGAGCGTTACCGGTGGTGCCCGTGCGGCCATAGAAGCCGCTGGCGGCAGTGTGGAGGCGTTGGTTTAACGATTCCCATGGTGCGCAAACCTCTGCCAGCGGTAAACAAGAAGGGCCTTACGGAGCTCTGGGCGCGGCTGCGTTTCCTGCTGCTGGCGATCGTGGTGTATCGACTTGGTACTCACATTCCGCTGCCGGGAATTGATCCCGACCGGGTGGCGAGTCTGTTCAAGCAGAACCAGGGTACCTTGCTGGGTATGTTCAATATGTTTTCCGGCGGCGCGCTGGAACGCATGAGTATCATGGCGCTGGGTGTGATGCCCTATATCTCGGCATCCATCATCGTGCAGTTGATGAGCGCGGTGACTCCCGCGCTTGAGCAACTCAAGAAGGAGGGGGACGCGGGCCGGCGCAAGCTGACCCAGATGACCCGCTATCTGACGGTACTGCTGGCGCTGATTCAGGGCGCGGGGATGGCATTCGGGCTGGCGGGCCAAGGTCTGGCGTACTACCCAGGGTTGACGTTTTACCTGACCGCCATCACCTCGCTGGTTGCCGGAGCGGTGTTTCTCATGTGGTTGGGTGAACAGATCACGGAGCGCGGCATTGGCAATGGCATCTCGATGCTGATCTTTGCAGGAATTGTCGCTGGATTGCCGCGTGCGCTCGGGCAGGCGTTCGAATCGGCCCGTCAAGGCGAACTGAATATAGCCGTGTTGTTGGTGGTCGCGCTCATCGCGGTGGCCGTAATATATTTTGTCGTGTTTATCGAGCGCGGTCAGCGCCGTATCACGGTAAACTACGCCCAGCGTCAGCAGCAGGGGCGCGGAGCTTATGCCCAGCAAAGCAGTCATTTGCCGCTCAAGGTCAACATGGCGGGGGTGATCCCGGCAATTTTTGCGAGCAGTCTGCTGTTGTTTCCGGCGACGGTGACGCAGATGTTCGGGCAAGGAGCGGGCGCGCCAGACTGGCTTCAGGACGTCGCCTATTTTCTTGGGCCGGGGCAGTTGCTTCACAGTGCACTGTTTGCCGCGCTGATCATTTTCTTTTGCTTCTTCTACACGGCGCTGGTGTTCAATCCCAAAGAGGTTGCCGATAACCTCAAGCGTGGCAATGCCTATTTGCCGGGCATTCGTCCGGGTGAGCAGACCGCCAATTACATTGATGGCGTAGTCACGCGCCTGACCGTGATAGGCGCGATTTACATAGCTGGTGTATGTCTGTTGCCGCAGGCGCTGAATGTCTACTTCAATGTCCCGTTCTATCTGGGTGGGACGTCGCTGCTGATCGCGGTGGTGGTGACCATGGACTTTATGGCCCAGGTGCAATCTCATCTGATGTCTCATCAGTATGAGTCGGTATTGAAAAAGGCCAACCTGAAGGGTTACGGCGGCGGGATTCGTTGAATTACGAGGTGTGAGATGAAAGTAAGGGCATCGGTGAAGAAACTTTGCCGCAACTGCAAGCAGATTCGGCGCAAACGGGTTCTGCGGATCATCTGCAGCGCGGAACCGCGCCACAAGCAACGGCAGGGCTGATAGCGGATGTTGATTGCTACGACCCTGACGACAATCGGACTTCCGCGCCCTGCGAACCGCACGGCGGCGTCAAACATGAGCAGTGGAGTGAATTGAATGGCCCGTATTGCCGGTGTCAACATCCCTGACAGCAAGCATGCTGTTATCGCGCTGACCTATGTTTATGGCATAGGGCGGACAACGGCGCGACGCGTTTGCGAACAGGCCAACGTCCCCGAAACCGTGAAGATCGGCGATCTGAGGGAAGATCAACTGGATGCCGTGCGTGGCGCGGTGGCCAAAATTGCCGTTGAGGGCGATCTGCGCCGCGAGGTCAATATGAGCATCAAGCGCCTGCTCGACCTCGGATGCTACCGCGGTTTGCGCCATCGCCGGGGCCTTCCGGCTCGTGGCCAGCGCACCAAGACCAACGCGAGAACCCGCAAGGGTCCCCGCAAGCCTATCAAGCGTTAACCTGCGCGTAGTCGAGCGAGATTTCCTATGGCCAAAGCGCCCAGTAAAGTAGTAAAAAAGAAGATCAAGCGTACGGTGGTTGACGGCGTCGCGCATGTGCACGCGTCGTTCAACAATACCATCGTCACCATTACCGATCGCCAGGGCAATGCGCTGGTGTGGACGACTTCCGGTGGATCTGGCTTCCGGGGCTCGCGCAAGAGCACGCCGTTCGCAGCCCAGGTTGCTGCGGAACGAGCGGCTACCGCGGCCCTGGAATACGGGATGCAGAACGTCGATGTGCGCGTTAAAGGGCCGGGTCCAGGACGCGAGTCAGCCGTTCGTGCGCTGAACAACGCTGGCTTCAAGATTACCAATATCACGGATGTAACCCCAATTCCACACAACGGTTGCCGGCCACCGAAGAAACGCCGTGTGTGAAGTCGCAGCATAGAAGAGGATCGATAGTCTGATGGCAAGATATCTGGGCCCTACCTGCAAGTTGTCGCGCCGCGAAGGTACCGACTTGTTCCTGAAAAGTGGCATTCGGCCTCTGGAATCCAAATGCCGTGCCGATAGTATTCCCGGCCAGCATGGGCAGCGGCGCAGCCGTTTGTCCGATTACGGGGTCCAGTTGCGGGAAAAGCAGAAAGTGCGGCGGCTCTACGGCGTGTTGGAAAAGCAGTTCCGCAATTACTATGCAGCGGCGGCGCGGCGCAAGGGAGTGACGGGTGAGAACCTGCTTCGGCTACTCGAGCAGCGGCTGGACAATGTGGTGTACCGAATGGGTTTTGGATCCACGCGCGCCGAGGCTCGCCAGCTGATTGCCCACAGCTGCATCCTGATCAACGGCCGCAAGGTCAATGTGCCGTCCGTGCAGGTCGCCGAAGGTGACGTGATTGGTGTGCGCGAGCGTGCGAAGACGCAACTGCGGATCCAGTCCGCGCTGCAACTTGCGACTCAGCGCGGTGCGGTTGATTGGGTGGACGTAGACGTCAACAAGATGGAAGGTGTTTTCAAGCGGGCTCCTGATCGCTCGGAGTTGCCCAGTGAGATCAACGAAAGCCTTATCGTTGAACTCTATTCGAAATAATTGTCGGCATCACGCGACAGGCACTGAAATAGTTGAGGGTACATGCAAACATCATCTACAGAACTGCTTACCCCGCGTTCGATTGACATTACCGCCCATGACAGGAGTCATGCACGGATTGTCCTCGAACCCCTTGAGCGTGGCTTTGGGCATACATTGGGCAATGCGTTGCGCCGCATCCTGTTGTCCTGGATGCCTGGCTGCGCCATCGTCGAAGTTGAAATCGATGGGGTGCAGCACGAGTACAGCGCAATCGAAGGTGTGCAGGAAGATGTGATCGAGATCCTGCTGAACCTCAAGAATATCGCCATTTCGATGCACGGTAAGGAAGATGCACGCGTGTCCCTTCGCAAGAAGGGCCCGGCCATAGTCACGGCCGGAGACATCAAGTCCGACGCCAACATCGAAATACACAATCCGGAGCATGTCATTTGCAGGATATCGGGTAACACCGAGCTCAACATGACGTTGCGTATTTTGCGCGGGCGAGGATACGAGCCGGCGGATGCGCGCGACGGCGGTGACGAGGAAACCCGTTCGATCGGCAAGCTGCGACTGGACGCATCCTATAGTCCGGTGCGCCGTGTTTCCTATGTGGTGGAGCGGGCGCGCGTCGAGCAACGTACAGATCTCGACAAGCTGGTGCTTGATCTTGAAACCAATGGCAGCATTGGACCGGAGGAAGCCATCCGGCGCGCGGCGTCCATTTTGCAGCAGCAGTTGGCGGTTTTTGTCGATATGGAGAGTGATCGTAAAGCGGAGCCGGAAAAACGGCACAGCGAGATCGACCCTATCCTGTTGCGTCCGGTCGATGACCTGGAATTGACGGTGCGTTCAGCCAATTGCCTCAAGGCTGAAGCCATTTATTACATTGGCGATCTCATTCAGCGCACCGAAGTGGAATTGCTGAAGACCCCGAATCTCGGCAAAAAATCGCTGACGGAGATCAAGGATATGCTGGCTTCCCGCGGTCTGTCCCTGGGAATGCGGCTCGAGAACTGGCCGCCGGCAAATCTCAAAGCCGGCGATAATTGAATCCCGGCAGTAGCCGATTTTTCTGAGTGTAACCGGGTCGTAAAACCCGTCGAGGAACCTAGCCATGCGTCATCTTCACAGTGGCCGCAAACTGAATCGTACCAGTCCGCATCGCCGGGCGATGTTTCGGAACATGACTGCATCTCTGGTGGAACACGAACTGATTCGCACCACGCTGCCCAAGGCCAAGGAGCTGCGGCGCGTTGCCGAGCCCCTGATCACCCTGGCCAAGCGCGACAGCGTCGCCAACCGGCGTCTCGCATTCGCCCGGTTACGCGACAAGGCCGCGGTGGGTAAGTTGTTTGCCGAGCTTGGCCCGCGCTACGAAGGCCGCCCAGGAGGCTATCTCCGCATTCTCAAATGCGGTTTTCGCGCCGGTGATAAGGCGCCGATGGCCTATGTCGAACTGGTTGATCGACCCCGCGCGGACGGCGATGCGGACGCGGCTGCAGAGGACTAGTGGCAGAACCCAAGCCAGCGAACCAAGAGCCGGGGCGAGCCCGGCTTTTTGCTGTTGGACGCATTGCCATCCCCGGTGCGTATTCGCGAAGTGTCGAGCACTATCTATTGCGGCTGATGAATTCAAGATGATCAGGCTATTGATTGGCCCATCGCCGTGAAAATTCTGGTAACCGGCGGCGCTGGGTATATCGGCAGTCATCTCTGCATCGCGCTGGTGGAGGCGGGCTTCCAGCCGGTCGTGGCGGATAATTTCAGCAATAGCCGGCCAGCGGTGGTTGACCGGCTTGCCGCAATCATCGGGAAGCCGACACCGGTTGCCACCGGTGACATCAGCGAAGCGGCGTTTCTCGACCGGATATTCCAAGAACACGAATTCCGCGCGGTGATCCACCTTGCCGGCTCGAAATCCGTAGAGGAATCCTGCCGGCTGCCTTTGCTTTACTACCAGAATAACCTCGGCGGCACCCTGAGTCTCTGTGCTGCCATGGAGCGCAGCGGGGTGCGCAACCTGCTGTTCAGTTCCTCGGCCACCGTCTATGGCGGCTGTTCCATGAGCCCCGTGAAAGAGAACGCGCCCCTTTCCGCAGCCAATCCCTACGGGCGTACGAAGCTGATGATCGAGCGTCTGCTCGCCGATCTGGTGGCAGCGCCGGCCGCCAGGTCAGGGCCTTGGCGAGTGGCCGCCCTGCGCTATTTCAATCCCGTGGGCGCCCACGGCAGCGGTTTGCTGGGTGAGGATCCAGTGGGCATTCCCGACAATCTGGTGCCCTATGTCGCCGACGTTGCCTTGGGTAAACGACCGCATCTCAACATTTACGGTAACACCTACTACACCCGCGACGGCACCGGGATACGCGACTACATTCATGTGATGGATCTGGCGGAAGGCCATGTGGCGGCATTGCGCTATGTGTTGGGCGCGGACCGCAGCGGCTACTTCGCCTGGAATCTGGGAACCGGACGTGGTTCCACGGTCCTGGAAGTGGTGGCGGCTTTCGAGCGCGCCAGCGGCCGCTCGGTGCCCTGTGTCATGGCGCCCAAGCGACCTGGGGATGTCGCTGAATCCTGGGCACATGTCGGGCGCGCGCAGGCCGAACTCGGCTGGAGCGCGCGGCGCGATCTGGATGAGATGATGGCGGATGTGTGGCGCTGGCGGTCGGCCAATCCGGACGGCATCCGGTGAGTGGGTGCAGCGGGAACGCGATGGGAGCCGTCGTCATGGACCAGGCCGCGCTGACCGAGTTTCTCCGCGCTGAATTTCCGCAGAGCAGCGTCAGCATCGAGGCGGTTTCCGCGCGCGGAGTTGCAGTACGCCAGGTGATTGGATTTGAGCACCTGCGTCCGGGGGGCACAGTGTCCGGGCCGGCGCTGATGGCCGTTGCGGATGTCGCGCTTTATGTCTCCATACTCGCCATCATGGGTCCGGTCGCGCTTGCGGTTACCACCAGTCTGACCATCAATTTTTTGCGTAAACCCGCCGGGGACGCCGATATTTTGGGGGAGTGCCGTCTGCTCAAGGTCGGCAAGCGTCTGGTGGTGGGTGAAGTGACACTCTATTCCGACGGTAGCCGTCTGCCGGTAGCCCATGTCACCGGCACCTACGCGATTCCGCCGGACGCGATTTCGGTTTCGTCGAGCTGAGACCGTTGGCTCAGCTTATCCGGTTCCGCACGGACAGTGATGGTAGCGGCCAATGGCGAGATTCATCAGCCGCAGGCGGCCGCCCCAGACGCAGCCGGTGTCCAGTGGAAACAGCCCGGGGCCGCAATCCGCGCCGTTCAGGGCGGCCCAGTGGCCGAACACGATGGGAATGTCACGGGTCGCGCGACCGGTATGAGCGTACCAGGGCAACAGCCCGGGTGGCGGCGACGCCGGGCCGGTTTTGGTGCGCAAATCGAGGCGCCCCGCCGCGTCGCAAAAGCGCATGCGCGTGAATGCGTTGACGATGGCGCGCCAGCGTGCGGACCCGGTTAGATCGGCGCTCCAGTCCGGCGCGTCGCCGTACAGTTCGCCCAGCAGCGCGATGGATTCGGTGCGCAACACGGCCTCCACTTCGCCGGCGTAACCGCGCGCCTGGGCTAGCGACCAGCCGGGCAAGATCCCGGCGTGGACCAGCACATGGCCTTGTGCTTCGATCAGCAGTGGCCGATGGCGCAGCCAGTGCAGCAGCTCGTCGCGATCCGGTGCCGTCAGAATCCCGTCCAGCGTGTCCTTGGGATGCGCCGGCCGCACGCCGGCTGCGACCGCCAGCAAATGCAGGTCATGATTCCCGAGCACGGTGTCGAAGCTGGCACCCAGCGCAGTAGCCCAGCGCAGTGTGGCGAGCGAATCCGGGCCCCGATTGACGATGTCGCCCACGGCGAGCAGGCGATCCTGCGCCGGATCGAAGCTCACGCTGTCGAGCAGCCGGCGCAGCGGGTCGAGGCAGCCCTGGATGTCACCTACCGCGTAGAAAGTCACGGCCTAGTGAATCGTTCCCGGTACGGCCAGCACAAATAGCGGGATGGCGGCGTCGAATTCGGCGCCTGAGCTGTCCCGCATCCGATAGCTGCCGGTCATGGTGCCGTGCGTGGTGCCGAGCACGACGCCGCTGGTGTAGCGGTAGGACTGTCCGGGTTCTATCCGGGGCTGTTCGCCCACCACCCCGACACCTCGTACTTCCTGGGTCTTGTCGTGAGCGTCGACGATCACCCAGTGCCGGGAGATCAGTTGCGCCGGGGTGGCGCCGAGATTGGCAATGGTGATTTCGTAGGCAAAGGCAAATTGTTGCAGGGCTGGCTGCGATTGCTCCCGCAAGTATTGGGTCCTAACGGCAATGTGGATATCGCTGGGGTTCATGGCAATGCGCCTATGCGGTTGCTCAGCGCCACAAAGTCTGCCACCGCAAGGGTCTCGGGGCGGGCGGAGAGTGGTGCGCCAAGATTTTCCATGTGCTGCGGTCCTACCAGAGCTTTGAGACAGTTGCGCAGGGTCTTGCGCCGTTGCTGAAAACACAGATTGACAAGATTTTCCAACAGCGCGGGATCCTTTGCCACAGGGTCGATGTGCGCGCGGGGAGTCAGGCGCACGACGGCGGAGTCCACCTTGGGCGGAGGCGCAAATGCCGAAGGCGGCACGTCGAACAGCGGCTCTACCGCGCAGTAATACTGCACCATGACGCTGAGGCGGCCGTAGGCCTTGGTACCGGGCGCGGCCGCGAGACGCTCCACTACCTCTTTTTGCAGCATGAAGTGCATGTCGTGGATGAGCTCGCGCTGTGCGAGCAGGTGGAACAGCAGCGGTGTCGAAATGTTGTAAGGCAGGTTGCCGACCACGCGCAGCGGTTGACCAGCGTGTACAAAAGCGCGGTAATCGGTGCGCAGCGCGTCTCCCGTCACCAGATGAAAATTTGCGGCATCGCGGTAGCGACGCTCCAGCAGCGCGGCGAGGTCGCGATCAATTTCGATCGCCCAGAGTTCGCAGCCGGTGTGCAGCAGGGCGTCGGTGAGCACCCCGCGCCCGGGGCCGATTTCGATCAGTCGCGCCTCCGGTTGGGGCGCGACCGCCGTCACGATGTGGTCGACGACATTTGGATCACAGAGAAAATGTTGCCCGAACCGCTTGCGCGGGCGGCGGGGATACTCACTCACCCGCAGGTCCGCAGCGCAAGATCCGCCGCATACTCAATGGCCGTCCGCAGGCTGCCGCTATCGGCGGTCCCCGTGCCGACCAGTTCCAGTGCCGTGCCGTGATCGACCGAAGTCCGGATCATGGGCAGCCCCAGGGTTATGTTGGCGGCGCGTCCGAACCCCATGTGCTTCAAAACGGGCAACCCCTGATCGTGATACATCGCAAGCACTGCATCGGCTCCGGCGAGATGGGTTGGCGTGAACAGCGTATCCGCCGGCAGTGGCCCGACCAGATCCATGCTGCGTTTCCGCAGTTGCTCCAGTACCGGCGCGAGCACGTCGATTTCCTCGCGCCCCAGATGACCGCCTTCGCCCGCATGGGGATTGAGTCCACACACCAGAATACGCGGTCGGGGAATGGCGAACTGACGCACAAGCCCCTCGTGCAGCACTTCGATGACGCGGGTGAGCGCTTCGCGGGTGATGGCGGCGGGCACCTCGGCGAGGGGCAGATGCGTGGTGACCAACGCTACCCGCAGGCCCTTCGTGGCCAGCATCATGACTACCTGCGGCGCGCCCGTCAGCTCCGCGAGCAGTTCGGTGTGTCCCGAAAACGGGATACCGGCATCGTTGATGACAGCCTTGTGGAGCGGCCCCGTCACCAGCGCCGCGCAGCGTCCGGCAAGACAATCCCGGGTAGCGGTGCGCACTGTGTCCAGCACCCAGGCGGCGGTGTCGCGGCTCGGCCGGCCGGGCAGTACGGGCGCTGGCGCCGGAAGCGGCGCTATCGCGAGCTCACCGGGAGCAAGGGGTTGGGGTGATGCCGCGGGTGTCCGCAGCCGTACCGGCAGGCGCAGCAGAGCCGCGCGCTGGATGAGCACCTCGGGATCGGTATAGGCCACCAACTCGTGGCGGTGGCCGTCTTGAATCAACTGCAGCAACAGGTCCGGGCCGATGCCTGCCGGCTCGCCCGGAGTCACCGCAATGCGCAGCGTCATAGCTTGATTTCGACGAAGGCTTCGTCGCGTATCTCCCGCAGCCAGATCGGCAATTCTTCTTCGAACTTGCGTTGCCGCAGGAACGCTGCCGCCTGATTGTGGCGAATTTCCGTGGAGAAATCCTGATCCCGGCGCCCGGTTATCTGCAGGATGTGCCAGCCAAACTGGGTTTTGAACGGTTCAGAAACCGCGTTGGGTTCCGTGGCGTTCATTACGGCTTCAAATTCCGGGACGAACTGCCCCGGCACAGCCCAGCCAAGGTCGCCGCCCTTGAGCGCGTTACTGGGGTCTTCCGAAAACTCGCGTGCCAGCTTGCTGAAATCCTCGCCGGCGATAATGCGTTTGCGCAATGTTTGCGCCAATTCAAGCGCCTGATCTTCAGTCCGGATTTCACTGGGCTTGATCAAGATGTGACTGACCCGGCTCTGGCGCACCACGCGATCAGCGTCGCCGCGCCGCCCGTACAGCTTGAGCAGGTGGAATCCGGCGTCGGTACGCACAGGTGCGGTGATCTGACCCGGCTCCAGATTGCGCAGGGCGACCATGAACGCGCCCGGCAACTGGCTCGCCGTGCGCCAGCCGAGATCGCCACCTTCCAGGGCGTTCTGCCCGGACGAGTGGGCTATAGCCAGTTGGCGAAAATCCTCTCCCTGCAGCGCTTTCTCTCGCAACGTCTCAGCTTTTCCCCGGACTGCCGTCACTTCGGCGTCGTTCGCCGCCGGGGCGAGCGGGAGCAGGATATGGCCCACATGGATTTCTTCGGCGGATACCAGCTGCGCGGCGGCCTCGGAAGCTAGAAAGGCCTCGATCTCGGGGTTGGAGACGCTGATACGCCGGTTCACGACCGACTGCTGGACCCGGGAAATGATCATTTCCTGTGAGATCTTCTCGCGCAGCGCGCTGGGAGATAGGCCATCGGACTGGGCTTGCGCGTACAGTTCTTCCAGTGTAAGTCCCGAGCGAGCGGCAATGCGCGTCAAGGCCTGGTTGCGTTCACCATCACTTATCGTGACGCCTGCGCGCGCGCCCATGGCCAGCTGCAGCTTGTCGAGGATGAGGCGGTCCATCACCTGGTTCACCAGTACGTCGCGGGGCGGCACCTGATTCTGCGTATGCATCAATTGCCGTTGCACCATCTCGACTTCGCCGCGCAGTTCGCTGAGCAAAACCACGTCGTCGTTGACAATCGCGGCGACGCCGTCGAGAAGCACGGGTTCTGCGTGGCTCGCGGGAGTCGATGCGAGTGCCAGTGTGCCGCACACGCACAGCAGTGCGCGCCTTGCTGCGGCGAGCAGTAGCGATCTAGCGGTTGTCTGGTTCATAGCCATAAATACTGTCTGTCAGAATGTTATCGACCTGTTTGCCGGTGCCCGCCAAACCTGTCAGTTGGATCTGCAGAAAAATACCTTCGTTGTAACTCAGGTCATCCGGCAACAGCACGGTGTCGTCGCGATTGAGCCAGCGGCGCGCGACCAGCGCCAGTTTCCAGCAGCAACTGCCGTATTCGAGACCGCCCAGAACTTCCAGTTCCCGGCTATAGGTGAAATCATGGCTCCATCGTCCGATCAGTGCCCATTGAGGGGAAACCGGGTAATAGGTGGAAATGTCACTCTGATTGATATCGGTCTGGACGATGGTGTTGTCTATCAGCTGAGGCACTTTTCGAGTAAAGCGGTACGCGAGGTTGACCAGCGTCCCGTTGCCGCGGTAGCGCAGGCTCGCATTACCCTTGTCGACCTCGCTAGCCTGGTCGTCGTAAGCGATATCGCTCTGGAACCGCCAGTGGTCGCTGAGGCGCGCAAAAAACTCTGCTGCATAGGGTGAATCATTGCTCAGTAGTTGTCTGGCGACATCGCGCTGAGTAACGTCGGTGAGCGTTTGCAGGTTATCGAGATTGTTGAGGAAAGACTTGGTGAAGGTTGGGTTCAGGGAAACGTAGCGATCCCGCAGGTACTGAATGCGCCCGATGCTGCCACGGAGCAGTTCGATACCCCGCTCATCGATGAGGCGGGTGGTTAGACCAAGAGTCGCCTGATTGGCATCGCCGATCCGATCACCACCCGAAAATCGGTCGTCGCGAAATAGCTGTTGGTAGCTGAACGTCAGATCGCTGGTGTCGAAGTCAGGATTTTCGGTCTGATCCTCGAACTTCGCGTTGAGATAGTAGATCCGCGGCTCCAGCGTTTGGGTGAAGCCTTTGAAGAAATTGGTGCTGCGCTCGAAGTACAGCCCGGTGTCGAGGTCGGCGACTGGCACGGTGGTACTTGGGTTGTCATCGGCCCCGGGCAGCGTCGGGCGATCGAGCGTGTAGTTGATGTGCTTTAGCTTTGCCGCGGGACGGAAGTAACCCCAGGCCCAACGCTCATCCCAAGCCACGCCGTAGTTGGTGCGCAGACGCTCGCCGGTAACCACCTGAGTGTCCTTGTTGTCGAAGGCAATGTATTCGTTGTTGAGGTTGAGCATCAGATTGTTGCCGAAGCGGTAGGCGCCATCCAGATTCACGCGCGGCAGCTGTTCGTACTGGCTTGCCAGGTTACTGGCGATGGTCTGGTACTTGATGCTGGCGACATTCAGCGCCCAGTTGGGAAACTGGTAGCCGGCGGCGATCTCCTGCAGCAGGTGCGGCTGGCTGTTCACGTCGAGCGTCGAGTTGCCCAAATCCCGGAAATAATCGATGTCGCTGACCTTGGTGTAGTCGACCAGAGTATGCCAGGCGTGGCCGGCGCCGCCGGAGTTGGTCGCGTTGACCAGCCAACGATCATTGCCCTTGAGCGAATTTTTGCCCGTGGATGGATCCGTATGCCGTGAGCTGCCCGCGTCGTTGCTGCTGTCATTGGGCAAAAACGCGCCGCCTATTGTCGTGTTGTCGAACAGCGAAAGATGGCGGAACTCGGCTTCGAGCATTTCGCCGCGCTGTTGCACATAACGCGGCGTGATGGTGGCGTCGTAGTTTGGCGCCAGGTTCAGATAGATGGGCTGTGCGTAATCGACGCCATTGCGGTCCGTGACCGCCAGTTGCGGAAACAGTAGCCCTGTCGCGCGACGGTCATCAATGGGAAACCGTATCCAGGGCACATACAACAAGGGGACATTCTTGACTTCCACGCGCGCGTTGCGGGCGGTGGCGAAATGGCGGTCGGCGTCGATGCGTATGGAGCCGGTCCGCAATAACCAGCTGTTGCTGGCGGGTTCGCAGGTGGTGTAGGTCGCATCGTCGATGTAGATCACGCCCTCTTCATCGCGATTGAAATGGCTCGCGGTGCCGCGTGAATTATTTGCGTGCAAGGCAAAGGTTGCGTTGTCGACCGCGAGAACCTGAGTCTTGGTATCTATCTGCGCTCGATCTCCGAGCAGCAACAGGCCAGCGTCGCGAAACTGGACGTGGTTTTCGAACACCGCCTGGTTGGTACCGCGATCAATCGTCACCCGGTCGCTGCGCACCTGGCGCGAACCTTGGGTAATCTGCACGTTGCCGTTCAGTATGGCGGTTTCGCCTTGTGCATCGGTGGTATCGGCGGTGGCGCGCAGCGGTGCGTCTGCGGGTGATAGTGCCGCATCCGGACTTGAATTGTTGGGCTCGATGTAAGTGCCGCAGCATCCCGGCCGCACGGTTTTCAGCTGTTCGGGACTCAGGCTTTCGAGTGGAACCCAGTCGAGGTTGTCGGCTGCCGTCAGGGCGTTCGCTGCGGCGGGCGCGGGCCGTGCCGTGGCGGCCTCCGTGCGCCGGATCGGACGTTCGTGGACGGGTCCGGGTACAGCGCGCGGCGCGCACGCCCAGCCTCCGGTCGGGCCAGCGCTGCAGGACCATTGGCTATGGTTCGTGTTCGCGGGTGTTGCGGCCCATGCGCCAGCCGGCGCCAGTGTCAACGCCGCCGCCAAGCCGCAGAGGGCATGGCGTACCGGTCGTAAGCGAAGCAGGCGCACCCAAGCGCCGGGGGTCGGAGAAACAGCCACTCGGATTGCTCTTGGTTTGCCGCGGGCATTGTACCCGAACTGCCCCGGGTTTTAGGCGCATCCAATGTCTGGGGTAGAATGGGTTTCGGATTTTCGGGGCTGGCCTGTGGCGCATCACCAGCAGTTGGCGGGTTGGCTTGGCGACTGCCTGCCTGGCGGGGTAGTGGCGGATCTGCCGCTGGAATTGGCGCCGCTACGGGGTGATGCCGGATTTCGTCAGTACTACCGCGCCGTGTCACGACCGTCGCTGATCGCTACTTTTGCCCCTCCCGCGACGGAAAACACCCTGGCATTTGTCACCAAGGGACTGGCTCTGGCGCGTTCCGGAGCCCATGTGCCCCGTGTGTATGCGGTCGATTATCGCCGTGGTTTCGTGGCGCAGGAGGATCTGGGCGAAGCCTTGATGCTGGCGGGGCTCGCCGCCGCCAACCGCGATCTTCGCTACGGCGCTGCACTCGACGCGCTGGCAAGGATCCAGACAACGGCGTGCGATCCGGCGGTGTTCCCGGCGTACAGCGCCGCGCTGCTGCGGGACGAGATGGCACTGTTTCCGCGCTGGCTCATTCAGGCCTTGCTGGAAATCGAGCTGACTCCCGAGGAACAAGCACTGCTCGCCGACCTGTTCGACCTGTTGACCGAGAGCGCGAGCGCCCAGCCCCGGGTGGTCGTGCATCGCGATTACCACAGCCGTAACCTGTTGTTGCTGGATGATGGCGATGTGGGCATCGTGGATTTTCAGGATGCAGTGGTCGGCCCCATTAGTTACGATCTGGTGTCGCTACTGCGTGACTGTTATCACCGGTTGCCGGAAGTCGATCTGGTCCGTTATCGCGACCGATACCTGGCGGCGGCGCAACGGGCCGGATTGCTGCGAGTCGAAACAGACCAGTTCGCGCGCTGGTTCGATTTCATGGGATTGCAACGCCATATCAAGGTGCTGGGCATCTTCTGCCGGCTATGGCTGCGCGACGGCAAGTCCGGCTACCTGAAGGATCTCCCGCTGGTGATCCGTTATGTGCTGGAGGTGGCTGCGCGCCACTCCGAAACCCGCCCGTTCGCAGCCTGGTTTGAAGCCCGCCTGGTGCCGTCGCTGGCCGCTCAGTCCTGGTATTCGCCTTGGGATCGTGCGGGAGAAACATGCGCGCCATGATTCTCGCGGCGGGCCTTGGCAAGCGCCTGCGGCCCTTGACCGAGCGGCTGCCCAAGGCGTTGGTGCCGGTGGCCGGCAAGCCCCTGATCGAATACCACATTGACAAGCTCGCGGCGGTCGGCATTGACGAACTGGTGATCAACACAGCTTGGCTGGGCGAGCTGATTGAGCGTCGACTGGGCGATGGTGGACCGTTCGGTGTGTGCATCCGGTGGTCGCGGGAAGGTGAGCCGCTGGAGACCGGCGGTGGCATTCGCCGCGCCCTGCCGCTGCTGGGTCCGGCTCCCTTTGTTGCGGTGAGCGCTGACATCTGGAGCGATTACTGTTACTCCCATCTGCCGCGCGCACTGCCGACAGCGAGGCTCGCGCACCTGGTTCTGGTGCCCAACCCGCCCCACAACCCCGACGGTGATTACGGTCTAGATACCGGCGGGATGGTGCGACCGCGCGATTCCGCGGGGGTGAGCTTCACGTTCAGTGGTCTCGGTGTGCTCGCGCCGGAACTGGTGGCCGATTTTCCGGATGGCGCGGTGTTTCCCCTGCGTGACGCACTGCGGCGCGCGATCGCCGCGGGCGCTGTCAGTGGCGAAGTGCATACGGGACTGTGGAGCGATGTGGGCACACCGGAGCGGCTCGCTGCGTTGGAGCAGCAGCTCGCGCGCGGTGATGCGTCGATGGCCCAAGGCCGGGGCGAGCGCCGGATTTGACGCTACAATCACGGTCCGAGGCGGGACGCTTTGGTCTGCCTCGCCGGCCGCGAAGCGATTTTGTCGCCGCTGTTGCGGGCCGAGCTCAAGGGTCCGGTCATTCCTCCGACTTCCACCACAGAGACCATCATGTTCACTGCCCTGGAATCCTATCCGCCAGATCCCATTTTGCGTTTGCTGGCGGATTTTCGCGCTGACCCCAATCCCCACAAGGTCGACCTCGGCGTCGGCGTCTACAAGGATGAGACCGGCCATACGCCCATCATGGGCGCCGTCAAGGCGGCCGAGGCGCGGGTGTTCGCCAGCGAAGAGACCAAGTCCTACATCGGACCCGCCGGCGTTCCGGAGTTCAACGTTGCGATCAAAGACCTGATTTTCGGCCCGCAGCATCCGGTGCTCGCCGCGGGCCGGGTGGCGACCGTGCTGACACCGGGCGGCTGCGGGGCACTGCGCGTCGGCGCCGAGTTGCTCAAGCGCGCAGCCCCCGCAACCACGGTCTGGGTCAGCGATCCTACCTGGGCCAATCACATCCCGTTGCTGGGCAATGCCGGGCTGCGGATTCGCGAATACCCCTATTACGACCGCGAGCACAGTGTCCTGCGCTTCGATGCCATGCTGTCGGCGCTCGCGGAATCCGGATCCGGCGACGTGGTACTGCTGCACGGCTGCTGTCACAACCCCTGTGGCGCGGATCTGAGCCTGGAGCAGTGGCGCGCGGTGGCCGAGCTCGCCGAAAAACGCGGTTTCCTTCCCTTTGTGGATCTCGCGTACCAGGGCCTGGGCGACGGGCTGGATGTGGATGCCCAGGGTCTCCGGCTGCTCGCGGAACGTCTGCCCGAGATGCTGGTGGCAAGCTCCTGCTCCAAGAATTTTGGCCTCTACCGCGAGCGGGTCGGCAGTCTGTCGGTGCTGGGCCAGAATGCGCAGCGGGCCGAGATCACGGTCAGTCACGTCAACAACATCGTGCGCGGCATCTACTCGATGCCGCCCTCCCACGGCGGCGCGATTGTCGCCGAGATCCTCAACGATCCGGAGCTTGCCCGGCAGTGGCGCGATGAGCTGGATGTGATGCGCGACCGCATCAATGGCCTGCGCAGGTTGCTGAACAACAAGCTGCGCGCGCGCGGCGTCGACCGGGATTTCTCTTTTGTCGAGCGCGAGCGCGGCATGTTTTCGTTTCTGGGTCTCAGCGCTGAACAGGTGACGCGTCTTATCGACGAATACAGTATCTACATGGTCAATTCCAGTCGCATCAATGTCGCCGGCCTCAGCCAGGCGAATGCGGACTATGTTGTGGAGGCGCTGGCGACAGTGATGGCGAGCTGACGGCCGCAGTCGCCGCAAGCAATCGCTGGAATGGAAATCGCGAGCAATAAAAAAGGGGGGTGATGAACCCCCCTTTTTTATTGCTGGTTTTGCAGCGGCTATTTGTCGCTTGCCTTGTAGCCGCCGTACATTTTGCGCAATTCGGTCTTGAGGATCTTGCCGGCACCGGATTTCGGCAGCTCCGGTACAAAATACGCGGTTTTCGGCACCTTGAAGCGGGCCAGGCACTGGTTGCAGTGCTCGATCAGATCGTTCTCGGTCATGCTGGCACCGGGCTTCAGCACGATGATGGCGGCGGGCACTTCCTGCCATTTTTCGTGGGGAATACCGATGACGGCGACTTCCGCGACCGCCGGGTGGCGGTAGATCGCCTGTTCCAGCTCGGCCGGGTACACGTTCTCGCCGCCGCTGATGATCATGTCCTTCTTGCGGTCGACGATGTAAAGAAAGCCCTCTTCATCGAGATAGCCCAGGTCGCCGGAGTGATACCAGCCGCCGCGCAGCGCTTCGGCAGTGGCTTCCGGCTTGTTCCAGTAGCCTTTCAGCATATTGGGTCCGCGACAGAGCACCTCGCCTACCGTGCGCGCCGGTACGTTCCGGCCTTCGTCATCAATGATGCGCACATCGACGAAAAACGCCGGATAGCCGACCGAGCCGTTCTTGCGCTCGCAGTCCCACTTGTCGAGGATGGCTACCAGCGGCGCCAGCTCGGTCATGCCGAAGCCTTCATAGATGGCCAGGTTGCGCTCCTGAAAGTACTTCAGGATCTTCAGCGGCGTCGGCGCGGCGCCGGTCATCAGGAATTCCACTGAACTCAGGTCGTAGTCCTTCTTGTCCAATTCTTCGACGATCATCTGCCACATCGAGGGCACGCAGAACAGGCCGGTGAGGCGCTCGCGCTCGGTGGCTTCAAGCACCGCGCGGGCGTCGAAAGCCGGCAGGGTGACCACGGTGCCACCCTGGAACAGGGTCGGCAGCACAGTCACGCTGGTGCCGCCAATGTGGAACATGGGTGCCACGCCGAGCGCGACGGTGCCGGCGTGAATCGGCAGCCGCTGGGTGGTGTGGATGACGTTCCAGGTGTGATTTGCATGGGTCAGCATCGCGCCCTTGGGCCGCCCGGTGGTGCCCGAGGTGTACATCAGCAGGGCCACGTCGTCGGGATGCACATTGGCGTTGATTTCTGCGTCCGACGCGGCGGCCAGGAAGGCCTCGTATTCGCCTTCGTCGTCGCAGCTGTTGCTGCGTCCGCAGTACACCATCTTGTCGAAGTGAACGCCGTGCTGCAGGCCTTCCGCCAGATGGCGGAATTCGTCGTGATAGAAGAAAGTGCGCGCGCCGGAATCCTGAATGATGTACTCGATCTCCGGCACCGTCAGACGGAAATTGATCGGCAGGAAGATGGCGCCCAGCTTGGCAACGGCGAAAATCAGTTCGAGTTGCGTGTGGCCGTTCTGCAGCAGCGAACAGACGCGGTCGCCGGGGCGCACGCCGCTGTCGCGCATGGCGTTGGCAAGCCGGTTACAGCGCCGGTTCAGCTCCCGGTAAGTGAAGCGCAAATGGCGGTCCACGATCGCCAGACGGTCACCGGAAATCATCTCCCGTTTGGTAACCCAGTACCCCAACCCCTGATCCATAACAACCTCGCTAACGTTCTCATTAATATGGAGTGGACATGACGCGAACAGCGTACAAAGCCGGAAAAGCGTAACAATTACTATCGGATTCGGCAAATGTGCCAAGCAGTTGTCGTGGCTGTCACCTCGGCTTCGGGGCGGTTTGCACCCTATAATTCTCACCCCTCGAACCTGCGGGATACCCATGCTACAGCGTTGGCGATACTGGTTGCGCGGCAGTTTCGCAGCCGTACTGACGTTCGCGACCTGGATCGCACTGCGCCCGATCACGGCCGAGGAATGGTTTTCGGGGCAGGACAAATTGCTACACTTCGCCGCGTACGCGAGCTTTTATCTATGGGGCGGCGCGTCTTTTCCGGACGCGAGATGGCGGCTGCCGGCAGCACTGCTGGCCTATGGCGTCGCGATCGAATTGCTCCAGGCCCTGACGCCCTACCGAACCATGTCTTTCGCTGACGTGGTGGCCAATGCGCTGGGGCTGGTGCTGGGCGCCGTGCTGCTGCGGGTGGTACGACGTCGGTGGCCGGAGTGGTGGCGCGTCGGGCAGCGGAGTGAAAGCCGATGTCGATAAACTGGAATCACACTCTGGCGGCGGTCTGGCGGCCGCATTCAGCCGGTCTGCGCGCGGTGCGCCGGCTCGATCCGATCCGCCTCGACGACCTGCTCGGCATCGATGCACAAAAGGTCGATCTGGTGCGTAACACCGAGGACTTTCTCGCCGGTCGACCGGCGCGCAATGCGCTGCTGTGGGGTAGTCGTGGCACTGGCAAATCGTCGCTGGTCAAGGCGTTGCTGAACGACTATGCCGCCGCGGGTCTGCGCGTAATCGAGATCGACAAGGCCGATCTCGCCGACCTGCCGGACGTGGTCGACGGGATCCACGAGCTGCCGCAGCGCTTTATCGTGTTCTGCGACGATCTTTCGTTCGAGGCCGATGAAACCCTCTACAAGCACCTCAAGAGTGTGCTGGAGGGTTCCATCGAGCTGCCGCCGGAAAACGTGCTGGTCTATGCGACTTCGAATCGACGCCATCTGATTGCCGAGCCGGCCTCGGACAATCAGGGTGTGGAGATCGTCGCGGGCGAGCTGCACTATGGTGACGTGATCGAGGAAAAACTGTCCCTCGCCGACCGCTTTGGACTCTGGCTCTCCTTTTATCCCAACAGCCTGGAACAGTATCTGGCCATCGTGGATCATCTGTGTGGCGACGCCGGCGGGGACCGCGCCGCGCTCCACCTTGCGGCGCGCCAGTTCGCGATGACACGGGCATCGCGCAGTGGGCGCACCGCACGTCAGTTCGCGAACGCCTGGCCCAATCGCAGCGCCCCGGCGCACGCCTGACGACCATTGTGGTCAGGCGTGCGCGCCCCGGCGCCCCTGTTCCAGGCCGAGGCGCAGATTGGCGGGATGAATGGCGTTGCGTCCGCACAGGGACAGCAGGACATCGAGAAGCTCGTCCCAGGGCGATGCGTCGCGCACTCCCTTGATGGCGCGATCAACGCCCGCCAGCTGGCGCAGCAGCAGGTTGATTTGCGCCGGCCGGATGCGCCGGGAGATGTCGCGCAGCAGGTCCTTGCGGCTATCCCAGACCCTGGCTTCCCGGAAAATCTGCTCCTGTTGCGCGCGCCCGGCGCCGTGCAGCCGCGCGATGATCAACGCATCCCGCGCCAGCGCCCAGAGCACCACGGCCGGTTCCACCCCTTCCGCGTGGAGGCCGCGCAGCGAGCGGCAGGCGGCTTGGGTGTTGCCCGCCAATGCGTAGTCGGCGAGCTTGAAGATGTTGAAGCGCGCTGAATCGGCCACCGCGGTGGATATGGCATCCGCGTCGAGTTCCCCCGCGGGTGCCAGCAGCCGCAGTTTCTCGATTTCCTGCGCGGCGGCGAGCAGATTGCCCTCGACCCGCTCCGCCAGCAGTTCCGCCGCGGGGCGACTCACGGTGAGACCCGCGTGACGCAACCGCGTGGTGATCCATTGCGGGAGTCCGGCGCGGTCGACGGGCCAGATCTGGAGCTGTGCTCCGGCCTGGGCCAGGGCCTTGACCCAGACGGAGCCTTGCGCGCTGCGATCCAGTTTGGGGGTGATCACCAGGAGCAGCAGTTCGTCGCCGGCGAGGCGGCACAGCTCGACCAGTACCTTGCCGCCCTGATCGCCGGGTTTGGCGGTGGCGAGGCGGATCTCCAGGATCTTGCGCTCGGCGAACAATGAACGCGCGCCGGCCTCGGCCAGCAGGGCATTCCAATCGAACTGCCGGCCATCGGCATGGTAGACCTGACGTTCGGTAAAACCGCGCGCGCGCGCGGCGGCACGGATCCGGTCCGCGCTTTCCTGTATCAGCAGCGGCTCGTCACCGCTCAGCAGATAGGCGGACGCCAGACTGGCGTCGAGATGGGATTCCAGGGCTTCAGGGAGCAGCTGCATCGCCGCCGACGCGCGGACCGACCCGCTGCAGGTAGTTGATCAGCTGGCGCACCAGGCTGGTACGCATCTCCCGGCGCAGCAGCCGGGCTTCGTCGTCGGTGGCAAGGACGTTGTTTTCGTCGTACTCGAATATGCGCTCGTCACTGACCGTGGTGGGCGGGATCACTGTGGTGCCATCCGCGGCGAGCACCGTGAATTTCAGTTCTTCGATGAGCTCACGCTCGGAGATACGGGCCTGGCCGCTGATGGTTGCGGTACGCCGTTTTGAGCGCTGGTCCAGGAGTACCAGGCTGTACTGCGCTTCCTTGGCGCTGGCTTTCAGATCGATATCGAGCGCCAGCAAATTACGCTCCAGTTCGCTCTTCAGTTCGTTATCGATCGGGCGGCCACCGATGTGGAGGCTATCGATATTCTGCGGGGCGTCGCCATGGCCGCGCAGATGCCAGCCGCAGCCACTGCCCATCAGCGTCGCCAGCAACGCCAGCAGCCAGATGCGAGACGCCGTGCCCGGGTGTTGGCGGGGCACGAAAAAAGGGCCTGGGGTCATGGCGTGGTTCCGGTTGATGGGCGGCGGGAAGCGGTCAGTCGGTGACGATGTTCACCAGCCGCTGTGGTACCAGGATCACTTTACGGATGGTTTTTCCGGCGGTAAAGCGCTGTACATTGGGGTCGGACAGCGCGCGGGCCTGAATGCTGTCGCGATCCACGTGGGCGGCGACCTGTAATTGCGCACGGACCTTGCCGTTCACCTGCACGGCAAGGGTTATCTCATCGAGCTGGAGCGCGGCGGGATCGGCGGAGGGCCAGCGCGCGTCCACGATGGGTTCAGCATGGCCGAGGTGCGCCCACAGCGCCTGGGTGATATGGGGCACGACGGGCGCGAGCAGCAATACCGCCGCTTCCAGGGCTTCCCGTTCGGCGGCCAGCGCCGACGGCGCCTGCGGATCGAGCCGGGTGGTTTCGTTCAGGAGCTCCATCACCGCGGCGATGGCGGTATTGAAGGTCTGGCGGCGGCCGTAATCGTCGCTGACCTTGGCGATGGTGGCGTGCGTCTTGCGGTGCAGCGCGGCTGCGGTTCCGGTCAGGGTGGTGGCGTCGAGCGCTGCGCAGTCGCCGCGACCCAGATGGGTGTGTACGGCTTTCCACAATCGGCGCAGAAAACGATAAGCGCCCGCAACGCCTTCGTCCGACCACTCCAGGGTCTGCTCGGGTGGCGCCGCGAACATGGTGAACAGGCGCACGGTGTCGGCGCCGTAGCGGTCGATCAGGGCCTGGGGATCGACCGTGTTGCCCTTGGATTTCGACATCTTGCTGCCGTCTTTCAGCACCATGCCCTGACACAGCAGCCGCGTGAACGGCTCGTCGCTGGCCAGCAGGCCTTCGTCCCGCATCAGCTTGTGGAAGAAGCGCGCATACAGCAAGTGCAGGATGGCATGTTCGATGCCGCCCACATAGTGATCCACCGGCAGCCAGTAGTTGGCGGCGGCCGGGTCGAGCATGCCGCCGGCGTAATCCGGGCAGGTGAAACGGGCGTAATACCAGGACGATTCCATGAAGGTATCGAAGGTGTCGGTCTCCCGGACCAGGGACATGCCGTCGAGCGCGGTCTGGCGCCAGCTCGGGTCAGCCTTGATGGGCGAGTGGACGCCGTCCATGACCACGTCTTCCGGCAGCAGCACCGGCAGCCGCTCGGCGGGCACGGGTATCACCCGCTCGCCGTCGTACAGCATGGGGATGGGCGCGCCCCAGTAGCGCTGCCGCGAGACGCCCCAGTCGCGCAGGCGGAAATTGGTGGTCACCTTGCCCCGGCCCCGCTCGACCAGGGCCTGGGCGATGGCCTCGAACGCGGCATCGAACTCCAGCCCGTCGAAGGCGCCGGAATTCACCAGTCGGCCCTTGTCCACAAACGCGGCCTGCGCCGTGTCGCAGGGGCTGCCGTCCGCTGGTGCTATGACCTGGGCAATGGGCAACTGGTACTGGATGGCAAACTCCCAGTCGCGCTGGTCATGGGCCGGCACCGCCATGACCGCCCCGGTGCCGTAGTCCATCAGCACATAGTTGGCGATCCATACCGGCAGCGGCGCGCCGGTGAGCGGATGCAGCGCCTTGAGGCCAGTATCCCTGCCGCGCTTGGTCATGGTGGCGATGTCCGCTTCGGCGACCGATTGCTGGCGACATTCGGCAATGAACCCGGCCAGCTCGGGATCGCCGTCAGCCAGCGCCTGGGCGATGGGATGCTCCGCCGCCAGGCTGAGATAGGTGACGCCCATCAGGGTGTCGGGCCGGGTGGTGTAGACCTCGAACCCGGAGTTGCCCGCGACCGCTTCGGCAAGATCGAAGTTAATGGTCACACCGCGACTCTTGCCGATCCAGTTGCGCTGCATGGTGCGCACCTGTTCCGGCCAGCCATCGAGCTTGTCCAGATCCCGCAACAGCTCCTCGGCATAGGCGGTGATGCGGATAAACCACTGCGGAATTTCGCGCCGCTGCACCGGGGTATCACAGCGCCAGCAGCAGCCATCGATGACCTGCTCGTTGGCCAGTACGGTCTGGTCGTTGGGGCACCAGTTCACGGCGCTGACCTTGTTGTAGACCAGGCCCTTTTCGTACAGGCGGGTGAAGAACCACTGTTCCCAGCGATAGTAGTCCGGCTGACAGGTGGCCAGTTCGCGATCCCAGTCGTAAGCGAAACCCAGGGCTTTGAGCTGCGCCTTCATGTATTGGATATTGGCGTAAGTCCAGGCCGCGGGCGCGGTATTGTTTTGCAGCGCGGCGTTTTCCGCGGGCAGCCCGAACGCATCCCAGCCCATGGGTTGCAGCACATTCTTGCCCAGCATGCGCTGGTAACGACTGATGACATCGGCGATGGAATAGTTGCGCACATGCCCCATGTGCAGCTTGCCGCTGGGATAGGGAAACATGGCGAGGCAGTAGTATTTTTCCCGGCTCGGGTCCGCCTTGACGGCAAAAGTGCGGTTGGTTTCCCACGCCTTCTGTACCTGCGGCTCGATACGTTCGGGATGATACTGGTCGTCCATCGGATGCTGTTCCAGCTGGCGGCGCGCCGCCGCGAAAGCGCGGAATTATAGGGGAAAGGCGCGGACCGACCTAGCGCAGTGCTGTGCGCAGGCCGCGCCGCCGCCAGGGCGCCAGGGCGCCCGCCAGCAGTGCCAGGCAGAACAGAACCACCGGGGTTGAGCCGTGGGCGCTGAAGGGCGTTGTGCCGGTGCGCGGCAGCACGGAGGTGCGCAGGATGCCGGGGACGAACTGGGGCAGGCTGGCGGTGATGCGACCGCGGCTGTCCACCACCGCGGTGATGCCGTCGTTGGTGGCGCGCAGCAGGGGTTTGCCGGTCTCGATGGCGCGCAGACGAGCCATCTGCAAATGCTGGTGGGGGCCGATGGACGCGCCGAACCAGGTGTCGTTGCTGACCGTGACCAGCAGATCGGCGCCCCCGGCAGAGGTGGCGACCAGATCCGGGTAAACGATTTCGTAGCAGATGGCGGTGGCGATGCGCAGCTCGTCCAGCGTGATCGGCGGCTGGTCTTCGGGGGCGCGGCTGAAGTTCGACATGGGCAGATCGAAGAAGGCGATGGTGCCGCGCAACCAGGGCTCCAGGGGCACATATTCGCCAAAGGGTACCAGCCGGCGTTTGTGGTAGGTGCCCGCCGCCATGCCCAGTCCCATGAAACTGTTGTAGTAGACGCCTTCGGCGGCGGCGATCGGCAGGCCCAGCAGCAGGCCCATGCGTTGTTCGCGGGCCCAGGCGTCTTCGCGGTCGAGAAACGGTTGCACTTCATGACGAAAGCGCGGGATCGCGGTTTCGGGCCAGATCACCAGGTCCTGCCCCGCCAGATCGCGGTTGGTGGCAGTGAAATTCGCGAGAATGGCGCCGTCGGCGGCGCCATCCCACTTCATGGCCAGTGATTGCGCCGGCTGCACCAGCGCTGCGGCGAGCGCGGTCGTGCCGGGTTCGGTCCAGGTGCGCTCGTGCAGCAGCCAGCCGCCAATCCAGACGACACCGGCTGCCAGAGTACTCGCTGCCAGAGTATTGGCGGTGGCGCGGTTGGCCAGCGCCGTGAGCGTTGTCCCGGTAAGCGCTACAGCAAAGCTCATGCCGAGCACGCCGGTCACGGGCGCCCAACCCACCAGCCAGGTCTCGAGCGACGGGTATCCCAGATAGAGCCAGGGAAAGCCGGTGAGGAACCACCCGCGCAGCCACTCGCCGAGTACCCATAACGCGGGAAAACCCAGCAGTGCAGTTCCGGGTCGCCGCAAATTCAGATAGCCGCACAATGTGAACGGGATCGCGAAAAGTGCCGCCATGCCCAAGGTAAAAAGGCCTGTCAGCAGTGCGGCGAGCGGCGCGGAGGCCGCCCCATAGGTATGGATGCTGACGTAGATCCAGGAGGTGCCGGTAGCATAGAGGCCTACACCGAACCACCAGGCCAGCGCGAAGGCGGTGCGTGGGGCGGCATCGGTCAGCAGCAGGCACAGGATCCCCGCGGCCAGGGGCGCCAGCGGCCACAACCCGTAGGGCGCGAAAGCGAGCGGCAGCAACGCGCCGGTCAGCGCGGCAGCGGCATGAAACAAGAGTGGCGCGCGGCGGGTAGCGGGCATGGGTCAGTGGTCGGCGGCCGCTGCCACCCGGAGCTGATGGATCTGACGTTCGTCCCCGGCAATCACGGTAAAGACCAGTCCGTCCAGGGCGATGCATCCTCCCACTTCCGGAAGACGCCCAAACGCACTGGTCACGAGACCACCGATGGTATCGAATTCGTCGTCGCGCAGTGCGACGTGGAAATGGTCGTTGAAGTCCTCGATCGGGGTCAGCCCAGCTACCAGAAAGCTGCCGTCAGGTTCGCGACAGATCACGCAGTCCGGATCCCGGTCCTTCTCGTCGGCGATGTCGCCGACGATCTCCTCGAGGATGTCTTCGATGGTGATCAGACCCGCGACGCCGCCGTATTCGTCCACCACCACAGCCATGTGGTAGCGCTGTTCGCGGAATTCGCGCAGCAGGATATCGAGGCGCTTGGTTTCGGGAACTATGGTGGCGGGCCGGACGATATCGGCAAGGCGGAAGGTGTCGCGGCCGGCGAGCATCAGCGGCAGCAGATCCTTGGCCAGCAGGATGCCCCGGATATCGTCCAGAGACTCGCCCACCACGGGATAGCGGGAGTGCTTGGCATCAATGACACGCTGCAGAATTTCTTCCAGACTCATCCCGGCTTCGATGACTACCATCTGGGATGGCGGCACCATGATTTCGTGCGCCTGCAGACTGGATACCAGAAACGCGCCCCGGATGATGTCGAGCGACTGACTGTCGAGCAGATTGTCGTCGCGCGCGGTTTCCAGGATGTCGGCAAGATCCTGCCGCGAGCGCAGGCGGGGGGCGAAATACCGGACCAGACGCTTCAGCCAGGCGCGTCTACTGGGCGGTTCCGCGGTCATGACGGGTTGACCGCGAGCGCCGGCGCATAGGGCGGTGGAAAATGCAGGCCGACGAGGATTGCGGTTTCCAGGGCTTCCATGCGGTCGGCTTCGACGTCGTCCTGGTGGTCATGGCCGAGCAGGTGCAGGGTACCGTGGACGATCATGTGCGCCCAGTGCGCGTCCGGTGTTTTACCCTGATCCGCTGCCTCGCGCTCGACCACCGGGGCGCAGATCACGATATCGCCCAGCAGCGGCAGCTCTACCCATTCCGGCAGGTCGGCGGGAAAGGAAAGGACATTGGTTGCGTGGGGCCGGGTTGCGCGGGTGCGAGTTGCGTGGGTCCGGGTTGCGTCAGATCGAGTGGCCTGGTGTGGAGACGGTGCGCGCAGTCGGTAGCGGGCATAGAGTTCGCTGCCCTCGGCTTCGCCGACGATACGGATCGCGACCTGTGCGTCGGATCGCCCGAGATGGCGCAGGGCTGCCCGCAGCCAGCGACGCAGGGCCGCCGGGGCGGGAACGGCTGCACCGCTGTCGCAGGCGTTGTCGATCGCGATCCTGATGCTCATGACCCATGCGGGCCGACCGTGCGGTCGTGCGTTTCGTAGGCCTCGACGATGCGCTGCACCAGCGGGTGGCGCACCACGTCCTTGGCGACGAAGTGCGTGAAGGATATCTCCTCGACGCCGGCGAGAACCTCGATCGCGTGGAGGAGTCCGGAACGGGTCCCGCGCGGCAGGTCGATCTGGGTGGTGTCGCCGGTGATCACCGCGGTGGCGCCAAAGCCGAGTCGGGTGAGGAACATCTTCATCTGCTCGCACGTGGTGTTCTGGCTTTCGTCGAGAATGATGAAGGCGTTGTTCAGCGTGCGGCCCCGCATGTAGGCGAGCGGCGCTACCTCGATGACCTGGCGTTCGATCAGTTTGCCGACGATTTCCGCGCCCAGCATTTCGTAGAGGGCATCGTAGAGCGGCCGCAGGTAGGGATCGACCTTCTGGGCCAGATCGCCGGGCAGGAAGCCGAGCTTTTCGCCGGCCTCCACCGCTGGCCGCACCAGCACGATGCGCTCCACTTCCGAGCGCAGGTAAGCTTCCACCGCGCAGGCCACGGCGAGGTAGGTCTTGCCGGTGCCCGCCGGGCCGACGCCGAAGCTGATGTCGTGAGTCTGGATGGCGCGGACGTAATTCTGCTGGTTGACGCCGCGTGGATGGACACTGCCTTTCTTGGTGCGAACGACGCTGAAACCAGTGACATTGTCGCCCACATCGGCGGTCTGTTTGTTCATGCGATGCTCCATGTCCGACTGCTGCAGGAATACATGAATCTTGGCGGGCGTCAGAACCCGGTCACGGGCCGTCTCCTGATAGAGCTGGCGTACCAATGCCAACGCCGCGCGGGCGCGGGTAGCGTCGCCGTAAAAGGCGAACACATTGCCGCGGTTGCGGATCTCGATATTGAGGCGCGCCTCGATCTGGTGGATGTTTTCGTCGAACTGGCCGCAGAGGCTCGCGAGACGGCGCGTGTCGTTGGGTTCCAGGGTGAGCGTCTGTACTGCCGCTAAGGTGTTCAAACGGTTTGCTGCGACGCCTGTCGGGGGTCTGGGCCAAGAATAGCGACTTTGCCGGGCGTGGGGAATAGGGGCGCAACATCTATTCGCAATGGCCGAGCCGACGGGTACCCGGTCGGCGTCCGCACGGCAGGGCTCAGGATCCGGCCAGCTCGCCGCGCAGCGAGTTGGGCAATGCTTCCGTTATGCGTACCGGCACAAAGGTTCCGATCAGGTTGTGCTCGGCGGCGGCGACATTCACCACCCGGTTGTTCTCCGTGCGGCCCTGCAGCTCTCCGGGATCCTTGCGCGACAGACCGCTGATCAGCACCCGATGGGTCTGGCCCACCATGCCCTGGCTGATCGCCGCTGCCTGTTGGTTGATGCGGCGCTGGAGGGTCTGCAAGCGCTCCTTCTTGATTTCGTCCGGCGTATCGTCCGGCAGGCTGGCCGCCGGCGTACCCGGGCGGCGGCTGTAAACGAAGCTGAACGACTGGTCGAAAGCGATTTCTTCGATCAATTGCATGGTGCGGGCGAAATCATCCGCGGTTTCGCCGGGAAAGCCGACAATGAAATCCGATGAAATACTGATCTCCGGCCGCAAGGTGCGCAGGCGGCGAATCTTCGATTTGTATTCCAGTACCGTGTGGCCACGTTTCATCGCGCTCAGGATGCGATCCGAGCCGCTCTGCACCGGCAGGTGCACATGGCTGACCAGCTCCGGCACTTGCGCGTAGACGTCGATCAGCGCCTGAGAAAACTCCACCGGATGAGATGTGGTGTAGCGAATCCGGTCGATGCCCTCGATACGCGCCACCGCGACGATCAGTTCGGCGAGATCGCTGGTGCCGCCCGTCGGCAGGGCGCCGCGATAGGCGTTGACGTTCTGGCCCAGCAGGTTCACCTCGCGCACGCCCTGTTCGGCCAGTTGTGCAACCTCGGTGAGCACGTCCAGCACCGGCCGGCTGACTTCCTCGCCCCGCGTATAGGGCACCACGCAGAAGGTGCAGTATTTGGAGCAGCCTTCCATGACCGAGACATGGGCGCTCACGCCATCGGCGACCGGACGCGGCAGGTGATCGAATTTTTCAATTTCGGGAAAGCTGATGTCCACCACCACGGTCCCGTCGGATTGGCGGCGCTGCCGGATCATCTCCGGCAGTCGGTGCAGGGTCTGGGGTCCGAACACCAGATCGACATGGGGCGCGCGGCGGGCAATGGCCTCCCCCTCCTGGCTCGCCACGCAGCCGCCGACGCCGATGATCAGGTCGGGGTTGCGTTCCTTCAGGTGCTTCCAGCGCCCCAGCTGGTGAAAGACCTTCTCCTGCGCCTTCTCGCGAATGGAGCAGGTATTGAGCAGCAGCACATCGGCTTCGGCCGGATCGTCGGTGGCAATCAGGCCGTGGCTGTCGCCGAGCAGATCGCGCATCCGCGCGGAGTCGTACTCGTTCATCTGGCAGCCCTGGGTGACGATGTGGAGTTTGCGCTCCCCGGTCTTGGTCATGGTGTGCAGGCGGCTTGCAGGCGAGGCGGCGAATTATAGCGCATGGGGTGCGCCATCCGTGCCGGGAAAAGTGCCTTGAAAAGCCGGGGTGGGGGCCTCACTGTGGTATCCTGTTCCCGGTAACCGCCAGAGCCGCTCGGCATGACCAACGACCCTATCTACAAGATCATCTTCGTCAATCAGGGCCAGGTGTACGAGGTTTACGCCCGTTATGTTTATCAGAGCGACCTCATGGGCTTCATCGAGATCGAGGAGTTCGTGTTCGGCGAAAAATCCCAGCTGATCGTTGATCCGGCTGAAGAAAAGCTCAAGACCGAATTCTCCGAAGTCAAACGCAGCTTCATCCCCATGCACTCCATCGTGCGCATCGACGAAGTCGAGAAAGAAGGTGTGTGCAAGGTCAGCGATGCGCGCGGCAGCAATGTGATGGCGTTTCCCGGCCCGCCGGCCGTATCGAGCCGGACCACCAAAAGCGATTCCTGACCCGCCGACCCCGATCGGTGTCGAGGCTGCTGTCGGGGCGGGGGCGGTAAGCGCAGAACGGATCGCCCGCTCCGGACCGGGAGGTGAGCATGAAAGTCGGCGCGACAATCTTTGTTTTGGTCATGTTGTACCTCTTTTATCCCAGCTACGAGCTGCAAATACGCGCCTCGGCTGGCGACCACTGGACCACCTACGGCGGCACCATCTGGTCGCACGACCAGTGCCGTCAACAGGGGCGAGCCGTGCGTGAGGCGCAATGGCGCTGCCTGCAGAACAACCCGTGGCACCTGTTGTTCCGGACCTCCACGCGCTACGACCCCGAGATTCGCGATAGCCAGGATGCGTTGTCGGGCGACGCGGACGAATAGTCGAATCTGGTGCCGCGCAGCGCCATGTCAACCGCCTCCGGCCGGGTGATCGGCATTTATATCACCGCTGTTCGGGGCGAATTGCCCGTCGCCGTCGAGGCCGTGGCAGCACTGGCGGGCGCGGGCCTCTCGGGGGATCGCTACGCGGTGGGGGCCGGCACCTGGTCCGGCTGGCCGGGCACCGGGCGAGCGGTGACCCTGATCGCCGCCGAAGTGCTGGATTCCCTGCTCGCACCCTACCGGCTCAGCGCGCCCGAGGCGCGCCGCAACCTGCTCACCCGCGGCGTCGATCTCAATGCCCTGGTGGGACGGGAGTTTTGCATCGGCGGCGCGCGGTTGCGGGGCCAGCGTCTGTGCGAGCCCTGCCGCCATCTTGAAGAACTCACCCGGCCCGGCGTCGCCGCTCGGCTGAGCGGGCGCGGCGGGCTGCGCGCGGATGTCCTTGAGAGCGGCTTGATCCGCCGTGGCGATGCGCTTGAAATTCTGCCGTTGCCCGCACCATGATGCCGGTACCAAAGCGGGGAACGGCGCGAGCGTGAGCGAAGCACAAACCGGAATGATCGCCGGATCCTGTCTCTGTGGCCAGGTCGCGTTCCAGGTCTGGGGACCGTTCGCGCGCTTTGTGCTCTGCCACTGTTCGCGCTGCCGCAAGGCGACCGCTGCGGCCCACGCGGCCAATCTGTTCACCGGCCCCGACCATATCCAATGGCTGCGTGGGCGCGACTTGATCAGGCGCTATCAGATTCCCGAGGCACGCAGTTTCTCCAAATGCTTCTGCACCCACTGCGGCTCGGCGCTGCCCTATGTCAGCCGCAACGGCGAGCACCTGATCGTCCCCGCGGGAGTGCTCGACGGGGATCCCGGGGTGGTGCCGGAGCGGCAGATTTTCTGGGACAGCCGGGCCTGCTGGTATGAGGCGGGGCTCGCCGCGCCGCGTTTCGCCGAGTATCCCCCTGCGGCAGGCTGACCGGATATCCTGCGCGGGAGCCCGAACCCTGTATCGACTTCGCCGCGACACCCGCGGTCACAGGCTGCGCTCAGGGCCAGTGGGCCAGCATGTCGCGGAGGACGTCGATAAAGGCCAGCGGCTGGTCGAGAAACACATGGTGAGCCGCGCCCGGAATGGCGGTGAAAGGCGATCCCCGTGGCGCCACATACTGAAGATAGTCGATGACTTCCTGGGTGATGATGGCGCTCAGGGTGCCCGAGATCATCCCGAAGCCGGTGGCGAGATTGAGCAGTGCATCGGTCTGGTCTTCAAAGCGGAAATTGTCGAGCAGCGCCGGATCGGCTTTCAGCGCCCAGCCGTCTTCCACCTCCCGCACCGAATGTCGGGCGATGTGGTCGATCAGAAACTGATTCGGGCAGCGCTGGGGCGGAATGACACGGAAAGCGGCGCTGGCACTCGCGGCGTCCGGATAGATCGCGTGGGGCAAAAACCCCGTGGTGCTGCGCGCGCGGCCCTCCCCGGGCAGCGGGATCAGTTTGGCATCCACGGAGATCATGGCCTTGAGCCGGTCCGGGAAACGCGCCGCCGTGCGCAGCGCGATGCCGCCGCCAAAACTGTGCCCCACCACGACCATCTGCGCGCCGATGCCGGCGGCCTCCGCCACCGCGATCACCTCGGCGGCGAAAGTATCCAGGTCATAGCGCTCCCGGTGGCCGCTGTCGCCCGCGCCGGAGCAGTCGAGCGCCACCACCCGGTAGTCCGCGGCAAACGCGGGAGCGATGAAATCCCACCAGTGGCTGTGGGCGTTGAAACCGTGGATCAGCAGTAGCCCGGGGCGCCCGGGATTGCCCCAGCACCGGTAGGCGATGGAGCAGTCCTGTACTGTGACGCAGCCGGTCTCGCCCGGCTGGGCGATGGCATCGGTGAACCAGGAGGGAGGATGGTCGGTCATGAGTTTTCCGCGACGCGTCGTGGTGGCGGGGGATCAGAGCAGCAGCTGCCAGGCGTACCAACCCATCAGCACCACCTGGACGAAAAACAGGCTTCCGCGCACCAGTACCATCGGCAGATTTGCGGAGATCATGTGTACCACCGATTGGGCGATGCGCGCATAGAGCACGCACATGGCGGTGCTCTCCATGATCCCGAGTTGCTGGGAAAACCCGGCCGCTGCCACCAGCGCGGCGAATACCGGCAGATTTTCCAGGCAATTGAGATGCGCGCGCGTCACGCGCTGGCCAAAGCCGGGCAGATCCTCGCCGGTGGCGGAAAACTTGTTCATGGGTATCTTGGCGCCGCCCATGGAGTTGAGTACCCGGTTGGTGGTCATGATCAGCATCAGGACCAGCGTCCAACCGGCGAAACCGACGAGAGCGTATAAAGCGGGGCTTGACGCAAGGTTCATGGTATTTTCCCTTATGGTTGTTATTGGAACCCCGATGTTACGCGTGGGAAGGGGTGGGGTAAATGTCCGATTTGACAAATGAAATCGCGCCGGCCGGCGCGGCGGCATGGCAGGAGCTGCCGCTGTTTCCGCTCCAGCGCACGGTATTCCCCGGGGTGACCATCCCGATGCGGATTTTCGAGCAGCGCTATCTGCGCCTGGTGCGCGAATCCCTGGCGGCGGCAAAACCCTTTGCCGTGGTGCCGATTCTGTCGGGACGGGAAGTGGGCGCCACGCCGGTGATCGCCGAGCGCGGCACCCTGGTGACCATTGCCGACTGGTCGCAACTTCCCAACGGCCTGCTCGGCATCGAGATTCGCGGCGAGCAGCGCCTCCGGGTCGGCGCGACCCGTGTCGAAGCCGATGGCTTGATGGTGGGCGAAGTCCTGCTCGATGCGCGGGACCCGGCTGTCCCGCTGGCCGGGGACGACAGTGATCTGGTGGCGCTGCTGGGCGATCTGGCCCGGCACTTCGGGGTGGAAGCGCGCTACGTCAATGACAGCCTCGACGGCATCACCCTCGCCTGGCGCCTGGCGGATCTGCTGCCCGTCGCCCTGGAGCGCAAGATCGCTCTGCTGGCGATGGCCGATCCGCTGGTGCGACTCATTGAAGTGCGCAGCTGGGTGATCGAGCTATCCCAGCGCTGAGCGGCTCGCGCTATTCCCGGCCCTTGAGCATCCGCAGCGGATTGTAAGTGAGCACTTCCTCGCCGCCCTGATTGAGCACGCGATTGAAGGTGCGTACCAGGCCGCGATTGCCCTTGCTGGTCTGGCGAACTTCGGTGACTTCCACCTCGACATGGATGGTGTCGCCGGCAAAGCAGGGCCGTTTCATGTCCAGTTCCATATTGAGAAAGGCCAACCCGGTACCCTGCATGGTCGGGAGCAGCAGCCCCTCGGCGAAGCTGTAAACCAGGGCCCCGGGCGCGAAGGGGCGCTTGATGACCGACTTTTCCCGCAGGAATTCGCGGTCGGTGAACACCACTTCGTGCAGCCCTACCAGATTGACGAAGCTGGCGATGTCGGCTTCCAGCACGGTGCGGCCCCAGGACTTGAAGCGGTCGCCCACGGTCAGATCCTGCCAGTAAAATCCGGCGCCCAGTTGTTTCATGTGATTGATCTCGGGAAATGACGGTGGCGCGATGGTGCGGCAATCCCGCGCGCGCCGCAATTGCGGCCCGGGCCGGTGGCGCTCTGTATAATGAAAGCCGTAGCGCAAAACAGCCGGTGGCGGCCGGCGGAGCGAATGATGGACATTGTTTCCTATATGCAGGACCTGGGGCGGCGTGCGCGGCGCGCGGCGCGCGAGTTGGCGAGTACCGGCACGGATCGGAAGAATGCCGCGCTGGCCGCGATTGCCGAAGCTCTGGATCGCGGCCGTGCCGAACTGGCGGCTGCCAATGCGAAAGACCTGGCAGCGGCGCGCGCGGCGGGACTCGATGCCGCCCAGCTCGATCGCCTCACGCTCACGCCGGCGCGTATCGACGCCATGATCGAAGGGCTGCGCCAGGTCGCCGCCCTCGCCGATCCGGTGGGGGAGATCACCGACCTCAAGTATCGGCCCAGCGGGATTCAGGTGGGCCGCATGCGGGTGCCGCTCGGCGTGATCGGCATCATCTATGAGTCCCGGCCCAATGTGACGGTGGACGCCGCCAGCCTGTGCCTCAAGGCGGGCAATGCCTGCATTCTGCGCGGCGGCAGCGAAGCCATCCATTCCAACGGCGCCATCGCCGCCTGTATTCGGGACGGTCTGGCGGCGACCGGCTTGCCGGCGGCCGCAGTGCAGGTGGTGGAGACCACGGATCGCGCGGCGGTGGGTGAGCTCATCACCCTGGCCGAATATGTGGACGTCATCGTGCCCCGGGGCGGCAAGAGCCTGATCGAACGCATCAGCGCCGAGGCACGGGTGCCGGTGATCAAGCATCTCGACGGCGTCTGTCATGTCTACATCGATGATCGCGCCGACCTGGACAAAGCGTTGGCGATAGCGGTCAACGCCAAGACCCATCGCTATGGTGTGTGCAACGCCATGGAGACCCTGCTGGTCGCGGAACCGGTGGCGGCGGCGATCCTGCCGCGCCTGGCGACCGCCTACCGCGAGCATGGCGTTGAACTGCGCGGCTGCGACCGCACTTGCGCGGTCATCTCCGAATGCCGGCCGGCGACGGAGGCCGACTGGTACGCGGAATATCTGGCGCCGGTACTGGCGGTACGGGTAGTGGCCGGCATCGACGCCGCCATCGAGCATATCGCCACCTATGGGTCGCAGCACACGGATGCCATCGTCACCGAGGACTACAGTCGGGCGCGGCGCTTTATGCGAGAAGTCGATTCGAGTTCCGTAATGGTCAATGCATCCACCCGGTTTGCCGATGGCTTCGAATACGGATTGGGCGCCGAGATCGGCATTTCCACCGACAAGCTCCACGCCCGGGGTCCGGTCGGACTTGAGGGTCTCACCAGTCAGAAGTTCGTGGTGCTGGGCGACGGTCACGTGCGCGCTTGACGTTGGACGCGATCGGAGTTTTCGGCGGCACCTTCGATCCGGTGCATATCGGGCATCTGCGCACCGCGCTGGAGTTGCGCGAGGCCCTGGGCTTGCAGCGGATGCTGCTGATTCCGAGCGCTCGCCCACCCCACCGGGAGCAGCCCGGTGTCAGCGCAGAGGACCGGCTGGCGATGCTGGTCGCCGCCATCGGCGACGAGCCGGGCCTGGTTGCGGATGGCCGCGAACTGCGCCGCAGCGGCCCGTCCTATACGATCGACACGCTCGCCGAACTGCGCGCCGAGGTGGGTTCCGCCACGGCTTTGTGCCTGTGCGTGGGCATGGATTCGCTGGTGACACTGGCCAGCTGGCGGCGCTGGCGCGAGCTGACCGATTTCGCGCATCTGGTGGTAGCCGCCCGGCCGGGCTGGCAGCTGCCGTCCCGGGGCGAGGTCGCCGACTGGCTGGTAGAGCGGCGCTGCGACGCGGTGTCCCGGCTGCATGGTCAGACCGCGGGTCTGGTCCTGATCCAGACCCTGACGCTGTTGCCGGTGTCGGCTACAGAGCTGCGCGCTGACCTCGCGGCCGGCCGCTCGGCCCGTTATCTGGTGCCCGACGCGGCGCTCGCCCATATCCGCGCCCATGGCCTGTACCGGTCGGCGGCGCCCATTCAGAAATCAATCCAGAACGAGCAGGACACGCGATGAGCGAAGATCTACCGGCGGTAGTGGTTGCGGCCCTGGAGGACGTCAAGGGGCTGGATATCGTGTGCCTCGATGTACGCGGTCTCACTGATGTCACCGACACCCTGGTGGTGGCCAGCGGCAACACGACGCGCCAGGTGAAAGCACTGGCCGAGAATGTCATTGAACGCTGCCGCGCCCTCGGCGTGCGGCCGATCGGCGTCGAGGGCATGGACACCGCGGAATGGGTGCTGGTGGACCTGGGCGATCTGGTCCTGCATGTGATGCTGCCCGCCACCCGGGCGTTTTACGAGCTCGAAAAACTCTGGTCGCTGCGACCGGAAGATCTGAAGCGCGGCGAGGACTGACCGCGCTTGCGCCTGCGCATCCTGGCGGTCGGCACCCGGATGCCTGCCTGGGTCGAGACGGCCGTGCATGACTACGCCCGGCGTCTGCCGCCGGAGCTGGTGCTGGAAGTCGTGGAAATACCCCTCGGTCGCCGTGGCAAGGGGATTGATCCCGCCACCGTAGTCGCGGCGGAAAGCCAGGCGTTGCTGAAAGCTGTGGGTGCGCGCGATACGTTGGTGGCGCTGGATGTCGCCGGTGAACCCTGGAGCACCCCCCGTCTCGCGGCCCGACTGGCGGGCTGGCAGGCGGCCGGAGGCAACTGCTGCCTGCTGGTAGGTGGTCCCGATGGGCTGGATCAGGCCTGTCTGCAGCGCGCGCATTTCCGCTGGTCGCTATCGGCGCTGACACTGCCCCATCCGCTGGTCAGGGTAGTGCTTGCCGAACAGCTTTACCGGGCCTGGACGATCAACGCAGGCCATCCGTATCACCGATGAGCCCCGCCGACCGCGTCCTCCGCAATCATCGCAACGAACATCTGCTCTTTGTCGGGCGACTCGGATTCGCTGTCGTGGTGATGGCGCTGTTGGTGGCCACGCTGGTGTGGCGTTACTTCGATTTGCAGATACGTCGGCACGGAGATTTCGTCACCCTGGCCGAGCGCAACCGCATTCATGTGCGGGCGATTCCACCGCCGCGCGGCCTGATCTTCGATCGCAATGGCGTCCTGCTCGCGGACAATCGCCCCGGTTTTACCCTCTCGATAGTGATTGAGCGCGCGGGTAATCTCGACGCGCTGATCAGTGCGCTGGACGATTTGCTGGATCTTGGCGACAGCGAAATCCGGCGCTTTCGGGAGCTCGCGGCGCGCCGCCGGCCCTACGAGTCGGTGCCGCTGCGCTACAACCTCAGTGAGCTCGAACAGAGCGTCATCGCGGTCAACGAGTACCGCCTGGACGGCGTGGAAATCTCGGCCCAACTGGTCCGTTTCTATCCTCGGGGCGAGCCCTTTGCCCATGTACTGGGTTACGTTGGGCGCATCGACGAGCGCGAGCTCAAGGCGCTCGATGCCACGGCTTACAGCGGCGTGTACCTGATCGGCAAGACGGGATTGGAGCGTTTCTACGAAAGCGACCTGCTGGGTCGACCGGGTGCGGAATACGTCGAGACCAACGCACGCGGTCGGGTGATGCGGGTACTGGATCGTGTCCCGCCGGTGGCCGGCGCAAATTTGCGGCTGCACCTGGATTCCCGTCTGCAAGAGACGGCCTATCAAGCCCTTGCGGGTGCGCGCGGCGCTGTCGTTGCCATTGATACCAGGACCGGGGGGGTGCTGGCCATGGCGAGCGCACCATCGTTCGACCCCAACCCGTTTGTTACCGGCATATCAACCGCGGCCTACAAGGAGCTCCTCGAATCGCCGGATCGGCCGCTGATTGACCGTGCGGCGCGGGGGCTGTACCCGCCAGGCTCCACCGTGAAACCGGTGTTCGCGTTGGCGGCGCTCGACAGCGGGATCGCCACGCCCGGGTTCCGGATATACGACCCTGGCGTTTTTCGTCTCGACAACAGCACGCATCAGTACCGCGACTGGAAGCGGGGCGGCCACGGGACGGTCACTCTCTACGACGCCATTGTGCAATCCTGCGACACTTTTTTTTATACCGTCGGGACACGCATGGGCATCGACCGCTTGCACCGTTACGCCGCCGCCTTTGGCTTCGGGGCTCCAACCGGCATCGATCTGCCCAACGAGGCCGGCGGCACCATGCCCTCGCGCGATTGGAAGCGGGGCGTCAGCGGTCTTGCGTGGTACCCGGGCGATACGGTCAACACCAGCATCGGCCAGGGTTTCATGACCGCCACGCCGCTGCAGTTGGCGGTTGCGGCCGCGCGGATTGCAATGCGCGGAGAAGTGCGATCGCCGCGTCTGGGGCGGACACTGGGGCAGTCCCCGGTGACCAACCCCGTTGCCGCGCAGCCCATCGTGGCCGCCGCCGCGCACTGGGATCAGGTTATCGATGCGATGCGAGGGGTAGTACAGGATCGCCGGGGTACTGCCAATCGCGCGCTTGCCGCGATGGGAGCGCTGAGCTACAGCATGGCGGGGAAAACCGGCACCGCGCAAGTGGTTGGGGTAAAGCAGAACGCCAAGTATGATCCGCGCCGTCTCGCCAAGGCCCAGCTTGATCATGCGCTGTTTATCGCTTTCGCTCCGGTTGAGCTGCCGCGCATAGCGGTGGGGGTGCTGGTGGAAAATGGCGAGCACGGCAGTTCCACGGCGGCGCCGGTCGCGCGTCAAGTGATCGATGCCTTCATGCAACACTATCCCGAGGGCGTGGGCCTTGAGTAAGCCGGATTTTGATCGTCACTTGCGCGAGCCGGGCACGGCCGTTTATGGACAGCGCAATCACTGGCTGACTTCTCATATCGACCCGGTGCTGTTGCTGTTGTCGGTGTTTCTGATGGCAATGGGGCTGCTCGTGCTGTACAGCGCCAGCGGACGGGATATGGGGCAGGTCCAGCGCCAGATGCTGTACATGGGCGTGGGACTTGTGGCCATGATGTTCAGCGCGCAAATTCCGCCGCGGATGCTGCAGCGCTGGGCGTGGCTACCGTACGTCATCGGCTTCTTGCTGTTGGTGGGAGTCGACCTGTTCGGCAGCGGCGCCAAGGGTGCGCAGCGCTGGCTCGCGATTGGCCCCGTGCGCTTTCAGCCCTCGGAGCTGCTCAAGATCGCGGTACCCCTGGTGCTGTCTGCGTACCTGGGTTCCCGGCTGTTGCCGCCCCGGCTCAAGGACGTGTGTCTGGCAATCGGGGTGCTGCTGGCGCCGTTACTGTTGGTGGCGGCGCAGCCGGATCTGGGCACCGCGGTGCTCATAGGTGCCGGCGGTTGCTTCGTGCTGTTTCTCGCGGGCATCGGGATGCGCTATCTGGCCGTGGCCCTGGGTGCCGTCCTGGCCGGCGCGCCGGCGCTGTGGTTCTTCGCGCTCCATGACTACCAGAAAACCCGCATCCTCACGCTGCTGGATCCACAGCAGGACAAACTGGGCGCGGGCTGGAACATCATTCAGGCCACGACTGCCATAGGCTCCGGCGGCTTGACCGGGAAGGGGTGGTTTCAGGGGACTCAGTCCCAACTCGACTTTCTGCCGGAGAGCCATACCGATTTCATCATCGCGGTATTGTCCGAAGAATTCGGGTTCGTCGCGGTACTGGGCCTGATCGGTATCTACATGCTGATCGTGCTGCGCGGGCTGGCTATCAGCCTTGCCGCGCCATCCATGTTTGGCCGCCTGCTCGCCGGCAGCATCAGTCTCACCTTCTTTTTGTATGTTTTCGTCAACATGGCCATGGTCGCCGGGGTGTTGCCCGTAGTGGGGGTTCCTCTGCCGATGGTGAGTTACGGTGGAACCTCGGTTGTCACTTTGTCCATAGGCTTTGGTATTCTGATGGCCGTTCGCTCCGAGATCGACACGCGTGGATAGCTTGATGGTAGCGCTGGTTGCGCGTTGGCTACTGACCTTTTGCATCGCGGCGGCCGGAGTGTCGGCGCAGGCGCGGGAGTACCGGGGCCATCCCGGCGCAACCGCATTTGTAGCAACCATGGTCGAAAAACACGGCTTTGATCGAGACGAGCTGACGCGCCTGCTTGCCGGAGCGCAATATCAGCAGGCGATCGTCGATGCCATGGAGCGTCCCGCCGAACGGGTCAAACCCTGGCACGCCTACCGGGCTATTTTCGTCACCGAAAAGCGGATTGGTGATGGCGTCGAATTCTGGCGCCAGAATCGTGACACTCTGATGCGCGTGCGGCAGGATTACGGTGTGGACCCGGCCATCGTGGTCGCCATTATTGGTGTGGAGACGTCCTACGGCCGGATTACCGGGAATTTCCGTGTGCTGGACGCGCTGTCGACGCTGGCCTTCGATTACCCCAAGCGCAGCCCATTCTTTACCCGTGAACTGGAGCAATTCCTGCTGCTCACCCGCGAACAGCGGCGGGATCCGCAGAATATCCGGGGTTCCTATGCCGGGGCCATGGGCTACGGCCAGTTCATGCCCAGCAGTTATCGCGCCTACGCGATCGATTACGATGGCGATGGGCTGGCGGATATCTGGAACAACCCGGTGGATGCGATAGGCAGCGTGGCCAATTATTTCGCACGTCACGGCTGGACCGCCGACGGCGTAATTGCGGTTCCCGCAGTGGCCCGAATCGGGTACGATTCAAGCCCTGTCAATGTACTGGTCAAGCCCGTATTGAAGCCCGATGAATTGGCTGCCATGGGTTTCACGCCCGCAATGACCCCCGTTACAGGCACGCCCGTGTCCCAGGCGGCCGCATTCCCGCTCGAGCTAGAGGGGGCAGAGGGCGCTGAGTTCTGGCTCGCGTACGACAATTTCTATGTCATCACCCGCTATAACCGCAGTCATCGTTACGCCATGGCGGTGTACCAGCTCTCCCGCGAAGTCGCCGCAAGGATGGCGGATGTTCCGGGTTAATGCGCTGGCGGCACTGCTGGCGGTCCTGCTGCTGGCCGGATGTTTCGGCAGCCGCGGGCCCAGCGGCGCCAGTGCGGGTCGCGACGGTGCTCCCGGCCGGGAGGTCGACGGCGATTTCCCGGATGTCGCGCCGCGCCGGGAGCCCATCACCAGAGCGGGTAACAAGAACCCCTATACGGTGCTGGGCAAGACCTATCATCTGCTGCCGACCGCGGATGGCTACCGCGAGACCGGCGTGGCCTCCTGGTATGGCACCAAGTTTCACGGTCGCGCGACCGCCAATGGCGAGCCCTATGACATGTTCGCCATGACAGCAGCCCACAAGACGCTGCCGATACCGGCCTATGTCCGGGTTACCAATCTGGATAATGATCGCAGCGCCATTGTCCGAGTCAACGACCGTGGCCCGTTTCACGATGACCGAATTATTGATCTGTCCTATGCGGCCGCCAAGAAACTCGGTGTGTTTGATCGTGGCACTGCCAGGGTCGAGGTGGTCGCGATCGATCCCAGCACCTATCAGCGCAACAGCGTCGAGGTTCCGCGGATCGGTGCGCAGGCGTCCCGATCGGCGCACCTCCTTGGGCCCGCCCCAGCCGGCATCAAGGACGGTCCACCCCTGGCGGAGGCCGCCGCCGGTGGCAAGGGCGGGCCGTCACCGGGAGCCTTTCTGCAGGTGGGATCGTTCACCAGTCTGAAATCGGCGCGCTCGCTGCAAGCCCGGGTAGAGCAGCGGGTGGCAACGCCAGCGCTCGTGCGGAGCACGCGTGTCGCGGGTCGTGACATGTTTCGGGTATTGATCGGGCCCTTTGCCGACACCGCGCAACTGCACAATATGCGCGAAGTGCTGGTCCAAGCGGAACGCCTGGATCCGCTCGTGGTCCAGGGGGTAAATCTCTGACCGGAAGGGCGCGCGACGCGGGCTAAAATTTTGCCCGCTTTTCCGGTGGCCGCTGTATCCACGCCACCTTCCCGCAAGTTTGCTGACGGCTCCCAAGCCAAAGGATCTCCCGGATGACGAATAATCCCGCCATCAGCGTTCTGCTTCTGTTATCGCTGCTTGCCCCGATTGTCCTCGCAGGGCCGGTTCCCGTGCCGGCGCCGACGCAAGTGATTCCGGCGAGCGCTGCGTCAGGGCCGGTACCGGCGCCGGTCGAATTGGCGGCCAAGGCCTGGATCCTGATTGATGCGCATACCGGCACGGTGCTCACCGAACACAATGCCGACGAACCCCTGCCGCCGGCGAGCCTCACCAAGCTGATCACCGATTACCTGATTGCGGGAGAAATGGCAGCCGGCAAGTTCACGAAAGATACGCGGGTACCCATCAGCGTGAATGCGTGGCGCATGGGGGGGTCGAGGATGTATGTGCGGGAAGGGACCGAAGTCCCCGTCGAAGATCTCCTGCGGGGCATCATTGTCCAGTCCGGCAACGACGCCACCGTGGCCATGGCGGAATACATTGCCGGGACCGAGGATGCATTCGCCCAGCTGATGAACCAGCGCGCGCAGCAACTGGGGATGACGAACAGTCATTTCGTGAACGCCACCGGGTGGCCGGCGGAAGGACACCTGACCACTGCAAGGGATCTCTCGACCCTGTTTCGGGCGACGATTCACGATTACCCGGAGAACTACCGACTCTACTCCGAGAAATATTTCGAGTACAACGGCATCAAGCAGCCCAATCGCAATCTGCTGTTGTGGCGCGACTCGACGGTGGATGGTGGCAAGACCGGGCATACGGAGGACGCGGGGTATTGTCTGGTCGTTTCCGCGGTGCGGGAGAATATGCGCCTCATCGCGGTGGTAATGGGTACCAACAGCGTGGAAGCGCGCGCGCGGGAAACCCAGAAGCTGCTCGCTTACGGATTCCGCTTTTATGAGACAGCGCGCATGTACAAGGCGGGCGAAGTGCTGCAAGCCGATGTGCCGGTGTGGTTCGGCAAAGATGACAAAGTTAATCTGACGGTGGCCGAAGACATCTACCTGACCTTGCCCCGCAATGCACAAAAGGATCTCAAGGCCACCGTCGTGGTCGATGGCGCCATCGAGGCGCCGCTTTCGCCGACGCAGCCGGTGGGTCGGCTCCAGGTCGAGCAGGGTGGCGCGGTGGTGTTGACCGTGCCGCTGGTGCCGGATCGCGAGGTTGCCGAAGCGGGCTGGTTTGCGCGGCTGTGGGACCATCTCGTCCTGTTCCTGACCGGCCTGTTTTCCTGAGCTGGCGGTTTTTCTGAGCCGAGCGTCGCCATGACCGTTGCCGACCCACCGCGTATCGAGTTTCCCTGCGAGTACCCGGTCACGGTGGTGGCGGATGCGGGCGCGGCATTGCGCGCCCAGGTGTTCGAGGCCTTCGACCGCCACGCGGCGGGGTTCGATCCCGAGCGCATTACCGAACGCGCGAGTCGCAACGGCAACTACCAGTCGATCTGCTTTGTCATTACCGCCACCGGCGAGGAACAACTGCGCCAGTTGTTCGAAGGACTGAAAGCCTGCGCAGGCGTCCGGATGGTACTTTAGGCGGTCCAGTGGAACGCATCCGGGTGCGCGCCCTCGGCCTGCGGCACTACGTGCCGGTGTTCGCGGCGATGAAGGCCCGGATCGACAAGGATACGGAGCACTGTCCGGACGAAATCTGGGCGCTGCAACATCACCCGGTTTACACCCAGGGCCAGGCCGGCCGTGCCGAACATGTGCTGGCGCCCGGCGATATCCCGGTGGTCGCGGCGGATCGCGGCGGTCAGGTCACCTACCATGGCCCCGGTCAGTTGATCTTTTATCCGCTGGTGCAGTTGCGCCGCCGGGGCCTCGATGTGCGCCAGCTGGTGTCCGCGCTGGAGCAGAGCGTGATCGCCTGGCTGGCCGAGCTGGGGATCGCCGCGGCGACCAGGGCACGCGCGCCGGGCGTCTATGTCGATGATGCCAAGATCGCCTCCCTGGGTCTGCGCATCCGCCGCGGTCGCAGCTATCACGGTCTGGCGGTGAATGTGGCGATGGACCTTGCGCCCTTTGCGCGCATCAATCCCTGCGGCTATGCGGGTCTGCGCATGACCCAGGTGGCGGATTTGCTGCCGGCCGCGCAAGTCCCCGGACTGGAGGTCGCGCAGCGGGGTCTGCTCGATCAGCTGGCGCGCCGGCTGGGCTACACTGGCTGGGATTATCTTGGGGACGAAGGCAGCGGCGGTGACGGTACCGCCGCGCCGGATGGAGCAAGCGATGAGCGATAACGACAGCGTCCCGGTGCAGCGCACGCGCCGGTTGCAGACCGGCGAAAAATTGCGCAGCGCCGCCAAGGTCGAGCGCATCCCCGTCAAGGTGATTGCGACCACCGAATTGCCGCGCAAGCCGCCCTGGATCCGGGTGCGCGCCGGCGTGGGTCCGGAGGTGCAGCGCATCAAGAACATCCTGCGGGCGCATCGCCTCTCCACCGTGTGCGAGGAAGCCGCCTGCCCCAATCTGGGCGAATGCTTCGGCGGTGGCACCGCCACCTTCATGATTCTGGGCGACATCTGCACCCGCCGCTGTCCGTTCTGCGATGTGGGGCACGGCAAGCCCAATCCGCTCGACCCCGAGGAACCCGCCAATCTGGCGCGCGCCATCGCCGAGCTGGGCCTGCGTTACGTGGTGATCACCTCGGTGGACCGCGACGACCTGCGCGACGGCGGTGCCGGGCATTTCGCCGCCTGCATCGAGGCCGTACGTCGGCATTCGCCGGGCATCCAGATGGAAATCCTGGTGCCCGATTTCCGCGGCCGCATGGAACCCGCGCTGGAAGCGCTGTCCGCGACCCCGCCCGATGTGTTCAATCACAATCTGGAGACGGTGCCGACGCTGTATCGGGAAGTTCGTCCGGGTGCCAACTACGCCTGGTCGCTGCGCCTGCTGCAGGAGTTCGGCCGCCGCCATCCGGGGGTGCCCACCAAGTCGGGGTTGATGGTGGGCCTGGGCGAGACCCGCGACCAGCTGTTGGCAACCCTCGACGACCTGCGCGCTCACGACGTCGGAATGATCACCATCGGCCAGTATTTGCAGCCCTCGCGCGCGCATCTGGCGGTGCAGCGTTTTGTGCATCCGGACGAATTCGCGGAGTACCGCGATTACGGCTACCGAATCGGTTTTCGCCATGTGGTCTCGGGGCCGCTGGTGCGCTCTTCCTATCATGCCGATCGGCAGGCGCTCGGCGCGGAGGTGACCCATGGATAATCAAACCCGTACCGAAATCGAAGCGGCGGTGTTTCGCCGTCTGCTGGCGCATCTCGACAGCCGCAAGGATGCCCAGAACATCGATCTGATGAATCTTGCCGGTTTCTGCCGCAACTGCCTATCGAAATGGTACGCGGCGGCGGCCGCGGAACGCGGCGAAACCGTCGACTACGAGCAGGCGCGCGAACTCGTCTACGGGATGCCCTACAGCGAGTGGAAAGCGAAATACCAGACCGAAGCCACACCCGCGCAGCAGGCGCGGTTCGAGGCCGGACAAAAAGACCGCTAGCCGCCTGTCCGGTCAGGCCCTGCGACGCCGGCTCCGGCGGCGCGGTCCCGGCAGCAGGGCGGTTCCCATACCAAGAGATGTCCAGAGGGGGAAGGATGGCGCATCAACCACTGCAGTTGGCGCAGTTGCCCAATTGCTGTACCGCCGACGAGTTCAGCTTCACCACCACCGACGACCTGGAGCCGTTGACCGAAATCATCGGCCAGGACCGTGCCATCGCCGCGATCCGCTTCGGTCTCGGCATGGAAAACCAGGGCTATAACCTGTTCGTGCTGGGCCCGCCCGGGGTCGGCAAGTTCACCGCCATCAGCCAGTATCTCGGCGATGCGGCGCGGCGCGGCCCCATCCCGGGGGACTGGTGCTACATCAATAATTTCGTCGACGAGGCCAAGCCGATCCTGCTCGAACTCCCGGCCGGGCGCGGCAGTCTGCTGCGCGACGATATGCAGCATCTGGTGGACGACCTCAAGAATGCCATTCCCCAGGCGTTCGACAGCGATCAATACAAGGCGCGGGCGCAGCAGATCGAGGCCGAGATGCAGCGCCGTCAGGAACAGGCATTCGAGCAGGTGCAGGAAGCCGCCGCGCGGGACAACATCAAGGTCTACCAGAACGCCGGCGAGCTGACCCTGGTGCCCATGGTCGAGGGCGAAGACCTGGACCCGGAAGCGTTCCAGAAGTTGCCGCAAGAACAGCGCGAGCGTCTGGAGACCGCCGTGCTGGAGGTGCGCAAGCAGTTGCAGGCGGTTTTCCAGCAGCAGATGCCGGCGCTGCGCAAGGAGGCGCGGGACCGCTTCCGCACCCTCAACCACGAAGTGACGCGCGAGGCGGTGGGGCTTTACATCGAGGGTCTGAGCCGGCGTTACGCCGACCTGCCCCAGGCGCTGGACTACCTCAGCAGCGTGCAGCAGGACATCGTCGCCAACGCTGAACTGTTTCGGCCGGTGGAAGCACCCCAGGCGATGCTGATGGCGCAGGACGCGTTGCAGCGCTATCGGGTCAACCTGATTCTGGACAACAGCCACAGCATCGGCCGCCCGGTGGTTTACGAGGAACACCCGAGCTATGCCAACCTGGTGGGACGCATCGAGCACCGCGCCGTCATGGGCGCCCTGCTGACCAATTTCACACTCATCAAGCCGGGCGCCCTGCACCGCGCCAACGGCGGCTATCTGATCCTGGATGCCCGCAAACTGCTGACCCAGCCGTTCGCCTGGGAGGCGCTCAAGCAGGCGCTCAACAAGAAGGAGCTGCGGCTGGAATCCCTGGAACACGCGCTCAGCTTTGCCACCACCACTTCCCTCGAACCCCAGGCGATGCCGCTCGACATCAAGATCGTCCTGCTCGGCGACCGCAACCTCTACTACCTGCTGCACGCCTACGATCCCGATTTCGCCGAGCTGTTCAAGGTCGCGGCCGATTTCGAGACCGGGCTGGAACGTTCGCCCGCCAACGATCTGCTCTATGCGCGCATGATCGCCACCATGGTGCGCAACAAGGGGCTGATGCCGTTTGATCGTTCCGCAGTCGCCGCCACCATCCAGCACAGCATGCGCCTCGAAGCGGACGCGCTGAAATTGTCCACCCACATGCGCAGCATCGCCGACCTGCTCGCCGAGGCTCATTACTGGGCGGGCCAGGCCGGGCGCTCGCTGGTCACCGGAGAGGACGTGCGCCATGCGATCAGTACCCAGATCGAGCGTCTGGATCGGGTGCGGGACCGCAGCTACGAGCACATCCAGCGCGGCGCGGTACTGATCGATACCCAGGGCGCCGTGGTGGGCCAGGTGAACGGCCTCTCGGTGCTGCAAGTCGGCAACTTCAGTTTCGGTCAGCCCGCGCGCATCACCGCAACCACCCGGCTAGGCGACGGTCGCGTCATCGACATCGAGCGTGAGACCGAGATGGGCGGCCCCATCCACAGCAAGGGCGTGTTCATCCTGTCGAGCTTCCTGGGCGCGCGCTATGGCCAGACCCAGCCGCTCGCGCTCACCGCCAGCCTCACCTTCGAACAGTCCTACGGCGGTGTCGAGGGCGACAGCGCGTCGCTGGCGGAACTCTGCGCGCTGCTGTCGTCACTGAGCCAGGTGCCCATCCGGCAGTGTTACGCCATGACCGGCTCGGTCAACCAGCTCGGCCGGGTGCAGGTGATCGGTGGCGTCAGCGAGAAGGTGGAAGGGTTCTTCGACATCTGCAAGGCGCGCGGCCTGAGCGGCGAGCAGGGGGTGCTGATCCCGGCCGCCAATGTGGTCAACCTGATCCTGCGCCAGGATGTACTGGACGCCATCGAAGCCGGCAGTTTCCGGATTTACGCCGTCGAGGCAGTGGACCAGGCCATCGAAATTCTCACCGGCGTTGCCGCCGGAGAAGCGGACGCCGATGGCGCCTACCCGCCCGCTAGCATCAACGGCAAAGTGCAAACCCGTTTGCGCGCCTTCGCCGAATTGCGCCGCGATTTCGGCCGCAGTGATGGCGAGGAAAAACACACCAGCGCCAGCCGTCCACCCGCGGTTCCCGCGCCGCCGCCGCTACCGGGAAGCTGATCGGTCATCTGCTGCCCGCGACCTCGGAGCCTGGTTCCTCGAAACCCGGTTCCTCGAAACCAAGAAACCGCGCGAAGCCCGCCACCGGCTCGCGCGGCATCGCGAGCCGGTTGGCCGGGTGATCCGGGTCGATACGACCGAGCGCCATGCCGTTGTAGACATAGTATTCGGGGGCGATGCCCAGCACCTCGTGGACCGCCGGGCTCACGTCCTGCCAGAAGCCCTGGGAACAGGTATGCAGGCCGAACTCCCGCGCCGCCAGCATCACATGGCCCATGAAAATACCCAGATCCCCGAGCTGGCCCGGCAACAATGAACGGTGGATGCTGAACATCAGCCCCACGGGCGCGCCGAAAAAATAGAAATTGCGCAACAGTTGCTGCTCGCGCGCCACCTTGTCGCGGCGATCGATGCCGAGCGCCGCGTAGAGACTCATGCCGCAATCGAAGCGGCGCTGTTTGTAGGGCTGCCGGAAGCCGCCGGGATCGCCCCGCAACGGATTTTCATGGCTGCCCACCGGGTGCTCCCGGGCCCAGGCCAGGGCGCGTTCGATCAGCCGCTCGCGCACCGCGCCGGTCACCACGTCCACCTGCCAGGGCTGCATGTTGCTGCCCGAGGGCGCGAGGCGAGCCAGCTCCAGAATGCGCTCGACGGTCTCGCGCGGCACCGGGGTGGGGAGAAAAGCGCGCGCCGACAGGCGACTTTCGATAGCCTCGATCAGCTCCATGGGTCAGCGCGCCCGGATGTTTTCGACGCCGCTGGAACCTGCCAGCAGCAGCACATCGGCGGGGCGCAGCGCGAACAGACCGTTGGTCACCACGCCCGCGATATTGTTCAGGCGCTCTTCCAGGGAGCGTGCCGGCGCGATCGGATAAAAATCGTGGGCATCGATGATGTAGTTGCCGTTGTCCGTCACCAAGCCCTGGCGCCACTCCGGGTTGGCGCCCAGGGCGCGCAGTTGCCGGCCCACATGGCTGCGCGCCATGGGGATCACCTCCACCGGCAGCGGAAACCGGCCCAGGTGATCGACCTGCTTGGAGGCGTCGGCGATGCAGACGAATTCCCGTGCCACCGCCGCCACGATCTTCTCCCGCGTCAGGGCGCCGCCGCCGCCCTTGATCATCTCCAGCGCCGGATTGATCTCATCGGCGCCGTCCACATAGACCGCCACTTCGGCAACACTGTTGAGATCCCACACGGGAATCCGGAGCTCGCGCAGCCGCGCCGCCGAGGCTTCGGAGCTGGCCACAGTGGCGGCAATGCGACCCCGGTGGGGCGCCAGCAGCGCGATGAAATGATTCACCGTGGAGCCAGTGCCGATGCCGATCACTTCGTCGTTGCCGATCTTGGCAAGACAGTAGTCGAGCGCGGCCTGTGCCGCCGCCCGTTTGAGTTTGTCCTGGCTCATCGCACACATCCGCCGGGTGGAGTCGGGATTATAAGCCAGGGTCCCTGCGCCACGGTCGGCACGACTTCCCCCGATCGGGCTTCATTCGTTCGCCGCGCTCGGGAGCCGGTTACAACCCCAACTCGGGCCAGAGCGCGTCGATGCGCGCTTTCACCGCGGCATCCATACCGATCGGCCGGCCCCATTCCCGCGTGGTTTCGCCCGGCCACTTATGGGTGGCGTCGAAACCGACTTTCGAGCCCAGACCGGAGACGGGCGAGGCAAAATCCAGATAATCGATGGGCGTGTTTTCCACCAGCACCAGGTCGCGCACCGGATCCATGCGCGTGGTCATGGCCCAGATCACGTCGCGCCAGTCGCGGGCGTTGACGTCGTCGTCGGTGACCACCACGAACTTGGTGTACATGAACTGGCGCAGGAAGGACCACACGCCGAACATCACCCGTTTGGCGTGACCGGGATACTGTTTCTTCATGGTCACCACCGCGAAACGGTAGGAGCAGCCCTCCGGCGGCAGATAAAAATCCACGATTTCCGGAAACTGTTTTTTCAGCACCGGCACGAATACTTCGTTGAGCGCCACGCCGAGGATCGCCGGTTCGTCCGGAGGCCGGCCGGTGTAGGTGCTGTGATAGATGGGATGGGTGCGGTGGGTGATGCGGTCGATGGTGAATACCGGAAAGCGCTCGACCTCGTTGTAGTAGCCGGTGTGATCGCCGAACGGACCTTCGTCGGCTTCGTCGCCGGGATGGATATGGCCTTCGAGGATGATCTCGGCGCGCGCCGGCACCTGCAGATCGTTGCCGAGGCTGGCGACCACCTCGGTGCGTTCGCCGCGCAGCAACCCGGCGAAGGCGTACTCGGACAGGCTGTCCGGCACCGGCGTCACCGCGCCCAGGATGGTGGCGGGATCCGCGCCCAGGGCCACCGATACCGGAAACGGCACCCCGGGATGGGCGGCCTGCCAGTCGCGGTAGTCGAGCGCCCCGCCACGGTGGGCCAGCCAGCGCATGATGACGCGGTTGCGGCCGATCACCTGCATCCGGTAAATGCCGAGATTCTGGCGCTCCTTGCCCGGCCCCCGCGTGATCACCAGCGGCCAGGTGATGAGCGGGCCGGCGTCGCCCGGCCAGCAGGTCTGCACCGGCCAGTGCGCCAGATCCACCGCGGTGCCTTCGAGCACGACTTCCTGGCAGGGCGCGGTCTTGACGATCTTCACCGGCATGTTCAGCACCGGCCGGAACTGCTCGCGCTTGGCCCACAGGTCGCGCAGTCCCCTGGGGGGCTCCGGCTCCTTCAGAAAGGCCAGCAATTCGCCCACCTCCCGCAGATGCGCGATGCCTTCCCCGCCCATGGCGAGGGCCACGCGCTCGGTGGTGCCGAACAGATTGCCGAGCACAGGGACGGCAAAGCCGGTGGGACGCTCGAACAGCAGCGCGGGTCCGCCGGCCTTCAGGGTACGGTCGCAGATTTCGGTGATGTCGAGCGCGGGACTGACCGGCGTGGCGATGCGTTTGAGCTCGCCGCGCGCTTCCAGAAACTGAATGAAATCGCGCAGATCGCGATAGGCCATGGGAGCATCAGGCGTGTTGCCGGGGGAGCGCGAGTGTTGCGGTAACGCCATTTCAATGCAAGGCGCCCAAGGCCGGAGTCGGGCCGGTTGTCGCGCGCGCCGTGCGCCGCTATGGTGAAGTCCTTGGTACATCGACGGAGGTCACCATGGAAACCTTGCAACTGGGCAACAGCAATCTGCGCGTGGGCCGTCTCGGCCTGGGCTGCATGGGCATGTCGGAGTTCTACGGACCGGCGGACGAAGCCGAATCGATTCGCACCCTGCACAGCGCGCTGGATCTGGGCGTGAATTTTTTCGATACCGCCGACATGTACGGCAGCGGCCACAACGAAACCCTGATCGGCCGCGCGTTCAAGGGCAAATGGAGCCAGCTGGTGCTGGCCACCAAGTTCGGTTTCCTGCGCGATGCCAAGGGCGGTTTCGCCGGGCTCGATTGCAGCCCGGCGCACATCAAGGAGGCGTGCGATGCCAGCCTGAAACGCCTCGGGATCGAGACCATCGATCTCTACTATGCCCACCGGGTCGATCCCCAGGTGCCCATCGAGGACACCGTGGGCGCCATGGCCGATCTGGTCGCCGCGGGCAAGGTGCGCTACCTGGGCCTGAGCGAGGCGGATGCGGACCAACTGCGCCGCGCCCAAAAAACTCACCCGATCACCGCATTGCAGACCGAGTATTCGCTCTGGAGTCGCGATCCCGAGGGCGCCATCCTCGATACCTGCCGCGAACTCAAGATCGCCTTTGTCGCCTACAGCCCGCTGGGGCGGGGCTTTCTCACCGGCGCCATCCCCTCACGCGAGGCCCTGGATCCCGGCGATTACCGACTTCACTCGCCCCGCTTTCAGCCGGAAGCGCTGGAGCAGAACAAGGCCTTCATCGCGCTGGTGGAGCGGATCGCACAGGAGAAGGAAATCACGCCGGCGCAGGTCGCACTCGCCTGGGTGCTCCATCAGGACGCGAATATCTTTCCCATTCCGGGCACCCGCAAGCTGTCGCGGCTGAAAGAGAATCTGGCGGCATTGGCGGTGCGGTTCAGTGCGGCAGAGCTCGCGGAGATTCGCAGTCAATTGCCCACGGCGGTCGGTGGGCGGTACTGACGTTGGTGGTGGGAAATTTGTGGTGAGAAGTTTGTGGTGACGGGTTGGGCCGGCGCTGCTTGCTGGCCGCGACTCGCTCGCTGACCGGACGCAGCGCCGCCTCCATCACGGCCGATCAAACCGGGTCGGACCGCTTGGTTTACACTCGCCCGCCAGATCCGCACCCGGGATTGCATGGAAATCATCGCCCCTTACCTCGTCTATTTCGGAATCGGTGCCGTGGCGGGTCTGGTTGCGGGGGTTTTCGGCCTGGGCGGCGGTGCGATCGTGGTGCCGGTGCTGATTTTCGCCTTTCAGTGGCAGGGTATGGCGCCCGAGGTGCTGACCCATATGGCGATCGGCACCTCGCTCGCCACCATCGTCGTGACCGCCCTGAGCGCGATCCGCACCCACCAGCGCCGCGGCGCGATCCGCTGGCGATTGGTGGCACAACTGGTGCCCGGCGTACTGGTGGGCACGGTGCTCGGCGGTCTGGTGGCGGCGCGCCTCAAGGGCGAGTTGCTGCAATTCAGTTTCGGCGCCTTCCTGTTGCTGGTGGCGTTTCAGATGGCATTCGGCGTGCGCGTACAGGCCCGGGAAGGTCAGCCGCCCGGCCGCGCGCTCCAGACCGGCGCGGGCGCGGCGATCGGCTTTGCGTCGGGTATTTTCGGTATCGGCGGCGGGTCCCTCACCGTGCCCTATCTGAGCTGGTGCCGGGAACCCACGGTGATTGCCGTAGCGACATCGTCTGCGCTCGGTCTGCCGATTGCCCTCAGCGGTGCCGCCACTTATGTGTTCGGTGGTCACGGCGATCTCGGGCTGCCGGAATGGAGCTGGGGCTTTGTCTATCTGCCGGCGCTGCTCGGCATCGTCGTGACCAGCACGCCCTTTGCGCGCTGGGGCGCGCGTCTTGCCCATAAGCTGCCGGATCGCATCCTCCGGCGAGCGTTTGCCCTGGTCTCGCTGCTGATCGGCGTGCAGTTCATGGTGCGCAATCTGCCCGTCGGAGCCGGACCGTCATGGTTCTGACGCCGGCGCAGCGCGCGCTGCTGGGACTGCTCGCCGACGGCGAGTTCCACTCGGGCGCGGAACTCGGGCAGACCCTCGGCGTGAGCCGGGCGGCGATCTGGAAGGCGCTGGGCAAGCTGGAGGAGCTGGAGCTGCCGCTGGAACGAACCCGCCAGCACGGCTACCGGATCGCGGGCGGCATCGATCTCCACGACGCCGCAGCCATTCGCGCCGGGCTGGGCAACGCGGCCCGGAGTCTGTTGTGCGACCTCAGTGTTCTGGAGGTGGTCGACTCCACCAACGAGCAGGCCAAGCGCGCCGCCGATGCCCTGAACGGCGGCGGCATCTGCTATCTGGCGGAGCGCCAGACCGGCGGCCGCGGGCGTCTGGGCCGGCGCTGGATCAGTCCTTTCGCGCGCAACCTGTATCTGACGGTCGCCTGGGAATTCGATGGTGGCATCGTCGTGGTCGAGGGTTTGAGTCTGGCGGTCGGGGTCGCGGTGCGGCGCGCGCTGGCCGCTGTCGGCGTGACCGACGTCGGCCTCAAGTGGCCGAACGATCTGCTGCGCTCCGGGCGCAAGGTGGGTGGAATCCTGATCGAGGTGATCGGCGATCCCCAGGGACTTTGCCGCGTCATCACGGGTGTCGGCATCAATGTCGTCATGCCGGCTGCGGCTGCCCGCGAGATCGACCAGCCCTGGCGGGATCTGAGTGATTGCGGCGTCTCGCGGGATCGGCTCGCCGCCGCGCTCCTGGACCAACTGCTGCCGCTGCTGCACGGTTTTCCGGAACGCGGGTTTCGCGCCTATCGTGAGGAATGGGAAGCGGCGCACGTGCATCAGGGCCGGCTGGTGCGGGTCAGCACCGGTAGTCGCGCCACGGACGGGATCGCGCGCGGGGTCAACGATCAGGGTGCGCTCGCACTGGAATGCGCCGACGGGCTGCGTTTCATCAGTGGCGGGGAAGTCAGTCTGCGGGAGGCGCCATGATTCTGGAGCTCGACATCGGCAACAGCCGCATCAAGTGGCGGACGCTTGCCCACGGGCAGCGGGTGGCGCACGGACATCGGTCGCGCCGTGACCTGCCCGGCGGCGAAGTGCCCTGGGGTGAATTGCTGCCCGCGCAGGGCGTCCGGCGGATCCGGGTCTCGAACGTCGCCGGACCCGAGGTCGCGGCGCACCTGGATCGCTGGGCGCGCGACGTCCTGGGCATCGTGCCCGAGTATGCGCGCGCGACGGCGCGCACCGCGGGCGTCACCAGCGGCTATGGGGAGCCCGAAAAACTCGGCGTGGATCGCTGGCTGGCGTTGCTCGCCGCCTGGCAGGAGCTGGACCGTGCCTGTGTGGTCGTGGATGCGGGCACGGCAGTGACGGTCGATGTGCTGGACGGTTCCGGCACGCACCAGGGCGGCTATATCGTTCCCGGGCTCACGCTGATGCTGAATGCGCTGCTGTCCGGCACCAGTGGCGTCCGCCTGAGCGCGGGCCCGGTGGCATCGCTCGCGGCGGGAAACTGCACCAGCGATGCGGTGCTGCGCGGCTGCACCGCCATGACCGTCGCGCTGATCGAGCGTGCCCGGAGCAGTTCGGAACTACCCCTGGTGCTGACCGGCGGCGATGCCGAGCTGCTGGCGCCCTGGCTGGCCGCGCCGAGTCTGCTGTGCCCCGAACTCGTGCTGGACGGATTGGGCCTTGCGCTACCCTGACAGCCGTCTGGTGCCCTGGCTGGTCGCCGCGGCCCTGCTGGTCAACGGTGCGGCTTACTGGTGGTTTTCCAGTCAGCGCGACCTGCGCCTGGCGGAACCTGTACGGGTTACGGAACTCGGTCCGCCGGTGGCCACGCTGACGCTGCTGCGCGAGCGGGAAGCCCTGGATGTGACGCAGCGGCCGGTGGATACGGTCGAGGAAGTGCTTCCGGATGCATCCGAGACCTTGGCGATGGGGCCACCATCGCCTCCCGACTTGCCTTCCGATACAACCCCCGCGGACAACGGTGCGCCCCAGGATGCATCCATGGGTCCGCCCGAGCCGCCGCCGGAGGTGAGCGCGGCGCCGGAAGTCGCGGCGCAGGCGCCACTCACACCCACGCCCACGCGCCTGCGGTGTGTGTTACTCGGACCCGGAGCAAGCGCGGCCGACGTGAACCGCTGGGGTGCGGTCATTGCCGACACTGGCGTGACCCTCTCCGGAGTGCAAGCCATCGATCAGGAAACCGTCACCGGCTACCGGGTGTTGCTGCCGGCGCCATCCCGAGCTGGAGCCACACTCGCCAAGCTGGCCGCCGCGGGATTCGACGGATTCGTGACCGACAAAGATGGGCGCGGTACCCAGATTTCCCTGGGTCTCTTCCAGATGCGCGCCAACGCCGAGCGACTGCGTGCCCGGTTACTGGAGCAAGGGTATTCTGCGGCGATCCTGCTGGATCGTGACGTGCGCAAGACGTACTGGCTCCGGGTGCTGGGTTCCTCGACGGGTTTGCGCGGAGCGAAGGCAGCGCTGGCGGCGAAGTTTCCCGATGCGAGCCGGGTATGGCGGGATTGCCCGCCGCCGCAAGCCGCAAGCCGCCAGCCATGATTGAACCGTCGTTGGACGCGCGGCCCCCAAGGGCCGCCCGCGCGGGTGAGCCTGTAGACAGCGGGTGTGCGCAGCCTGTATACTCGCGTGGCCTCGGAATGGGGCCATATTTATGCCCAGTACCACGAATACTTGTCAGTTCTCGTAGTCCTGAAGTCCATAAGTAATACCCGTTCTAAGCACTGCTCCAGGTTCTCTTTTCAGATCAATTTAATTTACACAGGACTACTGCAATGGCTACTACAGTCACCGGAACTGTCAAGTTCTTCAACGAAGCCAAAGGCTTCGGCTTCATTCAGCGCGAAAACGGCCCAGACGTTTTCGTCCATTTCAGCGCCATTCAGGGCGCCGGCTTCAAGACTCTGGCTGAAGGACAAAAAGTCCAGTTCACCGTCGGCCAGGGCCAGAAAGGCCCCCAAGCCGAGAACGTAGTGCCGATGTAATTCGGCCTGCCTTAAGGCTTCGCAGAGCCGCCGCGCCTCCGGGCGCGGCGGTTTTTGCATTCAGGGCCTGATATCGCCGGCCCGACTCGACTGCCGCGCTATAATTCGCGCCCAGATTTTCTCCCCAAGATTCTTTTTGCCATGGAACACAGTCATCCGGAACTTGCCGGGCGCCGGACCTTTGCCATTATCTCGCATCCCGATGCCGGCAAGACCACCATCACCGAAAAGCTCTTGCTGTTGGGCAACGCGATTCAGGTCGCGGGTACCGTCAAGGGGCGCAAGAGTGACCGCCACGCCACCTCCGACTGGATGGCGATGGAGAAGGAGCGCGGCATCTCGGTGACTTCCTCGGTAATGCAGTTTCCCTACCGCGATTGCATCGTGAATCTGCTCGACACCCCGGGCCATGCCGACTTTTCCGAAGATACCTACCGAACCCTGACTGCCGTGGATTCGGTATTGATGGTGATCGACTGCGCCAAGGGCGTGGAAGAGCGCACCATCAAACTGATGGAAGTGTGCCGGCTGCGCGACACGCCCATCATTACCTTCGTCAACAAAATGGACCGTGAGGTGCGTGATCCGCTGGAAGTGCTCGACGAAATCGAGCAGGTCCTGAAGATCGAGGCCGCGCCCGTGAACTGGCCGATTGGCATGGGGCGCGGGTTTCGTGGAGTCTACGATCTGCGCGAGGACGAAGTTCACCGCTACCAGGCCGGTCAGGGCCATCGCATTTCGGAAGATGTACGCATCCCGGGCCTGCATTCCGATGCCGTCCGGGAAGCGATCGGGCCGGGGTACGAGTACGAAGCACTGTGCACACAAGTCGAGCTGGTGCGGGGCGCGTCGCACCCGTTTGACCTCGAACGCTACCGGGCCGGCAAGCTGACGCCGGTATTTTTCGGCACGGCCCTGGGCAATTTCGGCGTGCGCGAGATGCTCGATCACTTTGTGCAATGGGCGCCGGCTCCGCAGCCGCGCATGGCCGCGGAGCGGGAAGTAACGCCGGACGAGCCGGGTTTCAGCGGGTTTGTGTTCAAGATTCAGGCGAACATGGATCCGCGCCACCGGGATCGCATCGCCTTCCTGCGCATCTGCTCGGGTGAGTATCAGCGGGGCATGAAGATGTACCATGTCCGTCTGGGCAAGGAGGTCCGCATCGCCGACGCCCTGACATTTTTCGCGGGCGAGCGGACCAACGTCGAGACCGCCATCGCCGGCGACATCATCGGGCTGCACAATCACGGCACCATTCAGATTGGTGATACTTTCACCGCTGGCGAGCCGCTCAATTTCACCGGCATTCCGCATTTTGCGCCGGAGCTGTTTCGCCGCATCCGCCTCAAGGATCCGCTGAAAACAAAACAGCTCCACAAGGGCTTGCAGCAACTGGCGGAAGAGGGCTCGACCCAGGTATTTTTCCCACTAACCAGCAACGACGTTGTACTGGGGGCGGTGGGGCAGTTGCAGTTCGATGTGGTGGCCTACCGGCTGCTGGATGAGTATGGCGTCGAGGCGGTATACGAGCCGGTGACCGTCACCACCGCGCGCTGGATCCGCTGCGATGACGCCAAAAAGCTGGCCGCCTTCCGGAGCAAGGCGGCGGCAAACCTGGCCATCGACGGAGGCAAGTTCCTGGCCTATCTGGCGCCTTCCCAGGTCAATCTTGCGCTGACCCGCGAGCGTCACCCGGAGATCGAATTCCTCGCCACCCGCGAACATTGACTCCGGGGGCCGCCGCTTCCCCACCCAATCCAGCCAAGAAAAAAGCCCGGGCATTGCCCGGGCTTCGAATGCTGCTCCGTGCGATCAGGCAGCGCGTTCTTTCGCGACCGGCTCGGCCTGGCCACTGCGAAGCAGCTTGCCCGGTGTTGCGCCGGTGCATTCACCATCCGCAAAGGTTACTTCGCCGTTGACCAGGATGGCGTGATAGCCGATGGCTTTCTTGATACGGCGCCACTCGCCGCCCGGCAGATCCTCGACGATTTCGCCGATCCACTCCTTGCCGTCGCTGAGCTTGGCGAGGTCGTAGACGACGACATCGGCTGGTGCGCCTTCGAGCAGCACGCCGCGATCGCGGAAACCGGCAGCACGGGCCGGCAAGGCCGAGAGCCGGAAATGGGCTTCCTCCAGCGTCACCTTCTGTTCGTCGCGCACCAGCCAGTAGAGGAAGTCGGTGGTGTAGGCGCCGCCGGTGAAGAACTTGGTGTGGGCCCCGCCATCGGACACGCCCGGGATGGTGTAGTCCGACTGGTTGATCATCTCCGCCATGTAATCGGCATTGAAGTCTTTTTCCGGCCCGAGAAACTCGACATTCAGGTCGCCGGCGAGGGACAGATCGAGCATGACCTCGATCGGATGCTTGCCTTCGGCCGCCGCGATCTGGCCCAGGGAGCGACCGACGTATTTTTCGAGCTCCGGCTGCTTGTTGACCTTGTGCACCATCAGCTTGGGTATGGCGCCACCGACACCCGCCTGAATGACCTTGAGACGCTTGTCCGCGGCTTCCGCTTCGGTGACGACACGCTCGCGCAATTCGGGATCGGCCAGCTTCTTGAGTTTCTCTTCTTTGGTGCCCGTGGTCAGTTCGCGCCAGGCGGGACTGGCGTCGTACAGATTCCAGTGCTCCAGCGTGAACGAGAAGCCGGTGCGCACGGTACCTGCCTGACCGTAAATGGGCAGACCTTTTTCGCGGCAGCGTTGCAGCCAGGCCAGGCTGCGACGATGCACGGACGGATCCCGGCGGGTCGGAACGATGGCATTGTGCAGAATCGGCCGCTTCGCAACCGCCGCCAGTTTTTCCAGGAAATTCAGGTCGGCGCGCATGTCACCGGTGGACTGGGTCACCTGAATGCAACCTTCGCCCCGCTCCGCCAGCACTTCGGCGAGATTGAAGATGTCCTCATCCACCATGGTGTCGGTCACCATCGGCGTGCCATCGAAGTCGGCCTGGGTGGAGTTGGGGCCGAGGCGCTGGAAGGAGAAGCCGCACAGGCCGGCATCCATGCCTTCGTGCAGGAGGCGCTTCATTTCCTTGCGCTCGGCGGCGTTTGCCGGGCGGCTCTTGGCCGCTTCGAGACCCATCACATAGGTCATCAGCGAGGCGGTCGGCATGTACTGGATGCAATTCACGCCTTTTGGAATCCGGGCCAGGTTGTCCATGTATTCGGGTACGGTTTCCCACTTCCAGGGCATCCCGGCTTTCATGGTGTCGTAGGGGATGGCTTCCGTGCGGGTCATGGTGAGCAGGGAGCGCTCGCGGTATTCGGGTTTGACCGGCACAAAGCCGAAGCCGCAGTTGCCCAGCACCACGGAAGTCACGCCGTGCCAGCCGGAGATGGTGCAGTAGGGATCCCAGTGAATCTGAGCGTCATAGTGGGTGTGCAGGTCGACAAAGCCCGGCGCCACGATCATGCCGGTGGCGTCGATGGTTTTCTTGGCGACGCCCGGTGCCTTACCGCCGATTTGCAGAACCTTGCCCTGATCGATCCAGACATCGACCACCCGGCGCGGGGCGCGGGTGCCATCGACCAGGGTTCCGCCTTTGATGTGGATATCGACGATCTCGTTCATGGTTGGTGTCTCCTGTTTTTGGACTGGATTAAGGGTTGTCTGTGTGACTCATGGACATTCGATAATCGGGGTTGCGAATCAGGCGAAGGGCTCGGCACCGGATACAGGCACGGTTATGCTTCGGGCCGCTTTCTATAATTCGACATTATCATTGATATGAGGGTGGATGCTAGCGCAATGCCCGGCTTTCCGGCTAAGGCATCGGGAGACCGATGGGTCGCTGTCGGTCACGGCATAAGCCGGGCGGAGGCCGCGCTGCGCTCTGCCGGGAGGATTTTGTCGATTTTTGTCCGGGCTTGCGGCCGGGGGCGCTGCAAAACGGCCTCTGTCAGTGCGCTGTTGCCTGCGCCATTCCGGCCGAGCCACACCGAGTTCCGTCGCGGTCCGCGGCCCCGGTGATCCGAGCAGGGCTACGTCAGCTGAACGCCTGAATCCCGGTCTGGGCGCGGCCGAGAATCAGGGCATGCACATCGGCCGTGCCCTCGTAGGTGTTGACCACCTCCAGATTCACCATGTGGCGCATCACCGGGTATTCGTCCGAGATGCCGTTGCCGCCCAGCATGTCCCGCGCCTGGCGCGCGATCTCGAGTGCCTTGACGCAGTTGTTGCGTTTCATCAGCGAAATCAACTCCGGCGCCAGTTGGCCGCGATCCTTGAGGCGTGCCGCCTGCAAGGAACCCAGCAGGCCCAGACTGATCTCGGTCTGCATGTTGGCCAGCTTGAACTGGATCAGTTGATTGGCGGCGAGCGGCCGACCGAACTGCTGGCGGTCGAGCACATACTGCCGCGCCGCGTGCCAGCAGGTTTCGGCGGCGCCCAGCGCGCCCCAGGAAATCCCGAGCCGGGCGCTGTTGAGGCAGCCGAAGGGCCCTTTGAGGCCCTGGACGTTGGGCAGCAGCTGTTCCGCCGGCACAAAGACGTCGTCCATCACGATTTCGCCCGTCACCGACGCCCGCAGCGCCAGCTTGCCCTCGATCTTGGGCGCCGAGAGGCCGTCCATGCCGCGCTCCAGAATGAAGCCGCGAATGACACCGTCATCGGTCTTGGCCCAGACCACGAAGACGTCGGCGATGGGGGAATTGGTGATCCACATCTTGCTGCCGCTGAGGCGGTAGCCGCCGTCCGTGCTGCGCGCGCGGGTCTTCATGCCGCCCGGGTCGGAACCGTGGTCGGGCTCGGTGAGGCCGAAGCAGCCCACCCATTCGCCGCTCGCGAGTCTGGGCAGATACTTTTCGCGCTGCGCTTCGGTGCCGTAGGCATGGATCGGATACATCACCAGGCTCGACTGCACGCTCATCATGGAGCGGAAACCCGAGTCCACGCGCTCGACTTCGCGCGCGATCAGGCCGTAGCTCACATAGTTCACGCCGGGACAGCCGTAGCCCTGGATGGTGGAGCCCAGCAGACCCAGCGCGCCCATCTCGTTGAAGATGGCGCGGTCGGTGTGCTCGTTGCGAAACGCGAGTTGCACCCGAGGCAGCAATTTGTTCTGGGCGTACTGGCGCGCGCTGTCGCGCACCATGCGTTCCTCGTCGCTGAGTTCGCCATCCATCAGAAAGGGGTCTTCCCAATTGAAACCGGCCCAGTCGCCTGCCATACGTTGCCCTCACCATCGCCGCTGTTCGAGAAGGGCGCCACTATAGCGACGCGCGGGCGTCTGGCAAAGCGGGCGGCGGCTTGCAGGTGAGGGTGACCGCTGCGACCATGCGCGCTGCCATCGTTCGAGCAACGGTCTTGAGTCGTCCCGCGCAGGTCACCATCAATCTGGATCATCTGCGCCACAACTTCGCGCTGGCGCGCCATCACGCGGGCGCCGCCCGCGTGATGGCGATGGTGAAAGCAAACGCCTATGGTCATGGCGCGGTCGCGGTGGCGCGGGCACTGTCGGCAGCCGACGCGTTCGGCGTCGCCGGCCTGGAAGAAGCGCTGGCGCTGCGCGCTGCGGGCATCGCACAGTCCATCCTGCTTGCCGCCGGGTTTTTCAGTGCGGATGAATTGCCGGAAATTGCGCGCCATGACTTCCAGATCGTGGTGCATTCGGAACACCAGATCGAAACGCTGCGCGCCGCCCGCCTGTCTCGCCCGCTGGTCGTGTGGCTGAAAATCGACAGCGGGATGCATCGGCTGGGCATTGCCCCCGAGGCGGTCGCCGCCAGCCATGGGCGTCTCCTGGCATCGCCCAATGTGGCCGAAGTGCGCTTCATGACGCACTTTGCCTGCGCCGATACCCCGCAGCATGACCTTAACCGGCGCCAGTTAAGTACCTTTGCCTCGGCGATCGACAGGCTCCCGGGTCCCCGCAGCCTGGCCAATTCGGCGGCACTCCTGGCGCTGCCGGAAAGTCGCGCCGACTGGGTCCGCCCCGGTATCCTGGTTTATGGGATCAATCCGTTTGAGGAACATCACCCCGTCGCCGACGAGTTGCGACCGGTGCTGACACTGTCATCCCGTGTAGTCGCCATCCAGACCCTGGCGGCCGGCGAGGGCATCGGCTACGGCCACGACTGGGTGGCGGTGCAACCGACGCGGGTCGGTATTGTCGCCATGGGCTACGGCGACGGCTATCCGCGCCACGCGGGCACCGGCACGCCGGTGCTGGTGGCGGGATACCGGACCCGCTTGCTGGGTCGGGTGTCGATGGATCTGCTGGCGGTGGATTTGAACGGCGTGCCGGACGCGCAGGTCGGCGCCGAGGTGGTGCTCTGGGGCGAAGGGCTGCCCGCCTGGGAGGTGGCCCGCAGCGTTGGCACCATCGCCTATGAGCTGCTCACCGGGATCGGCGCGCGGGTGCCGGTGCGCTATCTGGATAGCGAAGGCCCTGAGTCCAACCGCGCGTAGTCCAAGCAGGGTGGCCCCGCCCTCAATCCTGCTTGCGCTTGACGAGGATACTGTCGAGGCCGTTTTGCTGGAGTGCGGAGCGGGCTCGAGCCAGGGTTTCCTGGGATGTAAACGGGCCGACCATCACGCGATGCCAGACCTCCCCGGGCTTGGCGCCGGCACTTTCGACAGTCGCTTTCAGGTTCAGCAGCAACAGCCGCGCACGCAGGCTGTCGGCATCACTGCGGGAGCGGAATGATCCGGTTTGCAGGATGAACTCGTAGGACGAAGGTTTCTCTGCGGGGGCTTTTTCATCTTCCTTTTTCTTCGCAGGGTCGGTGGGCACCGGAGCCTTGACCAACGGCGGTTCTTCCACCTCGGGGACGAATACCTCGGATTCCTTGAGCAGGGTGTAAAAGTCAAAGCGCGGTTTGGCTTCCGCTTCCGCTTGCGCCTTTGTGTCGGTGTCACCGTTCGATTCCGCGGGATCACTCGGATGTGGTCGCCAGAGTACGGCCGCGAGCGTGGCTGCCACCCCGACGATGGCGCCGCCGAGGAAGGTTGCCCAAGGGGGTGTGCGTGGACCCATGGGTAGGCGCTGATTTTTTACTTGGGGTTTTTTCGCCGAAGCGGGTTTGGCGTAATCCCGGGCCATGAGCAGGGTCGACGGTAGGAAGCCGCCATTCTAGGGGGTCGCGCAGGGTGCTGCCAGCGCCGCACCGCGACACATTCCAGGTCGCCGATTTTCCCGCGGTGTGGACCGCGACCGACGGAGGGAGTACGCCTGCCCTGGCCAACCAGGCCAGGGATCAGCTTCTCAGCACGGCGAGGTCGCGGTAGAAGTCCAGAGCCTCCGGGTTGGCCAGGGCCTCGGTGTTTTTAACCGGCTGTTCGTGCACCACCTGGCGCACCGTGAGTTCTGCAATTTTGCCGCTGCGGGTGCGGGGAATGTCGGCTACCTGGACGATCCGCGCCGGCACATGGCGCGGCGTGGTATTGGCGCGGATGGTGGCGCGGATCTGGTCGCGCAAGGCATCGTCGAGCACGAGACCCGGGCGCAGCACCACGAACAGCACCACGCGCACGTCGTCGTCCCATTCCTGGCCGATGCAGACCGACTCCAGCACGGCCGGGATTTTTTCCACCTGGCGGTAGATTTCCGCGGTGCCGATGCGCACGCCGCCCGGATTCAGTACCGCGTCGCTGCGGCCGTGGATGACGAGGCCGCCGTGGGCGGTGATCTCGCCGTAGTCGCCCTGGGCCCAGACGCCGGGCCAGCGCGAGAAATAGGCTCGGGTGAACTGGCGATCATCGGGATCGTTCCAGAAGCCGATTGGGCAGGACGGAAACGGCTGGGTGCACACCAGTTCGCCCTTTTCGCCGACCACCGGCGCGCCGGCGTCGTTCCAGATATCGACGGCCATGCCCAGACCCCGGCACTGGATCTCGCCCTCCCACACCGGCAGACAGGGATTGCCGAGCACGAAGCAGGACACGATGTCGGTGCCGCCGGAGATCGATGCAAGGCAGAGATCGTCCTTGAAGTCCCGGTAGACGTAGCGGAAGCTCTCATGGGACAGCGGCGAGCCGGTCGAGAGGACGGTGTGCAGGCGCTCCAGGCGGTGGCTGGCGCGCGGCGTGACGCCGGCCTTTTCCAGCGTGCTCAGATATTTTGCGCTGGTGCCGAAGATCGAGATCCCTTCCAGGTCGATCAGGTCGATCAGGGCATCGGGTGCGGGATGAAACGGCGAGCCGTCGTAGAGCACCAGCGTGGCGCCCGTGGCCAGCCCGCTCGCCAGCCAGTTCCACATCATCCAGCCGCAGGTGGTGAAATAGAACAAGGTGTCGGTGGGCTTGAGGTCGACGTGCAGGCGGTGTTCCTTCAGATGCTGGAGGAGGGTTCCGCCCGCGGAGTGGACGATGCATTTGGGCACGCCGGTGGTGCCCGAGGAATACAGAATGTAGAGCGGATGCGCGAACGGCAGTTGCTCGAAGTGCAGCTCGGGGACCGGGCCGGAGCGGGTGAGCGCGTCCCACGGCAGGGCGCCGGGGAGGTCGGACGTCCCGCCTGCATCGAGCACCGGAACCAGGACGAGCGTTTCGATGCTTGGAATTTTTGCGGCGATCTCGCCCACCCGCGCCACAGTGTCGATGGTCTTGCCGTTGTAGTGATAGCCGTCGCAGGCGAACAGTACCCTGGGCGCGATCTGGCCGAAGCGGTCCAGCACGCCGGTGATACCGAAATCCGGCGAGCACGAAGACCATACCGCACCGATGCTGGCCGTCGCGAGCATGGCGATCAGGGTTTCCGGTACATTGGGCATGAACGCCGCGACCCGGTCTCCCGGCGCCAGGCCTCGCGCCCGCAGCCCGGCGGCGACCCGTGCTACGGCGTCGTGGAGTTCGGCATGGGTCAGGGTGCGGCGGACGCCGTTTTCCAGGCGCCCGACCAGAGCGATGGCGTCATCGCGCCGGCGCAGCAGGTTTTCCGCGAAATTGAGCCGCGCGTCAGGAAACCAGCGCGCGCCCGGAAAGCGTGCGCCGTCCACCCGCACCCGCGGGCCGAACTCCGAGCAGCGGATCCCGGTGAAATCCCAGATCGAGCGCCAGAAGTCCTCGGGGCAGGTCACCGACCACTGGTGCAGGGCGGCGTAGTCGGGGAACAGCTGCCCGTATTCGGCATCCAGAAAGCGGGCGTAGGCCAGCATATTGCTCTGGCTGATGCGGGCGTCGGACGGACGCCACAGGGGTTGCGAGGGCATGGCAGGGAGCGGAGACAGCGCGGATCAATCGAGATACTCGAACACTTTCACGACCCGCTGCACGCCGCCGATGCGACTGGCGATCGTCGCGATGCGGTTGGCATCGCGACGACTCACGGGACCCATCAGGTACACCACGCTGTCTTCGACCACGACATCCACCCCGCGGGTGTTCAGGCCTTTCTCGGCAACCAGACGAGAGGTCACTTTGGTGGTGAGCCAGCTGTCGTTGGTGCGCGCGAGCACTGCCGTATTGTTGCGCACTTGCAGTTCATTGAAGACCTCGCGGGCGCCCTGGTACTTGCGCGCGGTATCGCCGGCGAGGGCTTTCATTTCTTCGGTCGGCACCTCGCCGGTCAGCAGCACCATGCGGTTGTGGCTGTTCACATTGACGTGAGCGGATTCCAGTTGCGGGTGCGCTTTCTTGATGTTGACGGCGATCAGCGTACCCATTTTGGCATCGTCGAGGGACGTGCCGATGGTCGGTTGTGCCTTGCTCTCCTGGAAGGGGCGGTCGGTCACCTGGTTGAGGGCTGATGCACACCCGCCCACGGCAAGCGAACAGGACAGGGTCAAAAGCAGCGCGTAGTTACCGCGATTTTTCACGTTGCGGATCCTCCAAACAGGTGGTGTTCAATGAGTTCACAGAGACAGAAAATCGCCGACAAATGGATTTCCTGGGCATGGGCTTGGTTGTCGGTCGCGGGAGAAAGTTCGATGTCGGCGTCATCCAGTTCGGCGGCCATGCGATCATCACCCGGACCGCTGAACAGGATACAGGGGATCTTCCGGCTGTGTGCGGCGCGCAGGGCGCCGGCGAGGCTGGCCGGACCGGAGCCGGGACTGACCAGCGCAAGGCAGTCTTCCGGCCCACCGAGCGCCCGTACCTGAAGCCCGACAAGATCGCCATCCGGTACGCCGGGATCGACATGGTCGTCGAGCAGAATGGCGGGCAGCGCCGGTCGCGCAAACTGGAATCCGCGCGCCACGCCGTGGTGCAGGCTGCCCGCCAGATGGCGGCCGACGCCGACGCCGCAAACCAGCAGTTTGCCGTTGCGCAGAAAGGTAGTGGCGATGCGCTCCGCCGCCCGTGTGATATGCGGTGCAAGCCGCTCGCCAACCGCCATTTTGGCCTGGATGCCGCGGTGGATGCTGGCAATGACTTTTTCTTCCATGGTTCAGCGGCTAGGAGTCGTCGGCGCGAAACGCGTCGCGGAGCCATTCCACGGCATAGCCATCGGCGGCCGGAGATGTCGGGGGCGTCAGCAGCATGGCATCGAAACGACAGAGCGGCTCTGCGGACGGGCCGTTGGCGAGGAAATGGCGCGCGGCGGCTATGATGCGTTGACGCTTGCGCCGGTCGATGCTTTCCTCGGCTCCGCCAAAGGCGCTGCCCGAGCGCATGCGCACCTCGACGAAGGTCAGGATCCCGCCATCGTCGGCGATGATATCAATCTCGCCGCGCGCCGTTCGGTAATTGCGGGCAACGATGCGCAGGCCGTGACGCCGCAGGAAAGTTTCCGCCGCGCGTTCGGCATCAGCCCCACGGCCGCGCAGTTGAGGCTTCACTGTGCTTCGCGTTCCGGATACGCCCGACCATTGCGGAAGCGCGCCCAGGGTTGGATGCGACGGATCTGTTGTCCGCCGTCCAGGACTAGGGTGCCGGTGTGGCCGGCGATGCGGATGTCGGCATTCGGCTGCGCTGCTGCCAGCAACGGGTGGATGAGATAGGCGTCCGCGCCGAGGGCGAAGAACGGGCGATAGGTCGCCGGCAGGCTCGTCTCGGGGGCCGGCGTTGCTGCGTCGGCGAGCGCCCAGGTCATGGTGGTGAACCGGATATCGTCGAGATCGGCATCGCGGGTCGCGTCGACTATCCCGGCATAAATGGCCGAGGTGGCATACACCGGCAGATCATCCGCGTACAGAAAGTCGAGCGTCGGCTTGATCTGGCGTCCCTGGGCGGGATAGGCGATCAGAAACACCATGTCGATATCGGTACGACGGCGCGGAGGTTCCGCATCCGTGCCCTGCGTGGCGGCGGGGGAGGCGACGGCGAGCAGTGGGCGCAACACGGGCACGAAGTCCTTGAGGGCCCTGTCGTAGACAGCGCTGGCCCGGACCTCGCCGCCCAATTGAGTGAAGGTGTCTCTGAACGTATCCAATGCCCGCCGTCCCCAGGGGGCGTCCGGGACCAGTGCCAGCGCCGAGCGCCGCCCCTCCTGCCAGGCGCGGTGGGCCACTGCGGCGGCTTCTTCGGCAGCGGACAAACTGAGCGTACGGAAAACGGCAGTGGTCGATGCAGGGGCGCCGTTCAGTTCGTTGAGGCCCAGCACAGGTACCGGCAGCGAAGGCTCCGTGGCCAGTCGCGTCAGGGCTGTCTGATCGAGTGGTCCGATAACCAGTTGCGCGCCGTCGGCAACGGCACGGCGATAGAGATCGAGCACGTCGCCGCTTGCGGCGTCATACAGTCTGACGTCAGGAGTGCTGGCGCCTGCTGCCTGCGCGGCGAACACAGTGGCCATGAATCCGTCGCGAATGGCGTTAGCGGCGGCGCTGTAATCGCCGGAGCGGGGTAACAGCAGGGCGACCTGTTTGAGCGCCGGGGCCGCCACGGACGCGCTTATCGCATCGACCGCGTTCCCCCATGCGGGAGCCGGTCGATTGGCCGCGCCGCCGTCGGTCTGTTCACGGCTGGCGAGGGCGAGCTGGTACCAGCCGTGCAGGCGGGCATTGGCGGGTTCCGCCGCGAGTGTATTCAGGGTACTGGTCGGTGTGCGTTCGAGCACCTGCCAGATCGCTCGTTCGATTTCACGGCGCTCCTCGGGGTCGGTCAGCGCGCCGGTGAGCTCGGTGTAGGCGGCGACGCTGCTTCCGGTGTCCCCCAGCAGCCCGAACAATTCGCCCCTGAGCCCGAGCCAGCGGCGGTGGGCTTCCGGGCTCAACTGCGGGTGGCGCGCCAGCAACTCCGGATTGGACAGAAGGTCGCGGGCCAGCAGCAGGTCGCCCTCCTGCAGGGCGGCGTCGGCGCGATCCAGGAAATAACCCAGGCGGCCTGCATCCGTCAGTGCGGCGGGGTCGATCTGACTGTAGAGTTGCAGGGCGCCGGCGGCATCGCCGGCGGCAAGCGCGGCGGCGGCAGAGGCAAGCAGCTTCGCGTTTTGCTGTTGCAGCGCGACCGAAACCGGCGCGCTTATCGGACTGAGTGCGGGTGCTGCGGTGCCGTGGTCAGTCGAACTGCAACTGACAATGAGCAGGACAGTGGTGATCGCGGTGGCGATGGTGCCGAGCGCGCGGGCAACTAGTACGCGGGTAATGGACGAGGAAAGAATGATGGCCGGCACCCTGTACGTTGTCGCGACGCCTATCGGCAATCTGGCGGACATGGTACCGCGCGCCCTCGACATACTCAAAACCGTGGCACTGGTTGCGGCAGAGGATACCCGGCATAGCGGACGCCTGCTGCGCCATTTCGGTATCGATACGCGCCTGGTCTCCTATCACGATCGCGGTGAAGTGGATCAGGGCGAGGCCGTGCTGGCGGCGCTCGCCGAAGGGCGTGATGTAGCGCTCATCTCTGATGCGGGGACTCCGCTGATCTCCGATCCCGGCTACCGGCTGGTGCGCGCGGCGCGCGCGGCGGGCTTTGCCGTGTCGCCGGTGCCCGGTGCCTGCGCGGCGGTGGCGGCGCTCAGCGTTGCGGGTCTGCCCAGCGACCGCTTCGTATTTGAAGGTTTCCTGCCGGCGCGCGCCGGTGAGCGCCAGCGCCGTCTGGAGGTGCTGGCGCACGAGCCGCGCACCCTGATCTTTTACGAGGCGCCGCACCGCATCCTGGAGACGCTCGCGGACATCGCGACGGTATTTGGCGCCGAGCGCGAGCTGGTGCTCGGGCGCGAAATCAGCAAGGCCTTCGAAACCTTTCTCACGGGTTCCGCGGCGGAGCTCGGCGCCCGGGTCGCGGCGGACGCCAACCAGCGCCGCGGCGAGCTGGTACTGATGGCCGCCGGCGCCCCGGAGCGTGCGCCCGAGGGTGACGATCTCGACCGGGTGCTGACCGTTCTGCTGGAAGAGTTGCCGCTCAAGCAGGCGGTCGGACTTGCCGCCCGGATCACCGGCGCGGCAAAGAATCAGCTCTACGAGCGCGCGCTCGCATTACGCGCGTGCTGAGTGCCGCGACGATCGGACCCGGTCCTGCCGGGGAACGTCTGCGCGCAGGAGACCGGGGATCAAGAGACAAGGGCGCCGGACAACGCCCTTGTCTGGTGGGCGGGGTCTGGTAGGCGGGACTGGCGTTCAGTATCCGCCGATTTTCGAAAATACCCTTTTCGGATTTTCCACCATCATGGTGTTGATGTCCTTGTCGCTCACACCGGCTGCCTGCAACGCCGGCAGCACGTCGCGGGGCACATGCTCGTAACACCAGTTGGGCGCGAATTTCTCGATGTAGCTGCCATCGAAGAAGTCCTGGAAGCTGCACGAGTCGTGGGAGATCACCATCTGTCCCGCGTAGCCCTTCGCGCACAGTTTCGCCACCGTGCGCACCCGGTCGTCGGTGGGCAGCATGGCCTCCAGGCCGAAGCGGTCCATGCCGATGAAGGCGCCGCTGTCGAGGATCTCCTGCAGGTAATCGAGATCGGTGGAGTCGCCCAGGTGGCCGATCACCACCCGACCCAGGTCCACCCCGAACTCGCGAAACGCCGCCACCTGGTCGCGCGCCGAGGTGTTGGCGACGGTGGTGTGGGTGGAGATGGGTACTCCGGTCTGGCGGTGCGCGACCGCCGCGGCCTGGAGCAGCTTCCTGTTGAAGGCGTCCACCCCCGGATGATCGGTGGCGCACTTGATGATGCCGGCCCGGGTACCGGTGCCGAGGATGCCCTCGCGGATGTCGCGCACCATGTAGCCGGCCAGCTTGTCCACCGCCCAGGAGTGCATCTGGGGCTCTTCCGTCCAGTAGAAGCCGGTCGCCACCACCACGTTGACGCCGGTGGCTTCGGCGACCCGGCGGATCGCGTGGATGTCGCGCCCCAGATTGATCGGGGTCAGATCGACGATGGACCTGACCCCCAGGTCCGCGGCCCGCCTGAGTGCCGCGGCGGCCTTGGGAATCTCGGTTTCGGCCGCGTAATAGTCGTGGTAGTTCTGGCGCATGGACCAGTTGGCGACCACGATGTGTTCGTGCATCAGGCACATGCCCAGATCGTTGACATCGATCGGCCCGAGTGCGGTTTCTACCTGTGGCATGACGGTTCCCCCGGAGAGTTGCAGTTGTTGTGTGCGCCGGATGGCGCGTGCCGGATTCGTGCGGCGATGGTAGAAGAAGTGATCAGCGGGTGAAACCCCGCCACCTGGGTGTACCGCTGGGCTAGAATGGGCGTGAAGTCGGCTGGACAGTCGCTGTCTCGCGCGAGCGGGATGGAGGAAAGTCCGGGCTCCATAGGGCAGAGTGCCAGGTAACGCCTGGGGGGCGTGAGTCCACGGAA
>JAKFFI010000015.1:0-1880 GCA_036677085.1 Porticoccaceae bacterium
ACGCAACTTCAGCGAACTGTCGAAACTGCACAAGACCGCGTTCCTGCCCTTCCTGCTGGAACCGATCGCCCTGGACCGCAATGCTTTCCAGGCCGACAACCTGCACCCCACCGCCGGCGCGCAACCCAGGCTGCGCGATCACGTGTGGAAGGCGCTGGCGCCGCTGCTGAAATGACCACCCATGGCTGATCGTTCTCTCTTCGTTTGCCACATTCGCAACAACAACTTCATACAACCCGAACATCGTGGTTGTCATGATCCGGGCCGACTGGTGAATTCCCCTATCGAATATCAAACAGGAGAACTCCGATGCGTGCCTTGTTCGTCGGCGGCGTAGTGGACAACAGCGAAATGGACCTGGACGGCAACCAGCCGCCGGTGCATTACCCGGAAAACAGCGGCAGTGGGCGTCCGCGCTATCGCCTCCACCAGATCGGGCAACGCGAGGATGGCAGCATCGCCTATGCGGTGTACGGCGCGCCCGACCTGGCTGACCAGGAAGTGGAACGCGTCGCCGACGAGCGCGGCTATGCGCGGCGTTTCGAGGCGACGCCTTCACTGGCGACTCACTAGCGACGGTTGCCCCGCGGAGGTGCGTACACCCGCATGCCTGCCCAAGGCGCGCGACCGATCAAGCTGGGTTTGGCGCGGGAATGCCCGCCAGTTGCCGCAAGGCCTGTTCGAACAGTTCCACCGGCTGCCCGCCCTGGATCAGATGGCGGTCGTTGAAGATCACCGACGGCACCGCGGTGATGCCCTGCCCCGCGTAGTGACGTTGCTGCCGGCGCACCGCGTCGGCGTATTGGTCTGAATCGAGTATCTGCCGCGCACGCGCGCCATCCAGGCCAACTTCCCCGGCGAGGCGTGCGAGCGTGCCATGTGAAGACACATCGTCGCCTTCGGTGAAGTAGGCGCGCAGAAGAGCATGCTTCAGCGCGAGCTGTTGCGATTGGCCTTGCAGTTCCGCCCAGTGCAGCAGGCGATGCGCATCGAAGGTGTTGTAGACGCGCCGGCGCTTGTCCATGCGGAATTCGAAACCGAGTTGTGCGCCGCGCATGCGGATCGCCTCGCCGTTCTGCGCGGCCTGTTCGGCGCTGATGCCGTACTTGCGGGTGAGATGCTCGATCGCGTCCTCGCCTTCGGCAGGCATCTGCGGATTCAGCTCGAACGGCTGGAAACGCAGCTCCACCTGCAGCCCGTCGCCCACGCGCGCCATCGCCTCCTCCAGCGACTTCAGTCCGACCGCGCACCACGGACAGGCTACGTCGGACACGAAATCGATCTTGATCGGGTTTGGCATGGGATTCTCGAGAGGCAAGGCAGGTGCCGATATCGATCAGATGGGGACGCTTGCGCGCGGATCAATCGTGCCTGCTCGTGGCCTCCGCATAGCGGTCTGGCCCTGGCTTGATCGAAGCCAGGGCCACTTGGCCGCTGTCGCCACGGCTGACGTTTATCAGAGCAAGGCATGGCCCCCATCATGGGCCCGGTCCTGATGCCGCAAGCGTCCTCGTCGTCGCCTGCGCATCGCCCTAGGGACGGCTTCGGCCGTCCCTTTTTATTTTAATGCGGCTCCCATAACGGCGCGGTGGCGATTTCGCGCCGCGCGAATCCATCAGCGTGCAAACTATCCCCCTCACCACTGGACCTGCCGGAAACCCGCCATGAGCGACTTCGACCTGACCCCGCCCAACCCCACCCAGCGCCTGCAACTGATCGACGGCCTCGATGGCGATGAGCGCCGCGTGTTGCTGGATCACGGCACCGAGGCCCCGTTCTGCGGGGTATTCCTCGACAACAAGCTGGAGGGCGTCTACACCTGCCGGCTGTGCGGGTTGCCATTGTTCCGCTCCAGCGCCAAGTTCGATTCCGGCACCGGC
>JAKFFI010000016.1:0-123586 GCA_036677085.1 Porticoccaceae bacterium
GGTCTGTATGAAAAAGTCAGCCAGGCCTTTGCCGTCTTTCTGCCGGTAAAATCCGTCGGTGTGGTAGGCGATGCGCGCCGCTATGAACCCGTGATTGCCCTGCGCGCCGTGGAGACCATCGACTTCATGACCGCGCGCTGGGCGCATCTCCCCTACGAATTCCTGGAGCGGGTATCCAACCGCATCATCAACGAAATCGCCGGTATATCGCGGGTGGTTTACGACATCTCCGGCAAGCCGCCGGCGACGATTGAGTGGGAGTAGCCGATACTGCCAGGCAATGACTGGTACTGGTCGGCATCATAGACTGAGTTCTTCAAGATCCCACAGCCAAACGATAGGCTGTGTAAAAACACAGTGTCGCAAGGACGCGGATCATGCCCCACACGGCGGCGGCCAGGACGGCCACCCGGGACGAGGATACTGGTCGTTACCAGCGCCATCGACCCGAGAATCTGTTCGTCAGTGAGTTTTGAGCTTTCCATTTCCATATGCTGTTTCTTGACGGCGTACACGTCGATCAACCCGATGGAACGGCCCGGTTTCGTTGGATCAAGGCGCTGACCAGCCAGGAACTTATTCAATGGTCGCATACCATTGCCCACCGGATCGGCCGCTTTCTGGAGCGGCGGAGCCTATTGGAACGGGATGCCGACGACCGCATGGATGCAGGAGGTAGAGCAACGCAGGGAGCAGTTGCCGAGAACAGCTATCTGGCCGGGGATGCCGTGGACGACGACCCGATGACGCCACTGCTGGGGCATTGACCTGAAGGAATTGACTGATGCCGCGAGCGCATGGATGCGCAAGAGCCGCCCATCGCCTACCGCATCGCCGTCGGGCCACAGGCGGGGCGCAAGGTGTTTATCCTGCAGACGCTACCGACGTGCGACGAGTCGTTCGATGACGGGGCAGGGAAGGTAGCCGGGTTTTCGCTGCATGCCGGAGTTGCGGCTAAGGCCCATGAACGCAAGAAGCTGGAACGGCTGTGCCGGTATATCCCAAAACCGGCGGTGTCAGAGAAGCGCCTGTTGCTCACGCCAAATGGCAACATTCGCTACCCGCTCAAGACGCCTTGCCGGGATGGCACGACCCAAGCGATCTTCGAGCCGAGGGACTTCAATTGCCCGGCTCGCCGCCCTGGTTCTCAGGCCAGGAGTCAAGCTGACGCGCTTGCACGGGGTGTTTGCCCCCAACTGCAAACATCGCGCCTTGGTGACCCGGGCCAAGCGGGGCAAAGGGAACAAGGCGAAGATACCGGACGAACTGCCAACGCCCGCCGAACGGCGAGCCTGGATCACCTGGGCGCAAAGATTAAAGCGTGTGTTCAACATCGATATGGAAACGTGTCGCGAATGCGGCGGCGCCGTCAAAGTGATCGCCGACATCGAAGACCAGGTGGTGATCCGGAAGATATTCGATCACCTGAAGGAAAAGGGTGAATGCCAGGATGCGGTTCGGTTACCCGAGAGCCGCGGCCCGCCACAAACGCGCTTGTTTGACGTAAGGAAAATCCGTTCGTGAATCACCAGGAAGTTGCCGGTGACACCCGGCAAGGGTCGCGTTCAGCCGTCGGTTCAGATGGTGCGGGTCACAGGCCGAAATCCAGTCCATGTCTCGGGTTGCGCCACCGCACCAGCTGAGACTGACGGCCACCGGCGAAATAGCCGGGTTGGTTCGGGGTGGTCAGGGTGGTTTCTCAGGAAAAAGGGGGGTTATACTCTCTGCACTTCCCGCCGCAACGAGGAGCCCCCTATGAGCGAGCTGGACCGGGACCAGGCTATCGCCCTACTCGACCGGATTCTGGAAATGGAACTGGCCGGCGTGGTCCGCTATACCCACTATGCATTCATGATCTTCGGCTACAACCGCATCCCGATCGTATCCTGGATGCAGGAGCAGGCGGATGAATCCCTCGCCCATGCCCGCGAGGCGGGGGAGATGATCACCCATTTCGGCGGCCATCCCTCACTGGCGATCGGGCCGCTGCTCGAAACCCACAAGCACGATATCGGCGCCATCCTGCGCGAATCCCTGGACCACGAACGCCAGTCCCTGGAACTGTATCGGCAGCTGTTGAGGCTTGCCGAGGGCCACTCCGTGCTGGTGGAAGAGTACGCGCGCCGCATGATCGCCGAGGAGGAACTCCACCAGGGCGAAGTCGACAAGATGCTCCGCGCCCCCGGTGACATAGAGCCCTTCAGCAACCCCTGAAACCCACTGCGGAGATCTCGGCAGTCGAAGTCTCCCCTCCCGCCGGCACCGCGGACCGCGATGCCGACTGCACAGGATTCACCCCGTGATGAAATTCGTTCTGGCCGCTCTGCTGCTGTTGCCGCTGGCCGTGGCTTCCGCCCCCCACGCCATGGCCCAAACTGGGCCGGCACAGATCACCCTGACCAACGGCGATACCCTGAGCGGCACCATCCTGGGCCGCGAACAGGGAACGATCATCCTGCAACACGAATCGCTCGGCGAGATCCGGCTGCCGGAGGACCGGATCAAGGAAACCCGGTTCGCGGTGGCCGCACAGGCCCCGGAGGATGCGCAGGCGCCGCAACCGACGGCCGTGGAAACACCGGATCTCCTGCTGGAGCCACTGTTGCCTGGCTGGGAGCGACAGTTCGACCTGGGGATCAGCGGTTCCGAAGGTAACTCCCAGTCGCGCAATATCCACGGCGCCCTGACCGCCAAGACCGAATCGCCGGAATACCGCTGGGATGTACAGATGGCCTATGACGCCGCCGAAAAGGACGGCAACCAATCCCGCGACCGGTTTTTTGCCCAGGCCAACCGGGACTGGCTGAAACTGGGATCGCCGCACTTTTGCTTCGCCCAGGGGCGGTTCGACTGGGACGACTTCCAGGACTGGGATTATCGGGTCAACACTGCGGGGGGCTATGGTTACGAGTTTGTCGACCGGCCGGGCTGGGCCCTGCGCGGCAAGGCCGGCCTGGGTGCCAGCCGCGAATTCGGCGGCGACGAGGACGAGCTGTCGCCGGAGGGACTGCTCGGCCTGGAGAGTTTCTGGAAGCTCAGCGAGCACCACAGCATCGAGTTTGTCAGCACCTTGTTTCCACAGCTTGATGAGATGGGCGAATACCGCAGTCTCACCTCCCTGTCGTGGGTCAACAAACTCAACGCCACCATGCGCCTCAAGGTGGGCCTGACCAACGAGTACGACTCCGATGTCGGCGAGGACGTCAAGCACAACGACTTCGCCTATACCACCGCGCTGAGCTGGGATATCTGAGCCGACCCGGCCGCAGGTCTGACCCGAGCTCATTCCAGGAGTTGCGCGAGGCGCGTCAATGCGGCGTCGATGCGCCCCTCCCAGGGACAGGAGAATGAAGTTCTGGTGCTTCTGGGTCGCCGAGAAGATAGGGCCGGGCGCAATGCTGATACCCTCGGCACGGGGCCAGCTGGGAGATCGTCGGAGTCGCCAGAAAGCGTTGTGCAGCTGCGCGATGTGAACGGCAAGCTGGTGCTCCCTCCATCGCCGTGTCCATGTGTTTGCGCCGACGAAATTCGCTTCAATTTTCCCGTTCAGGCCTTGTTCAGCATTTAGAAAGCGACTTCATTGCCCGGCTCGCCGCCCTGGTTCCCAAGCCACGGCGTCTTCGCTCCCAACAGTAAACACCGCGCGTTGGTGACGCCCGCCAAGCGCGGCAAAGGGAACAAGGCTAAGGTATCGGGTGAACCGCCAGCACCCACCGAACGTCGGGCATCGATGACCTGAGCGCAGCGTCTCAAGCGCGTGTTCCCTATCGAGATCTGCCGCGAATGCGGCGGCGCCGTCAAGGTTATCGCCGACATCGAAGACCCGGTGATGATCCGGAAGATACTCGATCACCTGAAGGAAAAGGGCGAATACCAGGATCCGTTTCGGTTACCCGAGCGCCTCGGCCCGCCACAAACGCGCTTGGTTGACGAAGGAAAATCCGTTCGTGAATCACCAGGAAGTTGCCGGTGACACCCGGCAAGGGTCGCGTTCGCCCGTCGGTTCAGATGGTGCGGGTCACAGGCCGAAATCCAGCCCATGTCTCAGGTTGCGCCACCGCACCCGCTGAGATTGTCTACCACCGGCCGCGAAATGGCCGGGTTGGTTCGGGGTGGTCAGGGTAGTTTCTCAGGAAAGGGGGGTTCCTTGACTCATCATGCCGTCCTTGCCGTGCACCAGCAGGATCGAGGCATTCCAGACCGCGATCTCGAACACCTTGAAGTCGCCGACCTCGGGCAGGTCCTCGGCCCGGCACAGGTTCAGCCAGGCGCGCTTGACGATGCGTTCGCGCTCGCGCTCGATGAACTCGGCGGACACTTAGGACAGGGCCGCGATCGGGCGCACTGTTCAGGGGCAATATCGGTACCGCAAGGCCAATTTTGCGCGCACTTCAGGCACATTGGCGGGGCGCTCCGGACGCTGGTGTTGGCGCCAATATTGCTTCGGCAGTTTCGGAAAACGCCGGCCACGGCAACGCAGGAAACCACCGCCCTGCTTCGCGTCCAGGTCCCGCCAACGTATCCCGCCCGGCGGCTTGCTTGAATCCGCGCCCTTTCGGCATCCGGTCTGTAACATGCCCTCAAGCCCGTCATCTACTTCCACCGCCATCCAGGCACTGCGCCAGGTGATCGAGGCGCTGTCGCTCGAGGCTGATTTCGAGGCTTTTTTCCGCAAGGCGGCGGGGGCGGCGGCGGATCTGGTCGGCGCCGATGCGGCGGCCCTGATCCTGCTGAACGCCGATGACCTGCTGGAGTACCAGTTCTTCCTGGGGGTGCCCGACGCCTACCGAGACCAGTTCCTGGGCTTCTGTTTCGATCGGCACAGTGGCGTCGCCGGCCAAGCGCTGGCGACCCGCCAACCGGTATTCGTGCCCGACTACCCGGCGCATCCGAGAGCCCTGCCGCAGTTTGTCGCCAGTGGCCTGCGCGCCAATCTGGCCCTGCCGCTGCACAGTGCCGGCGAGGCGATTGGCGTGCTGGTGGTGTCTTGGTTCAAGAATCCTGCGCATGTGCCCGACGAGCCACTGCTGGCGCTGCTGAGCACCATCGCGGCGCAATTGGGCGTGGCGCACCAGCGCTGGCGGCTGGAGCAGCGTCTGGAGTACCGCGCCAACCACGACGATCTCACCGGCTTGCCGAACCGTGGCCATTTTCTGGAGCGCCTGCGCCAGGCGGTGGCCGATGGCAAGCGCTACGGGCGTTGCTACGCTTTGATGGTGATCGACCTCGACGGCTTCAAGGCGGTGAACGACCGCGCCGGACATGCGGTCGGCGACAGCCTGCTGTGCGAGGTGGCCGAGGGCCTGCGCGAGGTCATCCGCGGCGGCGACGTGATCGGCCGCCTGGGCGGCGACGAGTTCGTGCTGCTGATGGAATACCGGCGCTGGCCCGAGGAGCCGGTCACGGTCGCGACGCGCGTGCTGGCCCGTCTGAGCCTGCGCGTGTTGGTAGCCGGCGGTACCACGGCGGTGGCGCCCAGCATCGGCATCGCCGCCTTTCCGGACGACGGCGAGGAAGCAGGCGCCCTGCTGGCCAATGCGGACCTGGCCATGTACGAGGCCAAACGTCGGCGCGGCGGGCGGCAGATCTGTTTCTTCAACCAGAGCATCGCGCAGGCCGTGCGCCAGCGCGAACTGCTGCTCGAACAGGTCGAGCAGGCCCTGGCCGAAGGCCGTTTCGTGCTGCACTACCAGCCGATCGTCGATCTGCCGGCCGGCAACACCGTGGCCGTCGAGGCGCTGCTGCGCTGGCCGCAGCCGGACGGCAGCCTGCGCCCGCCGGGCACCTTCATCCCGGAGGTGGAGCGCCACAGCCGGCGCCTGATGCTGGCGCTGGGCCGCTATGTGCTCAAGACCGCACTGGCCCAGGCCGCCGCCTGGCACCGCGACGGCTACGCGCTGGCGGTGGCGGTCAACGTGTCCGCGCGCGAGTTTCTGGAGGAGGGCTTCCTGCCCGGCCTGATCGAACTGCTGGCCGACCACCCGCACCTGCCGCGCGAGCGCCTGGTGCTGGAGATCACCGAAACCGCGGCCCTGGAAGACCTGCGCCGTGCGCGGGCGGTGATGCAGTCCTGCCGGGAGCTGGGCGTGCGGTTTGCCATCGACGACTTCGGCACCGGTCACGCGTCCCTGGCCAACCTGCGCGAGCTGCCGGTGGATCGCCTGAAGATCGATGGCGCGTTCGTCGCCGGCTTGCCCGGCGCGGCCGGCGACCGTGCCGTGGTGCAGGCCATCCTGGCGGTCGCCAAGGCCTTTGGCGTGGGCGTGGTGGCCGAGGGTGTGGAGACACCGGCGCAGGCGCAAATCCTGCAGGAATTCGGCTGTCGCCTGATGCAGGGCTACCATTTCGCCCGACCGATGCCGGCTGCACAGCTGACCGAACGCCTGCGCCGGGAGCATCGCCGGCCAGCCTGAGGAAGCGCTGAATCCATCGTGGAATGCCCGGCGTCTGTCACCTGGGGAGACCTGGTAGGAGCGCAGCTTGGCTGCGCGATGATCGCCCGGCACAGCCGGGCTCCTACAGTGTTCCGATGGATCACGAGACACTGGAGGAGTGATGGCCGATCGCGTCTCGCAGATGCGGCAACTGACCCAGTATCTTCTGGGCTGCGACGCCACCCGTTTCATCGCGTCGGGGCGTTGAAACCGGCCTGTTTCGCGCGCTGAGAGCCGCGCCCGACGGCCTGACGCCGCAGGATCTGGCCGCCGCGCAGGGCGGGATTCCTCGGTGGTGGCGGCTCTGCTGCACCGCGCCATCGGCTCCCGGCTCACCTGCGTGTATGTCGATAATGGGCTGCTGCGCAACGGCGACGGAGAGTCTGGTTTTTGGCCCTGCCGGGCTGACATCCACAGGTATTGACAAGAAATATTTGCCTTTTCTGTCGCCAATGCGAGCGCTTTCAAAAGCACCCTGACGCATTTGACTGTACCATTACAGTTTGCTAGGCTGTATTTAATCACTGTAATGATACAGTATAAATGCTGCTCAGGAGGTCATCATGGTCGCTCAAGCCGAACAACTGCTGCAACGTGGTTCCAGCGTCACCAGTTCACTGCTGCCGGCGATTTTCGCTATTTTCAGCCAGTGGCGCCTGACCGGCGCCCAGCAGATGACCCTGCTGGGGCTCAGCAACGAGAAGACCCTCTATAACTGGAAGAGCCAGCCGGCAAAGGCCAAGCTGACGCGGGATCTGCTGGAACGGGCCAGCTATATCCTGGGGATCTACAAGTCCCTGCAAATCCTGTTGCCCGATCAGGTGCTGGCTGACCAGTGGCTGGCCACACCGAATGACAACCCGCTGTTCAATGGCGCTGCGCCGTTGGACCGGTTGCTCGCCGGCCAGGTAGTGGACCTGGCCGTGGTCAGGAATTTCCTTGATGCGGAGCGGGGTGGCTGATGATCGATATCGATACGCTACCCGATAGCGAGGTCAATGAACCGGTCTATCGGGTCATTCTGTCACGCTACCCGCAGATCCACCTGTTCGAGCGCGTCTCCAACCCACAGGATTGGGATGTGCTCTACGCCGTCGAGTCCCTGACGAACTCCCGGCTGCGCGACGAAGTCGGTGAGATTCGCCTGGTACCCCCGGAAGACCGGGTGTATGGCGATGGTGCCTCCTGGATCATGGCCGCCTTCACCCACCCACCGGTCGATGGCCGAGGTGGTCGCTTCAACCGAGATTGCGGTATCTATTATTGTGCCGCCGATGAGGCGGTAGCCATTGCCGAATCGTCCTTCCACCGGGCACGTTTCCTGCGAGAATCCAGAATCGACAAGACCATCCAGGAAATGCGCGTTATCCGCGCGCAGCTGGGGCCGACAACCCTTCAGGATGTACGGCACCTGGTCGGAGACGCCATCTACGATCCCGATGATTACGGCGAAGCCCAGCAGTTCGGCTATGCGCTACGAAAGGCCAAAAGTTTCGGTGTTCACTACCAAAGCGTGAGAGCGAACGGGGATTGCTACGGAGTGATACGCGCCCGCGCGCTGTCCGATGCGATCCACTGGCGTTATCTGCGCTACCACTATGACCAAGGGGTGATTGTTGACGTTGAATCCCTGGACGGCAGTGGCAGGAGGTGATGGCAATGTATAAAGAGCTGCTGTGGATCTTCACCCAACTCCCGGACGATTACACCGTCCTCGATACCGAAACCAGCGGACTCCCCGACGAAAACGGCCCACCGGATATCGTGACACTTGGCATTACCTTGGTGAGGCATCGAGAAATTGCAGAATCCGTCGAATTTAAAACACGGCCAAAAAAAAGCATTTCAGATGAAGCGCAGTCTATACACGGCATTACCAACAAACAGGCTGCAGGATTTCATTCCTTTGACGCCCAATGGAACCAGATTCTCGAATACCTGAAAGATCAGCTCATCGTGATTCACAACGCGAGTTTTGACTGGCCGATCCTCCTCGATCACGTCGCCCGATATGGATTGGCAATGCCGACAATACAAGGTGTGTTTTGCAGTCAGAAAGCAGCTATTCCCTGGGCGCTGGCAATGAATATCTCGTGCAGTCCTCGAGGCCCATCGCTGGATACCTTGACGGATATGTTCGGCGTTGAAAACTTCAGAGACAAAGCGAACGGATTGCACGGGGCGGAGAGAGATAGCCGGCAAACTGCTCGAGTGGTGGAAACATTGCGACGAATCGGAGGTGGTTCGATATGACGTACGTCCCTGTTCGAAAAATCAGACTTGGATCTTCCAATCAAGCATAAAATTGAAAGACCCAAGCCCAATTTTTAAAATGACCAAATCTCAAGAAATCTCCAACCCCGGCATGCGATCTCCTTTTCGAAACTCTGCAATCTTGTCGAAATACAAATTGGCACCCATCATGCCGCCATAGGGCTGGTTGTGTCGGGCTCTGGGGTCGTGCTGGCCTTCGAGGTTGTAGTAGCCCGGCGTGCAGCCCGCACCACCCTGAGGTCCGCGGGCGGGGGTGCCGACAACTTCGGCGGACCATGCCTTTTCGGCTTCTTCCGTGGGCTCGACCCGCGTGATGTTGTGTTCCTCGAAGTACTTGACCAGATAAGCGATGTGCTTGGCGCCTTCATCGAGTCCATCGGGGTAGTTGGCGGTAAAGGAGGCCTGGCCGTTGCCGATGATGAAACAATTGGGAAAGCCGCGGCTGTGGATGCCGAACAGGGTTCTCATGCCGTCTTTCCATTTATCTTCCAGACTCTGGCCGTCGACGCCGATCAGGTTGTAGCCGGCGCGGCGGGTGTAGTCGGTGCCCACCTCGAAGCCGGTGGCGAAAATCAGGCAGTCGACTTCGTATTCGATGCCATCGACGACAACGCCTTTTTTGGTAATCAAGTCGACACCCCGGCCCTTGGTATCCACCAGCTTGACGTTGTCGCGATTGAAGGTGGGCAGGAAGCGGTCGTCCAGGCACGGGCGCTTGCACATGAAGGCATACCAGGGTTTCAAGGCCTCTGCGGTTTCCTTGTCCTTGACGATGTCATCGATTCTCTTGCGAATGTTTTCCATTTTCTCGAAATTGGACAATTCAAAAATCTCAACGATTTTTTCTCGCGGCACGTCCTTGCCGGCCTCGCGCATGCGACGGCGATAAATCTTGCCCATCTCCACCCAGGCGTCATCGAATTGATCGAGTTGATCGATCTCGCCACGGCGTCCGCCCCGGCCGGTCAGGATCGCGGTGAAGTCTTTCTGCCGCTGCTTTTGCCAGCCCGGTTTCAGGCTGGCCGCCCACTCCATGTCGGTGGGGTGATCGTTTCTGGGATCGACTCCCGATGGCGTACGCTGGAACACATACAGTTGTTTTGCGCTTTCACCCAGATAAGACACACATTGCACGGCGGTGGCGCCGGTACCAATGATGCCGACCCGCTTGTCTTTCAGGCCGGTGAGGTTGCCACGGGCATTGCCGCCGGTGTAGTTGTAGTCCCAGCGGCTGGTATGGAAGGTGTGGCCCTTGAAGTCGCGGATGCCTGGAATCCCCGGCAGTTTCGGGCGGTTCAGTGGCCCGTTAACCATGATCACGAAACGCGCTTTCATCCTGTCATTGCGATCGGTATGAATCGTCCAGCGTCTGGTCTCTTCATCCCAGACCATTTCCGTCACGCCCGTTTGCAGGCAGGCGTTGTCGTAGAGGCGGTAATGGGCGGCAATCCTGTGGCAGTGCTCGAGAATTTCCGGTGCATCGCAGAACTTGCGCGGCGGCATGTAATTGAGTTCTTCGAGCAGCGGCAGGTAGGTGTAGGCCTCGATATCACAGGCGGCACCGGGATAGCGGTTCCAGTACCAGGTGCCGCCGAAGTCAGCGCCTTTTTCGATCATGCGAATATCTTCGATACCGGCTTCCCGCATGCGCGCACCTGCCAACAGGCCGCCAAGGCCACCACCGATGATCGCCACCTCCACTTCGTCTTCCAGGGGGTCCCGAACAATGGGTTCTGCCACATAGGGGTCTTCAAGAAAATAGGAGAAATCACCCTTCATCTCCTGATATTGCTGGTTGCCGTCTGGACGCAGGCGCTTCTGTCTTTCTTCAGCATATTTTTGTCTCAAGGCAACGGGATCGAAGGCTTCTTGAGCAGCACTGGTACCCATTTTTGACGTCCCCTTAGTAAGAGAGTGAAAGAAGTATTGAACTGGATTATTGCCCTAATTAGGCCCTGAGAACAATGACTCGGGCTGAGTAAGAGCGTTGGCCATTGGCGGCAGGCTGATAAATCGGACTGTAGTTGACTTCCCCCCGCCTTTGAGTGGCACAACGCTCATGCTGTTGCCGGTCGACGAAAGCCGATCGGCCGAGCCGATGGAGTTGGCGCGCGGTGGTGGATGCCAATGTGATCCTGAGTCAGCGCTTTTGCCCCGCAGTGACGGGCGACCAGTACGATCAGGGGTGGGACAGAAGGGCAGACTGCGCGGAGGGTCGTCGCGGATCTCGGCGAAGGGAGGGGAGCGCCCCGGCCGGGTCAGCCGGGGACAGACTCCTTTCCCGGGGGGGGGATGGATTCAGGGCGCAGCAGTGATGCGTCCCTCGATTGCCGCGCTGAAGGGTTGCGTCAGTCCTTCGACGTAATTCACCAGGGCGTCCAGGTCCACCGGACCCACCGTGCGCTCAGTGCTCTGTGTCAGTACTGTGAAATTGTCGCCGCCGCCGGCCATGAAGCTGTTCACCGTGAGGCTGTAGTTGGCGGCGGGGTTGAGGAGAACACCATTGACGCGGATGCTGGCCGGATCGACGCGGTTGTCGGCGAAGCCCACGCCGTTCTCGTGCCAGGTGTAGCTGAGCCCCGAGGTTTTCATCACCCGCGCAAACGGCTGGCCGCTCCACTGCTGATCCAGCAGTTCGATCAGTTGGGCGCCGGTGAGCGTCATCCGCACCAGATCGTTGTTGAACGGCTGAACAGTAAACAGCTCGCCCCAGGTCACCTCACCCGCGGCGATATCGGCGCGGATGCCGCCCGGATTCATCAGCGCGATTTCGGTCCCCATGGCTGCGCGCTGTGCATCGGCGATGAAATTGCCAAGTGCCGATTCCCCCGCCACGGACTCGGTGCGGGTAATGTCACCGGCGGCGGTGCCGATCACCCGGTTCACGAGCGGTGCCACGGTTTGGGCGGCGGCGGCGACCAGCTCGACCATTTCCGGGTCCGGCGTCAGACCCGGGCCTTCGTCGCCCCAGGTGGTGACGATGCGCGCGGATTTCTGGACCACATCCCGGGTCGCGGGGTCGATCGCCACCTCGATATCGCCATAGGCGGTGCTGGCCGAGAACGCCTGGGTCACCAGGATGGGTATCCGATTGTGGTTCTCCACCAGGGCGTTGGTGAAACCGTGGGCGTGGCCCGAGATCACGATGTCCACCTCGTCGTCGAGGCGGCTCACGATCTCGCCGATGGCGCCGTCCAGCACCACCGACTCGGCCGGCGTCGGCTCGGTGGACGACGGTGTCTGGCGCGTGCCCTGATGGATGGCGACCACCAGCGCGTGCACGCCGCGCTGCTTCAGACGCGCCGCCTCGGCGTTGATCGCGTCGGCTTCATCCAGGAACCGGAGCCCCGCCACCCCACTCGGGGTGACAATGGTGGGCGTCTCCTTGAGTACTGCACCGATAAAGCCCACCGGGATGCCGCGGACACGTTTCACCACCGAGGGCGGCAGCAGGGGCTCGCCGGTGTCGGCCCGGACCACGTTGGCGCTCACCATGGGATAGCGCGCGCCCCGCCAGGGATCCTCCAGAAAGGGGCCTTCGGCATGATTGCCTCCGTCGAGCAGGCGCAGGAGCTCATCCGTGCCTTCATCGAATTCATGGTTGCCCAAGGTCCCCACCAGATTGCACCGCGGATCCAACCGGAAACGGTAATTGCAATGGCGGTTGGCCAACAGATTCAGAAAACTGATCGAGGGCTCGTCCTGGAGCAGGGCCGAGACCGGCGGGCTGGCACCGACATGATCGCCGGCATGGACCAGAATGGCGCCGTCCTCGGCCGTCTCCGCGGCAACTTCCAGGTAGGAGGCCAGCACCGCGGCACCCCCTGCGGGGCGTCCGCCCAGCAGGCGCGGCTCCAGCTGGCCGTGGAAATCATTGATGCCGAGCAGCTTGAAGCGAACCCAGGACTTGGGATCGCCCGCGCGCGGATCGCGCCAATGCACCTGTCGCGCAGCCGCGGCCCGGTCGCGGACGCTGTCTGCGCCCTCTTCCAACCCGTGCTGATGGGAATCGGCCGGCCCCGCGCTCGCAAGCCCTGCGCCCAGACAGCCGGCGACCAGCAGGGTCGCGGGTATCACTTTCCGCAACATTGACATGGACATGGTGTGCCTCCCTCGTAGGTGTGGACCGCAGGACCGAGGATGGCCAAGAGTTGTGCCAGGACGTTGACGAGCGGGTTACAGCGGGGTGACGGCGGTGGGAGCGGTGTCGTTGCGCAGACCGCCCGGCGGGGCGCCACGATCTACCGGCGGGCCCGGGCGCCGGCATATCGCCGGTGGTTCATTACATTTCCGGGAAACTGCCGGCGACGATTGAGTGGGAATACGCCGGCGCGCTCGGGGTCTACCGACGTCTTGCGGAACCAGGTAAGACCAACGGATCCCGGCGCGAGCTTCGGGCTAGCGCACTCATCGACCGCTTTGACCGCTGCCCACGATGAAACCTTCGACCGGCAAGTTGCCGCACCGGAAGCGGCCGATATGGATGGATCGCGCGTCAACTTCGGGGCGACGGGCCGCCGGGAAAGAGGATGCTGAAAGGGCCGCACGAGCCAGGGTGGCTGTTATTGATTTGAAAGGTAGTTTTTTAGCGCTAGGGGGTTCCGAAAGGCAAATAATTTCTCCACAGGCTAAAGTGTATAAACTATGCCTTATTATCTGTATAAGACAATTTTTTTCAATGATAAGTATAAAATAATAACGCTTAAGCTAATTTTATTAGCTACTTCCAGGATAAGTTGCCAGTGCGCTCTCTCCGGATTCGATTGCCGCTGATTTTGCACAGCAACTGGCGGAAGGTTGGCTGCTCGCAGCCATCAAGGGCGGGGTTAAGCTCAAGCATTCGATGTTTGCGCCAGATGGCCGTCAAGCGTTTGCGGCAGCGATGGAAAGAAGGGCGGCGGGAAGGCTTTGGGCTTTGCTCCAGTGGACGAGATCCCACCCTTCTGGTGAGAGGGTTGGCGTTGAAGGTTTGCCTGGCGGACATTGGCAGATGAGGGTAGCAATGAAAAGAATCACGGCCTTTGATTCGAGCCACAATAACAGTTGGTTAAGAGATTATTTTATCCTTGGATCCGGCCGTATCCCGGGTGTTGTTTTGGTGTAGTGATGGATGATATTCTGGCTCAAATTGAGGTTATAGACCAAAGTAAATCTACTTTGTCCAACCATCGCCGGTGATTTAGGGTCAAGTGAAGTAGAAAACCGGCGCGATGCCGACCACATTTAAAACCGCAAAACAATTACCTTATGGCCAAAAAAACAGCTCCCCTGCTCCCGTCCACCGACGCACTGCTGCGCCAGTTCAGTGACCGCCTGCGCTTGGCGCGGCTGCGGCGCCGGCTGCCTGCGAAGCAGGTGGCTGAAGCGGCCGGGATGTCGCCGATGACGTTGCGGAGCCTGGAGCGGGGTGGTTCGGGCGTAACCATCGGCGCGTACCTGGCGGTGATGCAGGTGCTGGGCATCGAGGATGATCTCGACTTGCTCGCCCAGGCAGACCCGGTGGGGCGGCAGTTGCAGGACGCGCGGTTACCCGCGAGCCGACCGGTGGCGCGTGCGCAGGCGAAAACTGCGCCGCTCCGCGAGCATGGCGCGGATCCCACAAGTGATGGCGTGGCGCAGTTACGGCGCTTGATCAACGCAGTGCCGGAAGACCAATGGCGTCGCTTGTTTGAGTCGCTCGACCAAACCCAGGTAGCCGGCGTGCGTAGAGATCCGGCTGCTCAAGGTCAAACCGGGCAAGCGGCGCAACCGGATGCTGCTGCGATCACCCTGCCACCGCAGGCGACCTTTGATTGGCTGGATGCGCCGGCAAGTGACCTAAAAATGCTGGTAAAACCCGCTCGGGAAGTACGGCGCAAGGTTGAGAAGGCAGCGGGCGCACGGGTCAAAACCTGATCGACGCACTGAGCGCCGAAACGGCCGTGATATCGGCATGCGCAATGCCCGGGCCAGCGATACCGGGCGATGAACAAATTCGCGGACAGTTGCGGGCGGAAGCGGTATGTTGGCGCGCCGCATGGGGCGTTCCTGCTGCAGGAGCCGCGATAATGGAGCCGCGATAATGAAAGTGGTGCTGATGCTGTTTGCGTTGATGGTGCCGGCTTATCTGCTGATGTGTCAGCGTCAGACCGGTCCGGATCCCGCCGAAAAGGGTCTGCCGATTTACCAGAACGAGTTGAACAAGGCCAAAGGCGTCGAGGCCATGCTCAAGCAGGGTGTCGATCAGCGCGAAACCAAAATGCAGGAGCAGCTGGAGGGCGCTGATTCACCGTAGCGGAACCATCGCTGTGGTGTGCGCCGGTCACGGATTTTGCCGGCGGGCTCGACTGCGCGGGCTTGCATCCAGCGGCGGGCGGAGCGTAAGTTAAATCTCCGGCCAGGATGGCCGGTTGCGCCGCGTTGATGCCAACGCGGCAGACGGATACTACATGGAGGTGTGTACGCATGGACAGGCGTGCAACGGGCTTCACTCTGCTCGAAATGCTGGTCACTCTGATGCTGCTCGCGGTGCTGACTGCCGCGGCGGCACCTTCCTTTCGCGATCTTCTGCAAGGCAATCTCGCGGCGGCGCACGCTGAGGCGCTGATGACCTCGCTCACGCTGGCGCGCAGCGAAGCGATCAAGCGCAATCTGCGGGTTACGTTGTGCAAGTCGGCCGACGGCGTGATTTGCACAACGGCGGGCGACTGGGCGCAAGGCTGGCTTGTATTCGTTGATCGCGACAGCGACGGCACGCTTGACGCGGGTGAGGGGGTGTTGCGGACACAGGCGGCACTTCCCGGCGAGTTTACCCTGAACAACAGCAACGCCCGCGACTGGTACGCGTATCGTCCGGATGGGTCGGCGGCGAGTTCCGGAGGATTGGTGACGGGAACCTTTCGCGTCTGTCCCCCAACCGGTGATTCTTCACGCGCGCGTCGCGTGGTCACCAACATCACCGGGCGGCCCCAGGTCCGGCTGGGGATCGGAACCCTGCGTTGTCCCTGACCGGGATCAGGCCGGCGTCCGCGGTGCCAGTAGTTCGCGCAGCGGCGGGGGAACATGGGTGTCGTGACGACCGAACCGGCTGAGATCCGCGAGCGTGGTCCGTTCCAGTACCTGCATCACGATGGCATTCACTCCCGGCCAGCGATCCGCCAGTTCGCACTGACCCGCGATATCGCACTGGCCGTGCTCGCTGGAGCAGGTGGTGAGCGCCGGACGACCTTCCAGAGCGGTGATGGCATCGGCGAGGCTGATGGCGTCGGGGGCGCGGGCAAGCAGATAGCCGCCCAGCGGGCCGCGTTTGGAAAGTACCAATCCGGCTTCGATAAGGAAGCGCATCACCTTGCGCACGGTCGGCAGTGGAACGTGCGTGAGTTCCGACAGGGTTTCCATGGACAGGCGCGCGGGTCGCACACGGCCCAAGTGGTGCAGGATCAGCACCCCGTAATCGGCGAGACGTCCCACTTTCAGCATGGCGAATTTTCCGGTTCCGTGCAGTTGCGGATCAATTGTATACCTGTGGAGTATTGAATACGATCCGGGTATCCATTATGATTTCCCCATGCAATTTATCAACTCTGTGCGCGCAAATCTGTCCGCGCCCGTACAGTGCCCGATCCGTCCGCGCCGCGGGCGGTCGCCAAATGGTTCACACAGTGGACGGGAGCTCCTCCCATGAGCAAAAACCTTGGTCAACTCGACGGCATGGTCCACGGCGCCTACAAGGCGGGCTGGACTACGGACATCGAGTCCGACACCCTGCCGCCAGGTTTGAACGAGGACACGGTCCGTTTCATTTCGGCCCGCAAGCAGGAGCCCGACTGGCTGTTGCAGTGGCGGCTGAAAGCATTTCGCCACTGGCAGACGATGGCGCATCCCCAGTGGGCGCACGTTCATTACCCGCCGATCGATTACCAGAGCATTTCTTATTACTCCGCGCCGAGGCGTCCCGGCGAAGGCCCGCAAAGTCTGGACGAAGTGGATCCCGAGCTGCTGCGCACCTACGAAAAACTCGGCATTCCCCTGCACGAGCGGGCAGCGCTGGCAGGTGTCGCGGTTGATGCCGTGTTCGACAGCGTTTCCGTGGTGACCACCTTCAAGGACAAACTCGCCGAAGCGGGCGTCATTTTCTGCCCGATCTCCGAAGCGGTGCGCGAGCACCCCGAGCTGATTCGCAAATATCTGGGCAGCGTGGTGCCCTTTCGTGACAATTTCTTCGCCGGTCTGAATTCCGCCGTCTTCAGCGACGGCTCCTTCGTCTATGTGCCCAGGGGCGTGCGCTGTCCCATGGAGCTGTCCACCTATTTCCGCATCAACGCCCGCAATACCGGGCAGTTCGAGCGCACCCTGATCGTCGCCGACGAGGGCAGTCATGTGTCTTATCTCGAAGGCTGCACGGCGCCCCAGCGCGACGAAAACCAGCTTCACGCCGCGGTGGTGGAGTTGATCGCCCTGAAAGGCGCCGAGATCAAGTATTCGACGGTGCAGAACTGGTATCCGGGCGACGCCGAGGGCCGTGGCGGCATCTACAACTTCGTCACCAAGCGCGGCATTGCCCACGAAAACGCCAAGATTTCCTGGACCCAGGTGGAAACCGGCTCGGCGATCACCTGGAAATATCCGTCGGTGATCCTGCAAGGCGACAACGCGGTGGGCGAGTTCTATTCGGTCGCCCTCACGCGCGGGATGCAGCAGGCCGATACCGGCACCAAAATGGTCCATGTGGGCCGCAACACGCGATCCACCATCGTTGCCAAGGGCATCAGCGCGATGCGCGCCGAGAATTCCTACCGCGGCCTGGTGCACATCGGCGCCGGCGCGGAGAACGCGCGCAATCACACCCAGTGCGATTCGCTGCTGCTGGGCGACCGCTGCGGCGCTCACACCTTTCCCTATATCGAAAGCCGCAATCCCTCCGCGACCGTCGAGCACGAGGCAACCACCTCGAAGGTGAGCGACGATCAGCTCTTCCTGTGCCGTCAGCGCGGCCTGGACCCGGAAAAAGCCGTATCCATGATCGTCAACGGATTCTGCAAGCAGGTGTTCCGCGAGCTGCCCATGGAGTTCGCGGTGGAAGCGGGCAAGCTGCTCGAAGTCAGTCTCGAAGGCGCGATCGGCTGAATGCCGGCACGCGAAATGGAGTGATCCCATGCTGAAAATTACCAATCTGCACGTCACGGTCGCGGACACGCCGATCCTGAAAGGCTTGACTCTCGCAATAAACGCGGGCGAAGTCCACGCCATCATGGGCCCCAACGGCTCTGGCAAGAGCACTCTGGCCGCGGTGCTGGCCGGCCGCGCTGGCTATGAAGTCACCGCCGGCGGCATCGAATACCTGGGGCGCGATCTGCTCGCGCTGACAGTGGAGGAGCGTGCTCGCGCGGGTGTGTTTCTGGCCTTTCAGTATCCGGTCGAGATTCCGGGTGTGTCCAACATGGAATTTCTGCGCGCCTCGCTCGAAGCCGTGCGCAGCCATCGCGGCGAGCCCAACTTGTCGGCGGTGGAGTTCATGAAGCTTGCGCGCGCGACCAGCCAGCAGTTGCAACTCGATCCCGAGTTTCTCAAGCGCGGTGTCAACGAAGGGTTTTCCGGCGGTGAGAAAAAACGCAACGAAATTCTCCAGATGCTGTTGTTGCAACCGCGTCTGGCGGTGCTGGATGAGACCGACTCCGGCCTCGATATCGATGCGTTGCAGGTGGTTGCCGACGGCGTGAATGCGCTGCGTTCTCCGGAGCGCGCCATCGTCATGGTGACTCACTACCAGCGCCTACTCGATCATGTCGTGCCGGATTATGTGCACGTGCTGGCCGATGGCCGCATCCTGCGCTCCGGCGGTCGCGAGCTGGCCCTGGAGCTGGAAGCCAAGGGCTATGGCTGGCTTCGCAACGACGCGGCCTGAGAGCGGTGTGGTGACGATGAAACGCAGCGAGCGCATCGAAATCTTTGCCCACACCGCGCGGACGCGGAGTGAGAGCTTCCCCACCGATACCGGCGTACTGGGCCGTCTGCGCGCGGCGGGACGCGCGGCCTTCAGTGCGGCGGAACTGCCGAACCCCAAGACCGAATCCTGGAAATACAGCCGTATCGGGCCGCTGCTTGAAGAGGGCCTGCTCGATCACGCGCCAGTCGGCGCGGCGGTCGCAGCCATGCCCATTCCGGGATTGGCCACGCAGTCGATGGTGATTCTGGACGGCATCCCCCAGTCGCTGCCGGCCTTCACCCCCGGGGTGTCGGTGACATCGTTCGCGGCGCTGACCGATGCCGAGGCCGTCGTCGTCGAAGCCCATCTGGGTCGGCTGGCGGCAGCGCCGGAGAAGCCTTTCGTGGCGCTCAACGCCGCGCTGCTGGAAGACGGTCTGGTCGTTCGGGTGGCCCCCGGCGCGGATGCAGCGCTGCCCATCGAACTGCTCATTGCTCAGAGTGACAGTTCCACCCCGCGCGGTGTCCATCCGCGTGTGCTGGTACTCGTCGGGCAGGGCGCCCGCGCCACGCTGATCGAACGGCATCTGGGCACGGCCATGGCCTTCACCAACAGCGTAGTCGAGGTGGTGCTGGAAGACGGCGCGCAACTGGACCATCTACGCCTGGCGCTCGACGCCGGACATGGCCGCTGGCTCAGTGCACTGGACGTGGAGCTGGGCCGCAATGCGCGCTACAACCTCTGGCAGGCGCAACTGGGCGCCGCGTTTCGCCGCAACGAGATACGCATCGGGCTCGCGGGCGAGGGCGCGGAAGTCACCGTTTCCGGTGCCGGGCTCACGCGCAACAACGATCATCTCGACAATCAACTGTGCCTGGAGCACCGGGTACCTCGCGGCACTTCGAAACAGCTGTTTCGCAATATCGCCGGCGAGACCTCGCGCGGCATCCTGAACGGCCGCATTCACATTCATCGCGGTGCGCAAAAGACCGATGCCCAACTCCACACCAAGAGCCTGTTGCTGTCGAGCCGTGCCGAGATCGATGTCAAACCCGAGCTGGAAATCTACGCCGACGACGTGAAGTGCGCCCACGGCGCCACGCTCGGCCAACTGGATGCGAACGCGCTGTTCTATCTGCGGTCGCGCGGTCTGGACGCGAACGCGGCGCGCAGCATGCTGAGTTTCGCATTTCTCGCCGAAGTGGTGGACGGCTTTCCGGTGGACGCCGTGCGCGCTGCACTGCGCCCGGCGCTGGCGCAGGCGTTTGCCGCCCCGGCCGAGGAGGAATCCCCATGAGTGTCGTCCAAACCGCAAGTCGCGCGGCATTCAACGTCGAAGCGGTGCGCAGCCAGTTTCCGATCCTGCATCAGGAAGTGAACGGTTATCCGTTGGTGTATCTCGACAACGCCGCCTCGGTGCAAAAGCCCGACGCCGTGATCGACGCCATCGCCAACTATTACCGGCACGATCACGCCAACGTCCATCGCGGCGCCCATACGCTCGCGACCCGCGCCACCGACGCATTCGAAGGTGCGCGCGCCAAAGTGGCAGCTTTTCTGGGCGGTGTGGCGCGCGAGGAAATCATCTGGACCCGCGGCACCACCGAGAGCATCAATCTGGTGGCCAACAGTTGGGGCCGCGCCAATCTCCGTGCCGGCGACGAGATCGTCCTCACCGAAATGGAACATCACGCCAACATCGTGCCCTGGCAGATGGTGGCGGCGGCGACCGGCGCGCGCATTCGCGTGGTGCCCGTGACCGACGCGGGCGAGCTGGATATGGAGGCGTTCCGCAATCTACTGGGCGAGCGCACCCGTCTGGTCGCGGTGACCCAGGTGTCCAACGCGCTGGGTACCATCAATCCGGTGGCGGAGATCGTGCGTCTGGCCCATGCCGCCGGCGCACTCGCGCTGATCGACGGCGCCCAGGCGGTGAGTCATTTCCCGGCGAACGTGCGTGCCATGGGCGCGGATTTTTATGTGTTCTCCGGGCACAAGCTGTTCGGTCCCACCGGCATCGGTGTGCTCTACGCGCGGCGCGAACTGCTGGACGCCATGCCGCCCTGGCAGGGTGGCGGTCAGATGATCGAGAAAGTCTCGTTCGCCGGCACCACCTACACGGAAACCCCGTGGAAATTCGAGGCCGGCACACCGAATATCGCCGGTGCGATCGGTATGGGCGCGGCCCTCGATTGGCTCGGAACCCTGGATCGCGGCGCGGCGCAGGCCCACGAAGACGCACTGTACGCTCGCCTGGACGCTGCGCTTGCCGCCATGCCGGGCGTGCGGCGGATCGGTACCGCGAAGTCGCGGGTATCGGTGGCCTCGTTTTTGGTGGCCGGCGCCCACCCCACGGATGTGGGCCATCTGCTCGACCAGCAGGGCGTGGCGGTGCGCGCCGGCCACCATTGCACCCTGCCGCTGATGGCGCGCCTGGGAATTCCCGGCACGGTGCGCGCGTCGGTCGCGTTCTACAACACGGCCGCGGAAATCGATCGCTTTGTCGCGGCGCTGGAAAAAGTGAAAACCTTTGTTTAGCAAGCTGCTACTGGAGAAGTCGCCATGTCAGTCCAGACATTCGAGCCTACCGCCGAGCACGCGGGTGTGCGGATGACGCCGTCCGCGGCCGGCCATGTGCGCCGCCAGCTCGACCGCGCCGGCGCCCATGCCGTGCGCGTCAGCGTCAACCGCAGCGGCTGCTCCGGCTACATGTACCAGATCGACTATGTCACCGAGCCGCGCGCGGAAGATCGCGAATTCAAGGTTGCCGAGAATCTTTCCGTGTTTGTCGACACCGAGGCGCTGCCGTTGATGCAGGGCACCGAAATCGATCTGGTCGTCGAAGGCCTGAATTCCACGCTCAAATTCCGTAACCCCAACGCGCAGATGGAATGCGGCTGCGGCGAATCGTTCGGAGTCTGACCAATGGAACGCCGCATGGTGGTAGTGCAGCGTGACTGTCCCGCGCGCCTGGTGCCGGCCGGCACCCGCATCACCATTCCCAAGGACACCTTCGTCGGCATCACCCAGGCGCTCGGCGGCAGCTACACGGTGAATGTGGGCGGTAATCTGGCGCGGGTAGACGGCACCGATGCCGACGCGCTCGGACTGGAAGCCGTCGAATTCACCTTTGCGCCGAGCGATTCCGATCAGGTGAACGAAGACAATGTGTGGGAGGCTTTGCGCTCGATCTACGATCCGGAGATTCCGGTCAACATCGTCGATCTCGGTTTGATCTACGCCTGCACCGTCTCCGGCAACCGCGTCGACATCACCATGACATTGACCGCGCCGGGCTGCGGCATGGGGCCGGTATTGGTGGACGATGTCAAATACCGCGTCGGCAAGGTTCCCAATGTGAAGCAGGTCGAAGTGGCGCTGGTGTTCGACCCGCCCTGGAGCCGCGCGCGCATGTCGGAAGCGGCGCAACTGGAACTGGGCGTCTACTGATGGACGGCGGGGTCGATTACACCGCGGTGTTCGAGCAGGTGCCCTTCGGCCGCACCATCGACACCGAGGAAATCGCCGAGTCGCTCGCCTTCTTCGACGACTGGGAAGAACGCTACCGCTACCTCATCGATCTCGGCAAGGAACTGCCGTCGATGCCCGCGGAACTCAAAACTGAAGACCGCTACATCCACGGCTGTCAGAGCCAGGTCTGGATCGAGCACCGCCTCGACCCCGCCACGGGAAAACTGCAATTCATCGTGGATTCCGACGCTCTGATCGTCCGCGGCCTCGCGGCCATCGTCCTCGCCGCCTTCAACAACCGCACACCCGCCGCAATCCGTGCCTTCGATATCGAAGCCTTTTTCGCGCGCATCGACCTGCTGCGCCATATTTCCCCGACTCGTGGCAACGGGCTGCGGGCGATGGTGAGGAAGATCCGAAAACTCGCGGAAGTTGCCGCCGGTTAAAGGGCAAGGAATAGGATCAACCGATCCCCATGACGGATTTCACCTGCGGTTTGAGAATCTTGCCGTTGGCATTGCGCGGCAGGGGTTCGTTGACGATGTCGATGCGCTCCGGCACCTTGAAGGCCGCGATACGCGCAGCCACATGGGCGCGCAGGGCGGCGGCGTCCGCGGTGGCGCCCGCGCGCATTTGCACCATGGCGCCCACGCGTTCGCCCAGAATCGGATCGGGGATGCCAACCACTGCCACATCCAGCACATCCGGGTGGGTATGCAGCGCATTTTCCACTTCGATGCAGTAGATGTTCTCACCGCCGCGCAGCAGCATGTCCTTGGCGCGATCGACCACGAACAGTGCGCCGTCCTCATCCACATAGCCCAGATCGCCGCTGCGCAACCAGCCATCCACCAGCGCCTTGGCGGTGGCATCGGGATTGCGCCAATAGCCCTTGAATACCTGCGGGCCGCGAATCCAGATTTCGCCGGTCTCCCCTATCGGTAGTTCCGTACTGGCATCCCGGTCCATGATCTTCACGCGCGACACCGGCGCCGGCACCCCGGCACTGGCGGGCTTCGCCAGATAGTCCTCGGCGACATTCACCGTGGCGACGCCGGAAGTTTCGGTGAGGCCATAGCCGTTGCTGGCCGACGCATTCGGGAACACGTCCTTGATGCGGCGCGCGAGTTCCGGCGATGGCGGGGCACCGCCGAACAGCACCGCCATTACCGACGAGGTGTCGTGCTGCCTGAAAATAGGTGATTCGATCACCTGCAGCGGCATCGAGGGCACGCCGCCGAAGGAGTTCAGCCGCTCGCGCTCGATCAGCCGGATCGCGTCCTCGGGATTCCAGCGGTGCATGAATACCAGCTTCGAGCCCTGAATGGTGCTGCCGATCAACATGGCGATCGAGCCCGTGACATGAAACAGCGGCACACTGATAAGCTGGCCCATCTGCGTCGCGGGTGGCTGGGGCGTGCGGCCGTAGCGGAATTCGGTGCGCGCGCGCAGATAGACCCCGGTGACCTGATTGGAGCAGATGTTGCGGTGGGTGAGCAGCGCGCCCTTGGGTTGCCCGGTGGTGCCCGAGGTGTAGTAGATCGCGGCATCGTCCTCGGGATCGAGCGTGCAGGGCGGCAGTTCCGCGGGATACGGTTCGGCGAGCACATCGTGCCAGGCGTGAACCGACGCCAGCAGCGCGCCGGGACCGCGCACGACGATGGTGGCTTCCAGATCCGTCAGTGCGGGCAGATGAGGTTCGAGGCTCGCCAGACGTTCGGCGTCGACCACCAGCAGGCGGCTGCCCGAGTCCGCCAGCGCGTAGGCGAGTTCGCCGCCGGTCAGCCAGGCGTTCAGCGGCACGATGACGGCGCCGATCGCCACGCTGGCCCAGAACACCATCGGCCATTCGGGATAGTTGCGCATCGCCAGCGCCACGCGATCGCCCTTGCGGATACCGAAGCGCGTCGTCATGGCGTGGGCGAGCGCCGCAACCCGGCGGTGGTGCGCGGCGTAGGTTAGGCGCTCGCCTTCGTACACCAGATAGTCGCGTTCGGCGAACTGCGCCGTGTGCGCGAACACCGCGCGCAGATGGGGAAAGCTCTGGCGCCAGCACTGGGTTTCGATGCCCCGGATGTCGAGTGTCTCGACCGCGAATGGCGAATCGGGCGCCGTCGTCAGCCGCTGGTCCAGCAGCGGAACGGGAATGGGGGTTGCGGGTGCGCTATCGGTCATGGGCGAAGTCTCGTGCCGATTGACAGGATTTGTCCCAAGGGTAACCGCTATGGTCCCTGAATTGGACGCCAGCACCGTGGCTCCGCGGTCATGGCAAGGCGGCAATCCGCGCGCGCTGCGCGGAGAGCCGGTGTAGCGCGTCCGCCGCTGCCGATGCTTTTTCGCGCTCCCGTTCCACCACGTCCGGCGGCGCATTGGCGACAAAGCTGGCGTTGCCGAGCTTGCCGTTCAGGCGCTTGATCTCCTGCGTGCTTTTGGCGATTTCGCGGTCGAGCCGCGCGAGTTCCGCGTCCTTGTCGATCAAACCGGCCAGCGGCACATGGAGTTCCATGGCGCCGGCGAGCACCGTTGCCGCTGCCGGCGGTTCGTCGCCCGGATCCAGCCAGACCATCTCGTCGAGATTGGCGAGCCGCGCCAGATAGCTGCGATTGGCGTCCAGCCGGGCGCGGTCGGCGGACTCGCCGTGGCGAAAATAGAGCGGCAGCTTGCGCCCCGGCGCGATGTTCATTTCGCCGCGGATGGTGCGTACGCCGAGGATCACCTGCTGGATCCAGGCGATGTCCGCCTCTGCGTCCGGGTCGATGCGGTCGGTCCGCGGCACCGGGTAGGGTTGCAGCATGATGGTGTCGCCAGCCTTGCCCGCGAGCGTTTTCACCCGCTGCCAGATTTCCTCGGTGATGAATGGCATGAACGGGTGGGCGAGACGCAGCGTCGTTTCAAGCACCCGCACCAGGGTGCGCCGCGTGCCGGTTTTCAGGGCCTGGGGCGCGGTCTCGTCCCAGAGCACGGGCTTCGACAGTTCCAGATACCAGTCGCAATAGTCGGACCACACGAACTCGTAGAGCGCCTGCGAGGCGAGATCGAAACGGAAGCTGTCGAGCGCGGCGATCACCGCCTGTTCGGCGCGCTGCAGGCGGCTGATGATCCAGCGGTCGGCGCGGGACAGATCGTAGTTTTCGTGCCCGTCCTCGGCGCAGTCTTCGCCTTCGGTGTTCATCAGCACATAGCGGGTCGCGTTCCAGATCTTGTTGCAGAAGTTGCGGAAGCCTTCGATGCGGCCGACGTCGAAGCGGACGTCGCGCCCGGTGCTGGCGAGCGAGTAATAGGTGTAGCGCAGGGCATCGGTGCCGTGGGCGGCGATGCCGTCCGGGAATTCCTTGCGGGTCTGGCGGGCGATTTTCTCCGCATCCCTGGGCCGCAGCAGACCGCTGGTGCGTTTGGCCACCAGGTCTTCCAGACCGATGCCGTCGATGAGATCTATGGGGTCCAGCACATTGCCCTTGGATTTCGACATCTTCTGGCCCTGGCCGTCGCGCACCAGGCCGTGGACATAGATGGTGCGGAAGGGCACTTCATCGGTGAATTCCAGGGTCAGCATGATCATGCGGGCGACCCAGAAGAAGATGATGTCGAAGCCGGTGACCAGCACGTCGGTGGGATGGAAGGTGGCGAGTTCAGGGGTCTTCTCGGGCCAGCCGAGGGTGCCGAAGGTCCACAGCCCGGAGGAGAACCAGGTGTCGAGCACGTCCTCGTCCTGGCGCAAGGGCACCGCGGCATCGATGCCGTGCTGCTTGCGCACCTCGGCTTCCGAGCGGCCCACAAAGACCTTGCCTGCGGGATCGTACCAGGCCGGTATCCGGTGCCCCCACCACAGCTGGCGGCTGATGCACCAGTCCTGAATATCGCGCATCCAGGAGAAATACATGTTCTCGTACTGCTTTGGCACGAAGCGGATCGCGCCACTCTCCACCGCATCGATCGCACGGGGCGCGAGACGTTTGGTGTCCACATACCACTGCTCGGTGAGCCAGGGTTCGATCACCACGCCGGAGCGATCGCCGCGCGGCACCTTGAGGCGGTGATCCTCGATTTTCTCCAGCAGCCCCAGGGCGTCGAGGTCGGCCACCACGCGCTGGCGCGCTTCGAAGCGGTCGAGGCCCCGATAGGCGGGCGGGACGTTGTCGTTCAGACGCGCATCGGCTTCCAGGATATTGATCAGGGGCAGTCGGTGACGCAGGCCCAGGGCGTGGTCATTGAAGTCATGGGCGGGAGTGATTTTCACACAGCCGCTGCCGAAGGCCGGGTCTACATAGTCGTCTGCGATGATCGGAATTTCCCGGTTTGCGAGCGGCAGCCGGATGCTTTTGCCCACCAGGTGGCGATAGCGTTCGTCGTCCGGATGCACGGCGACCGCCGTATCGCCCAGCATGGTCTCGGGGCGGGTGGTGGCGACGGTGAGGTGGCCGGAGCCGTCGGTGAGCGGGTAGCGGAAGTGCCAGAGGTGGCCGGTTTCCTCTTCGCTCACCACTTCGAGATCGGAGATCGCCGTGTGCAGTTGCGGGTCCCAGTTGACCAGGCGCTGGCCGCGGTAGATCAGGCCTTTTTCGTGCAGGCGCACGAAGGCCTCGCGCACCGCGCGCGAGAAGCCCTCGTCCATGGTGAAGCGTTCCCGCGACCAGTCGGTGGACGCGCCCAGGCGCCGCAACTGGCGGGTGATGGTGCCGCCGGATTCCGCCTTCCATTGCCACACGCGGTCGATAAAGGCGTCGCGGCCCAGATCGTGGCGGCTCAATCCTTCGGCTTCCAGTTGCCGCTCCACCACCATCTGGGTGGCGATGCCGGCGTGGTCGGTGCCTACCTGCCAGAGCGTGTTGCGCCCTTGCATACGGCGGAAGCGGATCAGGGCATCCATGATGGCGTCCTGGAATCCGTGGCCCATGTGCAGGCTGCCGGTGACATTGGGCGGCGGGATCATGATGCAGTAGGGCGCGCCCGCACCCTGCGGCCGGAAATGGCCCTGTTGTTCCCAGAGCTGATACCAGTGTTGCTCGATGGCGCCGGGCTGATAAGTCTTGTCCATAACGCGGGATGGTTCTCGTGGTGGCGGGTGGCGCAGGGCCGGCAAGTTGAATTCCAGACGTCAAGATCGGTAGTTGACGCTCAGTAGCCGAGACCGTCAATTTGCGGTTGAGAGTCGAGGCCGGGAATCGAAACCGAGAATTGAAACAGAGAATCGAGGTCGAGAATTATAGGGGCTGGTCGGGCTCCTGGTTGTCGGGTGGCAATGACGCTTCGGTGGGCGGTGGTGCGGGCGGTTCCAGAGCTTTGGAAACAACCGGTATTTTCAGCACCTCGGTGAGAATGGGTATTTCCAGCACCGAAAAATCGAGTTGCGCCGGATCCGGCGCAGGGTCGTCTTCCGAATCGTCCGGTTCGCGCCCGTTCATGACGCCAGGGCACGCGCCGGCGCGCCGAGTTTGTGGTGCTCAATCGCGTAGCCGCGATCGCGGTAGAAACGATAGCGATCGCGCATCTGTTCCCGCTGAAGCGGATTTTCGGCGTGGACGAACTCCGCCAGGCGCTCGAAGCGGCTGAACCAGTCCGGCGCCCCCGCGGCCAGGTTGATCAGCAGGCCGTGGTGATGGCCCGGATCGCCGCCCTGGTTCAGGGTCACGGGCGTGGCCGGATCGGGCGCACGGCCATGGGGGATGAAAGCGGTGGGGAGGTGGCTCCAGAGCAGGACGTCGAGTTGCTCGATCGCATCGGTATCGGGGCAGTGAATCAAGGTGTCGAGGCCTTGCGCCATCGCCTTGGCAGCGAGCTGGCAGCACAGGCCGAGCTGGGCATCGGCGCCGCCGGCGATCTCGTAGAAGCTGATCCGGGTCACGCCTGCCCCGCGGCGTCGATACGGCCGAGCAGGTATTCCATCAACAGCGGGATGGGGCGGCCGGTGGCGCCTTTCGGAGCCGAGTTCCAGGCGGTGCCGGCGATATCCAGGTGCGCCCAGCTGTAGTCCTTGGTGAAGCGCGCCAGAAAGCAGCCGGCGGTGATGCTGCCGGCTTCGGGCCCGCCGATATTGGCCATGTCCGCGAAGTTGCTCTTGAGTTGCTCGTCGTACTCTTTCCACAGCGGCAGCCGCCAGGCGCGGTCGCCGGAGGCCTCGCCCGCCGCCAGCAGCTCCGCCGCCAGGGTGTCGTTGGGGCTGAACAGGCCGCTCGCCTGCTTGCCGAGCGCCACCACACAGGCACCGGTGAGGGTGGCGATATCGATCACCACCGCCGGCTTGTAGCGGGCCGCGTAGGTGAGGGCATCGCACAGGATCAGCCGGCCTTCGGCGTCGGTGTTGAGAATCTCGATGGTCTTGCCCGACATCGAGGTGACCACGTCGCCGGGCTTGGTGGCGGCGCCACTGGGCAGGTTTTCGACGGTGGGAATCAGGCCTACCAGATGCAGCGGAAGCGCTGCCGCCGCCACGGCTTCCATGACACCCAGGACGCTCGCGGCGCCGCACATGTCGTACTTCATTTCGTCCATCTTGGCGCCGGGCTTGAGGCTGATGCCGCCGGAATCGAAGGTCACGCCCTTGCCCACCAGTACCACCGGCGCCTGCGCAGCGGCACCGCGATATTCGAGCGCGATCAGATAGGCGGGCTGCACGGTACCCGCGGTGACGGAGAGCAGCGCGCCCATTTTCAGTTTGGCCATCTGCTTTTCGTCGAGCACCCGGACGCTGACGTCGGGATGGCGTTTGCCCAGTTCGCGGGCCTGTTCGGCCAGGTAGCCGGGAGTGCACACATTGCCGGGCAGGTCGCCGAGGCGGCGCGCGCTGTTGATTCCCTTGCCGATGACGGCACCGAGTTCGAGGCCCTCCGTGAGCGCGCGCACCTGACTGCGTTCCTCGCACACCAGGGTGAGCCGCGCGAGTTTCCCGCGTTTGCCGTTGTCGTCGCCGGGTCGAAATTTGTAACCCGCCTCGCAAAACAGGCGGGCCGCCTGGCGCCCGAACGCAGTCGGGTCCCGCTCGCCCCGCAGATCCGCCACCAGCAGGGCCGCGCTCTTGGCCGGCGTGCCCAGCACGGCGCGGGCGGCGGCCGCTATCAGCGTGAGAATATCGCGGGGCAGGGGCGGTTCCTTGCCGGTGCCAATCAGCAGCAGCCGTGCCGCCGTCAGCCCCGCGGGCCGGTGCAGCAGCAGCGCCGCGCCCAGGGTACCGGCAAAGTCGCCGGCCTCCACCAGCGCGCTGATCTGACCGCCCGTGGCGGCATCGATCGCGGCGGCGGCAGCGGGTAGCGGCAGCTTGCCCGGTACCGGGACGATCAGGCAGTCGGTTTTGAACGCGGTGGCACCGCCCGCGCGGGCGCTGAATTCGAGGGCGAGGTCTGGCACGGTGACTCCAGAGACAAGTGCGGATGAATGCCGGATAATCGAGTCACAGTGTAAGCCATGCCTCCAACGGTACCAACCGACCCTGTCCTCCGACGAGAGCCCGCTCCGCTACCCGTGATCATCTTTCGCTATCTCGCCCGGGATCTGCTCGCCACCACCGCCGCCGTGGCCACCGTCCTGCTGCTGGTGGTGATGAGCAGCCGCTTCGTGCAGTACATGGCCGACGCCGCCGAGGGCAAGATCGACCCCAATGTGATCTTCGCCATCATGGGTTACCGGATGCCGGCCTTTCTCGAACTCATTCTGCCGCTGGCGTTCTTTCTCGCCGTGCTGCTGTCCTACGGCAGGCTGTACCAGGACAGCGAGATGACCGTGTTGCACGCCTGTGGTATCAGTCAACTGCGGATTGCGGGTTATACCCTCGCCGTGGCGATGGTGGTCGCGGCCTTCGTGGCCTGGCTGAGTTTATCGTTGGGTCCCGAGGGCATGGCGCGTGCCGAGGTGTTGGTCGACGCACAGAAAGCGCGGGGTGAGTTCGACGCCATGGAGGGCGGCAAGTTTTACTCGCTGCACGGCGGCAAGGGCGTGAGCTACACCGAACAGGTGCTTCCGGGTGGCCATATGGACCAGGTGTTTCTGGTCGAGGGAGGGGCCGACTCGGAGGGTAAGCCGAGCATGGTGATCGTGGTGGCCGAGCGCGGCGAGCCGAAACGCTCCGCGGACGGTCAGACCAACTATCTGGTGCTGACCAACGGGTATCGCTACCAGGGTGTCCCGGGCCAGGCCGATTTCGATGTGACCCAGTTCGAGGAATACGGTCAGCGTCTCGCCAGACCCGCGCCCCGCAACCGGCCGGGCTGGAGCGATTCCATACCCACGAGCGCGTTGCTGGGATCCGCCAATCCCAAACACGTCGCCGCTTTGCAATGGCGCTATTCCACGGCGTTGCTGGTGCTGGTGGTGACCTTGATGGCGCTGCCCCTGAGCCGCACCGATCCCCGCAAGGGCCGCTATGCGCGCATCCTGCCGGCGGTGTTTCTCTACATCATCTACCTCATGAGCCTCAATGCTGCGCGTGGCGCGGTGGAGGCCGGTGCGCTGGCACCGGCGCTTGGTCTGTGGTGGATTCACCTGGTGTTTCTCGGCATCGGTGTGGCACTGGTGCTGTGGTGGACGGGCTGGCAGCCCGAACGCCTGCGCGCCTGGATGCGCAGCTGATGCAGCAGCTATCCCGCTACACCGGTCGCACGGTGCTCGGTGCTATCGCGGTCGCGCTGCTGGTATTGCTGGCGCTCAACGCCATTGCGGCGTTGGTGGAGGGGCTGCGTGACCTTCAGAACAACTTTGACTTCCCGGAACTCCTCCTCTATGTGTTCGCGACGATGCCGGCGCGGGGCTACGACAGCCTGCCGTTTGCGGTGCTGATCGGGGCCATCGTCGGGCTCGGCAGTCTGGCGGGCAACAGTGAGCTGGTCGTCATGCGCAGCGCGGGAGTATCGTTGCTGCGGATTGCGTGGTTTGCCGCGCGCCCGGTACTGCTGGTGATTCTCGCCGGCAGTCTGGTGGGCGAATTCGTGGTGCCCAAAGCCGATCAGTGGGCGGAGAGTCGCAGGCTGGCGCTGCGCGGCGATCCGGAAACATTTTCGGCGCGCAGCGGCGTGTGGAATCGCGAGGGCGACGAGTTCATGCACTTCAACGCCATCTATCCCGGCGGCCGTCTGGCCGGGGTCGCGCGCTATCGCTTCGACTCGCAGCGCCGCCTGCGGGAAGCGAGCTTCGCCGCCCGTGCCCGCTACGTCGGCGATCACTGGGTGGAAGAGGATGGCGTGATCACGCGCCTGGGCGACACCGCTATCGAGACCGACCACTTCGCCAGCCGCCGCTGGGACAGCGACCTCTCCCCGGACCTGCTCACCCTGACGCTGATGGCGCCGGAAGCCTTGCCGGTGCGCCAATTGGGCAGCTACGCCGATTACCTGGAACGCCAGGGGCTGCAGGCCGGCGCCTATCAGCTCGCCTTCTGGTCCAAGGTGCTGCAACCGGTGATGATTTTCAGTCTGCTGCTGGTTGCCGTGTCCTTCGTGTTCGGCCCGCTGCGAGAATCCACCACGGGATTTCGGGTATTTTCCGGCGTACTGGTCGGCGTGGTGTTCCAGACCAGCCTGAAATTGCTCGGACCATCGAGTCTGCTATTCGGGTTTTCACCCTTGTGGGCGGTGCTGGCGCCGGTGCTGGCCTGCCTGGCGGTGGGGCTGGTATTGCTGCGCCGGGCGGCCTAGTCAGTGGCCGATCGCCGTATCGGCAGCGGACGCTCGCCAGCAATATTCTGCATAACCGATGCTGTTCATGGTTCGACAAACTCACCACCAACGAAATCGGACAGTTACCGTTCGTCCTGAGCGTGTCGAAAGCCTTGTGTATCCCTAGCGGGGTTTCGGCAGGACCACCAGGCGCGTCCCGCTGCCGAGATCGTGCAGACAATCCCCCGAGCGGCTCCACAGGCACCAGAGATAGCCCAGCACCGAAACCAGCGAGAACGGCGCCAGCAGACAGCGCAGCCAGGCTTGCCGCCAGGTGGGCGCGCTGCCATCCGGCTGTTGCAGGCGCAGCCGCCAGGTTTTCATCCCCAGCGTCTGACCCGCCCGGCGCCAGCACCAGATGTAATACAGCGACAGGAACAGCCACAGCCCTGCGAGACCCAGGCCACCCAGGGGCTGCGCCTCATGGGCGCCGAAAAATTGCACCTGAACCGCCAGGATAATCCCGCTGTACACAAAACCCAGCGCAATCAGCAGCAGGCCGTCGTAGACCAGCGCCGCGAGGCGGCGCCAGAGCGGGGCCGCCGGCAACGCAGCATGGTGACCGTTCATAACGGTGGAAGCGGACTCTGCCGACACGGGGCGCGACTGCATTTCGAGGGGCGGCAATGATAGCGCAGGCAGTCCCGTTGCCATGAGCGGAGCAGGGATTCTTGCACACCTGCTTGCCTCCAGTGGGCTCTGAGTCCCTGCTGTGGCGCCAGCCTCGGTGGCCCTGTAACCAATCGCGCGCAGTATCCTGCTCAGGGTGGAGCCGTCAAACGGTTTCGGTAACCGGGATGCTGTTGCAACTTTTCGTAACCCCATGAATCATAACCGCGACCCCTGCCTGTAAGGGGGCAGCCGGTTCGGCGACCAACACAGCGCCAACAACCCGGAGCCAACAACCTGGCACCAACCAATTGGCACCAACAACCAAAGGACACCCATCATGACAACACCAGCGAAAAACCCCGTTGCTGCGGCCGTCGGCGCCGCTTTCCTCGCGTCGGTCGCGCTCGCGCCCCTGGCGCAGGCGGCTGAAAATCCCTTCCAGGCCAACAGTCTCAGTGGTGGCTACACCCTCGCCGAGAAGACCGAGACCGAGGGCAAATGCGGTGAGGGCAAGTGCGGCGAAGGCACGAAGAAAGCGCACGAGGGCAAGTGTGGCGAGGGCGCGAAGAAAGCGGACGAGGGCAAGTGCGGCGAGGGCAAGTGTGGTGAGGGCAAGTGCGGAGGCAGCAAGGCAGCGCCCAGCGCCGGAGCTGAAGGCGACGCTGCAGGCTCGGGTGAATAACAAGTCCTGAGTGGTGAAGTGTCTACCCTGAGCCCCCTTGCGGGTGCCGGTCTGGGACTGCGGCGGACCCTGCTGGGTCCGCTGTCGTCCTGCACCGCCGCTGACGTGCAGTTTCTGGAGGTTGCGCCCGAGAACTGGATTCGTGTCGGCGGCCGCCTCGGGCGTCAGTTGGCGGAATACACCGAGCGCTATCCCTTCGTCTGTCACGGCTTGTCGCTGTCCCTGGGTTCCGTCGACGCGCTCGACCGGGATCTGCTCGCCGGGATCAAGGGATTTCTCCGGCGCCATAGTGTCCTCTGCTACTCCGAGCACCTGAGCTACTGTAGCGATCAGGGTCATCTCTACGATCTGCTGCCGATGCCCTTCACCGCCGAAGCCGTGCGGCATGTGGCGGCGCGTATCCGGCAGGTGCAGGATATTCTCGAGCGCCGCATCGCGATCGAAAATGTTTCCTACTATGCCGCGCCGCTCGCGGAGATGAGCGAGATCGAGTTTCTCAACGCGGTATTGATGGAAGCGGACTGCGATCTGCTGCTCGACATCAACAATGTCTACGTCAACAGCGTCAATCACGGTTATGACGCGGAAGCGTTCCTGGCGCGGATTCCCGGCGCCCGCATCGCCTATGGCCATATCGCCGGCCATTTCGTGGAAGCCGAAGATCTGCTCGTGGATACCCACGGCGCCGATGTGATCGATCCGGTGTGGACGCTGCTGCAATCGGCCTATCGGCGCTTTGGCGTTTTCCCGACGTTGCTCGAGCGCGACTTCAATCTGCCACCGGTGGAACTGTTGCTCGCGGAAGTCGCCAAGATCGGCGCGATCCAGGCGGAGGCCTTGGCCGCACCGGGCCCAGCGGTGGCGACGGCATGAGCGATTGCGCCGGGTTGCCGGAGTTTCAGATCGTGCAGCGCCGGTTTGCCGCGCACCTGCGCGACCCCGATCGCAATCCGGCGCCCGTCGGTGTCGAACCGCGGCGCCTGCGGATTTACCGGGAGCTCGTATTCAACAACATCGCCGGTTTTATCCGCAGTGGCTTCCCGGTGCTGTGCGACATCCTGGGGCCGGCGCGCACGGATGCGCTGGTGCGGGACTTCATGGTGCGGCATCGCGCGGAATCGCCCTATTTTCTCGATATCGGCCGCGAATTCATCGCGTATCTTCAGAACGAATACGAAGCTGCTCCCGGCGATCCCGATTTCCTGCTGGAGCTGGCCCATTACGAGTGGGTGGAGCTGGCGCTGGAAGTGGCGGAGATCGACTATCCGGTGACCGGAGTCGATCCTGGGGGCGACCTGCTGTCGGGGTGGCCGCTGGTGTCGCCGCTGGCGTGGAGCCTTTCCTACCGCTATCCCGTGCATCGGCTGGGGCAGGCATACCGACCGGAAGCGCCGCCGGCGCAACCCACGTTTCTGGTGGTCTACCGCAATCGCGACGACGCGGTGAAATTCCTGGAAGCCAATGCGGTCACCGCCCGTCTGCTGGACCTGCTGCGGCCAGCAGCGGGGGTGCCGGTCCGCACCGGCGCCGCCGTGTTGCGGCAGATTGCCCGTGAGCTCGGGCGGGATGATGTCGATACCCTGGTCGCGGCCGGTGCTCGGCTCCTCGAAGAATTGCGCGTGCTGGACATCGTTGCCGGTACTGCCAGTGTCGGCAGCTCCTAGCGGCTTTTCGACAAGCTGGGCGTCGAAGGTCTGTAGCCGGACTGAGCGCGGGGTTATCGCGATTCAGGGTCCATGCGGGCCACCATCTCGCGCCAGTGTTGCAGTTGCCCGGGATGTCCCGTCTGGATTTGCTCGTTGCGGGTGCGGGACAGCCACAGCGTCTCGGCATTGAAGCTGTACACAGGGCGCAGATCGAGACGATCGCTGGCGGGCTTGATGAGTTGATTGAGGTTGTCGAGGATCAGCGGCTGGGCATCCGGTGTCGAGTAATAGGCCAGCACCATGTGTGCCTGATTGAGGGTCAGAGACTTGACGTAGGTTATGCGCAGTTTGGCGGTATCCATGCCCATCGCTTTTAGCGTGAAGTACTTGGCGATGGAGAAATCCTCGCAATCACCGGCGTCGTGCTCGATGAATTCCGTCGGCGTCGCCCAGTAATCCGCGATGCCGTAGAGCTCCTCGTCGGACAGGAAGCGGGCACCGTTGAAGAACTCGTTCACCTGACGCAACTTCTCCGCGTCATCCAGACCCTGACCATTGGCGATAATGTCTTGCCAGTGTTGCAGTCGCGCCTCGGCGCCCTGGGCATACCAGGCGTTAAATCGAGTCGATTCGTTCCAGTCCGCCAGCCCCGGGTCGGCGCGTACGGTATTTCCCAGCAGGATGCCACTGCACACCAACAGCGCACAGCGCCATCGTTTGGCGCCGGCGGTCAGCATTGAAAGGGAAGTTTTGCCCATGCGCGGGATGCTAGCACCGCGCGACAGTTGCGCCGCTCGTGTCACTGTCGAACTGTGACGGGACGCGCATTTGGCAATGCTTCACACGTTTGGCTAGACTGCGACGCTGATCTCCCGACGACAGGTATGCGCGTGACACTCTTGCGCCAGTTGGTATTGGCTGTGCTGACGCTCACGCTGCTGTTGTATGGCGTCAATAGTGCGATCAGTCTCTCCAACACACGCGCTCTGGTGGCGCAGCAGATGGCGGTTCACGCCCAGGACGCGGCGACGTCCATCGCGCTGGCATTGTCTCAGGGGGACGTCGCCGCGGATCCGACGCTGCAGGAAGTGCTGTTTAACGCCATTTCCGACGGTGGGTATTACCAGCGCATCCAGTTCCGGGGGCCCAAGGGCGATATTCGGTTGGCGCGGGAATTTCCGGCAGGCGACCTCCGCGTGCCGGACTGGTTTGTCGCACTGATGGCGCTGCCCGAATATACCGGTCGTGCCGAAGTGTCGAACGGCTGGAACCGTCTCGGCGAGATCCTGGTAGTCAGCAACCCGGGGCAGACGTATCGCCAGTTGTGGCAGTTGGCGTGGGAGCAGCTGCTGTGGTTCACCGTGGCCGCGATCCTGTTTTGCGGACTCGGCATCCTGGGCTTGCTCTGGTTGTTACGGCCACTGCGGCGCATCGAGGCGCAGGCAGATGCCATTCGCGAACAGCGGTTCGTGGTCCAGGAGGTGCTGCCGCGGGCGCGCGAGCTGCGTTCCGTGGTCGATGCCATGAATCGCATGGCGCAGGGCCTGGAGCAACTGTTTGCGAGCCAGGCCGGCATGATCGCGGATCTGCGGCGTACGGCCGCGGTTGACCCGGTGACGGGGCTGGCCAATCGCGCAGACTTTGACGCGCGGATGAACGCCCTGGTTGCCGACGACATGGAAGCGCAGCGCGGGATGCTGGCGATCATCGCGCTGGATGACCTGGCCCGGATCAATGACCTGGCCGGCCGTACCGAGGGCAACGCCTTGCTGGCGGCGATAGGTGACGGTTTGCAGGCCGGGCTGGCGGAATATTCCGGAGTTCTGGTGGCGCGTCGGCAGGGCGCGGAATTCGCGGTCTTTGTCGCTGATCTGGATGCCCGGGAGGCGGGTGTTGCGGCGCTGCATGCGCTGCGCTGCGCGGAAGCTACCGCCTTTCCACATCGGGAAAAGCTGCCGCTGCGGTTTCGCATGGGCTACAGCTACAGTCCGGCAATCGACCGTGAAACCGATTTGCTGGGGGAAGCGGATCAGGCGTTGCGCCAGGTTGCGCCCGGGGCGGTGCCCAATTACCTTCGCCACGGCGCCATGGATACCGGGGCCATTCCGCTGGTGTCGCGGCCGGGCTTCGACTGGATCGACCTGATCGAGCGTCTGCTGGAGCAGCGTTCTCTCGAGCTCCTGTATCAGCCCACAGTGAGTGTGCCTGGGCGCAACCCGATCGGCTGTGAGGTCTACAGCCGGATGCGGCCCGAGCCGGAGGCGCACGCCATCGCAGCGGGAGTATTGCTGCCGATGGTGGAGCGGGTAGGACGCGCGCCCGTCTATGATCGCCTGGTACTGGAACTGCTGGCAGCGCGCACCGACCTAGAGTTGCCCATGTACGCGGTGAATCTCAGCATCCCGTCGTTGCGGTCGGCCGAATTTCGCAGTTGGCTTGGCGAGTTTCTGGCGGTCAACCGGGCGCTCGCGAACCGCCTGGTATTCGAGGTGCCAGAGCGGGCACTCGCCATCGCGGAAGGTGCGACGCGAGATTTTCAGCGCCTGCTGGGAGACCACGGCTGTGGCCTTGCGCTCGATCACTTTGGGTTGGAGTCGTCCAATTTTGCCTATCTGGGCAGCCTGCCCCTGGCCCACGTCAAGATCCACCGAAGTATCACGCGCGATATCGATCAGCACCGCGATAATCAGTTTTACCTGAAGTTCATGGCCGAGCTGATGCGTGCCCGGGAGATACTGTTGCTGGTCGAGGGCATCGAGCGGGAGGCCGAATGGAGCACCTGCGCAGAACTTGGCGTCGATGCGGGGCAGGGGTTTTTACTGGGCCGTCCCGAACCCCGCTGACGGCGGGGCGGCGGTTTATAATCCGCGCCCCTGAAATTCGGACGCAGCCCCATGACGGTTCGTACCCGCGTCGCACCCTCGCCCACCGGCGATCCCCATGTGGGCACCGCCTACATCGCGCTTTTCAATTATTGCTTCGCACGCCGCCATGGCGGCCAGTTCATTCTGCGTATCGAGGACACGGACCGCGCGCGCAGTACCGCGGCATCGGAAGCCATGATCCTGGATGCGTTGCGCTGGCTCGGTCTGCGCTGGGACGAAGGCCCGGACGTGGGCGGTCCGCACGGTCCCTATCGCCAGAGTGAGCGCGGCGACATCTACCGACGTTATGCCGAGCAGCTCGTGAACCAGGGCGACGCCTTTCTCTGCTTCGCCACTCCGGATGAACTGGACGAGATGCGCCGCGCGCAGCTGGCCCGTGGCGAGACGCCGAAATATGACGGCCGGGGACTCCAGCTGACCGCAGCGGAAGTCCAGGCGCGGCTAGCACGGGGTGAACCCCATGTGGTCCGCATGAAGGTTCCGCCCGAAGGTGTGTGCCGCCTGCGCGATCGGTTGCGCGGGGAAATCGAGATCGCCTGGTCGCAGGTCGACATGCAGGTGCTGCTGAAAGCCGATGGCCTGCCCACCTATCATCTGGCCAATGTGGTGGACGATCACCTGATGGGCATCACCCACGTCATCCGCGGCGAGGAGTGGATCAATTCCGCGCCCAAGCACCAACTCCTGTACCAATACTTTGGCTGGCAGATGCCGGAGCTGTGCCACCTGCCGCTGTTGCGCAATCCCGATCAGAGCAAGCTCAGCAAACGCAAGAACCCCACCAGCATCAACTACTATCGGGCGATGGGTTACCTGCCGGAGGCCCTGCTCAATTATCTCGGGCGCATGGGCTGGGCCATGCCGGACGAAGCCGAGAAGTTCACGCTGGACGAAATGCTCGCGCACTTCGATCTCGACAGGGTGCATTTGGGCGGTCCCGTCTTCGATACCGCGAAGCTGGATTGGCTGAACGGGCGCTGGATTCGGGAAGACCTCGACGACGCGGCGTTCGCGGATCGCGTCGCGGCCTGGGCGCTGAACCGCAATCACCTCGAACGCATGGTGCCGCTCATCAAGGATCGGGTGGAGAAATTCAGCGATATCGCACCCATCGCCGGTTTTCTGTTATCCGGATTGCCTGTGCTCGGCGCCGATGCGTTCAGACACAAGACGCTCAGCGCCGATGACTGCGCCCGCATCCTGCAATTTTCCGCCTGGACGCTCGAGGTGCTCAGTGACTGGCGGCGCGATCCGATTTATCAGGCGTTGAATGAACTGGCGGTGGCGATGGGCTACAAGCTGCGCGATTTCACCGCCCCGTTGTACGTCGCGATAGCTGGCGCAACTTCGGCGCCGCCGCTGTTCGACAGCATGGTGATCCTGGGCCCGGATCTGGTGCGCGCCCGTTTGCGCGCGGCGTTGGCTCATGTGGGTGGCCCCTCGAAAAAGCAGCTCAAGCAGTGGCAGCAGGACTTTGCGGCGCTTCGGAATGCGCGTGGAGATAGCCCAGCAATAGAGGATTGATGCTTGCCGCGCGGTTTGCGGGTCGCCGGCAACGCCATGCTGTCGCCCACCCCGCGACTCAAGTTGACACCCCTCAGGGCGCTTGCCTAGAATGCCGCTCCTCGCGCGCCGGTAGGCGTGTTTTTACTTGGGGCTATAGCTCAGCTGGGAGAGCGCTACAATGGCATTGTAGAGGTCGGCGGTTCGATCCCGCCTAGCTCCACCAATCGCGGCAAAGCGCTCCCGAACCATCGGGCGCGCTTTTTCTTTTTGCGGCGCTGGGTTTTCATGGTGTGTTCACATCGCCGCGGTGTCTCGCGCAGCGTGGGCGTCAGGTGTGTCGGTCTGGCTGCACGGGTAAGTGCCATGAATACGCGCGATAAAGCGGCAAAATTTTACGCGAGTCGGCCGAATGTCCAGGAACCCCTGGACTTGGCTTGTGCGGCCCAGATGCCGTCGCTACCATGGAAAAATTTCGCGGAGCCCCAATGATTATCGGCAGCATCGTTGCCTTGGTTACCCCCATGTTGCCGGGGACCGAGGCGATAGATTACCCGGCACTGCGCCGGCTGGTGGACTGGCATCAGGCGGCTGGTACGGCAGCGATTGTCGCCGTCGGCACCACCGGCGAGTCCCCGACGCTGTCGGTCGAGGAACATCTGCGGGTGGTGGAGGTCTGTGTCGAGCAAGCGGCTGGGCGCTTGCCCATCATTGCGGGGACCGGGGCCAACAGCACCTCCGAGGCGATCGAGCTGACCGCCGGAGCACGGGAGTGCGGCGCGGACGCGTGTCTGCTGGTGACGCCGTACTACAACAAGCCGACCCAGGAAGGTCTGTATCGGCACCACCGGGCGATAGCCGAGGCCGTGGATATTGCCCAGATTCTCTACAACGTGCCGGGCCGGACGAGCTGCGACATGCTGCCGGATACCGTGGTGAGACTGGCGCAGGTGCCCAATATTGTCGGTATCAAGGAGGCCACCGGAGATCTCGAGCGCGCGCGTGACCTGGTCGCCCGCTGCCCGGAGGACTTCGCGGTGTATTCCGGTGACGACGCCACCGCGATGGAGCTGATGCTGCTGGGCGGCAAGGGCAACATTGGCGTTACCGCCAATGTTGCCCCGGAGCAGATGCGCGATCTCTGTGCCGCGGCGCTGGCTGGTGATCGGGAACAGGCAACGGCGATCAATGCGCGGCTGCTCCCGCTGCACCGGGCGCTGTTTCTGGAGTCGAATCCGATCCCGGTGAAGTGGGCGGTTGCCGAACTGGGGCTGATGGCGGATGTTATCCGGCTGCCGTTGACGCCACTCTCTCCCGGCCTGCACGCGAGGGTCAGGGAGGCGATGCACGGCGCCGGACTGCTGTAACAGATTGTGTGGTCGAGGGTTGTGGCTCGGGCCATGACCGAAGCGGAGATGATGCCAATCCGGCAGAATGTTTCGGAAGGATATTCCGTACGAGGTGATGCTGATGAAACGATTCGGGGTAGTGCTTTGCTGCGCGCTGACGCTTCCTGGGTGTGGGATGTTCGCCCAGGACGGACTGTTTCGTAACCGCTCCGACGACTATCTCGCCGCTCGCGAACATCCGGTCATCCGCGTGCCCGATGGCCTGGATGACCAGGCGCTTGGGGAGCTGTATGCCATTCCGGCAGTTGCGGAGCCGCTGATCCCGGAGGCGAATAACGAGATCCCTCGACCGCAGCCGTTGGGAACCTCCCTGCTGGAAGAAGAAATCAAGGTTCAGTCACTCGGCGACAAACGCTGGATATGGATCAATCGCGCGCCGGCGGAGGTATGGCCGCGAGTGCGCAATACGCTGAACACCAACGATATCGCGGTCGCCCGCGCCGAAGCGGCGGAAGGTGTGATAGAGACGGTGTGGGTTGAGTTCGACGATGACCCCGGCAATCTTCACCGCTACCGCCTGCGGATGGAACAGGGTATGCAGAGCGATACCACTGAGGTTTCCATTAGCCATGCGGTGATGCCGAAAGGTGGCACGGTGGTGCCGCCATGGCCGGACTCTTCGCTGGCGGATGAGCGTGAGCGCACCATGGCGGATTTCATTGCCAGTGGTTTGGCCGGCAACGCCGGTGGTGGTCAGGTATCGCTGCTGGCGCAATCCATCGGTAGTGGCGCCAAGGTTGAAGTGGTGGCCGCGGCGGATGCCCCACCCTATCTTCTGCTCAAATCGGGATACGACCGCTCCTGGGCGTCGGTCGCCCAGTCGGTTTCGCGCGACGAATTTGTACTGGTAGACCAGGATCGCACCCGCGGACTGTTCTATGTCACCCTCAAGGAAGATGTCGAGCGGGAGAAGCCGGGGTTTTTTGCGCGCATGCTGGGTGCCGGCAAAAGTGATCGGGGAGCGCCGCTCGCCGCGAATTACCGGATAGAGCTGCAGAACACAGACGAGGGTGTCCAGGTGCGGATCAATAGCGAGAGGGATCCGCTGGAACGAACCCGGATGCTCGAATTGCTGAAACGGATCCGCGCCAACCTCGCCTGACACGCCGGTGCGGTTTGCTTCCCTGGGTAGCGGAAGCCGCGGCAACGCCGCGCTCGTGGAGGCCGGTGGCACCTGCGTGATGGTCGATTGCGGGTTTTCGATGCGCGAGACCTGCCGGCGTCTTGCCGTCCTGGACCGTGTGCCGGCCGATCTGACTGCCATCCTCGTTACCCACGAGCACGGGGACCATGTGGACGGGGTGCTGCCGTTGGCGCGCCGCTTTGGCATTCCGGTGTGGATGACGGCGGGCACAGCGCGCGCGGTGGGCGTCGGTTCCGATGATCCGGTGCGGGTAATTGCCAGCGGTGCTCAGGTGGAATTGGCCGGCATCGAGGTGGAGGCCGTGGCCGTTCCCCACGATGCGCGCGAACCCGTTCAGTACATCTTCACGGTGGCGAATCTAAAACTGGGCATCCTGACGGATCTGGGCAGTGTCACTCCCCATGTCGTGGAGCGCTATCGACGTTGCCGGGGACTGCTGCTCGAAGCCAATCATGATTTTGCACTGCTGGCGGACGGACCCTATCCGGACGCCCTCAAGCGCCGGGTGGGTGGCGACTGGGGTCATCTCAGCAACGCTCAGGCGGCGCAACTGTTGGAGCGCCTCGGCGGCGATGTTCTGCGCACGCTCGCTGTGGGGCATATCAGTCGGCAGAACAACAGCCCGGAGCTGGTACAACAGGCGCTGGCGCCAGTGACCGGGCATCTCGATCAGGTACTTTACGCCAGCCAGGACGAAGGTTTCGGTTGGCAGGAACTGGGTTGATCCACCTAGCCGAGAGGGGTGAATAGTATGGAAAAACGTGAGGAACTCTATCGCGGCAAGGCCAAGTCGGTCTTTGCGACCGACGATCCTGAACTTCTGGTGATGTTGTTTCGCGACGATACCTCGGCCTTTGACGGCAAGAAGCGCGAGCAGCTTGCGCGCAAGGGAGCGGTGAACAACCGGTTCAATGCGTTCGTGATGGAGAAGCTTGCCGCGGCCGGGGTTCCTACCCACTTTGTGCGTCGGCTGGATGACCGCCAGACGCTGGTAAAGCGCTTGGCGATGCTGCCGTTGGAGTGCGTGGTGCGCAATCTGGCTGCCGGCAGCCTGTGCCGTCGTTATGGCATCGAGGAAGGGCGGGTGCTCAGCCCGCCGACATTCGAGTTCTTCCTCAAAAGCGATGCGCTCGGCGATCCCATGGTGAACGAATACCACATCCGCAGTCTGGGCTGGGCCGAGGCCTGGCAAGTGGAGCGCATGAAGGAGCTCACTTTTCGCATCAACGACATCCTTACACCCTTGTTCCTTGCCGGTGGCATGGTGCTGGTGGACTACAAGCTGGAGTTTGGGCTGATGGATGGCGCGCTGCTGCTCGGTGATGAAGTGACGCCTGATGGTTGCCGGGTCTGGGATCGGGACACGCGGGAAAAATTGGATAAGGATCGATTCCGTCAGGATCTGGGTCGAGTGGTGGAGTCCTACGAATTGATTGGCGAACGTCTGGGGCTGAGGTTTGACTGATCACGTTGGCCGGTCCGCGGCCGATCCCTGGGTGGCGCGAGATGGCGGTGAGATGGCCAATGTTCGGGCATTCAGGCACCCATTCTGGTGCGCAGGGACAATCGCCGCGCTCCGCCCTCGCTCACGCGAGCGGGGAGGTCACGGGTTTGTTTTCCACAGTTGGCGAAAAATCATCAGCGTCGTTTTACGAAAACGTCGCAACCCTTTGATTTTTATTTACAATAGATGTAACCCTTTGATTTTTATTAATATTTAAATTTGGTGAAAAAATAGTCATTCTGTAGGAAGGCCGCTCAGTGCAAGGTTTCCGGCGGTCTTTATTATCCTTGTCAACAAAGTTATCCACAGAAACTGTGGGTAACTGAACCGCCCTTTCCAACTCGGGCAACGGCTACTTCAGGCATTGCGCCGGCAGTACAACAACAACACCGCGGGCCGTCAAGGCAGTCCCTGCGGAGCAATTGAGACCAGGATTCGCGCTCAGGTCGAGTTGCGTCAGGGAAGGCAGGGACAGCAGGGGTTCGACAGTGGTTATGCGGTTATCCGCCAGATTCAGTATTTCCAGCGACCCGAAAATCTCGAGCCCTCCGAGATCGACAATGCCGGCGTGGGTACACACCAAACGGGTGAGCTCGCGTCCGGCAGTAATTTGGTTGTCGCGAATGGTCTGGGCGACACAATCGCGTAGCGCCAGATCGTCGATACGATAGCTCGCGAAGAGCTGTGGTGGGCTGTGAAGCGGCTGATCGTTGAGAGTGACCGCATAACGGTTGCACCCCACCGCGAGGAGAAGCGGTCCCAGCGAAAAAAACAGCAGTCGTCGCATCGCCCGGACCTCTCAAATTGTGATGTGTATTCTAGCCGCTGCCGGCCTTGAAAGGCTAGGATCAATGCTCTGCGCGGGATTAGCGGGCCGTGTGTGTGCTGGCGCAGCGGCCGAGCCGATTGGCTACGCTCACGGCACTACCCCCATCCGGTTCTGGAGGCTCGGAATGCAGAGGTTAACGGTCTGCCACGCTTCGCTTGTTAACACGCTACCTCATGTCGGGTGACCTGTCGGCGGACGCGCGTGCAATGGCGTGTCCAGGTCCTCTGGTGGCGGTCGCGACCGATCATCTCAATGTGGCAGCCGGCAGGGACCTCGCTCGACGTTTGGCGTTGACGTTTCTTGACCCCGGGGTCGCCGCCGCGAAGATGACGCCTTTTATTCTGAGCCTCAGTGGCGACGGCCTCGCGCTTTTGAGCTCCGAAGACCGCTTCGGGGCCATCGTCTGTGATTTCACCGGCGGTCGCATGCGGCACCGGCATCACCATGGCGGTGGGGTGGGCCAGGCGATTGCCCGTGCGGTGGGCCTCAAGCACACCTCTCAACTGCTGATCGCGGATCTCACGGCAGGCTTGGGTGAGGATGCCTTCGTGCTGGCAGGATTGGGTGCCCGGGTAGTCATGGTCGAGCGACATCCGGTGGTCGCCGCCCTGCTCGAAGATGGCTTGCGGCGCGCCCGTCAGGTAGCTCAGAACGCGGATATCCTGGCTGCGGTTGCGCGTCTGTCGTTGGTCACTGCGGATGCCCGGGAATGGTTGGTGGCGACCGATCCGCTGGATGTGATCTATCTTGATCCGATGTTTCCGGAGCGACACAAGAGTGCCCTGGTACGCAAGGAAATGCAGGTCTTGCAGCGCTTGGTCGGCGCGGATGCCGATTGCGACGAGCTGCTGGGGCTGGCGCTTGAGCGGGCGCGGTATCGGGTGGTGGTAAAGCGGGCGCGCCAGGCGCCGCCGCTTGCCGGGCTTGAGCCAACTTTTTGTGTCGCTGGCAAAACGACACGGTTCGATGTGTATGCGCTGCGCAAGTTACCGGGAACCTCTACTCAATCAGACGGAGCTTGATTGGGCCATCATGGTTCCGGTCGCGGTGGTAGCGACCAAAGCGGTGCTAAAATGGCCACCCCATCTCTGGCGGATGGGCGTCCAAAAAGTGGCACCATGGCAATTGATCCACCCGCAGCTTTCTTCGAATCCGCGCCCCGACTGACTGGACGTTCTGCGGTTGATGCGGATTGGTCCGATGTCGTGGATGCGGTCTACTGCATCTCGCTGCAGACCCGACCGGACCGAATGGCGGCGGCAAACGCCGAAATCAACCGGGTCGGACTGGCTCCGCTGACCACTTTTTACCGGCCACTCCCACATCCGAAACGGCCCGTTCAGGGTATCTGGGAAAGCCATCGCGCCGTGGCCCGTCACGCGCTGGAGCGTGGCTTGCGGCGCGTACTGATTCTTGAGGACGACATTCGCTTCAGCCGGCCGCCGACCGCGGCCCGCCGTGCCCGGCTCGCTGCGCAACTGGCAACCTTGCCGGCCGACTGGAACATCTTCTTTCTCGGTCATTGGCCATTTCGGGCGAGATTCGTTGCGCGCGATCTGGTACAAGTGGAATCCGCCTGCGCGCATGCCTACATTGCCAGCGAACGTATGCTGAGCTGGCTCGCCGAGCGGCCTTTCGGTTTCGACGGCGTAGGATTGCGGCGGGGTGCCGGCAAGGGCATCGACTCGGCGTATTCGGTGTTGCCGGACTGCTTCGCGGTGTTTCCGATGCTGGTGGTGCAGGGCGCAAGCCCGAGCGACCACTTTGCCCATCTGCGCAACAAGGGCGGCCGCAAGTTGCATCACCGGCTGATGCGTTGGGTACCCGCCGAGCGTTTTTACGCCTTCGGCATGCGGGCCGCGGAAGTCGGGGCAGCGGCACGGGCGTTACCCAGTTTCTTCCGGGCGCTGGTGCGACGCCAACGCTGAGAGCGTCTCCAGCGCGGTTATCGCGGTAACAGCAGCAGGCGTTCGAGCAAGCCTCGGTAGATTCCCGATAGTAATTCCAGATCGGCGACCGCTACCTGTTCATCGATTTTATGAATGCTGGCATTGAGCAAACCCAGTTCCACCACCTGAGTGCCGAGGGACGCGATGAAGCGGCCGTCGGAAGTTCCTCCCCCGGTGGACAGCTCGGTACGTGTTCCCGTCCGGTCGTGGACCGCACTGACCACCGCGTTCACCAGATCGCCGGTGGGCGTCAAAAAGGGTTCGCCGCTGAGCTGCCAGTCGAGATCGTATTCGAGTCCGTGGCGATCCAGAATCGCCACGGTGCGTGTCTGCAATTGCGCCGCAGTGACGGCGGTGGAAAACCGGAAATTGAACGATGCCCGCAGTTCGCCCGGGATGACGTTGGTGACACCCTCGCCGGCCGCTATGTTTGAAATCTGGAAGCTGGTGGGCGGGAAGTAGGCGTTGCCCTTGTCCCAGATTTCCGCCGCCAGCGCCGCGAGCGCCGGTGCGGCGCGATGGATGGGGTTGTCGGCGCGCTCGGGGTAGGCGACGTGGCCCTGGACGCCGTGCACCCGCAGGGTGCCGTTGAGGGAGCCGCGGCGGCCGTTGCGAATGACGTCGCCCAGCGCCGTGCTGCTGGAAGGCTCGCCCACCAGGCACCAGTCAGGGAGCGTGCCCTGATCGCGCAGCCAGTTCACTACCCGGACGGTACCATCGTGCGCCGGACCTTCTTCATCGCTGGTGAGCAGAAAACCGATGCGGCCGGGATGGTGCGGATGAGCGGCGACAAAGGCCTCGACCGCGGTGATCATGGCGGCGAGCGCGCCCTTCATGTCCGCGGCGCCACGCCCGTAGAGAATGCCATTCTCAATGTGTGGTACGAAGGGTGGATGGCGCCAGGCGTGTTCCGGACCGGGCGGCACCACATCCGTATGACCGGCGAAGCAGAACAGCGGACCCTCGTTGCCGCGCACCGCCCAGAGATTGCTGACCTCGCCAAACGGCAGGGGCGTCAGCGCAAACCCGGCAGCGGCCAGACGCGCGCCCAAAAGATCGAGGCAGCCGGCGTCGGCGGGAGTGACCGAGGGACAGCGGATCAGATCGCAGGCGAGCGCCAGGGTGGGCGACATGGGGCTGATGGGGCTCATGGGTTAGTAAAGGGGGCCGTCTCGATAGGCGGTCAGTTGTGGCTGTGCAACGCTTCGTTCAGCGCCACCGCGGTCTGGTTGGTCAGGCACTCGACAGCCCCGGTCACCGAGTTGCGGCGAAACAGCAGATCCGAGCGGCCTGCCAGATCGCGGGCCTTGGCGGTGCCGGCCGGCTGCCGGCGGTCGTCCAGCAGAGACACCTTGGTGCCCGCGGTGACATAGAGCCCCGCCTCCACGGTGCAGCGGTCGCCCAGTGGGATACCGATACCGGCGTTGGCGCCGATCAGGCATTCGCGGCCCACGGAGATCACCAGATTGCCGCCGCCGGACAAGGTACCCATGGTGGAACTGCTGCCGCCGAGATCCGAGCCGGCGCCGACGAACACGCCGGCGGAGATCCGCCCTTCGACCATGTTCGGTCCTTCGGTACCGGCGTTGAAATTGATGAAGCCTTCGTGCATCACCGTGGTACCTTCGCCGAGATAGGCGCCCAGGCGCACCCGCGCCGTGTCGGCGATGCGCACACCGCTCGGTACCACGTAATCCACCAGGCGGGGAAATTTATCGACACTGTGTACGGTCAGCGCCCGATCCTGCAGGCGCGCACGCCATTGCTGTTGCGCCAGTTCGGCCAGATCGATTGCCCCCTCACTGGTCCAGGCGACGTTGGGCAGGCACCCGAAGATACCGGACAGGTCAGTGGCGTGGGGACGCACCAGGCGGTGCGACAGAAAATGCAGCTTCAAATAGGCTTCCGGCACCGAGGCGGGTGCGGTATTGGTCGCCAGCAGTGTGATCACCGGGGTGCGGGAGACGGCTTTCAGTTGGGCGGCCTGTTCCGCCAGCGCGGATTCGCCGGCGGCATCGAACACATTGCTCAAGCGCGTCAGCATGGGAATATCCGTCTGAATTGCGGCGTTGCCACCCTCATAGTTGATCGCGCGCGCAACGGCCGCGCCGAGCGCCACCGAAGGATGGAGCATCGGATGGGGGTAGAAGACCTCGAGCCAGTCGCCGCCGGCATTTTGGGTGCCGATGCCGAGGCCCAGGCCGTAGAGTTCTGCCATTGAATTTCTCCTGCGATCTGTTCCGCTCAGGCCGAGCGGAAGATGTGTTGGTAGGCGTCGGGACTGAAGCCGAGATGGATGCGCTCACCCTGTTCCAGCACCGGACGTCGGATCAGGGTCGGATACTGCCGCAGCAGTTCCGGTGCCGTCGTCGCTGCCCGATCCCGGATGTTCGCGTCCAGCTGGCGCCAAGTGATGCCGCGCCGGTTGATCAGCTGTTCCCAGCCCAGTTCCACCAGCCAGCGTTCCACTCGTGCGAGCTCCAGCCCGTCGCGGCGGAAGTCGTGGAAGCGATAGGCGATACCCTGGCCGTCGAGCCAGCGCCGCGCCTTGGTGACCGTGTCGCAGTTGCGGATGCCGTAAACAACAGTGGTGCCGTAAGCAACAGAGGTCACGCGCGAACTCACCGACAAAAGCGGCGGCCAGAATAGCAAATTCGATTGCCTGCGACAGCGGCCGCAAGTGGAGCCGAGGCTCAGGCTTTGCGGGTTACGAGCGGGCGTTTCCGGCGTGGATAACAGGTGCGGCAGATGTCGCAGCGGGTGCCGTCGCAACCGCGCGCGCTACAGTGCTCGCGGCCGTAGTAAATGATTTGCAGGTGGAGATCGCGCCAGGACTCCTGCGGGAACAACTGCTTCAGATCGCGCTCGGTGCGTGCAACGCTGCTGCCGTCGCTCAGGCCCCAGCGTTGCGCCAGACGATGGATGTGCGTATCCACGGGAAACGCGGGATGCCCAAAGGCTTGGGACATCACCACGCTCGCGGTCTTGTGGCCGACGCCCGGCAGGCGTTCGAGGGCCGCGCAGCACTCGGGCACCGCGCCGCCGTGTTCCGCCACCAGGATGTGCGCCAGTTGCACGATCGCCTTGGCTTTTTGCGGCGCGAGGCCGCAGGTCCGGATCAGTTCGTGAACTTCTTCCACGTCGAGTGCCGCCATTTGTGCGGGCGTAGCGGCCCGCGCGAACAGCGCCGGTGTCACCTTGTTCACCCGGGCATCGGTGCACTGGGCCGACAGCAGCACCGCGATCAGCAGGGTAAAGGGATCGCGATGATCCAGCGGAATTGGGGGATCCGGATACAGCTCCTGCAGGCGCGCGGCGATATAGCGCGCCCGTTCGATCTTGCGCATCAGCCGCTTGCCAGCAGCCGCCGGATGCGGATTGCCGCTTCGCGACACTGCGCCAGCGGGGCTACCAGCGCGATGCGCACGCGGTGTTCACCGGGATTCACGCCGTCCGCGCCGGTGCGCGCCAGATAGCGGCCCGGCACCACGGTGACGTGTTGCTCGGCCAGCAGGCGGCGGGTGAAGGCTTCGTCGTCGATCGGCGTGCGCGGCCAGAGATAGAAACCGGCGTCGGGTCGCGCAACATCGAGATGTCCCGCAAGGATTTCCAGCACGGCGTCGAATTTCTCGCGATAGAGACGGCGGTTTTCCCGCACATGGGCTTCGTCGGCCCAGGCGGCGGCGCTCGCCAGTTGGGAGGGCAGCGACATGGCGCAGCCGTGGTAGGTGCGGTAGCGCAGGAACTGTTCGAGGATGTCCGCATCGCCCGCCACAAAGCCCGAGCGCAGCCCGGGCAGGTTGGAGCGTTTGGACAGGCTGTGGAATACCACACAGCGGCGGAAGTCGTCGCGACCGAGTTCCGCGCAGGCCTGCAACAGACCGGGCGGCGGGCGATTTTCATCGCCATAGATCTCGGAATAGCACTCGTCGCTGGCGATGATGAAGTCGTGTTCGTCGGCGAGGGCGAGGAGTTGCTTCAGGGTTGCGATGTCTGTGACCGCGCCGGTCGGATTGCCGGGCGAGCAGATATAGAGCAATTGGCAGCGCTGCCAGATCGCGGCCGGCACGGCCTCATAATCCGGCGCAAAACCGGTCGCGGCGGTGCAGGGCAGCAAATGGGTGGTCGCCCCGGCCAGCAACGCCGCGCCTTCGTAGATCTGGTAGAACGGATTGGGCATCACCACCAGGGCGTCGGCGGTCGGGTCGATCACGCACTGGGCAAAGGCGAACAATGCCTCACGGGTGCCGTTGACCGGCAGCACCTCGCGCTCCGGATCGGGCGCGGCATTGAGCGCGAAACGGCGCTGGAGCCAGGTGCTGATGGCAGCGCGCAGTTCGGCGCAGCCCTTGGTGGCCGGGTAGGTCGCCAGTTGTTCCAGATGGTCGGCCAGCACCTGGCGGACGAAGGCGGGCGCCGCATGTTTGGGTTCGCCCACCGACAGGTCGATGGCGGCGAGTTCCCGCGGTGGTGTGACGCCCGCGAGCAGGCGCCGCAGCTTTTCGAACGGATAGGGCTGGAGTTGGCGCAGATGGGGATTCATCGTTGAACCTGGCAATGGACGAAACCGGAAGTCAGGCGCGCAGCGGCATTTCGCGCAGTGTGTCGGTGGCGGCGATCTCCTCGCGATTGCGCTGATCCAGTTCGGCGCAGATCCGTGCACGCAGTTGTTCGCAGAGATCCTGATCGCACAGCGGGAGGCCATCCGCCCGGGTGACGTAAAAACTGTCCTCGACCCGTTCGCCCAGGGTAGCGATCTTGGCGCTGTGCACGCTGAGCCGGTACTCCAGAAAAATCCGGCCCAGGTGTGCCAGCAAGCCGGGGCGGTCTGGGGTCAGCACCATGATCCGGGTCTGGCCGTGCTCGTCGTTATTGATGAAGGCAGCGGTTCCCGTGGTCAGCTGCTTGAGCTGGCGCGACACCCGGCGATTGGGCTTGGGCAGCGCCTCCATGGGCTGGGTGAGAATATCCCGCAGCGCGCGCGTGACCTGCCGGACCCGCTGGGTGTTGTCGGCAAAAGCTTCACCGCTGTCGTCGAGGGCGTAGAACAGGTTCAGCGTGCGCCCTTCCCCGGGGGCATAGAGCCGCGCGTCGACCACGTTGAGGTTGAGCAGATCGAGGGCGGCGGCAATTTTGGAGAACACATTGTCGATGCCGCTTGTATAGACGAATACGCGGGTCGCCGTGGCGTCTTCGACACCGGCGTTTTCGAGATAGATGATGGGATTTTTGCCTTCCTGTTCCCACACCTGCCGGGTGCAGCGGCTGATGGCCGAGGCTTTTTCCTTGAGAAAGAAATCGTCGCCGATATCGCCCCAGATTGCGCGGCAGCGGGCTTCGGGAATGCCTTCGGCGGCGAGCAGTTCCAGCGCCTCGGTGCGCGAGCTTTCGATCCACTCGAGACGATTGACCGGGTTTTCCAGCCCGCGTGCCAGGGCATCGCGGGTGGCGAGATAGAGCTGCCGCATCAGTGCGCCTTTCCACTGATTCCACAGGGTCGGGTTGGTGGCGTTCATGTCCGCCACCGTGAGCGTGAACAGATAATCGAGATGAATCTGGTCGCCCATCAGACGCGCAAAGCGGTGGATCACATCCGGGTCGTCGATATCCTCGCGCTGTGAGGTGGCGGACATCAGCAGATGGTGTTCCACCAGCCAGGTGACCAGCCGCACTTCCTGCTCGTTGAAGTCGTGCCGGCGCGCAAACAGGGCCGCGTCGATGGCGCCCAGTTGGGAGTGGTCGCCACCGCGGCCCTTGGCGATATCGTGGTAGAGCCCGGCGATATAGAGCAGTTCCGGCTTGGGCAGGTTTTTGCACACATGGGAGGCGATCGGAAAGCGGTCGGCCTCGCTCTGGTTCGCGAGGCGACGCATGTTGCGGATCACCTGGATGATGTGGGCATCCACCGGATAGACGTGAAACAGGTCGTGCTGCATCTGACCGACGATACGGCCGAATTCCGGCAGATAAGAGCCCAGGATTCCGTAGCGGGTCATGCGTTGCAGCTGGTTCGACAGATTGCCCTTGCATCCCAGGAGACGCACGAAAAGCGCATGGTTGCGCGGGTCGTTGCGGAATTCGGCGTCGATGCGCCATTGATTGCCGAGAATCTGACGGATAGTGGTCGAGCGCAAATCCAGGATTTCGGGATTTTCGCCGAGCAACACGAAGACTTCGAGCAGTGCCGAGGGTTCGCGCTCGAACACGTCCGGGGCGGTGGTTTCGAGGTGGTCATTGCGAATCTGGAAGCGGTCGTTCAGCCGGGTTATGCGGGCCCCGCGGCCGCTGTGGAGGATTTCTTCGTCGAGGTATTGCAGCAGCATGTCGTTGAGGCGCCGCACCGTCATGACCGTGCGGTAGTAGCGCTGCATGAACTGCTCCACCGCGAGGCTCTGAGGAGTGTCCCGGTAGCCGAACTGCTCCGCCAGGCGGCGCTGATAGTCGAAGTACAGGCATTCTTCGGCGCGCCCTGCCAGCAGGTGCAGTCCGTAGCGCACCCGCCAGAGAAACTCCTCGCTTTCGCGCAGCTGCGCGAATTCCTCGCGGGTCAGCAGATCGCCGTTGGCGAGCGTCTCCAGCGAGGTAATGCCGAAGTGCCGACGGGCGATCCAGTGGATGGTCTGGATGTCGCGCAGGCCGCCCGGGGCTTCCTTGATGTTGGGTTCGAGGTTGTATTCGGTGTTGCCGTGGCGCTCGTGGCGCTCGCGCTGTTCGTCGCGCTTGGCGCGAAAGAAACGATGCGAGGGCCAGATTTTGTCAGGACCGGTTTTCGCCAGCATGGTCCGCTCCAGGACTCCGTTACCGGCGATCGTGCGGGTTTCCATCAGGTTGGTAGCCACCGTGATGTCGGCGCGCGCCACCCGGATGCAGTCGCTCAGGGTGCGCGCGCTGTGGCCTATTTTGAGCTGCAAGTCCCAGAGTGCGGCGAGAAATCCGGCAATGTTGTCGCGGTAGCGGTCGAGCCGGCGGCGCCCGGTCAGGATCAACAGGTCGATATCGGAGTGCGGGTGGAGTTCGCCGCGTCCATAGCCGCCGACTGCGATCAGCGCGATGTCATCGTCCCAGCTGAAGCGTCCCCAGATCGCGGCAACCACCCGGTCCATGAAGGCGGCCCTTTCCGCCACCAGCAGGCGCACGGGTTCACCGCCCCGGTAGCGCAGATCGAGCGACTCGCAGGCCTCCTGCACTGCCTTCCGGCAGGTCGGAAGGGATGCGGTGTGATTCAGGCGCGCCGCCAGATCGGCGGTTACCGGTGAGCAGTCGAGACCGGGTTGACGCAGTGGCATGAGGGCGGTACCCGGGTTAGCGGAAGGTTTCGTCAGCGCGCGCGGTGAGGACTTCTGCCCCGGTTGCGGTGACGGCAATGGTATGTTCCCACTGGGCTGACAGGCGCCCATCGCGGGTTTCCACGGTCCAGCCATCGGGTTTGAGCCGGGTGTGGTGCTTGCCGGCGTTGATCATGGGTTCGATAGTAAAGACCATGCCTTCCTCCAGGACCAGACCCGTACCCGGCTGTCCATAGTGCAGAACCTGGGGGTCTTCGTGGAACTGCCGCCCGATGCCGTGGCCGCAGTACTCGCGCACGACGGAATAATAATGGCTCTCTGCGTGCTGCTGGATGACGTGACCGATGTCGCCCAGCCGGCAACCGGGGCGTACCAGCGCGATGGCCCGGTACAGGCACTCCCGGGCCACGCGCATCAGGCGCTCGGCGTGCTCGGGCACCTTGCCGATGCCGAACATCATGCTGGTGTCGCCGTGAAAACCGTCCTTGATGACGGTGATGTCCATGTTGATGATGTCGCCGCTCTTGAGCGCGCGCTGGGCCGACGGAATGCCGTGACACACCACCTGGTTGATGGACGTGCAGATGGATTTGGGGAAGCCGCGGTAATTCAGCGGCGCCGGGATGGCGTGCTGGACGTTGACCATGTAGTCATGGCAGATACGATCGAGTTCGGCGGTTGTGACGCCGGCCTTCACATGGGGTGCGATCATTTCCAGCACCTCCGCCGCGAGGCGCCCGGCAACGCGCATCTTTTCGATTTCTGCCGGGGTTTTGATGCTGACGGCCATGGTCTGGACGTGGTCTGGGGAGGTCGGCAGTGTACCCGATGTCCCCTGTTGTGGTCGCTGTGGTGTAAGGGTCTGGTCACCCTCTACGCCACTTCGCCCCCTGTTTGTGGTATAAAGCCGACCGCCGCTACGGCGGCAATCAACGCGCACTGTGCGCTAACGCCACACACATACCGGCACATCGTCCTGGGTGCCCTGCGGGGTTGGACGATGGGGTATGTGGAGGTCCAACCCAAGCCAGAGGAAAAACCATGACCACTGTCAGCATGCGAGACATGTTGCAGGCGGGTGTCCACTTCGGCCACCAGACCCGCTACTGGAATCCCAAGATGCGCCCCTACATCTTTGGTGCCCGCAACAAGATACACATCATCAATCTCGAGCACACGGTGCCCGCGTTCAACGCGGCTCTGGAGCAGGTGCGCCAGATCGCCGCGCGCGGCAACAAGATCGTTTTTGTCGGCACCAAGCGCGCCGCGCAAAAGCTGATCAAGGAGCAGGCCGAGCGTTGTGGCATGCCCTATGTCAGCCACCGCTGGCTGGGCGGCATGCTTACCAACTACAAAACGATCCGCACCTCGATTCGTCGTTACCGCGAGCTGGAACAGCAACGCGACGACGGCACTTTCGACAAGCTCACCAAGAAAGAAGCACTCAACCGTACGCGCATGATGGAGAAGCTGGAGCGCTCCATCGGCGGCATCAAGGACATGGGTGGTTTACCGGATGCGCTGTTCGTCATCGACGTCGATCACGAACGCATCGCGGTCCAGGAGGCCAACAAACTGGGTATCCCGGTGATCGGCGTGGTGGACACCAACAGCGATCCTGACGGGGTTGATGTGGTGATTCCCGGCAATGACGATGCCATCCGCGCAATCAAGCTTTATACCGAAGCGATTGCCAATGCGGTATTGCTCGGTCGAGCGGTGGCCGCTCCTGGTGCGGCGCGGGACGAATTCGTCGAAGTGATCGAGCCCGCTCTGATCGAGTCCGGGGCGGGCGACAGCTGAGCGAAGCGTCAACCCCCACGATCGGGGTTGGGGGCTTGGTCCCTTTATTCTCTTTGCTTTGCCACGGGTTGGGCAGGGTTTGGGTGACATCACCCGGTCGGAGCGAGCAGTTGATGCCGTGCTGCCCCCGGCCCGAACCCGATCCAGAATACGGATAAATTCCCTGCGGGGATGTGGAGACGACACCATGACGACAATCAGTGCAGCGCTGGTGAAAGACCTTCGTGAACGCACCGGACTTCCCATGATGGAGTGCAAGAAGGCACTTCAGGAGGCTGCTGGCGACATCGAAGCGGCGATTGAAAATCTACGTAAATCGAGTGGCATGAAGGCCGCGAAGAAAGCCAGTCGTACGGCGGCGGATGGTGTAGTCGCAGCGCGGATAGCCGCGGACGGCAGCTATGGCGTGCTGGTGGAGGTGAATTCGGAAACCGATTTCGTGGCGCGCGACGAGAATTTTCTCGGTTTTGTCGCCCGCGTGGCAGACCGGGTATTTGCCGAGCGCTCCGAGGATATCGCGGCGATCATGATGGGCGAGCTGGAAGACGCACGCCAGGCGCTGGTGCAGAAAATCGGCGAAAACATCGGCGCGCGGCGCGCGCGGGTACTCGAGGCAGCGGTGGTCGGTGACTATGTCCACAGCAACAACCGCATTGGCGTTCTGGTTGGGCTCAACGGTGGTTCGCGCGAACTGGCCCGTGACATTGCCATGCATGTGGCGGCGGTCAATCCGCAGGTAGCCAAGCCCGAGCAGATGCCGGCTGATCTGATCGCCAAGGAGCGCGAAATTTACGCTGCCCAGGCGCGCGAGAGCGGCAAGCCGGAAGAGATCGTGCAGAAAATGATCGCTGGGCGCGTGAACAAATTTCTGGCGGAATCCAGCCTGGTCGAGCAGCCCTTTGTCAAGGATCCGGAATTGACGGTCGGCAAGCTGCTGAAAAACGCCGGTGCCGACATCGTCGGCTTCGTGCGGTATGAGGTGGGAGAGGGTATTCAGGTCGAGACCACCGATTTCGCCGCCGAAGTGGCCGCCCAGGTACAGGCGTCGCGCTGAACCGGCACGGCCCCCAGCGATCCCGAGCAAACTTGTGAGCACAGTACCCGGAAGCCCTAAGTATCGCCGCATCCTGCTCAAGCTGAGTGGTGAAGAGCTGGTCGGCAACGCGGATTTCGGGCTCGACCCCGAAGTGCTTGATCGCACCGCGGGGGAAGTTGCACAACTGGTCGCGATCGGTGTCCAGGTGGGTCTGGTGACGGGCGGCGGCAACCTGTTTCGGGGCGCCGCGCTCGCGGCGGCGGGAATGGACCGGGTTACCGGCGATTACATGGGTATGCTCGCGACCGTGATGAACGCGCTTGCGCTGCGTGACGCCCTCGAACGCTGTGGAGTATCGGCGCGGGTCATGTCGGCTCTCGCCATGCCCGGCGTCGTGGAACACTATGAGCGGCGACAGGCGATTGGTTATCTGGCGGCGGGCGAAGTGGTGCTGTTCGCCGCGGGCACCGGCAACCCGTTTTTCACCACGGACTCGGCGGCCTGTCTCCGCGCAATCGAAATGGACGCCGATGTGGTGCTGAAGGCGACCAAGGTGGATGGCGTCTACTCCGCGGATCCCGTGCAGGATCCCCAGGCGCGGCTCTATCGGCGCCTCACCTATGACGAGGTGCTGGACCGCAAGCTGGGTGTCATGGATCTTACGGCCATCTGTCTGTGCCGGGATAACCGGATGCCGGTGCGGGTGTTCCGGATGTCGAACCCGGGCGCTTTGTCGCGGATCGCCCTGGGCGGCAGTGACGGCACCCTGATCGGGGAGAGTGAAGAGTGATCGAGGAACTGAAGGCCGACGCCAGTGAGCGGATGGAAAGGACGCTCGAAGCCCTGGCCACCACGATGGGCAGACTGCGTACCGGGCGTGCGCACCCCGGGATTCTCGAGGGTGTCATGGTCGACTATTACGGCAACTCGACGCCGCTGCGGCAGGTCGCGAACGTCACCGTCGCTGATGCCCGGATGCTGGCGATCACTCCCTGGGAGAAGCAGATGGTGCGTGATATCGAGCGCGCCATCATCAATTCCGGACTGGGCCTCAACCCGGTCACCGCCGGCGATGTCATCCGCGTCCCGATGCCGGCGCTTACCGAAGAGACCCGGAAGGGTCTTATCCGGCAGGCAAAGGCTGAAGCCGAACACGCCCGGGTATCGGTGCGTAATATCCGGCGCGATGTGCTGGCCGATATCCGCGAGTTGTTGAAAGCCAAGGAGATCGGTGAGGACGACGAACGCCGGGCACACGAAGACATCCAGCGGATAACGGATCGCCACATTGCAAAGGTCGATCTGCTGCTGGTTGAAAAAGAAAAAGATCTGATGGAAATCTGACCCGCGGGTGAAAGCCATGACAGAGGCGGAAGGCCAGGGTCCGAACGGGCACCCGCTGCGGCATGTGGCGATCATCATGGATGGCAACAGCCGCTGGGCCAGCGCTCGTGGCCTCCACGGCATCAGCGGCCATCGCGCCGGCGTGGAGCGGGTCCGCGATGTGCTGGACAGTTGTCGGGCCCATGGCGTGGCAACCATCACCCTGTTCGCCTTCAGCAGCGAGAACTGGCAGCGTCCGGCCGAGGAGGTCAGTGGCCTCATGGCACTGTTTGCCAATTACCTCAGAAGAGAACAGCGCGAGCTGGTGCGCCGGGATGTGCGGCTGCGTGTGGTGGGCTCGCGCGAACGCTTCAGTGCCCGCCTTGTTCGTCGTATTGATCGGGTGGAGGCGGCGACCGCCGGCGGTCGTTTGCAGCTCAATCTGGCCGTTGATTACGGCGGTCGCTGGGACATCGCCCGCGCGGCGCGGACACTGGCGGAGCAGGTGCACGCCGGAGAATTGTCGCCCGCCGATATCGACGAGGCTGCGGTCGAACGCCGTCTCTGCCTTGCCGATGTTTCGCCACCCGATCTGTGCATCCGCACGGCCGGTGAGCAGCGACTGAGCAATTTTCTGCTGTGGCAGCTCGCCTACAGCGAACTTTATTTCGCCGACTGCTACTGGCCCGATTTCGATAGCGAGCACTTCAACCGAGCGGTGGACGAATACCATCGCCGGCTGCGCCGTTTCGGGCGCGCGGCCAGCCAGATGCTGGCGCTGGAGACCAAGTGCTCAAGCAGCGGGTAATCACCGGCCTCGTTCTCATCATCGCGTTTGCTGGATCGCTGCTTTTGTTGCCGGCGATGGTCTTCGTTGCGGTCATCGGTGCGTTGATTCTGCTGGGGGCGTGGGAGTGGAGTCGTCTGGCGGGTCTCGAATCGCCGACGCAGCAATTGCTGTACGTCGTCGTCGTTGCGGCCGCCATGGCGGCCTATCACTGGGGCGCCGTGGGGCCGCCGATCGCATTGCTGGTGGTCGCGGCGGGTTGGTGGCTGCTCATGCTGTTCTGGGTACTCGATTACCCCCACAGCGCGCGCCGGTGGGATAACCCCCCGGTGGTCTTGTTGATGGGACTGATGGTGTTGCTGCCGGCCTGGATCGCACTCTACTGGCTGCTCGGCCGTCCGCATGGAGCGGGCTGGTTAGCACTGGTGGTGGGGCTGGTCGCCAGTGCCGATATCGGCGCGTTTTTCGGTGGGCGCGCCATTGGTCGCCATCGCCTGGCGCCGGCCGTCAGCCCCGGCAAGACCTGGGAAGGTGTGTTGTGTGGCTTGTTGCTGGCGCTACTGGTTGGCGCGGCTGCGGCGCGCTGGCTCGGCGTCGCGGGCCATGACTGGTTGTGGTGGCTGGCGCTGGTGGCAGTCACCAGTTTTGCGGGGGTGCTGGGGGATCTGGGGGAGAGCATGATCAAGCGTGCCCGCGGGGTGAAGGACAGTGGGTCAATCTTGCCCGGTCATGGTGGTGTGCTGGATCGCGTGGACAGCCTGGCGGCCGCCTTGCCGATATTTGTGCTCGGTATGGCAGCATTGGGTTTTACCCGGGCAGCGCCCGGTTGAATACAGGTCAGGCAGCGATGCAGGGTGTCTCCATTTTGGGCTCGACGGGTTCCGTCGGCGCCAGCGCGCTGGATGTGATCGCGCGCCATCCCGGACGTTTTCGGATCATTGCGTTGAGCGGCTATCAGCGACTCGATGTGTTGGCGGATCAGTGCCGACGGTTCCTCCCCGAGTTGGTTGCGGTACCTACAGCCGCGGCGGCGCGCCAGTTACGCGCGCTGGTGCCGGCGGCGACCCGTGTCGCGGTAGGTGCTGAAGGCCTGGACGCCGTCGCCGGGCACGCCCGTGCCGACACCGTGATAGCGGCCATTGTCGGCGCCGCGGGATTGTTACCGACCCTCGTCGCCGCGCGCGCGGGCAAGCGCCTGTTGCTGGCCAACAAGGAAGCGCTGGTAATGGCAGGGCGCCTGTTCATGGCCGAGGTCGCGCGCGGTGGCGCCACCCTGGTGCCGCTGGATAGCGAGCACAATGCGATTTTTCAGTGTCTTCCTCCGACCGGCGTTGACCCGCGCGGCGTGCGGCGCTTGATCCTGTCGGCGTCCGGAGGTCCGTTTCGCGCCGCGCCGCTCGAAGCACTCGAGGTGGCGACCCCGGAGCAGGCCTGTGCCCATCCGAACTGGCGTATGGGTCGCAAGATCTCCGTTGACTCCGCCACCATGATGAACAAGGGGCTGGAGCTGATCGAAGCCTGCTGGTTGTTTGGCGTGGGACCGGAGCGGATCGAAATTCTTATCCATCCCCAGAGTATTGTGCATTCGCTGGTAGAGTACGCCGACGGCTCGGTGCTGGCGCAATTGGGCAACCCGGATATGCGTACGCCCATTGCGCATGCGCTGGGCTGGCCAGAGCGGATTGAGTCCGGCGTTGCGCGCCTCGATCTCACAGCCGTGGCGCAGCTGCAATTTTCCGCGCCGGACCCGCAGCGTTTTCCCTGCCTGCGCCTGGCGCACGCAGCGGCGGTCGCCATGGGCGATACACCGGCCGCGCTTAACGCCGCCAATGAAGAAGCGGTCGCCGCCTTCCTCGCCGGGAAGTTAGGTTTCACGCAGATCGCCGCTGTGGTGGACCAGGTGATGCAGCGCTGGCGTGGGGTGGAACCGGACTGCATCGATGCGGTCCTGAGCAGTGACGCCCGCGCTCGCGAACAAGCACGCGGGTTTATTGAACGCTATGTAGCCGGGAGTTGACGGGTGGCAGTAGTGCAGCAGGTGTTTTATTTTTTTCTGGTGTTGGGTGTGTTGATCACCTTTCACGAATACGGCCATTTCTGGGTGGCGCGCCGTTGCGGTATTCGCGTCCTGCGGTTTTCGATCGGTTTCGGTCCGGCGCTGGTGCGCTGGCATGATCGCACCGGCACCGAGTTCGTGGTCGCCGCGCTACCCCTGGGCGGCTACGTCAAGATGCTGGATGAGCGCGAGGGCGAGGTCGCGGAGCGTGACCGCGAGCACGCCTTCAACCGCAAATCGGTGGGACGACGCATCGCCACGGTGGCCGCCGGACCGCTCGCCAATTTTGTACTTGCGGTAGCAGCGTACTGGGTCGTGTTCGTGCTCGGCATCCAGGGCATCGTCCCGGTGGTGGCCAAGGTGACGCCCGGCTCGGTCGCCGCGGTCGCAGGCCTCGCGGCGGGCGAGGAGATCGTGGCGGTGGACGGTGCGGCGACGCCGACCGTGCAGGCCTTGAGTGAGATGCTGGTGCGCCGTATGGGCGACAGCGGGACCATCCGCTTCCGGGTTGTCACCCGCGGCGCCACGGACGAGCGCGAGGTGACCGCCCAGCTCGCGCATTGGGATCTCGATCCCGCTGCGCCCGACCCCATCGGCGATATCGGCATAGAGCTCTATCGCCCCCCAATCCCGGCCCTGGTGGCGCGCGTGGAATCCGGGAGCCCGGCGGCCCAGGCCGGAATGCGCGCGGGTGATCGCGTCCTCACGGCGGATGGAATCGCAATCGCCGACTGGACGCAGTGGGTCGAGTATGTTCGGGCGCGTCCCGGACAGGCCATCGCGTTGGTGGTTGAGCGCGCCGGTGAGTACCCGGAGCTGCGCGTGACGCCGAAGCGGGTCACTGCGGGCGGCGAGACCTTCGGTCAGGTGGGCGTCGCGCCGACCGGCGTCGAGTGGCCCGAGGAATATCGACGCGAGCAGCGTTACGGTCCAGTGGCCGCCTTTACCCGGAGCGTTACCACGGCCTGGGACACCGCTGCGATGATCCTCGGGTCGGTTCGCAAGATGATAGTTGGTGATATCTCGGTACGGCACTTGAGCGGACCCATCACCATTGCTAAAGTGGCCGGCGCTTCGGCACAGTATGGTTTGGTACCCCTGCTGCAGTTCATGGCGCTACTCAGCATCAGCTTGGGGGTGCTCAATTTGCTGCCCATCCCGGTACTGGACGGCGGACACCTCGCGTATTACCTGGTGGAGGCCGTGCGGGGGCGGCCGCTCTCGGAGCGCATACAGGAGGCCGGGTACCGTATCGGTCTCTCCCTGGTGATAGGTTTGATGTTGCTGGCTTTATATAATGACGTTTCGCGATTTTGACTGCGATCCGCCCGGTGGGTGCTCTCCGTCTCCACACTTCCTGAACCTGTGCTTTCGTGCCCGGAGTTGCTTGCCATCAAACCACAACTGAGGCGTAGCCTGGCCAGGATCCGCCGCCGCGCGAGCGTGCTCTGCGTGTCGCTGCTGCTGGTCCCCGGACTGACCTTTGCCGCGATGTTCCAGGTTGAGGATGTGCGTATCGAGGGTTTGCAGCGCGTTTCTGCGGGCACCGTGTTTGCCGCCCTGCCGGTCAGTGCCGGCGACCTGATCGATGACGCGGGGATCGGCGCCGCGGTGCAAACCCTGTTTCGAACCGGATACTTCGAAGACATACGAATTGTGCGCGACGGCAATGTGCTGGTCGTACGGGTAGTGGAGCGTCCTGCCATTGCCGAGATCAAAATCGACGGTAACAAATCCATCGAAACCGACCAACTGCTGAAGGCCCTGCGTGACGCCGGTCTGGCGGAGGGGCAGATTTTCAAGAAGACCGTGCTGGAGGGCATGGGGCAGGAGTTGCGGCGTCAATATGTCGCGCAGGGACGTTATGGCGCCACGGTGAGCGCCGAAGCGCATGATCTGCCCCGCAACCGGGTGCGCATCGATCTCACCATTTCCGAAGGCAAGGTTGCGACGATCAAGCACATCAATATCGTGGGGAACCACAGTTTTGATGAGGCCACTCTGCTCAAGATGTTCGAGCTCAAGACAACCGGCTGGTTTTCCTGGTTGAGCAGCGACGACAAGTATTCGCGCGAAAAACTGTCCGGTGACCTCGAGCGCTTGGAGAGCTGGTATCGCGATCGTGGGTATCTGCGCTTTGCCATCACTTCAACCCAGGTGTCAATCAGCCCGCAGAAGGATGCCGTATTCATCGCCGTCAACATCTCCGAAGGCGATGTCTACAAAGTGGGAGAAGTGGAGCTCAGCGGAGAGCTGATACTGCCGGCGGAAGACCTCCGGCAACTGATAGTGATGAAGAAGGGCGCTGTCTTTTCCCAGGCACTGATGACGGCGACCAGCGAACTGCTGTCCAAGCGCCTGGGTACCGAGGGCTATACCTTTGCGAAAGTAGAGGGTTTTCCAGAGGTTGACGAGAACGATAAAACCGCCAAAGTGACGTTCGTCGTTACGCCGGGCGACCGCGCCTACGTTAGGCGCGTGGAGTTTCGCGGCAATACCAAGACGGCCGACGAAGTCCTGCGTCGGGAAATGCGGCAGATGGAAGGCGCTTCGGCATCGACAGACCTGATCGAGCACTCGAAGGTCCGTCTCGAGCGGTTGGGGATTTTCAAGAAGGTGGACATCGAAACGCGCGAAGTTCCGGGTACCAGCGACCAGGTGGACGTGTTCTATACCGTGGAAGAGCAACCATCCGGCAGCATTGGCGCGAGTATCGGTCTCGCCCAGGGGGCCGGCATCATTCTCGGCGCCAACATCCAGGAAAATAATTTCCTGGGATCCGGGAACACAGCTGGCTTCGGCGTCAGCACCAGCGAATACCGCAAAATGGCGTCGCTCAACTACGCCGACCCCTATTTCACCAAGGACGGGATCAGTGTCGGCTACTCCCTGGCGGTGACCCAGACCGACTATGGGGAGTTGAACCTGAGTTCCTATTCCACGGATAGCTATACCGCGAATACCAACTTCAGTTACCCCTATTCAGATACCGGGCGTATCGGCCTGGGGTTTGGCGTGGAGTCCCTCACGTTGAAGCCAGGCGTTTTTTCCACCTTCGAGCTCCTCGATTTCATCCAGAAAAATGGCGATCAATTCGATATGCTGACCACCAATTTCAACTGGAGCGAATCGAACCTGAATCGTGGCCAGCTGCCTACCCGGGGCACATCGAACCGAATCCGGTTCGAATTGACGGTCCCGGGCAGCGACCTGGAGTTTTATCGGCTCACCTATACCGGGCACTACTATCGTCCGCTATCGGGTGATTTGACGTTTCACTTGCGGCAAGAGCTGGGTTACGGCGACGGCTACGGCAATACGCAAGACCTGCCATTTTTCAAGAATTACTTCGGTGGCGGATTCGACTCGGTGCGCGGGATCAAGCGCAATACCCTGGGCCCCGAGGATACTCCGCTGTTTCCAACGATTACCCGATCCAATGCCTTGGGCGGCAACGTCGATATCAATGGCAGCGCCGAAATGCTGTTTCCGGTTCCTTTCCTGAAAGATCGTCGCAATATCCAGCTTGCGCTGTTTCTGGATGCTGGCAACATCTTCACCACCAATTGTGGCGACGGGCAGGTGGACTGTGGGGCACCAAACGTTGGTGATTTGCGCTATTCAACCGGGTTGAGCGGTATCTGGCTGAGCGGCTTTGGCCCGATCCAGTTGAGTTTCGCGAAGCTGCTCAATGCGCAGTCGACTGACGAAGAGGAATTTTTCCAGTTTTCTTTTGGACAGACTTTCTAGCGGCTTGTTGAAAAAAGTCGCGAGGCGGTCGGATGCGAGGCGCACGGCGCGCAGCGACCGAGACACCTCAGATGGACAGGCGAGGATCAAGCACCGTGCTTCGAAGCGGATGGCTGCCACAGCAGTTTTTCAACAAGCTGCCAGGTCCCGGATGGGTAGCCGCGGCGGCAGCCAGAACCAGTGCCAGGACGTCCGCTTTGGGAATGCGTTTTAGTGATCGTGGCAGTTTAATCATCTAGAAGGGGGGTGTTGTGAGACGAATTTTTGTGGGGTCCATGCTTGCCTTGGCGTTTTTTGCGCTGCCTGCGGCGGCGGTCGATAAAATCGCGGTAGTTGATATTCAGCGGGTGATTTTTACGTCCGATGTGGCTAAAGCCCGACAGAAGCAACTACAGGCGGAATCTGAATTCGTCAGCCTGCAAGCGAAATATGACAGCATAGCTGCCGACGTGAAGGCCTTGCAGAAGAAAATCGAAGCCGAGCGCGATACCATGTCCCAGGAGCAGGCGACCGAAAATCAAAAGAAAATGGAATACCTGCGGGCGGATTACGATCTGGTAGAACGCAAATTGCGCGCCGAGGTACAACAGTTGCAGGGCAAGATCATGGAAGAGTTGCAGCCCAAGGTTCAGGCCGCGCTAAAAGAGCTGGTCGAAGCCGAGGGCATCACGCTGTTGTTGCAACGCGAGGCGGTGATCGTGGCCGACCCCGCGCTTGACGTGACCGGCAAGCTGCTCGAGCGGCTCAACGCCAAGACCAACTAAGTGGCAGGAAGCGGCCGGACCCTTGGTGAGATCGCCGCGCATATAGGCGCTACCGTGCGTGGCGATCCGACGCTCAGGGTTTACGGCTTAAGTACGTTGAAAGATGCGTCCGCAGGCGAGTTGAGCTTTTTCGCCAACAGCGCGTACCGCGAACAACTGGCGCAGACACGTGCTGCCGCAGTTATTCTGGCGGCCTCCGACGTGGATCACTTTCCCGGTCCGGCGCTGATCGCCAGCGACGCCTATGTCGCCTATGCCCGCGCCACCGCATTGTTTGTTGCAATTCCGCGGGCGGAATCCGGCGTGCACCCCAGCGCGGTCATTCATCCTACGGCGAAGGTCGCCGGGTGCGCCGCAATCGGTCCGCATGTAACGATCGATGCGGGTGCAGTGATTGGTGAGCGCGTTGTGCTCGGCCCGGGCACCAGTGTCGGTGCGGATTCTGTTATCGGCGCCGATTGCCGCATCGCAGCGAACGTCACCATTTATCACGATGTCCGCATCGGGGAACGTGTGGTGGTTCACAGTGGCGCGGTATTGGGTGCCGACGGTTTTGGTTTTGCCAACGACGGCGGGCGCTGGGTCAAGATTTACCAGTTGGGCGGTGTCGTCATAGGCGACGGTGTGGAGATTGGTGCCTGCACCACGATCGATCGAGGTGCGCTGGGTGACACAGTCATCGAGGCGGGCGTCATTCTCGATAACCATGTCCAGATCGGTCATAACGTGCGCTTGGGCGAGAACACCGCGATGGCCGCCTATGCGGCGATAGCTGGCAGTACCACGGTGGGCAAGAACTGCGTCTTTGCCGGCCAATCCGGCGCGGTCGGGCATGTGAGCATTTGCGACCATGTCATCGCTCATGCCCGCTGCACCTTGTCAAAATCCATTACCCGCCCCGGCGCTTATTCCGCGGATCTATTGATGGACGAAACGCCGCAATGGCGGCGCAACGCGGCACGATTTCGGCACCTGGACGAGATCGCGCGACGGCTCAAGAAATTGGAAAACAAGATCGGTGACGAATCGTGAACCCACTCTCCAGGCGCCTGACATGAGATCCCTGTCGATCGAAGACATTCAACGCTTACTGCCACACCGCTACCCGATGCTGCTGATCGACAGGGTAGTGGAGGTAGAAGTGGGCAAACGCATTCTGGCGTACAAAAACATCACGGTTAACGAGCAGGTATTCGCCGGTCATTTTCCGGTCAAGCCCATATTTCCAGGCGTTCTCATCATTGAGGCAATGGCCCAGGCGGCCGGTGTGCTGGGGTTCGTGACCGTCGACCGGCAGCCAGGCGACGAGCGCCTTTATCTGTTCGCCGGTGTCGACGGAGTGCGATTCAAGCGTCCGGTAGTGCCGGGAGATCGAATGATGTTGACTGCGGAGATCGATACCCGCAAGCGCAATATCTGGCGCTTCAACTGTAGCGCCAGCGTCGACGAAAAGCTGGTATGCGAGGCAAACATCCTGTGCGCACTCGAAGCGCCCTGAGCAAGCTTCCATGATCGACCCCCAGGCAAAGGTAGATCCGAAGGCGAGACTTGGCCGCAATGTGACCATCGGCCCCTGGACCTGCGTCGGGCCGGACGTCGAGATCGGTGATGACACCGTCGTACATTCCCATGTGGTGCTCAAGGGTCCGACTCGTATCGGGCGCGATAATGTCATCTACCAGTTCGCGACAGTGGGCGAGGACACGCCGGATATGAAGTACCGGGGCGAGCCGACCCGGCTGATCATCGGGGACAATAACCGTATCCGCGAGGGCGTCACCATCCACCGTGGCACCGTGCAGGATCTGGGCGAGACCCGCATTGGCAGCCACAACCTGATCATGGCGTATGTTCACATCGGGCATGACTGCGTGATCGGGGACCACGTCATCATGGTCAACAATGCCTCCCTTGCCGGCCATGTGCGGGTCGATGACTGGGCGTTCCTCTCCGGCTTTACCATGCTCCATCAGTATGTGCAGGTCGGTGCGCATGCCTTCCTGGGCGCGGCGGCCTTTCTCAATCAGGATCTGCCTGCCTATATCATGGCTGTCGGCTATCCGGCGACGCCACGGACCATCAACAAGGTGGGACTGGCGCGGCGTGGCTTTTCACCAGAGCAGATACGGCTGCTGCAGGGGGCTTATCGCACCCTTTACCGCCGTGGCCTGAAGCTGGATGAGGCTCTCGTGACCCTGGATGCCACGCCGGACCCCGATGGGGTGCTCGCGCCGTTGCTCCAGTCGATTCGACGTTCCCAACGCGGCGTCATCCGCTGAATCCGATGCCCACCGGCCCCTGCATCGGCCGCCCTTATATAGGCCGTCCTTACATAGGAATAGTTGCGGGCGAGGTTTCCGGCGATCGCCTGGGGGCGGGGCTGATACGGGCACTGCGCCATCGCTATCCCGCGGCAGAGTTTGCCGGCATTGGCGGCGACGCCATGGCGGCGGAGGGCTTTCACAGCCTGTATCCCCTCGAGCGGTTGGCGGTGATGGGTTTCGTCGAGCCGCTCAAACGCCTGCCCGAACTGCTGCGGATCCGGCGCGGACTCGCGCGCCACTTCTGTGCGCGCCCGCCCGCGCTGTTCGTCGGGATCGATGCGCCCGATTTCAATCTGGATCTGGAGCTGGCGTTGCGCCGCGCCGGGATCCGGACCGCCCACTATGTGAGCCCCTCGGTGTGGGCCTGGCGGCAGGGCCGCATCCGCAAGATCGCCCGCGCCGTCGATCACATGCTGGTGCTGTTTCCCTTCGAAGCCGAGTTCTACCGTCGCCACGGTGTGCCGGTCACCTGGGTGGGTCATCCGCTGGCCGACGAGCTGCCGCTGGAACCCGACACCGCGGGCGCGCGGCGACTGCTGGATCTGCCGGAGGATGCGCCAGTGCTGGCGGTATTGCCCGGCAGCCGCGGCAGCGAGGTCGCCATGCTGGGCCCCCTGTTTCTCGACACCGTGATGGCTTGCCAGGAGCGTCTGCCTCGGCTGCGCTGCGTAGTGCCCGCGGCCAACGCCGCGCGTCGGGTCCAGATTGATGCGCTGCTGGCGGCGCACCCCGGAGCGCGGGTCCGGGTGCTGGATGGTCAGTCCCACATTGCCATGGCGGCGGCCGACGCGGTGCTGCTCGCCTCCGGAACCAGTGCGCTCGAGGCCATGCTGCTCAAAAAGCCCATGGTGGTGGCGTACCGCACCGGTCGCTTCACCCACGCCCTGTTATCCCGTCTCGTCAAACTCAAGCATGTATCCCTGCCCAATCTGCTGGCCGGGCGCGAACTGGTGCCTGAATTGCTTCAGGAGCGCGCTGAAGTCGGAACACTCACCGCAGAGGTGTTGCGCAGTCTCGGTCAAACCCCGGAACGCGCGGGGCTGATCACCGAGTTTCGCAAGTTGCATGAACAATTGCGCCGCGGCGCCAGTGAACGTGCGGCGGGGGCATTGGCTGAACTGATCGGGTCAGTACCATGACTGCAGGGCGGAGTTACGGTGGTGTACGGCTTGCCGGCGTCGACGAGGTCGGCCGTGGCTGCCTGGCGGGTGACGTGTTGGCGGCGGCGGTCATCCTGGATCCCGCGCGTCCCATCACCGGCCTTGCCGACTCCAAGTCACTCAGTGCGGCGCGACGCGAAGTCCTGTATGGCGACATTCTCGCCAACGCCAGTGCCTGGGCGGTCGGGCGCGCGAGCGTCGCTGAAATCGATAAGCACAACATTTTGCAGGCGACACTGCTGGCCATGGAGCGTGCGGTCGCTGGTCTCGCGCTGGTACCCGGTTTCGTGATGGTGGACGGCAACCGGCTGCCGGACTGGCAACATTCGTCCGAAGCCATTGTACGGGGCGACGCGCGGGTTCCCTGTATCAGCGCGGCGGCCATTGTCGCCAAGGTCACCCGGGATCGGGAAATGGTGGCGCTGGACCGGCTGTATCCCGGCTATGGCTTTGCTCGCCACAAGGGCTATCCCACCGGTGAGCATTGTGACGCGCTCGTCCGTCATGGGCCCTGTCCCTGGCATCGGCTGTCGTTCGGTCCGGTGCGGCGGGCGGCACTCGCGGCTGATCGCCACTGAATCCACCCGACTCGCATTGCGCGCGGGCCCCATGTGCCCGACAATTCCGGCATAATCAAAGTCACCTGACGCCGCCGGGAAGCTCCATGATCTACGCCGAAATCACCGGATGGGGACGCTGTTTACCTCCCGCCGTCCTGTCCAATCGTGATATCGAAACGATCATGGATACCTCGGATGAGTGGATCTTCAGCCGCAGCGGTATCCGCGAGCGTCGCATCAGCCATGTCATGGGCGCTGAACTGGGTGTAGTCGCAGGTGCCCGCGCACTGGCGGCCGCAGGTATCGCCGCGGCCGATGTGGACATGATCGTCTACGCCACCAGCTCGCCCGACGAACTGGTGCCCAATACTGCCTCCATCGTCCAGAACCGGCTCGGGGCCATGCACGCCGGGGTACTGGACCTCAATGCGGCGTGCAGTGGTTTTCTCTACGCATTCAATATGGTTTCGGACATGATCCGTGCCGGCAGTATCCGCACGGCTCTGGTCATCGGTTCGGAGCGCCTGAGTTCGTTGATGAACTGGTCGCGGCGCGAATCGGCCGTCCTGTTTGGCGACGGCGCCGGGGCTTTCGTGCTGCAGGCGTCAGCGCGCGAAAGTGGATTTTTTGCCGGCAAGCTCGGCTGCGTGCCCGGCACCCGGGAGTTGCTGGCGATCCCCGATTTCGGCCTGGATGCCATCGCGCAGCACCGGCCGCTCGATATCTCCATCGACTTCAGCGGACCTGAAATTTTCAAACATGCCGTCAAGGGCATGGGCGATGCCTGCGAGGCGGTATTGGCCCAGGGCGGGGTCCGGCTGCCTGAGCTCGACCTGGTGGTTCCCCACCAGGCCAATCTCCGCATCGTGGAAGCGGTAGTGCGGCGCCTGGGCGTGAGCTCAGACAAGGTCGTGCTGACCCTGGAGAAATACGCCAACACCTCCACCAGCTCGATTCCCATCGCCCTTTGCGAAGCACTGGAGGATGGCCGCGTCAAACCCGGCATGACCATCCTGTTCACGGCGTTCGGCGCCGGTCTGACCTGGGCCGCGAGTTTGCTCCGGTGGGGCCAGCGCGTGACGCCGCTTGGTACCTCGGACATCGAACTGCCGCCGTGTGACAAGACCGGTCTCGAGCTCACTCGGGCTGCCATCGCGCGGCGGGCGCGGCAGGGCACCTGACCTGCGGATGACCGTTTCCGAACCGAAATTCATCCACCTCAGCGTCCACAGTGAGTATTCGCTGGTGGACGGTCTGGTCCGCATCGATGAGCTGGTCGAGCGCACCGCCGAACTGGGGATGCCGGCGGTCGCGCTGACCGACGTCTGCAATTTTTTCGCGCTGGTGAAATTCTATGAAGCCGCCCAGCGCCGGGGTCTCAAGCCCATCTGCGGGGCCGAGTTCACCCTGGTTGACACCAATGGTGCCGCGCCGGCGCGACTCACCCTGCTGGTGCAAGATGAAATCGGGTACCGCAACCTCACACGCCTCATGTCGCGCGGTTATCTGGAAGGTCAGGTCCAGGGTCGGCCGACCTTGCGCCGGGACTGGATCAGGGCTGCGAGCGAGGGCCTCATCGCGCTCTCGGGAGGCCGCTTCGGCGACGTGGGGCAGGCGCTGCTCAGCCAGCGCGAAGACGCCGCAGCGCTGTTGCGGGGCTGGCTGACAGACTTCCCGGAGCGTTACTACCTCGAACTGCATCGCACCGGCCGCCCCGACGAGGACGAGTATCTGCATCGCGCCGTGGCCCTTGCCGCCGAGCACGACTGCCCCGTGGTCGCCACCAATGATGTGCGTTTTCTCGCGCCCGACCAGTTCGATGCCCACGAGGCGCGGGTGTGCATCAACGAGAGCCGTACCCTCAACGATCCGCGCCGCGAGCGCCGCTACAGCGACCGCCAGTATCTGCGCTCACCCGCCGAGATGGTGGAACTGTTCGACGACCTGCCCGAGGCGCTCACCAACAGCGTCGAGATCGCCCGGCGCTGCAATCTGGAACTGCGGCTGGACCAGGTGCGTCTGCCCGAATACCCGGTGCCGGCCGGCATGTCCGCCGCCGAGTTTTTCCACCGGGTTGCCGCCGAAGGGCTGGAGCGGCGCCTGGCGGTGCTGCTGGATCCCGCGCGGCCCGATTACCGGGAGCAGCGCGCGCGCTACAGCGCGCGGCTGGAATTCGAGATCGGCATCATCGAACAGATGGGGTTCGCGGGTTATTTCCTGATCGTGATGGACTTCATCCGCTGGGCCAAGGCCAACGACATTCCCGTGGGTCCGGGACGCGGTTCCGGCGCTGGCTCGTTGGTCGCCTATGCGCTCGAGATCACCGATCTCGACCCGCTCGCCTACGACCTGCTGTTCGAGCGCTTCCTCAATCCCGAGCGCGTGTCGATGCCCGATTTCGACATCGACTTCTGCATGGACAACCGCGACCGCGTGATCGCCTATGTGGCGGATCGCTACGGCCGCGAGGCGGTGTCCCAGATCATCACCTTCGGCACCATGGCCGCCAAGGCCGTGGTGCGCGATGTGGCTCGGGTGCAGGGCAAGTCTTACGGTCTCGCCGACAAGCTGTCGAAAATGATCCCCAACGAACTGGGCATCACATTGGAAAAGGCGCGTGAGCAGGAAGAAGTGCTGCGCGATTTTCTGGCCGGCGATGACGAGGCCCAGGAAATCTGGGACATGGCACTCCAGCTCGAAGGTCTGACGCGCAACGCCGGCAAACACGCGGGCGGTGTGGTCATCGCGCCCGGCGCCATCACCGACTTTGCGCCGCTCTATTGCGACGCCGCCGGCGAAGGCCTGGTGACCCAGTTCGACAAGGACGATGTCGAGCGCGTGGGTCTGGTGAAGTTCGACTTCCTCGGTCTGCGCACCCTGACCATCATCGACTGGGCGGTACGCAACGCCAATCGCGAACGGGCGCGTACCGGCGCAGCGCCGATCGTGATCGCCGCGATTCCCCTCGACGATCCGGCGACCTATGTGCTCCTGCAAAAGGCGCGCACCACGGCGGTGTTCCAGCTGGAATCGCGCGGCATCCGCGAACTCATCCTGCGCCTCAAGCCGAGCCGCTTCGAGGATATCGTGGCGCTGGTGGCCCTGTTTCGGCCGGGCCCGTTGCAGTCGGGCATGGTGGACGACTTCATCGACCGCAAGCACGGCCGGCAGCCGGTGGCTTATCCGCATCCGAAATACCAGCACCCCGCCCTCAAGCCGGTGCTCGAACCCACCTACGGCATCATCCTGTATCAGGAACAGGTGATGCAGATCGCGCAGGTACTGGGCGGCTACTCCCTCGGCGAGGCCGACCTGCTGCGTCGCGCCATGGGCAAAAAGAAAGCGGAGGAAATGGCCGAGCAGCGCGCGATTTTTCGCGCGGGCGCCATCGCCAACGGCATCGCCGCGGAGCTGGCGGAAAACATCTTCGACCTGATGGAGAAATTTGCCGGTTACGGCTTCAACAAATCGCACTCGGCGGCCTATGCGCTGCTCGCGTATCAGACGGCCTGGCTCAAGGCCCATTATCCGGCGGCTTTCATGGCGGCGGTGCTGTCCGCCGACATGCAGAACACCGATAAGGTGGTTACGCTCATCGACGAATGCCGGGCGCTGGCACTGAAGGTCGTGCCGCCGGATGTCAACGCCGGGCTCTATCAGTTCTCGGTCGCCACGGATGGCAGCGTCATCTACGGACTCGGTGCGATCAAGGGTCTCGGGCAGGGGCCGGTGGATGCCATCATCGCGGCCCGCGAAGCCGGTGGACCCTTTCTTGACCTGTTCGATTTTTGTGCCCGCGTCGATTCCCGCCGGCTCAACAAGCGCGCGCTCGACGCGCTCATTCGCGCCGGCGCCATGGACACCCTGGGTCCGGAGCAGGATGCATTCGGGACCGTCGCCGAGATCGGTTATCGCCGTGCGGTGCTGTTCGCGGCCACGGATGAGGCGGTGCGTCTGGCGGAACAGCAGGCCCGCAATCTGGACGCCGGCATCGGCGATTTGTTCGGTGGCGTGCCGGCCCAGCGGGCGACGCGGCGGGGCTATACGTCCTACGCGACCGTGCCGGGATTCGGTGTGGCCGAGCGCCTGCGCGGCGAGAAGGAGACGCTCGGACTCTACCTGACCGGGCACCCCCTCGACGAATACGCCGATGAACTGGAGCGCCTGGTCCCGCTGCGCATTGCCGCGCTGCGTGCCGGGCGCGAAGCCCAGCGTCTGGTGGGGTTGGTGGTCGGTACCCGCACCATGAAGACCCGGCGTGGCGACACCATGTGTTTCATCACCCTGGATGACCGCAGCGGTCGCATCGAGGTGGCGGTGTTTGCCGAGCTGTACCGCGAGCACCGGGAAAAACTGGCTCGCGATGCCATTCTCGTCGTCGAGGGCCAGGTCAGCGAAGATGACTACAGCGGCGGGCTCAAGATGCGTGCCGATAGCGTCAACACACTGGCCGAGGCGCGCTGCGCCGCGCTGAAAAGCCTGGTGCTGGAATTGCGCGGCGACCGCATCGGCCCCGCTGGGGCAGCGCAGTTGGCCGATATTCTCGCGCCCTACCGGCGGGGTAGTTGCCCGCTGCGGCTGCGCTATCGCCGCGCCGGCGCCGTGGGCGAGATTGCGCTGCCACCGGATTGGGCACTCAATCCCGCGGATGAACTCCTTCACCGGCTGCGGGATAATTTCGGTCGCGACAGCCTGCAACTCAACTACTGATACCTCCGCCCGCTGCGGCGGAGGGCCACTGGATTTTTCAATGAATCTCGATTATCTGGATTTCGAACAACCCATCGCCGTGCTGGAAGCCAAGATTGAAGAACTCCAGCTCGTCAGCGACGACAACGCACTCAACATCGCCGCCGAGATCACCACGCTGCGGGAAAAATCCCGCAAGCTGACCGAGAGCATCTACAGCAATCTGTCGTCCTGGCAGGTGGTGCAGATCGCCCGCCACCCGTTGCGCCCCTACGCCAGCGACTACATCCCGCTGCTCTTCACCGAGTTCGATGAACTCCACGGCGACCGTCACTTTGGCGATGATCGGGCCATCATCGGCGGTGTGGCGCGCATCGATGATCGGCCCGTGGTGGTGATTGCCGAGGAAAAAGGACGCGGCATCACCGAAAAAATCCGGCGCAACTTCGGCATGCCCAAACCCGAGGGATACCGCAAGGCGCTGCGCCTGATGGAGCTTGCCGAACGTTTCTCGCTGCCGGTGCTCACTCTCATCGACACGCCCGGTGCGTACCCGGGCATCGATTCCGAAGAGCGCGGGATCAGCCAGGCAATCGCCCAGAACCTGGCGGTAATGTCGCGGCTGCGCACTCCGATCATCTGCACGGTGATTGGCGAGGGCAGCTCCGGTGGGGCCATCGCCATCGGCGTCGGCGACTGGCTGAACATGCTGCAATACTCGACCTATTTCGTGATCTCACCGGAAGGCTGCGCCAACATCATTTGGAAAACCGCCGAGAAAGCGCCGCTTGCCGCCGAAGCCATGGGCGTCACCTCCAAGGTGCTGGAGGAGTTGGGTATAGTCGATGAGACCATCCCCGAACCCTTGGGCGGCGCGCACCGCGACGTCGGTACCATGGCGACGACCCTGCGCACCCGCCTTGCCGCCCAGCTCGACCGCCTGTGCGCGGAACCGATCGACACGCTGCTGGAGCGGCGCTTCCAGCGCCTGATGTCCTACGGCAATCCCTGATGCGCCTGTGGATGCCGGGGTTGTCGTGACCGATCTCGACACCGTGCTCGCCGCGGCGCTGGCGTCGCGACCCGCGACCCGCATTCTGATCGCGTACAGCGGCGGCATGGATTCCCATGTGCTGTTGCACCTGCTGTGGCGCCGGCGGGGGCCGGAGCCGCTGCTCGCCGTCCACGTCAACCATGGATTGTCGCCCCGGGCCAATCACTGGGAAACACACTGCCGGCGTGTGTGCGATGCGCTGGGCATCGCCTGCCACACCGAACGGGTGACCGTGGCGCCCGGTCCGCAAGGCCTCGAGGCCAGCGCCCGCGCGGCGCGTTACGCAGTGTTCAAAAGCGAACTCGAGAATGGCGATCTACTGGTATTCGGTCACCATGCCGACGATCAGGCAGAAACCCTGTTGTACCGGCTGCTGCGGACTGGTGTGCCCGCAGGCATGCCGGTCGCGCGACCGCTCGGCCGCGGGTGGCTGCTGCGCCCGCTGCTCGACATCCCCCGCGCAGTGCTGCGCGACTACGCCGCGCGCCATGGCCTTGACTGGATCGAAGACGAAAGCAACGCGCGCCTCGACTTCGATCGCAACTACCTGCGCCACCGCGTGTTGCCCACCCTGACCACGCGCTGGCCGGATGCCGTGGCGCGGCTGCAGCGAGTCGCCGACCAGAGCCGGGCGGCAGCGGAATTGGGGCAGGATCTGGCCGCGATCGACCTCGCGGGTCTCGACGAACGCCCCGAACGGGTCGGGCGCAGCCTGAGCCTGGCCGGACTGGCCGCGCTGGCGACGCACCGACAACGCAATCTGCTGCGCCACTGGCAGCTCCCGGAGGCGACGGGCCGGGAGCCCGGTGCAGGCGTCCTCGACGCCCTGTTTCGGGACCTGATCGGCGCCGCTCCCGACGCCGCGCCGCTGGTGGAATGGCCGGGCGGACAGTGGCGGCGCTTCCGCAATCGGCTGTATCTGTTGCCGCCTCATTGGGGTGCCGAACCCTCTCGCGACCGGGGTCCTTGGACCTGGTCGCCGGAAATATCGCTCGAACTGCCGGATGGCGCTCATCTCAGCGCCCAGCCCGCGCTTGGGCATGGACTGTGTGTTACCTTGCCGCGTGCCCGGCTCAGCGTTCGTTATCGGCAGGGCGGGGAGCGCGTCCATCCCCAGGGGCGCGGCGCCTCCAATACGCTTAAAAGGGTGCTTCAGGAGCAGGGTCTCGAGCCCTGGCTGCGGGATCGCGTGCCGTTGATCGAGCGCGACGGGGAACTGGTTGCGGTAGGCGACTTGTTTGTCTGCCGACCCGCCGCTGCCGGGGTCGGCGAGCCAGGCTGGCTGCCGGAATGGCGTTGTCCGGTGCTCTAATCAAAAAATATTCAAAGACAGCGTGTTATCGCTGGAAATTGATGCGAATTTGAGGATACTACGCGGGTAGAGGCGTGACTGCCCCGCCTCACCCGATTCGAGGATGATCATGAACCGCTACTCTGTGCGCGCAACCTTCAGTGGCCTGCTGGCAGCGACTCTGGCACTCGGCGTCCTGGCAGCCGGGAGCGCGGAGGCGGCGGCGGGCAAGCAGAAGGCACCGCAAGTCCAGTCGCGCTCGGCATTGGTGATGCGCGCCGATACCGGCGAGGTGCTCTACCAGAAAAATGCCCAACAAACCCTGCCCATTGCCTCGATCACCAAACTCATGACCGCCATGGTCGTGCTCGATGCCAAGCAGTCGCTGGACCAAACCATCCAGATCACCAAGGCCGACGTTGATCGCCTGCGCGCCAGCAGTTCGCGACTTGCCGTGGGTACGGTTCTGACGCGCCGCCAGGCATTCACGCTGGCGCTGATGTCGTCCGAAAACCGCGCTGCCTCGGCGTTGTTGCGCAATTATCCGGGTGGCAAAGCCGCTGGTGTGGCGGCGATGAATCGCAAGGCCAAGGCGCTGGGCATGACGCATTCGCGTTTTGTGGAGGCGACAGGACTGTCCGGAGACAACCGCTCAACGCCGTCGGATCTGGCGCGCATGGTCAGGGCGGCGAGTCGGTACCCTCATATCCGCAATTTTTCAACGATGCGCGAGCTGACCGTCAAGGTGGGCCGTTACCCGACCCTCTATCGCAACACCAATCCGTTGGTGCGCAACGCGGCCTGGGACATTGACATCACCAAGACCGGATACCTCAGCGAGGCCGGGCGCTGCCTGGTGATGCAAACCACCATCACCGGCAAGCCGGTGGTCATGGTCCTGATGAACTCCTCGGGGACGCTCACGCGTGTCGGTGATGCCGGCCGCATACGGCGCTGGCTGGAAACATCCGCGCCGGCACAGCTCTCCGCCAGTCGCTGAAACCGCGCGACCCGGACCCCGGCAACTGGTTCACGACAAGGAACTTGCTCGATTTTCGTGAGCTCCAGCCATCGGGAAATTCCATTTGCTGAAGCGCGTTCGCGGACCCGCTGCGTTGGTTTTGCCATGGTCCACCGGCGTCGCGTAATCTGTGTGCCTGGCCGCGTGTCAGCGGCGGATGGGTGGGGTTAGTGGCGGCAGCGCATTTCGACGTATTGATCATCGGCGCCGGCATTTCCGGGATCGGCGCCGCCTTTCATCTACAGCGCGACTGCCCGACCAAAAGCTACGCCATACTCGAGGGCCGCAACGCCTTGGGGGGGACCTGGGACCTGTTTCGCTACCCGGGGATTCGCTCCGATTCCGACATGTATACCCTGGGCTACTCCTTCAAGCCCTGGAATGAACAGAAAGCCATTGCCGACGGACCTGCCATCCTCAGGTATCTGGAAGAAACCGCCGACGAAAATCACATCCGGGAAAAAATCCGTTTCCAGCACCAGGTGCGCAGCGCTGCATGGTCGACGGAAACCGCTTGCTGGACCGTGCAGGCTGAGTGTGGGGAAGCCCGGGAGCCCGTCACTTACACCTGCAATTTTCTGTTTCTGTGCGGAGGTTATTACCGCTACGCGGCGGGCTACACGCCGGATTTTCCGGGAATCGACCGCTTTCCGGGACGGGTGATTCACCCGCAGCACTGGCCCGACGACGTCGATTACCGCGACAAAAAGGTGGTGGTGATCGGCAGTGGTGCGACCGCCGTGACTCTGGTGCCGGAGCTGGCGAAAACGGCCGCGCACGTCACCATGCTGCAACGCTCGCCCACTTACATGCTGTCGCGCCCGTCCGAGGATGCCCTGGCCAACCGGCTGCGCCGGATACTGCCGGCGCAGCTCGCCTACGACCTCATCCGCTGGCGCAATGTGCTTCTTACCCTGTTTGTTTTCAGCCGCTCCAAAAAAAGCCCGGAGCGCATGAAGCGTTACCTCATCAACCAGGTGCGCAAGCGCCTCGGGCCTGACTACGATGTCGCAACCCACTTCACGCCATCCTACGGCCCCTGGGATCAGCGTCTGTGTCTGGTGCCGGACGATGATTTCTTTGACGCCATAAAAAGCGGCAGCGCGTCCGTCGTGACCGACCACATCGACACCTTCCTCCCGGAGGGTATCCGGTTGAAATCCGGGCAGGTGCTTGCGGCGGACATGGTGATTACCGCAACCGGGCTGGCGCTGGAGGTGTTCAACGGTGTCGCGGTGAGTGTCGACGGCAAAGCCGTCGCGCCGGGCGAAACCTTCATGTACCGGGGCATGATGTACAACGACGTGCCCAACCTCGCCACCGCCTTCGGCTACACCAACGCTTCCTGGACGTTGCGTGCCGATCTCACCAGCGCCTATGTGTGCCGGCTGCTGAACCACATGGATAAAACCGCGACGCGCCAGTGTACGCCGCGTCTGCGCGACCCCGCCATGAAGGAAACCGCATGGTTCAATCTGTCGTCCGGCTATGTGCGCCGCGCCGCCGGCAAGCTGCCAAAACAGGGTGACAAGGATCCGTGGTTTGCCCCGCAGAACTACCTGCGCGATCTAAAAAACCTGAGGTTTCGCGCGGTCGACGACGGTGCCATGGAATTCAGCAATCCGCCATGCCCAGACTTGGCCCCAGCACTCCCGGCCGCGCGGGCAGTTGGGCAACGATCGGCCCGAGCGAGCCCTTGATATGTCCCGTCGACTCAACCTTTCCGTGCTGGGCAGCTATTCCGCCAACGAGGCCGAGCACCAATTGGCCGACGAACTTGGCGAAGGATTGGCCAGCATGAAGCTCAACGTCGTCTCCGGCGGGCAGGAGGGGGGGCAGGTCATAAACACCATCATTTCGAGAATCGCCTCGCGTTCTGCCCTACATGTGCAGCCATGTACGTTCATGCGCGACAGACTGATGACGCAGAGGTCCTTCGATCCATTATCGATCAGGAGGTTTCTGACACGGCTTCATCTGCCGAAATCCGCATGGAACTCGCGGGGTTTGATCTCAAGACCGTTTTGGGTGAATGAGGTGCACAACGTCGAGGAGCTGGCGAAATACCGGAAAACGGGCTGAGAAGAGGGCTGAGGGACCGATACGACCTGTTTGCGTGAGCATCAGACTCTTCCAGTCAAGGTGTAGACGCACGAGCCGCATCAGCCAAAACAAATCCTCAAACACGTATCGCGCCGACGAGCTGGTCAGGCGCCAAATCGCTGTGCCATAGGGGTCTGAATGATCACGGTATCGATTTCAGCGCGGTAACGAACGCGTTGACATGAGTCAAGGCCACATCGCGTGATAGCTCAACAACGTCGCGTGCCATGATAGTGACATGCGAAGGACTCTGCGCGGGTGGAACAAGTGGCCCAACGATATACCCGTTGCGCATCCAGTGGCCGCAGATCTCGCCTGTTGTTCCGTGACCAATCCGAAAGGCGTCGGCATGGATCAATGCATTACGAACCCGCAGAAGTGTGTCGTACCTGGCATCGGCTACAACGTTGTCGATCCAAGCGCGCCACGGTGGTAGAACAAGGTGCCGTTTGTCCTCCACTTTGCCTGAGCGTTCTCGGTAGTACGTTCGGATGCTGACCTCATAATTTGACGAAGGCTTGACGAATCCACCAAGTCTTGCAGCGGCAGCAATGCAGAGGTCAAGACTTGTCAGGGCTCCGGCCGAAGCCCAGCGAACGTGGCCATCATCGACAGTATCGTTCTGGTAAATGTCGTTGGGCCAAGGGCCATTAAAACGGAGGTCATCAATATCTGCGAGATAAACAAGTGATTCCGCTGCACGGGCGGCAGCGGTAGCGAGATGGCCGATAGCGCCATGCTGTGGGTTATTCTTTCCGTTAAGGAGACGTCCTACCTCATTGTTAGCCAACTCGGTCAAATTCATCGAAGTTCACCCAGCATATTGAGCAACTGACCATGACGCCCAACTATAGGAACCTCTGATCATTCACTGAAATTTCCGTCTGGCGACGTCGGTATTGAGCGATCAGACGATGCGATGTCTGTTTTTAGCCGTAAATGGCGCATTTCTGCGCATAGCGTCAACAGCAGGGAATTTGCAAAAAACGGGGCTCACGGCCCCGTTTTTTGTGTGTGCTGTCAGGTCATGCTCGGCAGTCCGGTATGCGCTGTGAGTCCGCCGTCGATGATGTAGGCGGCGCCAGTGATGAATGATGCTTCATCCGAGGCCAGAAACAACACCAGATTGGCGATTTCGCGGGGCTGGCCCAGACGGCCGATTGGGTGGGCGCCGGCCATCCGCGTGCGCAGTTTCTCGCGGGTTTCATCGGACAGCTTCGGCAGGCCGGCAGGGCTGCCCGCCACCGACATGTGGGGCGTCGCCGCGCCGCTGCCGGTGAGCGCCTGGATCGCCGGCGTGTCGATGGCGCCCGGACAGACGCAGTTCATGCGGACGCCCTTGGCCGCGTACTCGATGGCCGCGGAGCGGGTGAAGTTGATCACGGCGGCCTTGCCGGCGTTGTAGGCGGACATGCCGTAGTCGCCCCTGGTGCCGGAAATGGACGCCGTGTTGACGATGGCGCCGCCGCCCTGGGCGATCATGATGGGCAGGGCGTATTTGGTGGCCAGAAAGGGCGCCGTCACATTCACCGCCAAGGTGCGGTTCCAGCCTTCCAGGCTGAGGTTAGTGACAGAGCCAACCTCCGCCGCCGTGGCGTTGTTGTGGAGGATATCGAGGCGTCCGAACGTCTGCACGGCGTGCCGGATCATGCCCTGCACAGCTTCCGGGTCCGTGACATCGGCGACGAAATGGGTCGCTTCACCTCCGCGCTCGCGCAGTGCCGCGGCGACGCGTTTGGCGCTGTCGCCGTTGATGTCCACTACCAGCACCTTGGCGCCTTCCTCCTGAAAGCGCAGTGCGGTGGCTTCGCCAATCCCTGAACCGCCACCCGTTATCAAAGCGACTTTACCGGCTACTCGTCCAGCCATGATTCTTCCCCCTTAAATAGGTTGCGTGTTTTTATCAAGCCGTATGCTGAGCTATGAATTGGCCGATACGCGCGATGGCCTCGCGTCCCTCGGGCACCATGGGCGCGAACAGATGCCAGACGTGGACCATCTCGGGCCAGACCTCAAGCGTCACATCGACACCCGCGGCCTTGGCGTTGGCCGCCGTTCGGGTGGCGTCGTCGAGCAGGGTTTCGAGATCGCCGACCTGGATCAGCAGCGGTGGCAGGCCCTTCATGTCTGCATACAGCGGCGAGGCGGTGGGCTGGCGCGGATCGGCGTCGCCCAGATAGATTTTCGCCATACCGAACAGCCCGCCGGGTTCGACCATCGGGTCGACATCGACCTTGGTGCGCATGGATTCGCCGGTGCCTTCGAGATCCGTCCAGGGCGAGATGGGTGCGGCCGCGCCGGGCAGCGGGGTGCCGGCGTCACGCAGCGCCACCAGGGTCGCGAGCGTCAGACCGCCGCCGGCGGAATCACCGGCGATGCTGATCTTGCCGGGCTTGTAACCCTGCGCCAGCAGCCAGCGGTAGGCCTTGGTGGCGTCCTCGACCGCCGCCGGGTAACGGTGTTCCGGTGCCAGCCGGTAGTCGAGGGCGAGCGCCCGGCAGTTGGCAGCGCGCGACAGCGCCGCGATCAGCCCCATGTGCGTCTGGATCGAGCCGATTACATAGCCGCCGCCGTGCAGGTACAGCAGTACCCGGTCCTGATCCACGCCCGGCGCACAGACCCATGCGCCGGGAACGCCATCCACATCCACCGTCTGGACCTCGGTATCCGCTGGCGGGGTGGCGAAGTTCTTGGTCGCCTGCACGAAGTTGTCGCGCATCTTGCCGACCTTGTCCTTCATCTTTTCGTAGTCGGACGGGCCGGGATAGTTTTTCCACAACAGTTCGAGCAGTTTCTTGCTTTCCGGGCTGGCCATGACGCGGTTCCTCGATGGGTTTATTGGTTATGGGATTGCGTGGTTATGGGATTACGCAGTGATCGGCTCAAGCCTGAAAGCGCCCTTGCAGCCAGCCGCCGATCTGTTCGACGGCGCGTTGGCCTTCGTCGAGCATGGGCGCAAATGCGTGCCAGACGTGGAACAGCGCGGGCTCGTCGACCAGATCGGCTTGCACGCCGACTTTGCGGGCGTTGGCAGCCACCGTGACCGCGTCGTCGTAGAGAATCTCGCGCCCGCCCACATGGATCAGCAGCGGCGGCAGACCGGTGAGATCGGCGAACACGGGCGAGGCCAGGGGATGCCTGGCGTCGGTGCCTTTCAGGTATTCGCCGGCGAGCCGGAACAGGCCATCGGGTTTCACCATGGGATCGCTGGCGGCGCGCGCGGTCACCGCACCGGCGTCGCCGGTCAGATCGGCCCAGGGCGAAATCAGCACGCCGCCGGCGGGCAGCGGCACGCCCAGGTCGCGCAGATTCACCAGCGTGGCCAGTGTCAGACCGCCGCCCGCGGAATCGCCGGCAATGGCGATGCGGCCGGGCGCAATACCCTGGGCGAGCAGCCAGCGATAGGCCTTGGTGGCGTCATCCACGGCGGCGGGGAAGGGGTGCTCCGGGGCGAGCCGGTACTCGATGCCGAGGGTGCGGGCGCCGGAATGGCGCGAGATGTTCTGCATCAGGTAGCGGTGGCTGGTGATGGAGCCGATCGCATAGCCGCCGCCGTGCAGATAGAGCACCGCGCGGTCCGGACGGGCACCCGGCGCCGCCAGCCATTCGCCGCGAATGCCGTCGACATCGACCGGGGTCAGGGTCACGTCAGCCGGCACCTTGAAACGGGCGCCGCCTTCATCGAGATTGCGGCGCTCTTCCGCGATGGTCACGGTTCCCAGCGGCGGCTGGCGTTCGAAAATCTTCAGCAGTTTGTCGAGTTGTTGTTGTGACATGAATCCCCCGGTGGTGTTGTCGATTGGAAGCGATAAGAAAACGTTTCGCCGCGGTCTGGCTCAGGCGTGCAGCGCCTTGCGCAGCGCCGCCGCGGCCTGGTCGAGAAACTCGCGACCTTGATCGATGGCCCCTGCCATCGACACAAAGCCGTGGATCTGATTCCGGTAGCAGATGTATTCCACCGACACGCCGGCGGCGGTGAGCTTGTCGGCGTATTCGGCGCCTTCATCGCGCAAGGGATCGAAGCCCGCGGTCATCACCAGCGCCGGCGCCAGGCCCGCGAAATTGCTGGCGAGCAGCGGCGAGGCGAGGGTATTGTCCCAGTCCTCGGGCTTGCGCAGATATTGATTGAAAAACCAGTTCATGGCGGTTGCGGTGAGGAAATAGCCCTCGCCGCAGTCGCGATAGGACGCGGTGTTCGCGCCCATCCGGGTCGCGGGATAGATCAGCAGTTGCAGGGCGATGGGCGGTCCCTTGCGGTCCCGGGTCATCTGGCTCACCACCGCGGCGAGATTGCCGCCGGCGCTGTCGCCGCCCACCGCGATGCGGCGGCCATCGGCACCGATCTGGCCGGCATTGGCCGCGGCCCATTCCAGCACCGCGTAGCAGTCGAGCGGCGCGGCGGGGAAGGGATGCTCGGGGGCGAGTCGATAGTCCGGCACCAGCACGATGCAGTCGGCCTTCGCCGCGTAGTAGCAGGCTTCGGACTTGTGAGTCTCGGGACTGCCGATCACCCAGCCACCACCGTGGTAGTAGATCAAGATCGGCCGGGGGCCGGTCGTTGGGGTGTCGGGGGTGACGACCAGGGTGCGGATGGTGCCGCCCGGTCCGGGAATCTGTACTTCGCGGATGGACTTGGGTGCGGGCGCCTTGATGCCCACCATCTCGGTGAGGGCGGCGAAGCCGGCCCGGCTTTCGGCAACGGTGCCTTCACCGAGCGCGGGTGCAGTGCTGTTTGCCGTCATTTCGAGAAGTTTCGCGGCCTGCGCGTCGAGGGACATGGCACTCTCCGGTGATGATCGTGGGTAAGGGACTGCCCGGACTATACGGCCAGCATTTTTGTCGATGCAACCGAGCCGGATTTTGGGCGCGGTGCCGGTCAACCCAAAAGGCCACTTAACCCAAAAGAAAGTGACCGAACAGGCTGGCGATCGGTTTGTCGGGATCTTCCTGCCAGCAACTGGCCTGCACATTGGCGACCCGGCGTCCCTGCCTGGTGACTTGCGCGCGCGCCCAAGTGGTCGTGATGCGGCCCGAGCGCAGGTAGTCCACCGTGACATTGATGGGCTTGGGCAGGTTGTCGGTGTCCTGGTCATGGGCGAGTTGCACGATGGCGGCGGTTTCCAGCAGGCCGCCGATGACACCGCCGTGAAGGGCCGGCAGCCAGGGATTTCCGGTGTGGATCCGGTCCGCGTGGAGTTCCACGGTAAGGATGCCGTCCGCTTCGTGGACCTCGATGTTCAGGGTTTTCATGTACGGAATGCCGGCGGAGAGCACCCCGAAGTCGTTGTTCGCCTTCGCCAGGCGGATCAGTTCCACGATGCTCATGATGAAACCCGCTCCGCGCGCGCTTCGCCGGCCTGGGCGGAGGTGATCATGAAGGTCGCCGTGCAGTTGGCAATGGGATCTTCCGGGTCCAGATGGTAGGCCAGGGCGCGCACAAAGCAGATGTTGCGCGTCACCTTGTAGCAGTGGCCGGCGGCGGTGACCGGCTGCCCCGGGGTTGCGGGCTTCAGGTAGTCGATGCGCAGATCCAGGGTCGCGATCGGCGCGCGTTGTTCCAGGGCGCAGATCACCGAGATGCCGCAGGCCGCATCCAGCACCGTGGTGATGACGCCGCCGTGCAATACGCCGGTGGTGGCATTGCCGGCGAGCTCGGCGCGGTAGGGGATTCGCACCACGCCCTTGCCGCGGTCGATATCAATGATTTCCAGCCCGAGAAAATTGCCGTGGGGCGACTGGTTTTCCGGCTTGCTGCGAAACGCCAGAATCTGCTGCATTAGTGCGTGATCGGTCATGCCGGAACCTGGGTGGTGGCCGCATCGAGGGCGAGGGCGCGGCGGCGAGGGCGGATCATAGGAACCGTGGGCTGGCATTGCAATTGCGACCCCGGCAATGGCACGCGGTCGGGACGGGCAGCGAGTGGTGGTATATTCACGCCTCGTAGCAACTGATCCTGGGTACAGCCATGGGCCTTTCAAAAACCGAGTTGCCGGCACCCGAGCGCGCGCTGCCCGGCCGCGCCGACAAAATGCAGGTGCCGGAACGCCACTTCGTCAATGGACATCCTTTGGTGGGACCTTTCCCCGAGCACCTGCGCTGCGTGCAGTTCGGGCTGGGTTGCTTCTGGGGTGCCGAGCGCCGCTTCTGGCAGCAGCCCGGTGTTTACACTACGGCGGTCGGCTACGCCGGCGGCTACACGCCGAATCCTACCTACGAAGAAGTCTGCTCCGGAATGACCGGGCATACCGAAGTGGTGCTGGTGGTCTTCGATCCCGCGCTCACGTCGTTTGCGGCGCTGCTGAAAGTGTTTTGGGAAGCCCACGATCCCACCCAGGGCATGCGCCAGGGCAACGATGTCGGCACCCAGTACCGCTCGGCGATCTACTGTTATGGCGCGGAACAGTTGCAGCAGGCACTGGCGAGTCGCGACGACTATCAGGCCCGGCTGAAGGCGGCGGGGCTGCCGGCGATCACCACCGAGATTCGGGAAGCGCCGGAGTTCTACTACGCCGAGTTCTACCATCAGCAGTATCTCGCCAAAAACCCGGCCGGTTACTGCGGACTGCGCGGTACCGGAGTGAGCTGTGGCTGACCCCGGTGGACGGGCGCCTGATCTACGATGGCGACTGTCCGTTTTGCCGCTGGTACTGCCGCCGCTTCGAGCCCGCCGTGACGCTCGTGGATTTCCGTCGCGGCGGGGACGCGCTGAAGCTGCCCGGCGGCTGTGATCCCGACCGCGCACTGATTCTGGAAATGGGCGGAGAACATTACATTGGCGCCGAGGCACTCTGGCGCCTTGCCCACGCTCCCGGGCGTCCCGGCGGCAACCTGAATTTCTGGCTGTTCGGCAATCGCCGCCTTGGCACCCTGATGTACCCGCTGCTGCGTGCGCTGCGCAATGGCTATCTCGTCCTTGCCGGCAGGCGCGGCACCACCGGAGACCGGAGATGAGTGTCGTGCTTCCCCAGACCATTCAGGCGGTCGATCCCGCCTGGATCGACTACAACGGGCACATGAACCTCGCCTACTATGTGCTCGCCTTCGATCAGGCGACCGATACCTTCCACGACGTGCTCGGCATCGGGCTCGATTACCGCGAGCGCATGAACAGTTCGATGTTCACGTTGGCGATCAATGTCGATTACATCCGCGAAGTGTTCGCCCACGACCAGCTGCGCATCACCACCCAGGTGCTGGACTGTGACGCCAAGCGGATACGCTACTTTCATCGGATGTACCAGGGCGACCCCGAGCAACTCGTTGCGACCAACGAATGCCTGGCGGTGCATGTCGATATGGGGAGTCGCCGCAGCGCACCCTTTCCGGAGCCGACCCGGGCGCGCATCGACGCCTTGTTGGCAGCGCATCGGCAGTTGCCGGTACCGGAACGCGCGGGGCGTGTGCTCGGGGTGCGCGCCTGATGGCACAGACTCGCGCTCGGCGTGGATCGGTCAGGCGACCTGTTCCCGTGCCGGCGTCAGCCGTTCCAGCAGATCCTCGACCGCCTGCACACGTTCTTCCGCAGCCGGCGCCCGCACGGTAAATCTCAGGGTGGTGGCGCCGCGCAGACGATAGCGATCCGGCTGGCGTTGCACCAGATGCACGAGCGCCAGCGGGTCCACCGTGGTGGACTGGGAAAACTCGAACAGGCCGCCCTCGACGCCAGCTTCGATCTTGACGATGCCGAGGCCGGTGGCGCGCTGACGCAGTGCGGTGACCCGGCACAGATTGCGCACCTCGTCCGGCAGCAATCCGAAGCGATCGATCATTTCGACCTGCAACTCGCGCAGCGCGGCCTCGTCGGCGGCGCCCGCCAGACGCTTGTACAGCATCAACCGGGTATGAACGTCCGGTACATAGGGTTCGGGAATCAGCGCCGGAATATGCAGATTGACCTCGGCGCCCGGACGCGCACTCAGGTCGATCTCCGCCGTACCGCCGCGCCGCAGGCTGTCGACCGCGCGTTCCAGCAGTTCCATGTAGAGCGAAAAGCCGATGGCGGCGATGTGGCCGCTCTGATCGTCGCCGAGCAGCTCACCGGCGCCGCGGATTTCGAGATCCTGGGTCGCCAGCGTGAAACCCGAGCCCAGGTGATCGGCGGCCTGAATGGCTTCCAGACGCTTGTGGGCATCGTCCGTCATCTGATTCGGGTGCGGCGTCAGCAGATAGGCGTAGGCCTGGTGGTGCGAACGCCCCACGCGACCGCGTAACTGGTGCAACTGCGCCAGGCCCAGCTTGTCGGCGCGCTCGATGATGATGGTGTTGGCACTGGGCACGTCGATCCCGGTCTCGATGATGGTCGAGCACACCAGCAGGTTGAAGCGTCGGTGGTAGAACTCCGACATCACCCGTTCCAGATCTTTTTCCGGCATCTGCCCGTGGGCGATATCGACGCGCGCCTCGGGCACCAGTTCGGCCAGCTCGCGGGCGATCTTCGCGATGGTTTTCACGTCGTTGTGGAGAAAATACACCTGTCCGCCGCGCAGGATTTCGCGCAGCACCGCCTCGCGGATCAGGCGGGGGTCGTTCTGGTGAACGAAGGTTTTCACGGACAGCCGCCGCGCGGGCGGTGTGGCGATGATGGACAGATCGCGCAGTCCGCCCAGCGCCATGTTCAAGGTGCGCGGAATGGGCGTTGCGGTCAGGGTGAGGATATCCACTTCCGCGCGCAGGGCCTTGAGCTTTTCCTTCTGCCGCACGCCGAATCTATGTTCTTCATCGACGATGACGAGGCCCAGCTCGCGGTACTTGATGTCGCCCGCAATCAGGCGGTGCGTGCCGATGAGGATATCGACTTCGCCGCTCTCGACCCGTTTCAGCACCGCTTCCTGCTCGCGCGCGCTGCGAAAGCGCGAAATCACTTCGATCACCACCGGCCAGTTGGCGAAGCGGTCGCGAAAATTCTGCGTGTGTTGCTGGGCCAGCAGGGTGGTGGGTACCAGCACCGCGACCTGGCGACCGGCGGAGACCGCCACGAACGCGGCGCGCATGGCCACCTCGGTCTTGCCGAAGCCCACGTCGCCGCACACCAGGCGGTCCATCGGGCTCGAGCTCAGCAGATCCTTGCGCACCGCAGCGATGGCGTCTTCCTGGTCGGGCGTTTCCTCGAACGGAAAGTCGGCGCTGAAGGCGGCGTAGTCCGCGCCGGGGTCCGGGTAGGCGAAGCCCACGCGCGCCGCGCGTCGGGCGTGGATGTCGAGCAGCTCCGCCGCCGTGTCGCGAATCTCCCGCGCCGCCTTCTCCTTGGCTTTCTGCCAGGTTTCGGCGCCGAGGCGGTGGAGCGGCGCCGCGTCGGGGTCGCCGCCGCTGTAGCGGCTGATCAGGAACAGGTTGGCGACCGGCACATAGAGCTTCGCGCCTTCGGCGTATTCCAGCGCCAGAAACTCCTGGGGCGCGCCGTCCACCGCGAGGGATTGCAGGCCCAGGTAGCGGCCGACGCCGTGATCGATGTGCACCACGGGCGCGCCCGGCCGCAGTTCGGTGAGGTTCTTGACGGCCTGGTCGGCAACCTCGCGCTCGCGGGAGCGGCGCCGGCGCTGCAATACGCGCTGGCCGAACAGTTCGGTTTCCGTAATCAGGATGCGCTGGCTGTCGGGCAGCACGAAGCCGCGTTCCAGCGGGTGGACGGCGATGTGCCAGGGCGCATCCGAGGCGGCAAATTCTGCCCAGCCAGCGACGGGCACCGGGGTTATCCCCAGGGGACGCAGGAGGTCCAGCATGGCTTCGCGCCGACCGGCGGATTCGGCGCAAAACAGCACCGGCCCCTGGGCTTGCGCCAGCAGGTCTTCCAGTTGGCCAAGGGGCGCGCGGGATCTGGCGTCGGCAGCGATGTCGGGCAGCGGGGCGGTGACGAAGTTGTGGTTGCCGGGTTTTTCCGGCAGGACCGCGGTCTGCAGATCGGTGCGCGGCAGCGCATTGATGGCTTCGAACAGTTCGCCGGCCGTGAGGAACAGCGCGGGCGGCGGCAGCAATGGGCGGTTGGGGTCAACGCCATATTCCCGATAGCGATCGGTTGCCTCGCGCCAGAATTCCTCGGCCGCCTGATGAATATCGCCGTCAGCAAACACCAGTGCCGCCGACGGCAGATAATCGAACAGCGTCGCGGTGTGCTCGAAAAACAGCGGCAGGTAATATTCGATGCCACCCGGTGCCGAACCCTGACCCACATCCTGGTACAGGGTGCAACGCCGGGGATCGCTGTCGAAACTGAGGTGCCAGGCGTCCTGAAAGCGGCGGATGGCCGTCTTGTCGAGGGGAAATTCGCGCGCCGGCAGGAGTTCGATTGCCGGCATTTTCTCGATGGTGCGCTGGGTGTCCGGATCGAAGGTGCGCAGGGACTCGATCTCGTCGTCGAACAAGTCCAGCCGGATCGGCTGCTTCGCGCCCATGGGAAAGACGTCGATCAGGGCGCCGCGCACGGCGAATTCCCCGTGTTCGTAGACGGTGTCGGCGGCGCGGTAGCCGGCCTGCTCCAGGGTACGGCGCAGCGCATCCAAGTTGACGCGATCGCCCTTGCGGAACACGAAGGTATTGCCCGCGACGTAACTGGGCGGCGGCAGACGTTTCATCAGGGTGGTGGCCGGCGCGACCAGAACCCCACGCCGGGTGGACGGCAGCCGGCAGAGGGTCTGCAGCCGTTCGGACACGATGTCCTGGTGCGGCGAAAACAGATCGTAGGGCAGGGTTTCCCAGTCCGGCAGATGCAGAATGGGGATGGCGTTTTCCTCACCGCTACCGAGGAAAAATTGCAGCTCGGTTTCGAGCAGCGTCGCCGCGCTGGTGGTCGCCGCGACGGCAAGCACCAGGCCGTCGAACTCCCGGGCGGCACTGGCGATCGCGAGGGCGGCGGTCCCCCCGATGAGACCACCCCAGCGACGGCGGTCGCCGGGCGGATTGGCGGGAGGCGTGCTCAGCAGCTTGGCAGGCATGGGCAAGGCGGAAGCTCGACGGGGAGGGGATTGTACTTGTCCGGTTGCTGAGGCATAAGCCGGCTCGGTAATCTCCGGCGTAGCACGCGCAGCGGTTTTCTGCACTAGTGCAGACGCCCGGAAAGGGGGTTATCCTTGATCCATTCAGGCTGCTCGCCGCCGATACTGTACGCAAGGCTTATGACCAAACAGCACCAAGATCCGGATGACGGTCTGGTCGTCGAGGAAACCAAACCCCAGCTCAAACGCCCGGCGCGGTTCCAGGTGGTTCTCCTCAACGACGACTACACGCCCATGGAGTTCGTGGTGGAGATCCTCGAACAGATCTTTGGCATGGACCGTGAATTGGCCGTCCGCGTCATGCTCAAGGTGCATACCGAAGGCAAGGGCGTGTGCGGTGTGTTTACCCGGGAAGTGGCCGAGACCAAGGCCGAGCAGGTCAATCAGGCGGCCCGCGAGCACGAACATCCCTTGCTCTGCCAGATAGAACCGGCAGACGATCCGAATTAGTACGAGGACCGACCATCATGCTCAGCAGAGAACTTGAAGCCACGCTCAATGCCGCTTTTCAGGAGGCGACGGCCCGGCGGCACGAGTTCATGACCGTGGAGCACTTGCTGCTGGCGCTGCTGGACAACAGCTCCGCGCTGCGGGTGTTGAAGGCCTGTGGGGTCGATTTGCAGACGCTGCGCAACGACCTCAACGAGTTCATCGAATCCACCACGCCTGTGGTGGCGACCGACGCGCCGCGCCGCGAAGCGCAACCGACACTCGCGTTTCAGCGGGTTTTGCAGCGCGCGATCTTTCATGTGCAGTCGTCGGGGCGCAACGAAGTCCAGGGCGAAAACGTGCTGGTGGCGATCTTCAGCGAGCAGGAAAGCCAAGCCGTCTACATGTTGCGGATGCTGAATGTCTCCCGCATCGACGTGGTGAATTTCATCGCCCATGGGGTGACCCGCTTTGCCGACCAGTCCGAGAATACCGGCAACGCTCCGGGCACCCAGGGCGGGGAGCCGGGGGCTCCGGCCGGCGGCGAGGGCAGTGCGCTGGAACAATTCGCGACCGATCTCAACGCCCAGGCCAGAAAAGGTTTCATCGATCCGCTGGTGGGTCGCGCCCAGGAGCTGGAACGGGTCTGCCAGACCCTGGTACGTCGCCGCAAGAACAACCCGCTGCTGGTGGGGGAGTCCGGGGTCGGCAAGACGGCGATTGCCGAAGGCCTGGCCAAGCGGATTGTCGAGGACGATGTGCCCGATGCCATCAAGGGCAGTGTGGTCTATTCATTGGACATGGGCGCACTGCTGGCCGGCACCAAATATCGCGGCGACTTTGAAAAACGCTTCAAGAGTCTGCTGGCGGAACTGGGCGAAAAGGAAAACGCGATCCTGTTCATCGATGAGATCCACACCATCATCGGTGCCGGTGCGGCGTCGGGTGGCGTGATGGATGCGTCCAACCTGCTCAAGCCGCTGCTCACCTCGGGTCGCTTTCGCTGCATCGGCTCGACGACTTATCAGGAATACCGGGGGATTTTCGAGAAGGACCGGGCGCTCTCGCGCCGGTTTCAGAAGATCGACGTGCCCGAGCCTTCGGTGGCCGAAACCGTCGAGATACTGCAGGGCCTGAAGTCCCGCTTCGAGGAACACCACGGCCTGCGCTACACGCAGGGCGCGCTCCAGTCCGCGGCGGAGTTGTCGGCAAAGTACATCAACGACCGCTTCCTGCCCGACAAAGCCATCGATGTGATCGACGAGGCCGGTGCCTATCAGCAATTGCAACCCGCATCGAAACGCAAGAAAACCGTGGGAGTTGGCGATATCGAGGCGGTAGTCGCCAAGATCGCCCGTATTCCTCCCAAGAGTGTGTCCAGTTCGGATCGCGAGCAACTGCGCAATCTCGGCCCGCAGCTGAAGATGGTCGTGTTTGGTCAGGAAGCCGCGATCGATACGCTGGATGCCGCCATCAAGCTCGCTCGCGCCGGTTTGCGCGAGGGCGAAAAGCCCATCGGCAGTTTCCTGTTCGCCGGGCCCACCGGGGTCGGCAAGACCGAGGTGTCGCGGCAACTGGCGCAGGTGCTGGGTGTCGAGCTGCTCCGCTTCGACATGTCGGAGTACATGGAGCGCCACACGGTATCCCGGCTGATCGGCGCGCCGCCCGGCTATGTGGGCTTCGACCAGGGTGGTCTGCTCACCGATGCCGTCACCAAACACCCGCACTGCGTGCTGCTGCTGGACGAAATCGAGAAGGCGCACCCGGACGTATTCAATCTCCTCTTGCAGGTGATGGACCACGGTTCCCTTACCGACAACAACGGTCGCAAGGCGGATTTCCGCAACGTCATCCTGATCATGACCACCAATGCCGGCGCCGAACTCATGAGCCGGGCGTCCATCGGCTTCACGCATCAGGATCACGCCAGCGACGGCATGGAAAGCATCAAGAAAATGTTCAGTCCGGAGTTTCGCAATCGCCTCGATGCCGTGGTGCAGTTCGGCGCTCTGAGTCGTGAAGTCATCAAGACCGTGGTTGACAAGTTCCTCGTGCAGTTGCAGGCCCAGCTGGATGACAAGAAAGTCCACATCGATGTCGATGACGCCGCGCGCGAGTGGCTGGCGGAGCATGGCTACGACGAGAAAATGGGTGCCCGACCCATGGCGCGCCTGATTCAGGAAAAGCTGAAAAAGCCTCTCGCCGAAGCTGTGCTGTTCGGCGCGCTGGCGAAAGCCGGCGGCAAGGTTGTCGTCTCCATGGCGGACGACGATCTGGCGCTGGAGATTGTTGCCGCCGACTGACTCAAGCGCTGCCGTCCGACACCGGGCGCTTGTGATCTCCGGGCGGCAGTGACTTCGGAAGGAGCGCGGGCCTATCGGTGCGGCGCGTGATTTTTCAGACCGCGTCGCGGGTGGGGAGGATCCCGAGCCGGGACTAGCGCGCGCGGTAGGTGATGCGGGCCTTGCTCAGGTCGTACGGAGTCAATTCCACCTTCACCTTGTCGCCCGTGAGGATGCGAATGTAGTTCTTGCGCATCTTGCCCGAGATGTGGGCTGTGACAATGTGTCCATTGTCGAGCTTCACGCGGAAAGTGGTGTTGGGAAGGGTATCTACGACCTCGCCTTCCATTTCAATCGATTCTTCTTTCGCCATATGACCGATGTCTTGTGCCGCGGAAGCGGGCTGGGCTGGAGTGAAATGCGCGCGCATTGTGCCCCAAAGCCCCGCACTTGGCAAAACGGCCCGCGCCTCAACTCACCCGCAGCCAGTGATCGTTGATGAAAAGCTCCGCGGGACGGTAGCGGATCTTGTAATTCATTTTGGTCGAGTCGCGAATCCAGAAGCCCAGATACACATAGCGACGACCGTGCTCGATCACGGTTTCCAGCTGTTTGAGTATGGCGAAGGTGCCGAGACTGCGGCGTTCTTCCGCGGGATCGAAATAGGTATAGATCGCCGAGAGCCCGTTGCGCAGCCAGTCGGTCACGGCGCAGCCGACCAGCCTTCCCCGGATCCGAAACTCGAGGAAATTGGTGGAGTGCCAGTTGCGCCCTATGAAATCCTGGTATTGGGCGCGGGACGGGGGGTACATGTCGCCGTCCTTGTGACGGGCGCCGATGTAGGCTTCATAGAGCGGGTAGTGCTCTTCGACATTGACTTCATTCGCGAGCGTGACCGCTACGTCCTGGTTGCGATTGAGGCACTTGCGCTCAGGGCGCGAGGGTGAAAAGCCGGCGGCGTCGATGCGGATCGGGATGCAGGCCTTGCAGTTGGCGCAGCGGGGTGTGTAGACGTAGCGCCCGCTGCGGCGAAACCCCAGATCGGACAGGCGGTTGTACAGCTCGACATCGATCACGACCTTGGGGTCGACGAAGGCCGTGGTGGCCTGGCGATCCGGCAGGTAGCTGCAGGGATGCGGCTCGGTAAGATAAAGCCGGATTTTTTCCAGATCCGGAGTGATGTCTCGGGTCATGGCGCTGGCGTTATGGCGACGTTGCTTCCAACCATAGCCGAAATTGCGCTGGTCGGCCAAGGCAGGGTCTGTTCGCGGGCCTGCGCGAGATGCTCCAGGAATGCCGTGCGCGGGATCTCGGTTGCGCCCATGGATGCCAGATGAGGATTGCCGACCTGGCAGTCGATGAGCGTAAACCCGCCGGCCGACAGTCCGCGTGCGAGGTGGATAAGCGCGAGCTTGGAGGCGTTCGCCCGCACGCTGAACATGGATTCACCACAAAATACCGAGCCCACGACTACCCCATAGAGTCCCCCCGCGAGTTCGCCGTCGATCCAGCATTCCACGCTGTGGGCATCGCCCGCCGCATGCAGCCCTTCGTAGGCGGCGATCATCTCGGGCAGGATCCAGGTGCCGGCCTGCCCTCCGCGCGGCGCGGTGCAGCGCCGGATGACGGCGCCGAAGCACTGGTCGCTGGTGATCCGGTACCGGCCACGGCGGAGCAGGCGCGCCATGGTACGGCTGCTATGAATCTGGTCCGGGAAGATGATCGCGCGCGGGTCAGGGCTCCACCACAGCGGCGGCTGGCCGGCCTCGAACCAGGGAAAAATGCCGCGTCGGTAGGCATCGCGCAAGGTTGCGACGGCGAGATTGCCGCCCGCTGCAAGCAATCCGTTGGGCGCGCGGGCGGCGTGCTCCGGGGGTGGAAAGACCGGCAGGTCCGGATCCAGCAGCGGCAGTCGCACGGGCGGTCAGCTGTGGTCGAGGAATTTTTCCGCATCCAGCGCCGCCATGCAGCCGGTTCCCGCCGAAGTCACGGCCTGGCGGTAGGTGTGGTCGGCAACGTCCCCGGCTGCGAAGACGCCCGGCACGCTGGTCGCGGTGGCGTTGCCATCCAGGCCGCCCTGCACCCGGATATAGCCATTCGCCATCTCCAGTTGGCCGGTAAAAATCCCGGTGTTGGGGGAATGGCCGATGGCGATGAAGACGCCCGCCACCTCGAGATCGCGCGGCTGATCAGTGCCCATCTCCCGCAGGCGAACCCCGGTCACGCCGCTGGCGTCGCCCAGCACCTCGTCCAGACGATGATTCCACAGCAACCGGACGTTGCCGGTCGCGGCGCGCTCGAACAGCTTCTTCTGCATGATTTTCTCGGCGCGCAATTGATCGCGGCGATGCACCAGCGTGACCTCGGCACACAGGTTGGACAGATAGAGCGCTTCCTCCACGGCGGTGTTGCCGCCGCCGATCACGGCGACCTTGCGGTCGCGATAGAAAAAGCCGTCGCAGGTGGCGCAGGCACTGACCCCCTTGCCCTGGAAGGCCTGCTCCGACGGTAATCCCAGGTAGCGTGCCGAAGCGCCGGTGGCGATGATCAGGGCGTCGCAGCTGTAGTGCTGGCTGCCCTGCAACCGGAATGGCCGCTGGCGCAAATCCACTACTTCGATGTGGTCTATAATCGTTTCAACATCAAAGCGTTCGGCGTGTTTTTGCATGCGCTGCATGAGCTCAGGCCCCTGCACGCCTTCGGCATCTCCGGGCCAGTTATCGACGTCGGTGGTGGTGGTGAGCTGCCCGCCCTGCTGGATCCCGGTGATGACCACCGGGGCCAGATTGGCCCGTGCGGCATAGACCGCGGCGGTCCAGCCCGCCGGTCCGGAACCGAGAATGATGAGGCGGTGATGATGGATTGCTGGCATGGGAATACTTCCGTGACGCAAGGGCCGCGAGGGCAGGGTTTGGGGGCATGAACCCGCCCATGATAGTCAATTAACCGGCCCGTGAGCGCGGCGGGCGGGCGGTGCCGACCTCCGGCAGGTGGCTTTGGTGCTTTACACTAGCGGCCATTCGATCAGCGCGTGATACCGGGAAAAACATTGGCGAGACCCAGAGCAGGCAAAACCCAGACCGTGAGCATTCTGGATACCGTGCGCGAACGGAGCGCGCTGGTGCGTCGGGAAGGCGCTTTTATCGGCTGGGTGCTGGTGGCGGTGTACCTGCTGCTGGCGCTGGTATCCCACGACCGGCTCGACCCCGGCTGGTCCAGCACCGGCGGCGGCAATGGCTACCACAATCTCGGTGGTCCGCTCGGCGCCTGGCTATCGGATGTCGGATACTCCTTGGTCGGCTGGTTCGCGCTGCTGTTCCCGATCCTGTTGGCGACGCGCGCCTGGCAGGTCTTTCGCGCCCGCCAGCACGCTGGCTGGACCTTTGATCGCCTCACGTTTCTGCTCCGCTTTGTGGGTTTTGTGCTGGTGATGGTGGCGGGGAGCGCGCTCGTCCACCTCCAGTACACCGGCGGCGATGGCGGCATGCCCTTTGGCGCTGGCGGTATTCTCGGGACCACCATTGCGGACGCGGCGCGCAATGTTTTCGGCCACGCGGGAAGTACGCTGCTGCTGCTGGGAGCGTCGCTGTTCGGAATCACCGTGGTAACCGATCTCTCCTGGCTCGCCGTCGCGGACGGGCTCGGACGGCTGTGCTATCAAGGGCTGGTCGCCGTGGGCGACAAGGTCCAGGCGCGGCGGGATCAAGCCCGCGAAACCCTGCAGGCTGCCGAAGCACTGGCGAAGCGTGAGAAAACCCTGCGCCGCAGCAAGGAGGTGCGCGCGCAGCGTAAGGAACCGGTCATTGCGCCACTGGCCGACAAGCCCGAACCCAGCGTGCGCGTCGTCCGCGAGCGTCAGCAGCCGCTGTTTCGCGATGCCGAGGCCACCGGTCTGCCGCCGATCGACCTGCTGGACGCGCCCCCTGCGGGTGATCGCGGCGGCTACTCCGCGGCGGCGCTCGAAGCCATGTCCCGCAAGCTTGAACTCAAGTTGCAGGATTTCGGTATCAGTGCGGAAGTGGTCGAAGTGATGCCGGGACCCGTCATCACCCGCTTCGAACTGCAACCCGCCGCCGGCATCAAGGCGAGTCGCATTTCCGGTCTGGCGAAGGATCTGGCGCGCTCATTGGCTGTGGTCAGCGTGCGGGTCGTCGAAGTGATCCCGGGCAAATCCGTGGTGGGCATCGAGATTCCCAATGAAAGCCGCGAGATCGTCTACCTCCGCCAAGTGCTGGAGTCCGAGGCTTACGACAGCGCCCGTTCGCCGCTGAGCCTGGCGCTCGGCGAGGACATCTCCGGGGTGCCGGTGATCGTCGATCTGGCGCGGATGCCGCACCTGCTGGTGGCCGGCACCACGGGCTCCGGGAAGTCGGTGGGCGTCAATGCCATGCTGCTCAGTCTGTTGTTCAAGGCGACTCCGGAAGAAGTGCGGTTGATCCTCGTGGATCCGAAAATGCTGGAGCTGTCGGTCTACGATGACATTCCCCACCTGTTGACGCCTGTCATCACCGACATGAAGGACGCTGCCAGCGGCTTGCGCTGGTGTGTCGGGGAAATGGAACGCCGCTACCGCCTCATGGCGCAACTCGGGGTGCGCAATCTCGCCGGGTACAACCGCAAGGTGGAGGACAGCCGCGCCGAGGGCGAACCGCTGCGGGATCCCAGCTGGCGGCCGGATCAGCCGTTCTCCACCGATCACGATCCGGACCAGGCGCCGGAGCTGAACACGCTGCCCTATATCGTGGTGGTGATCGACGAGTTCGCCGACATGATGATGATCGTCGGCAAGAAGGTCGAACAACTCATCGCCCGCATCGCCCAGAAGGCGAGGGCGGCGGGGATTCACCTCATTCTGGCGACCCAGCGGCCATCGGTGGACGTCATCACGGGTCTGATCAAGGCCAATGTGCCGACGCGTATCGCGTTCCAGGTTTCGTCCAGGATCGACTCCCGGACCATTCTCGATCAGGGCGGCGCCGAGCAACTGCTCGGCCACGGCGACATGCTGTATCTCCCCACCGGGACCGCGGTGCCGATCCGGGTGCACGGTGCCTTCGTGGACGATCATGAGGTGCACAAGGTGGTGGCGGAGTGGAAGCGGCGTGGGCAGCCGGCGTACCTGGCGGACATCACCGACGAAAGCGCCACCGGCAGCATCGCGGTCCCGGGTTACAGCGATGCCGACGCGGCGGGCGGCGAGGGCAGCGAGGCGGACGCGCTCTACGATGAAGCGGTGGAGTTTGTGATCAGCAGCGGGCGCGCATCGATTTCGTCGGTACAGCGCAAATTGCGCATCGGCTACAACCGCGCCGCCCGCCTGATCGAAGCGATGGAAATGGCCGGCGTGGTGACCCCGATGAACAGCAACGGCAGCCGCGAATTGCTGGTACCCAATCGGGAGCGCGACGGATGATGGCGGTGAGCCCGGCATACGGTCGTTGCATGCTCGTTGCCCTGGCGTTGCTCGGGTCCGTCGCGCACGCGGCCGAGGTGCGTGCGACCGAGGAAGGCGAGTGTCCGCCCGGCGAGCAGGCTCTGAAAACCCGGTTGGCAACGCTGCGCACCCTGAGTGCCAATTTCGAACAGCAGGTGACGGCGGCCGATGGTCATGAACTGCAAACCAGCGCCGGACTGATTCAGCTCGCCAAACCCGGTCATATCTACTGGGTCGCCGAACCGCCGTTCGAACAGACCGTGGTGGCGGATGGCACCCGGATCTGGATCTACGATCCCGATCTTGCGCAGGTCACCGTGAAAACCCTGCACCACCAGCTCGACAACTCACCCGCGGCATTGCTGGTGGGGGACAGCGACAGGTTGCTCGAAGAATTCAAGGTGTGCGCATTTCCGGAAGCGGACAGCCTGGACGTTCAAAAACCGGAAGTGGACCGCATGCGGATTGTGCTGCGACCGCTCGCCACCGATGCCGTCTACACCCGCATCGAACTGGTTTTCATCGGCGCGGAGCCACGTGCCATCCTCATGACCGACAGCCTGGGCCAGAGCACCGACATTCAGCTTCGCGATGTGGAGCTCAACCAGCCCGTCGATCCCATGCTGTTTCGCTTCATGCCGCCCCCCGGGGTGGACGTGTTTCAGGATGACTGAGGCCGGGCCTGCCCGCGACCGCTACCGGCCCCTTGCCGACCGGATGCGTCCGCGGGTGCTGGCGGAATTCGCCGGGCAGGGCCATTTGCTCGCGGAGGGCAGGGCGCTGCGCGCCGCCATCGTGCAGGGGCATCTGCACTCCATGGTGTTCTGGGGGCCGCCCGGCACCGGCAAGACCACGCTGGCGAAACTGATCGCCGCCAACGCCGACGCGCATTTCGAATCCCTGTCCGCGGTGCTGGCGGGCGTCAAGGAAATCCGCGCCGCCATCGCCCGCGCGGAAACCGAACGCGCCGAGCGGGCGCGCGACACCATCCTGTTCGTGGACGAGGTGCACCGCTTCAACAAGAGTCAGCAGGATGCGTTTCTTCCCTATGTCGAGGACGGCACCATAGTGCTGATCGGTGCGACCACCGAGAATCCGTCGTTCGAGTTGAACAACGCGCTGCTCTCGCGCTGTCGTGTCTATACCCTGAAGCCGCTCACCGATGCCGATATCGAAGCCGTGGTCCGGCGTGCGATCGCGGACCCCGCGCAGGGTCTGGGTGGCACCTGCACGCTCACCGACGATGCCCTTGCCACGCTGGTTGCCAGCAGCGATGGCGACGCCCGCCGGGCCCTCAACCTGCTGGAAATCGCGGTCGATTTTGCGCGCGATGGCGCAATCGACGCTGCGCTGGTGCGCGAAGTGGCGGCTGCCGGCACGCGACGCTTCGACAAGGGCGGCGAATATTTCTACGACCAGATTTCCGCACTTCACAAAGCGGTGCGCGGCTCGTCGCCGGACGCTGCCCTGTATTGGCTGGTGCGCATGCTCGATGGCGGCTGCGACCCGCTGTATATCGCCCGCCGCGTGGTGCGCATGGCGAGCGAGGACATCGGCAACGCCGATCCGCGCGCACTGCGTATCGCCCTCGATGCCTGGGACGTGCAGGAGCGCCTGGGCAGTCCCGAGGGCGAGTTGACGCTTGCCCAGGCGGTGATCTACATGGCCGTCGCCGCCAAGAGCAATGCGGTCTACACCGCCTACAATCAGGTGCGCCGGGAGATCGCCGCGCAACCCAGCCACGACGTGCCCCTGCATCTGCGCAACGCGCCGACCCGATTGATGAAAGAGCTCGATTACGGAGCGGACTACCGCTACGCCCACGACGAGACCGATGCCTTTGCCGCCGGCGAAAACTATTTCCCCGAAGCGCTGCGGGATCGTCAGTATTATTTTCCCGGGGAGCGCGGCATGGAGCGCCAGATCGCCGAAAAGCTGCGTCATCTGCGTGAACTGAATGCGCGCGCGCCGCGCAAGCGCTACGCCGGGACGGACGCCGGATGATGCCCTGGCTGGCGGTGGCGGCGGGTGGGGCGCTGGGGGCACTGGCCCGCTACGGCATCAATGTTCTGCTGGCGCCGGCGAGCGCCGGGCGTTTCCCGTTCGCCACCCTGACCGTGAACGTGCTCGGCTGCGTGCTGATCGGGGTGCTCTATGTGCTGATCGTCGAGCGCGCGCAGCTTGCGCCGCTGTGGCGGGAGTTCCTGATGATCGGGATCCTGGGCGCCTTCACGACCTTTTCGGCCTTTGCGCTGGACAGCGTCGGGCTGTGGCAGAATGGCCAGCCGCTGCTCGCGGCCCTCAATGTCGGCGCCAACCTGGTCCTCTGTCTCGGCGGGGCCGCCAGCGCCATCGCCGTAACACGACTGTTCTGAAAGCTGACCTGAAGCTGATCCCTACCCGACAGGATATTGCGACCCATGCTCGATCCCAGACTGCTCCGCTCGGACCTTGCCGCCGTGACGGCAACCCTGGCCCGACGCCGCTTTCAGTTCGACGCCGCGACCTTCACGGCGCTGGAAACGGAGCGCAAGGCGCTCCAGATCGAGACCGAGCAGTTGCAGGCCGAGCGCAATGCGAGTGCCAAGGCCATCGGCAAGGCCAAGGCTGCGGGCGCCGACATCGCGCCCTTGCTGGCGGCCGTGGAAGCGGGCAAGGGCAGGCTCGATACGCTGGCCGCCGAGCTACAGGGAATCCAGGCGCGGCTCGACGATTTCCTGAGCCGGATTCCCAATCTGCCCGACGCCGATGTGCCCGAAGGAACTTCGGAAGCCGACAATCGCGAAGTCCATCGCTGGGGCAGCCCGCGCGAATTCACTTTTCCGGTGCGCGACCACGTGGACCTCGGCGAGGCGCTCGGTCAGCTCGATTTCGACGCGGCGATCCGCATTACCGGCGCGCGCTTCATGGTGCTCAGCGGTCCGCTGGCGCGGCTGCACCGGGGGCTGATCCAGTTCATGCTGGACATCCACACCAGGCAGCACGGCTATCGAGAGGTTTATGTTCCCTATCTGGTCAATGCGCAGTCGCTGTTCGGCACCGGCCAGTTGCCCAAATTTGCGGAAGATTTGTTCCGCCTCGATACCGACCCACCCTGGTATCTGATTCCCACCGCCGAGGTACCGGTCACCAATCTGGCGCGGGATCAGATTCTCCCGGCCGAGCAGCTGCCCCTGAAGTTCGTCTGTCACAGCCCCTGTTTCCGCAGCGAGGCGGGCAGTCATGGCCGCGATACCCGGGGCATGATTCGCCAGCACCAGTTCGAGAAAGTGGAACTGGTGCAGCTGGTGGCTCCCGCTGAATCGACGGTCGCGCTGGAAACCCTGCGCCGCCACGCCGAAACCATTCTGGAGCTGCTCGAACTGCCGTACCGCACGGTCGCTCTGTGTGGCGGCGATCTCGGTTTTTCAGCGGCGAAGACCTACGATCTTGAAGTCTGGCTGCCGTCGCAGCAGACCTATCGCGAAATCTCCTCGTGCAGCAATTTTCGCGATTTCCAGGCGCGCCGCCTCCAGGCGCGCTGGCGCAATCCCGGGACCGGGAAGCCGGAACTCTTGCACACGCTGAACGGCTCTGGCCTGGCGGTGGGCCGCACCCTGGTTGCGCTGCTCGAAAATCACCAGCAGGCGGATGGCAGTATCGCGGTGCCCGGTGCGCTGCGACCCTACCTCGGCGGGCTCGAGCGCATCACCTGACCATGGACGCGCTGCCGCTGTTTCACCGGGTGCGCGGCGAGCGCTGTGTACTGGTGGGCGGCGGCGAGGTGGCCCGACGCAAACTGGAACTGCTGCTCGCCGCCGGAGCGGCCGTGACCATGGTTGCGCCGGAATGCGACGCCGGCATCGCAGCGCTCGCGGACGAGGGCAGGGTGGCGCTGACCCGCCGCCGCTTTCGTGCCGCGGATCTCGACGGTGCCGTGCTGGCGGTGGCGGCGACCGATGATCCCGTCACCAACCGCGCCGTGTCGCGGGCGGCCAAAACCCGCGGCATTCCGGTCAATGTAGTGGATCAGCCCGAACTCTGTACCGTGACCTTTCCCGCCGTCATCGACCGCAATCCGGTCTGTATCGCGGTCGGTACCGGCGGCACCGCGCCGGTACTGGCGCGTCTGCTGCGCACCCGCCTGGAGGCCCTGCTGCCCGCCCGCACCGGGGAGCTGGCGCGGCTCGCGGGTGAATTCCGCTCCCGGGTCAAGGCCGCCATCGGTTCCGCAACCGGACGGCGCGCATTCTGGGAACGGATCTTCGAGGGCGAGGTGGCGGAGCTGGTCCACAGCGGCCGCCCGCGCCAGGCCCGGGAGCGGCTGGAAGCCTTGCTCGCGAATTCCCGGGCAACCACTATCGGCGAGGTCTATCTGGTCGGCGGCGGCCCTGGCGATCCGGATCTGCTCACCTTTCGCGCCCTGCGCCTGATGCAGCAGGCGGATATCGTGCTCTACGACCGGCTGATTTCGGCGGAGGTGCTGAACCTGGTGCGCCGCGACGCCGAGCGCGTCTATGTGGGCAAGAAGGCCGGACACCATCCTGTCACCCAGGACAACATCAATCAGAAGCTGGTCGAGTATGCGCGCGCCGGCCGGCGGGTGCTGCGCCTCAAGGGCGGCGATCCCTTCATCTTCGGGCGCGGTGGCGAGGAGATCGAGCACCTCGCCGAACAGGGTATTCCGTTTCAGGTGGTCCCCGGCATCACCGCCGCATCGGGTTGCGCCAGTTATGCCGGCATTCCCCTGACCCATCGGGATCATGCCCAGACCGTGCGGTTTCAGGCCGGGCATCGTCGGGGGAATACCGTCGAGCAGGATTGGGAATCCCTGGCGAAGCCCGGTCAGACGCTGGTGTTCTATATGCCAATCAATGGATTGCGGGTTATTTGCGAGAAGCTGATTGAGCATGGAGTGAGTTCTGCCACACCGGCGGCGCTGGTGGAAAACGGCACCCGGCCCGGGCAGCGGGTGCTGGCCGGAACCCTGGCGACGCTGCCGGCCATCGTGGCACAGGCGAAGGTCGGCGCGCCGACCCTGTTGATCGTCGGCCAAGTCGTTGCCTTGCGGGACCGGCTGGCCTGGTTTGAAACGCCCTCTACAGAGACGGATAAATCGACATGACCACTTTCGATTACGATTTTTTTGTCATCGGCGCCGGCTCCGGCGGTGTGCGCGCGGCGCGCCGGGCGGCGCACCATGGTGTGCGGGTCGCCGTGGCCGAGGACAAGGCCCTGGGAGGCACCTGCGTCAATGTGGGCTGCGTGCCCAAAAAGCTGTTCGTCTACGCCGCCGAGTTCTCCCATGCTCTGGCAGATGCCCGGGGCTACGGCTGGACGCCGGACCAGCCCGGCTTCGACTGGGCCACCCTGCGCGACAATAAAACCAAAGAAATCATACGGCTGAATGGTATTTACGAGAAATTACTGAAGGAGTCGGGTGCCGAGATCCTCACCGGCAGGGCGCGCCTGATCGACGCGCACACCGTCGCCGTGGGCGACGATCGTTTCCGCGCTCGTCACCTACTGATCGCCACCGGGGGCCGCCCCTTCCTGCCCGACGTGCCCGGTCGCGAGCACGCCATCTGTTCGGACGAGGCGTTTTACCTGCCGAACCTGCCGGAGACCATCGCCATCGTCGGCGGTGGGTATATCGCCGTGGAGTTTGCGGGCATCTTCAGCGGCCTGGGCGTGAAGACGCATCTGGTCTATCGGGGTGATCTGTTCCTGCGCGGTTTCGACCAGGATGTGCGCGAGGCGCTGGCGACCGAAATGGGCAAGCGCGGTATAGAACTGCACTTCAACGAGGACATCGAGCGTATCGATCCGACCGCCGAGGGCTTTCGCGCTCGCCTCAAAAGCGGCGGCAACCTGGATGCGGGCCTGTTCATGTACGCCACCGGGCGCCGCGCCAACACCCATGGCCTGGGGCTGGAGCACACGAAGGTGCGGCTCGACGCGCGCGGCGCGATCGAAGTCGATGCGGATTTTCGCACCGCCGAACCCTCGATTTATGCGCTTGGTGATGTCATCGGACGAGTCGAGCTGACCCCGGTCGCGATCCGCGAAGCCATGGTGCTTACCGAGAACCTGTTCGGCGCGGGCGGTGCGGCGCTGAGCTACGACAACATACCGAGCGCGGTTTTCAGTCAGCCCAGCATCGGCACCGTCGGCCTCACCGAGGCTCAGGCGCGCGAGCGTTTTCCCAATGTCCGGGTGTACCGCACGAGCTTCCGGCCCATGAAGGCAACCCTCGGCGGCGGCGACGAGCGCGCCCTGATGAAGCTGGTGGTCAATGGCGACGACGACCGTGTGCTGGGCTGCCACATGCTGGGCGATCACGCCGGCGAGATCATCCAGGGCTTTGCCGTGGCGGTGCAGATGGGCGCCACCAAGGCGGATTTCGATCGCACCATCGGGATTCACCCGACGGCCGCCGAGGAGTTTGTGACACTCAAATAACGGCTGCAAAAGAAAGCGACAAGTACTTCAAACGCAGAAGGCCACCCGAGGGTGGCCTTCTTTTTTGTGCTGTGCCGTTCGACAGCGTCGGCAACCATCATTTACCGTGCAGGATCACTCCGCGGATATTGCGGCCGGCGACCATGTCGTCGAAGCCCTGGTGGACTTCCTCGATCGTGTAGGTGCGCGATTGCATGCGGTCGAGATCGAGCTGTCCGGTCTCGTAAAAGCCGAGCAGGGTCTCGAAATCCACCTTGGCATTGGTGCTGCCGTAGATACAGCCGCAGACTTTCTTGGCGGACAGCGCCATTTCGAGGCCGCTGAATTTGTACTCTTCGGTCGCGCCGGGAGCGCCCACCAGGCAGCAGGTGCCGCCGCGCCGGGTCGCCGCATAGGCCTGGGCGACGACCGACGGAATGCCAATGACTTCAAAAGCGTAGTCGACACCGATGCCGCCGGTGATCTCCATGATCTGGGCCACCGGATCCTTGCCGGCGTTGACCGTGTGGGTGGCACCGAAATCGCGCGCGGCTTCCAGCTTGGCATCGTTCAGATCGACCGCGATCAGCGGATTGGCACCCGCGATCTTGGCGCCCTGCAAGGCGGACAGGCCGACGCCGCCGCAACCGAATACCGCAACGCTGCTGCCCGGCTGTACCTTGGCGGTGTTGAGCGCGGCACCGGCGCCGGTCATCACACCGCAGCCCACCAGGGCGGCCGCGCTGAGGCTGTACTTTTTCTTGATCGGCACCACACACATGGCGGGGCAGACGATCTGCTCGGCCATGTTGCCCAGCGCGGCGAACGCGCCGATGGGCTTGCCATCGAGTTTCACGCGGCTGGTGCCATCGGGCTGCATGCCGCTGAACAGGTCCGTCGCCGTACACAGCCAGGGCTCCTGGTGCTGGCAGAAATGACAGGTTCCGCACATGGGGATGAACGAGGTGATGACGTGATCGCCGACTTTCACGTTGGTGACGTTGGCGCCGACTTCCTCGACCACACCGGCGCCTTCATGGCCCAGCACGATGGGCATGGGCATCGGCAGTTTGCCATTGATCACCGACAGGTCCGACATGCACAGGCCGGTCGCGGCCATACGGATGCGCACTTCATTGGCTTTGGGCGGGTCCAGCTCGATTTCCTGTACGGAGTATTCGTTTTTCGCGGTGAGCACCACGGCTTTAACTTTGATGGTCATAGCATCCTCGGCGGGTCGGACTCGCGGTGGAGTCGGGTCAGGTGATCTTCTTATGGCTACCTCCCCTCGCATCGCCACGGGGTGCTGGTATAGCCAGCCCGTGGGTGGGGGCAGAGTCGTCGGGAATGATACACGCCTGGACGCTGCCGGATAACCCGACGCGGCGCGCCATCACCGGACCGGCGCTTTACGCGGCTTGCGGGCAGCGGCCGTCTTGGCGGGCGTCGGCTTGTCCCCAGACTTTTGCTTGCCGGTCGGCGCGCCCTTGGCGGCGCGAACGCGTTTCTTCCTGGCGCCCGTTTTGTGCGCAGCCTTTTTGATGGCTTTCAGACTGGGCGGACGCTGGTTGGGGCCGGTGACCGGCACCGTGTGTCTGGGCTCGAAGCCCTGGATTGCCCGGCGCTGCAGCGGCTTGCCGATCAGGGTTTCGATGGCGTTCAGCTGGACCGCCTCGTCCGCGCACACCAGCGAGATCGCCTCGCCCGCCGCGCCGGCACGCGCCGTGCGCCCGACGCGGTGCACATAGCCTTCCGGCGCAACGGGCAGGTCGAGGTTCACCACCAGCGGCAGGCCGCTGATGTCGAGTCCCCGCGCGGCCACGTCGGTCGCCACCAGCACCCGCACGGTGCCGGCCTGGAAGCGCCGGAGCGCGGCGAGGCGGGCGGCCTGGGTGATGTCGCCGTGGATGGCATCGGTGCCGATGTTCTGGAACTTGAGGCTGGTCACCAGCTCGTCCACCCGTTTGCGGGTCTTGGCGAACACCAACACCCGGGGCCAGTGGCGCTTGCGCAACAGGTGGCAGAACAGCTCCAGTTTGCGCTGCTTGTCCACCGGGATCAGCCACTGTTTGACAGTGCCGACGGTGGTGTTGCGCGGGCTGGCGTCGATCTGCTGGGGCTTGTCCAGTAGCCCGGCGGCGAGTTCGCGGATAGTGTCGGAGAAGGTCGCGGAGTACAGCAGCGTCTGGCGCCGGCGGGGCAGCAGGGTCAGTATCTCCTCTAGCTCCCGACGGAAGCCCATGTCGAGCATGCGATCCGCTTCGTCGAGCACCAGCATTTGCAACTCGTGGAACTTCACCGCATTTTTCTCGTAGAGATCGAGCAGGCGGCCCGGTGTGGCGACCAGAATGTCGGCGCCGCGCCGTAACGCCATCATCTGTGGGTTCAGGCTGGTACCGCCGTAGGCGACCGTGATGCGCAGCGACAGATGGCGGCCGTAGGTCTTCAGGTTGTCCGCCACTTGCTGGGCCAGCTCGCGGGTGGGAGTAAGCACCAGGGCGCGCACGCAATTCGGGCTGGCCGATGCACCGGCACTGAGCTTCTGCAACAGCGGCAGCGCGAAACTGGCGGTTTTGCCGGAGCCGGTCTGTGCGGCGGCGATCAGGTCGCGCCCGGCCAGCACCGGCGGAATGGCCTGGCGCTGGATCGGCGTCGGGGTGTGGTGCTCCAGCTCGGCGAGCGCGCGTTGCAGGGGTTCGATCAGGCCGAGAGTGGCGAAGCTCATATCATCGTTGTCCGGCAAGTGAAGGTCATCCGGTTGGGGGGTGGCGTTCGCCAGCAGTTGCAGCTTGGCTGCGCGGTCGAGCTGCTTGACGGCGTATTCACGGCGCAACGCCTGGGCGCGATCCGGCAGGCGCTCACTATAGGCCAGACTGACCGGTCGGCGGCCGCGCGTGTAGCGGGCGCCCGCCGTGCCCTGGTTGTGTTCGCGCACGCGGCGTTCGATGTCGGTGGTGATGCCGCTGTACAGACTCCCGTCCGCGCAGCGCAGGAGATAAAAATACCAGTCGCTCATGGGTGGTTCTGCTTGGCGTGCGGATTTTAGGCCAAGGTCGCGGCGCCGTCCCGCGTGCAGTCGGCCGGTTTTGCGCGATCGCCAGTCGGCAGTGTGCCGAAAGCGCGATCAGGGTACGAGAAATTACCGGCTCGGCGCGCTGCACCTGTACAGCATCGGCGACGGGCAGCGGTATTGTTGCCGCCCGGATGGGTCGGGATCCAGTGATCGATCGGCATGCCTCCGAGCTGCCCTTGGTCGCAAGGTTGTCAGCAGTCGCGCACTAAAAAGGCCGCCCGTTGGGGCGGCCTTGCGCTGAGTCCGGCCAAGTTGTCCGGGTATGGGCTTATTTGCTCTTGCCAACCATGTAGTCGACCGCTGCGTTGAGCTCGGCGTCCGAGCAGTCCATGCACAGGCCTTTGGGCGGCATGCCCCTGATACCCTTGATGGAGTTGGCATAGAGAGTATCCATACCCTGCCCGATCCGCGGTCCCCAGTCGCTGGCGGAACCGATCTTGGGTGCGCCGCCGACACCGGCGGTATGGCAGACCGAACATTTGGCTTGAAACACCTCTTCGCCCGACCGTGCGGCACCGCTGGCTGCTGGCGCTGCCGCGCCCTGCTTGACGATTTCGCCCTCGGGCGCGATACGTTCGGCGATCTGGGCCTGGACCTCGGGTGGCGGTGCGCCCTTGTCTTTTGAACCACAGGCGACGAGCGCCGAACCCATACCCAGCCCCAATACGACCAAGGCTGACACGCCAAGGATTTTCTTCATCACCCAATCTCCATTGCTGCACAGGAAGCGCGAACGCGCCGGCGCATTATAGTCGCTCGCCTTTTGAGGTACATGACCCGGGGCAAGTTCTGCTAACATGCGCGCCGCCCGACGAACGCCGCCGATCTGCGATCGGTGGCCGGGACTGAGTGTCAGCGGGCACTGCGCCGGTCAACGAAGTAACAAGTTTTGCACCCGTAGCTCAGCTGGGTGAGCCGGGCGTAGTATGGCAAGCACTGCTTGCCGCCCGGCGAACGCCGCCGATCTGCGATCGGTGGCCGGGACTGAGTTTCAGCAGGCACGGTGCTTGCTGACGAAGTAACGAGTTTTGCACCCGTAGCTCAGCTGGGTGAGCCGGGCGTAGTATGGCAAGCACTGCTTGCCGCTCGGCGAACGCCACCGATCTGTGATCGGTGGCCGGGACTGAGTGTCAGCAGGCACGGTGCTTGCTGACGAAGTAACGAGTTTTGCACCCGTAGCTCAGCTGGGTGAGCCGGGCGTAGTATGGCAAGCACAGCTTGCCGCCCGGCGAACGCCGCCGATCTGCGATCGGTGGCCGGGACTGAATTTCAGCAGGCACGGTGCTTGCTGACGAAGTAACGAGTTTTGCACCCGTAGCTCAGCTGGATAGAGCGCTGCCCTCCGGAGGCAGAGGTCAGAGGTTCGAATCCTCTCGGGTGCGCCAGCTTTTCTTCTCTTTCTGCCGTGACGTTCCTGTCATGGCCTTCCTGTCCTGACAGTCCCGGCAGTCCGTCCCCCAGGCCGGAAGACCTGTTTTATCCTCGAAAAGCTGTTCGGGCGAACGGCTCGATTGCGCAGAGCATTGCTTACTCCACGGCCTTTTGCGGATACCCGAACAGGCCACGATTGCGGATCAGCTCCGCCACCACCGGCGGTACCTGCCTGGCCCAGCCCGGGGCGTCGGCGCGCAACGCCGGCAACACCTGGCGCCAGTCGATATCCACCACCTCCGGGTTGATGCCGGGCAGCGGCAGGATGCGGCCCTGCTCCTGCAAGTGACGGTAGATGTGCCGCACTTCGGGGTCCGGTATGAAGTCGTCCGCGGTGATCAGGCTGCCGTCGCCGGCTCTGCCGGGATACACATACATCGAGGTCTGATCGCAAAACAGCCGGCCAAAGGCCTCCAGGATGCCGCCTTCGAGGCTGGAGTAAAACTCCGGATTGAAGATATCGCGCAGATTGTCGAGCCGCACCACGATACCGATGCGCCCCTGGGTATAGCGGCGCAGAAACGCGCGCAACCGAAAATAACGCAGGTAATCGGAGACCAGCACATGGTAGCCGAGCGCGGTCAGGGTATCGACGCGGGCCAGGAAGTCCGCGTTGTCGACGTGGACACCGTCCTCCATGACGGTCGCCATGGTCATCTCGGCGACTGGCAGTACATCCTCGCTGTGGCCGTCAAAGGCGGCGAGACCGGCGCGGAACATGTCCTCGTGGCGGCGTGTTGCCGGGCGGAAGTTCGAACGTACCGCCAGTACATCCTTGCGGTGCAGCACTTCGCCCGGTTGCGCCACCTGCCCGTCGGGATCGAACATGATCGCCCGCGTCAGCCAGCTGCGGATCAGGTGCAGATTGAGCAGCCGGTTTTCGCAGCCGGCAAACGCCGGACCGCTGAACTCGATCATGTCGATCTCGATGCGGTCCGAACCGGCGCTGGCGCCACCGGACAGATCATCGGCGAGACTTTCGATGAGCTTCTCCGGCGTGCCGGCATGGTGGAAGGCGCCGTAAATCAGGTTGACACCCAAGACGCCCAGCGCCTCCTGCTGCGCGCGTGCGTCCTGATCCAGCATGCGGACGTGGAGCACTATGTCGTTTGGAGGTCCCTGGGGTACGAGCTGGAGGCGTACGCCGAGCCAGCCGTGGCACTCCTGGCGGTGCTTGAAACCCTGCGCCGCGACTGTGGCGGCATAGGCAAAAAAGGTGGTTTCGACCTCGCGGCGACCTTCCAGGCGCTCGATCAGCAGGCCGAACTCATGGTCCAGCATGCGTCTCAGGCGCGTGCGGCTCACATAGCGGCCGCCCGGGGCGCGGCCATAGATGGCATCGGAGAAGGTCATGTCATAGGCCGACATGGTCTTGGCCACGGTGCCGGCAGCGCCACCGGCGCGAAAGAAATAGCGGGCCGTTTCCTGGCCGGCGCCGATTTCGACGATGCTGCCGTACTGCGCCGGGCTGAGGTTGACCGCCAGCGCCTTCTGTACGACACCTGAAGTGTCGCCAAGCGCGCTATCGCGGATGGGTGGTGAACTATCCATTCATGAATCTCCGATGGGGGCGGCGTCCAGGAACGGTCGCGGTACCCTGGTAAAAACATAGCGGTGGCGATTGTTGCCGATCTCGATTGGCGCGATGGCGTTCACGGTCATCCGTAACTACCGGCACATGTCGCAAGTCCCGTGCCGGGTTGATCCTTGCGCGGCCGCGGCTTCCAGGGCGTCCCGGAGTTGGTTGTCAGCGGGATAGCCAGGGTGGTGGCACTGCCGCAGGAAAGCATACACACTCAGACCATGGTTGCGAGCGGTGCCCAGCGCCGATCGAACCCGGGCGCTATTTCGGCAGCCTTCCGCGCCAGTCTTTCGGCCGCGTCCAGGAGCAACACCCAGGCCTCCGCCGGCACGACCGGGGCCTTGGCTGAGAGATCTTCGGGTCGTTCGTGCGGGGCGCTTCGTCTCGGTACGGTCCGGATTTGGCGCACAGGCTTGTCACGAGCCCATCGGCCACGTCGTCGATACAGCCGCACGATTCCGCAACCGCAGCCTATCTCGTCGGCCTGGGCAGGGTTGCCGCGGCTGGTGTCGATCGATCGCACCCTGATCCTGAACGCTCACCCAGGGCGGGGATTTTGCGTTCCAGCACATGGCACACGCCCAGTTCTCCGCCATCGCGCCATGGTTTCCCGGTATCCGTTCATCGGGTTCGTCCGCGCATCCGGAACCATCTGTCACAGGCCAGCCTTGCGGAGTGCTTCCTCATGGTGCTGGCGGTCAATATCGTTTTGATACCCCACTTGTCGCACGAAATCATCCACCGAAAATGTCGGACTGATTCGGCGGACCTCAGTGGCTCGTCGTTGGACATGTTGACGAAGGGCTGCACCTCGATTGAATCCGGTCGAGGTCGAACCGGCGCGGTTTCAGATCGCCGCGCCGGGAATCACGATCTGCTCCGCCATCCGGTGGATCTCGCGGTACAGGGGTTCCGGGTCCGCGGTCAGCGCGAACAGGATCACCTGATCGACACCGGCGTCGCGATAGCGCTTCAGCATGTCGAGGTCGCAGGGCGCGCCGTAGGGCGATACCGCGATCTGGATGTCCTTCAGCGTGCGTCCTTCTGCTTTCAGTAATTCGCCGAGTTGCTTGAGATGCGCGGGCACATCGGCCGGCAGCAGTTTGACGCCGTACCAGCCCTGGCCGAAGCGGGCGACCCGGGTCAGCGCGGCTTTGCTCTCGCCGCCGAACCAGAGTGGTGGATAGGGTTTCTGTACGGGTTTGGGGCCTTGCACGCAGGGCGGCAGGTTGTAGAACTCGCCTTCGTAGCTGGAGGTCTCGTCGCACCACAGCGTTTGCAACACCTTGATGTAGTCGGCAGCGCGCGCGCCGCGACGCTCGAAGGGCACGTTCAGTGCCGCGAATTCCTCGGCGAGCCAGCCGACACCGATGCCGAGATCGAGACGTCCGCCGGAGATCACATCCACATCGGCCGCCTGCTTGGCGAAGTAGACCGGGTTGCGCTGCGGCAGGATGGTGATGCCGGTGGCGAGGCGCAGGCGGCTGGTGTGGCCGGCGAGAAACGCGAGCGCAGTGAAGGGTTCCAGGGGCACATGATGCGGATCCAGGGGCACCTTGCCGTTGTCGGCGTAGGGATAGGGCGAAGCGTAGTTTTCGAACAGCAGCACGTGTTCGGGCATCCAGAACGAATGGAAGCCCGCGTCCTCCACCAGTCTGGCGGTCTTCATCATGTGCGCCGCAGTGGCGGACTGGCCGGCAAAGACACCCTGTAAACCGATTTTCATGTTGTTCTCCTTATTGCGTTTTGTTGTGGAACGTTTTGTTGTGGAAAAGTCTGGTACCGGAAATTTTTCGCAGTTCGTTCGAGTGGCTAGTGCATGCGTGGCCGGGGCGGCGGTGGTCCCGGCACTGCGGAACCATGCACCGGGCCGGCGTGGTGAAGGATCATCTTGTAGACACCGTCTTCCAGCGCGAAACCATTGGTTGCCACCAGCGCCGCGTCCGGCTGGGCCTTGCTCCATTCGTAGCAGGTGAGCAGGGCGATATCGCCGAAGTGCAGAATGGTTTCAACCTGGTGTTCGAGGATGGGTGAGCGCGGGTTGGCCAGGATGTCGTGCCAGCTCGCGAGCACCTGTTCACGCATTGCCAGCGGCGCCGCGCCCGGGTGAACGCACAGGACCGGCAGTCGCAGCGCCCACACACGATCCATGGCGGCGAGGTCGCGGTCCCGAAACGCCTGGTAGAAGGCCGCATTGGCGAAATGGAGTGCATCGTCGGAATTCACGGTTCGGTCAGCCTCCGTTCCTCGCGAGTCGGTTCCGGCGCCGCTCGGCCAGCCAGTCGTCCATCAGCCAGCGCAGGCCGTGGAATACGGCGGCCTGACGCACGCGCTCACGCCCTTGCAGCAGAAGCAGGCGTTGTGCCTGGCACCCACTGGCATCGGCCTTTGCCATCCATACGGTGCCGACCGGTTTTTCGTCGCTGCCGCCATCGGGGCCGGCGATGCCGGTAAAACTGAGGCTGAGGTCGGCCCCGAAGCGCGCGCGCGCGCCGCTGGCCATCTGGCGTGCGACGGGTTCCGACACCGCGCCGTGCGCGGCCAGATCCGCTGGCGAGACGCCCAGCAACTCCTCTTTCACGGCGTTGGCGTAGGACACCACCCCGCCGACGAAATAGGCCGACGAACCGGGCGCATCGGTAATGACTTTCGCGGCCAGCCCGCCGGTGCAGGATTCGGCGAGCGCCAGTGTCGCGCCGCGTTCGCGCATGAAGCGTGCGAACAGCTCGACGGTGGATTCGCCGCAAAAGTCCACCAGAAACTCGCTCATGTGTTCGGCCGCGAAGGCGTATAGGGCGTGCGCCTTGTCGGCGGCTGGCTGGTACAGCTTCACTTCGATTTCGGGAAAATCCTGGCGAAAGCTCACCGGCCCCCAGACTTTCGACCAGGGTTCGAGCAATTCCGATAGATGCGATTCGCCGGCGCCGAGAAAACGGATGAACAGGTTTTCCTCGGGCGCGCCTTGCAGCGGCGCGACCTGGTCGAGATGGGCGATCAACATGGGTTGCAGTTCGCGCGGCGGACCGGGCAGCGCGACGATGGTTTTGCGCACGCCGTTGCGCTCGAAGCTCAGGCTGAAGCCGGGTGCGGTGCCGTTGAGGTTGGGCAGCACGGTCGCGCCAACGGGAAACATCGCCTGCTTGCGATTGTTCGCGGTGGTTTCCAGATTGTATTTTTGAAACAGTGCGACGATGGCCTGCCAGCTCGGCTCGTGAAAGAAAGTGCCAACGCCGGCGACCTCGGCGGCCACTTCGGTGGTGAGGTCGTCGTCGGTCGGCCCCAGTCCACCGCTGATGAACAGGCAGTAGGCGCGGTCGAGCGCGGTGCGCATCACGAAGGCAAGATCCTCGCGGCGGTCGCCCGCGGTCATCATCAATTGCACGGCAAAGCCGCGCTCGCCGAGCGTGGTGGCAAGAAAGTGATTGTTGGCATCGAAAATTTCTCCGCGCAGCACTTCTTCGCCGGTGCTCACCAGACAGGCGGTGGTCTTTTTCGTGGTCATGAATTACTCCAGCGCAGTTGCAGCCAGGCGGAAATATCGGCGATCTCCCGCGCGCAGACTTCGTGCGCCATGGGATAGGTTCGGTAAGCGGGCGCATAACCCAGCTCGCGCAGCGCGGCGACGGTGCGCTGGCCCATCAGCTCCGGCACCATGGGGTCGTGGCTGCCGTGCAGTACCAGAATCGGCAGGTTTCGGTTGGCTGCATGGGGGACGATGGTTTTATGAGTCGCGAAGTAGGTCGACATCGCCAGCAAGCCCGCCAGCGGTTCGGGATGGGCGAGGGCGGCTTGCAGCGCCACCGCGCCGCCTTGCGAAAAACCGGCGAGCACGATGCGTCGGGTATTCACGCCGCGGCTGACTTCCCGCTCGATCAATGCAACCACTGCGGCGGCGGAAGCCAGCAACTGGCTGTTGTCGATCTGTCGATCAATGTCGAGCGCCAGAATGTCGTACCAGGCCGGCATGCGCAGGCCGCCGTTGATGGTGACGGGAATGGTCGGCGCGTGAGGAAATACGAAGCGCACCGCGAGGCTTGCGGGCAATTTGAGCTCGGGCACGATGGGCGCGAAATCGTGGCCGTCGGCGCCCAGGCCGTGGAGCCAGATGACGGCAGCATCGGCGGGCCGGACGGCTTTTTGCGGCTCGATCTCGATACAGGGCAGCAGTTTCATTGCGCGGCCTCGGTTGCGGCGGTCAGATGTGGGCGGATGATGTCGGCGAAGCTGGTCAGCACATTCAGGGTCAGGCCCCAGATCACATGATCCCGAAACTGAATGCCGGGAAAGGTCATGGCCACGCCGCCGACGGGATAATCAAGCTCGGTGGCGGCGCTCGCGGCGAACAGGTGGCGCAGCGGTACCCAGAAGACATCGGCCACTTCATGGGCGTGGCTGGCGAGGTCCAGCGTCTCGCCACCGGTCCCGATGTAGTAGACGAAGGGCGACAGCGTGAGACTGTTTGCGGTTTCCGGACGCACCACCTCGCGCACGGGGAGGGGACCGATGCGGTGAACGGCGGCGAGGCTGAGACCGATTTCCTCCCAGGTTTCGCGCTCGGCGACTTCGTGCGCATCGCGGTCGTCGCTGCCCGCGCGTCCGCCCGGAAACGCGACCTGGCCCGACCAGGGGTCGCCGGCGCGCTCGGCGCGGCGGATGAAACAGACTTCGAGATCATTGTCGCCGTCGGCCAGAATCATGGCGACGGCCGCCTGCGTCGGCGCGGGTTCGAACGCGGCGGGCAGGTGCGCGCGGCGTTGCAGTGCGGTACGGATCTGATCGATGGTAATCACGGTGCCTCGTTGGATTTTCGTCGTGGAACGCAGCGGCTCGTCGGTGAGCCGGCAATGGGTGAAGTATGTGAACGGCGCCCGGCTCAGCCCGCCAGCACGCCTCCCGCCACCAGCCGCTCGATGGTCGCCGCGTCATAGCCAGCTTGGCGCAGCACATCGCGGCCGTCGGCGCCCAGTTCCGGACCCAGCCGGGCAGGCACTTTGGGTGCGTCCCGGAGCGAGAACGGGCTGTTGACGGCCTGGCGGCGGCCGTGGGTATGACCTTCGACCGCGATCAGCATGTCGTTCTCCAGCGCCTGGGGATCGTTGGCGACTTCTTCCAGGGTTGCGACCAGACTGAAGGTCACCTGGTGTGCCACCAGTCGCGCGTTCCAATAGGCGTAATCCCGGCTCCGGAAGACCTCATCGAGAATGGCCGCCAGCGCTGCGCCATTGGCCTGGCGCGCGGCTTTTTCCGCGAAGCGCGGGTCGGTCAGCAGGTCGGTGCGGTCGATGGCCTGGGTGAACGGCGGCCAGTTCTTGTCTTCCTGCAGCACGATGATCGACAGCCAGCGGTCGTCGGCGGTGCGGTACTGATTGAGCAGCGCATTGCGCGGCGCCTTGCGGCTGGAGCGCTGAAAGGGCGCGGTGCCGGCGAGTACCCCGGCCAGCATGGAGGACGCGGCCCACAGTCCGTTGGCCATCAGGCTGGTGGAGACCTTGGTGCCCGTGCCGGTGCGCTCGCGGCGATACAGCGCCATCATCACGCCGGCGAACATGGTCATCGCGCTGGGGTGATCGCCCATTGCGGCGGCGGGCAGCGAGGGATCGGCGTCCGCGGTGCGCACGATGTCCATCAGGCCGGTGCGGGCCCAGTAGGCATTGCCGTCGAAGCCCGGCTTGTCGGCGTCGGCGCCGTTTTCGCCGTAGCCGGTGATCTGGCCATAGATCAGGCGCGGGTTGGTGTCCTTGAGGTCTTCGTAGGTGATTTTCAGGCTCGCCAGCACCTTGGGCGGAAAGTTGGTCACCAGCACATCGGCCTGACCCACCAGCGCGAGCAGCGCGGCGCGGCCGTCGGGATGCTTGAGGTCGAGCACGATGCTGCGTTTGTTGCGGTTGTCCTGCTGCCACATGTAGGCGAAATCGAGGGGCATGAAGGGTGGCGACTGGTGCGCGTAACGGAACGGATCGCCGATCCCCGGCGCCTCGACCTTGATCACGTCGGCGCCGAAGTCTCCCATGACCGCGGTGCTGCCCGGGCCGAAGACAAAGGTCGCCAGTTCGATGACCTTGATACCACTCAACAGTGCTGGTTGATCGGACATGGACAGGTTCTCTCGGGTTATTGTTTGCCCTGATCTTACACTCCCCGGGCAGTGGGACAAGGCGCTGCCGCGATCCGGTCGACCGGCAACCGGCTTCTCGGTGCCGGAGGTCAGGCGTCGCTCGCCGCCGGCGTGGTAGGCTCGACCCTGGCCGCGCTGCCAGCCGGTGCATGGCGCATTTCAGTGAGGAGGGAGAGGTCCCGTGAAGATTCAGCAACAGATCGAAGCCAAATTGCGCGCGGCCCTGACACCCCAGGTGCTGCACGTCGAGAACGAAAGTCACCGGCACAATGTGCCGGCGGGCGCCGAATCCCATTTCAAGGTCACGCTGGTGGCCGACTGCTTTGCGCCGCTGTCCCGCGTACAGCGTCACCGGCTGGTGTACCAGTTGCTGGCCGAAGAATTGGCCGGGCCGGTGCACGCTCTCGCCCTGCATGCCCATGCGCCGGCGGAGTGGGGCGACCGGGAGCAGGCGCCGGAATCGCCGCCGTGCCTGGGTGGCGATGGCTAGCCGCAGCCCGCCCTGCCCGCGGCCGCGGGCAGCATCCCCACCGGCTCCCCATCGCACTTAACCTGGATCAATTCGCCCGGGGATGCGTACCTAATCTGCATCAACACCCGGTGTCCTTTCCGCTGCTGCAATGGCGTCACCGATCCGTTGTAGAGGGGAAGCAAGATGAAGCAACGCAAGATACTGGCGCTGGCTGTGGCCGGGGCGCTCGCCGCGGGCGCCGCCGGGGGGCGCTGGCGTATGAGGCCGGGGATCTGATCCTGCGCGTGGGCGTGGCCTCGGTGCAGCCCAACGAAGACAGCGACCCGCTGGCGCTCAATGGCACCAAGTTGCCGGGCACCGGCGCGGGCATCGACAACAACGAGCAGCTGGGCCTGACGCTCACCTACATGTTCACGCCCCAGTGGGGTGTCGGTGTGCTGGCGGCGACGCCTTTCGAGCACGATATCAAGGCCAAGGGCGTGGGCGTTGATGCCGGCTCCATCAAACATCTGCCGCCCACTGTAACCCTGCAATATTTTCCGCTTGGAGCTGCGTCGCGCTGGCAGCCCTATGTGGGTCTGGGCATCAACTACACTTGGTTCTTTGACGAGGAGGTCGATGGTCAACTGGAGGGGGCGGGGTTCGGCGAGGGAAACCTGGAGGTTGATAACTCCTGGGGCTGGGCCGGTCAGGCGGGGCTCGACTACCAGTTCGACGACCACTGGCAGGTCAATGCGGCGGTGTGGTACCTGGATATCGATACCGACGCCACCTTCAAATTTGCCGCCAATCGCATCACCGCAAACGTCGATGTCGATCCCTGGGTCTATATGCTGGGTGTGGGTTACCGGTTCTGACCCGGTTCCGCCGCCCTGGTGTCGGGCCGGCCACTGCGGCCGGCCCGTTTGCGTTTTGGTGTGGCAGTGTCTGATTAACAGCGCAGTCACCCGATGGAGTCAGCGCCGCTCGGTATCGCGCAATGCCGGCCCGGCGGCGCCCGGTAAAATTCATCCGCCTGACTGGCATCTGTGCTAAACAGTCCGCTGCCCGGCGCTACCTGCCACGATACCCCGCCATCGAGGAGCCCGCGATGAAGCAGCAAATTTTCGGCTTTGACGCCTACGCCCCTGCCGAGATTGCCGAGCGTGTGCAGAAGGTCTGCGTCATCAAGGCGCACATGCCGCTGCTGACCATGTGGATGCTGGCGATGCTCGCCGGCGCCTTCATCGGTCTCGGCGCGCTCTTTTTCACGCTGGTGGCCAGTGACCACAGCCTGGGCTTTGCGAGTTCCCGCGTGCTGGGCGGTGTCTGCTTCTCCCTGGGACTGATCCTGGTGGTGGTGGCCGGCGCCGAATTGTTCACCGGCAACAATCTGCTGGTGATGGCCTGGGCCGAAGGCTGCCTCAGCACCCGCGATGTGCTGCGCGACTGGGCAATCGTCGGCGCCGGAAATTTCGTCGGCGCCGCCGGGCTGGCCGTGATCGTTTACCTGTCCGGCTACGGCGCGCTCAATCAGGGCGAGGTCGCGCGCACCGCCGTGCAGATCGCCGCGGCCAAGTGCGTGCTCCCGTTCTGGGAGGCGTTTTTTCGCGGCGTGCTGTGCAACGTGCTCGTGTGCATGGCGGTCTGGATGGCGATGGCGGGGCGCAGTGTGGTCGACAAGGCGGTCGCGATCATCTTCCCCATCGCGGCCTTTGTCGCCGCCGGGTTCGAGCACAGCATCGCCAATATGTATTTCATTCCCCTGGGCATGCTACTGCGCGATGGCCTCGCAACGCCCGTGCCCGGCGCCGAACTCATCGGCTGGATCGGCATGATCCGCAACCTGGTCCCGGTGATCCTCGGCAACCTGATGGGCGGCAGCGTGCTGGTCGCGCTGGTCTACCACCTGATCTATCGGCGCGGCGCAGTGCGCTTGCCGCCGGGGTAATTCTTCGCCCAGTCATTGTCGCCAGAAGTGGCATTTTCGCGCTGGCAGCTTGTTGAAAAAAATCCGGCGGGGCGGCCAGGTGCGGGCTGAAAGGAGCGAGCACCGCGAACCACGCTTGCGGTTGACAAACGACAGGGCGGCACCCAAGAATTGCCCGGCCGGATTTCCGTTGCATATCGCCACACAACCAGGGACACCGCGATGAAGAAAATTCATATTGCGAATCTGTTGACAGGACTCATGGGCAGCGCCAGTGCGATGGCACAGACCAATAGCGCGTTTTTGACTCCGGTGTCCGTACCGACGCTTGGTGAAGCCGGGCTCGCCCTGCTGATGGTCGCCGTGGGCATCGCAGGCGGTTTTATCGCCCGCCGCAAGAAATAACCGAAGATCCTTCAGCACGGCGTCGGACTGTCGGGTTGCATTTGAGTGGAGCCGCTATCTGACCCGGTGCTGGCGCTGTTGCGCGGCGCGTATTTCGGAACCCTGTTCGGCAGTTTTTTCTTTTTCCTGTTGTGGGAAGGCGGCGCACCGCGCGTTGCCTTCGTCAGTGCGGCGGCTCGGCGCAGACATGTTCTGCGCAACCTCGGCATGCTCGGACTCGTTGTGCTGATCGCCGACCTCGTCGTGGGCGGCTGGCTCCTCGGTACCGTGAACCGGATAGGCGCGGTGTCGCCTGGCCTGCTTTCGCGCTTCGATCTCGCGTGGCCGGTATTGCTCGCGATTGGTATCCTTGCGATCGATCTGTTCGCCTATTGGTGGCACCGGGTGTGCCATGCCATCCCCTGGTTGTGGAGACTGCATCGGGTCCACCACAGCGACACCCATCTCGATGCCACCACGGGCGCACGCGCTCACGCGCTTGAAACATCGCTCGAAATCGTGGTGCTGGTGGGGGCGATGCTGCTGGCGGGAATACCGCTCTGGGTCGAACTGGTACGCACTCTGTTCCTCAATCCGCTGTTGCTGGCCCAGCATGCCAACGTGACCTATCCACAATGGCTTGAGCGCGCGGCGTGTCCGCTGATTGTCACCCCCGAGATACATCGCGTTCATCATTCGCCGATTGGTGCCGAGCAGAACTCGAACTTTGGCCAGTTTTTTTCGATCTGGGACCGCTTGTTCGGGACTTACCGGACACCTCCGGCAACCACCGCGGACGTAGGCGTTGCCGGGCTGAATGCCGAACGCTTCCAGACGCTGGCGGGAATGTGCGCCACGCCTTTCCTGCGGACCTGACAATGCGCCGGGGACGATGCTTCCGACGTTCAACCCTTGGGCATCGCCAGGATCTCGGCAGTTGACAGGGTTTCAGTGTATTGGCACAAGCCGGCTTCCCGTCGTTTGATGGCGATGACGGACATGCGGTCCGCCAGCTCGTTGCCTTCTATGCCGGCATGACCGGCCACATGCTGCACCCGGATGCGGTCGGCGATCTCGACATAGAGCGCATGCGCCGACTGGATCAGGTCGAGATTCATGATTGCGCCGCCCTTGCGTTTCCAGCCCCTGGCCTTCCACCCGAAGGCCCAGGTCGTGACGCATTCGATGGCATATTTCGAGTCGCAGAGGATCGCCACGCTGTGGCCACTCTCGATGGACCTGTTGGCAAACACCAGCGCATGGTGGAGGCCCAGCAGCTCCGCCGTGTTGTTGGTGCCGGCGGGGTTGTAGAGCCCATACCACAGCTGAGCCAGCGCGCCACCTTTGTAGACGGCCATGCCGGTGCCGGCCTGCCCCGGATTGGGGTCGCAGGCGCCGTCGCAGTAGATTTCGATGTCGGCACTGGAGCGTTCTGCGGGGGCAACGATCTGTGCCCGGGGCGAAGCCGGTTTCCGGACCGTTGCCGGTTTGCCCTGAGCGTAGGCTTCTTCGGCAAGTGCGAGGGTGGGGAACGATTTGAACTTCGCGCCCGGAAAACCCTTGATCTGTCGTTCGGCTTCCGGCCAGATCGAGTAGATGCCAGGGGCTTTCCCGACCCAGACGACGTAATATTTTTTCGGTGGCACGGCAAGGACCTTGAGTAAAAAACGTGGGTAAAGGGCGCCGCCCGGCGCTGGGTTCACAGGGGGGCGCGCCAGCGTAGCCGGTGTGACGGGCTTGTGACGCCTGCGGATTATCGCGTTTCCCGGCCGGTCCGCGGGAGGACGCCCGTCCGCCAGGGGTGACCCAATCCCATCCTCCTGTGTCGCAGCGCGCGATGGGCGATGTCTGTCGTGGCGTCGAAATGGCGTAATATCGGTAAACCAATGCGCCGCGCACAGCGACCCGACCCCGATAAACGAACGGGCGCGACACCGGCCAATCTGCATGAGCCGAAACATTCGGGCGCCCGGGCGCCGGGTTGACATTCGGCTGACTCGAATAATGAGCCGGCAATACGACCGACACGGGATGACAGCATGAAATTCAGTTTCACCGATGAACAGGAGCAGATCCGCGCCATGGTGCGGCGATTTCTCGCCGAGCAGTCGCCGACCACGGAGATCCGCCGCCTGATGGCCACCGACCACGGCTGGGAGCGCGCGGGCTGGCAGCGGCTGAGCAGCGAGCTTGGGCTCACCAGCGTGCACATTCCCGAGGCCTACGGCGGCCAGGGTCTCGGCTTCGTCGAGCTGGCCATCGTGCTCGAGGAAATGGGTCGCGCGCTGTTGTGCGCGCCCTATTTTGCGTCGGTGGTGCTGGCCGCCAACGCCATCCTGAACGCGGGCAGCGAGGACCAAAAACAGGAATTGCTGCCGGGCATCGCGGCGGGCGAGACCGTGGCGACACTGGCCTTTACCGAGAATAACGGCCGCTGGGACAGCACCGGGGTAGCGCTGACGGCGACCCCCACCGGTGGCAGCTACCGGCTGTCCGGCGTCAAAAGCTTCGTGCTGGATGGGCATACGGCGGATCTGATCATCGTGCTGGCCCGCGCACCCGGTAGCAGTGGCGACAGCGGTTTGTCATTTTTCAGCGTGCGCGGCGACGCCGCCGGACTCGACCGACAGCTGCTCAAGTCCGTTGACAGCACCCGCAAGCTGGCGCGTCTGACTTTCAACGATGTGCGCGGGGAATTACTGGGTGAACTCGGCGCCGCCGCTGCGCCCTTCGCCAGAACCCTGGATCAGGCCGCGGTCTGCCTCGCCAACGAGATGGTCGGCGGCGCCGACCAGTTGCGTCAATCCGCCCTCGACTACGCGATGATGCGGATGCAGTTCGGTCGCCCCATCGCCAGCTTCCAGGCGATCAAGCACAAATGCGCCGACATGCTGGTGGACGTGGAGCTCGCGAAATCCGCGGCCTACTACGCGACCGAGGCAGCGGCGGAAAGCGACCCGGAGCTGCCCGCCCTGGCGTCGCTGGCCAAGGCCTGTGCGGCAGACGCCTTCATGCAGACCGCCCGGGAAACCATCCAGCTGCACGGCGGCATCGGCTTCACCTGGGATAACGACACCCATCTGTGGTTCAAGCGCGCCAAGAGCTCCGAGGTGTTTCTGGGCAGTCCGAGTTACCACCGCGAACTGCTGATGCAGCGCTGGAACGTGTGAGAGGCGAGGCAAATACCATGAGTCAACCAACGCAAGAAACCGTCCGCGCCGAGGCGCGCGCCTGGCTGGAGGCCAACTGGGATCCCGATCTCGATCTCAAGACCTGGCGCGCCAAATTGGTCGATAGCGGCTGGGGCATGCCGGCCTGGCCGAAAGAATGGCACGGCAAGGGGCTGTCCGCGACGCTGGCCGCCGTCGTCGACAAGGAGTTCCGTGCCATCGGCGCCATCGGCGTCGCCCGCAGCGGCCCGCGCATGCTGGCGGCCGCCACGCTGCTGGAACACGGCTCGGATTTTCTCAAACAAAAATTCCTGCGCCGCATCCTGACCGGCGAAGACCACTGGTGCCAGTTGTTCAGCGAACCGGGCAGCGGTTCGGATCTGGCCGGCGCCATGACCAGGGCGGATCTCAAGGACGGCCGGTGGATCGTCAACGGCCAGAAGGTCTGGACCACCAGCGCCCATCACGCGCAATACGGCTTCCTGCTCGCGCGCACCGACTGGGATGTGCCCAAGCATCAGGGGCTGTCCTATTTCATCATCGAGATGGAACAGCCGGGCGTGCTGGTACAGCCCCTGCGCCAGATGAACGGCCACGCCTCCTTCAATCAGGTGTTCTTCACCGACGCGGTGGTGCCGGCCGAATACCTGGTCGCCAAGCTTGGCGAAGGCTGGAAGGTGGCGACCACCACCCTGATGCACGAGCGCCGCGCCGCCGCCGAGGGCATGGCGTCCGGGCCGCAGAGCGCCCAGCGGGTGGGGCGGGCCTACGACCAGGAGCGCGCCGAATTCGCGATCACCATGGAGCCCTATACCTGGTATCCACAGCGCGCCGGACGCCCCGATCTGGTCATCGAACGCGCCCAGGCCGCGGGCCGCAATACCGATCCGGTGGTGCGTCAGGAAATCGCCAAACTGCTCACCCTGCACCGGGCCGCGCACTGGACCCAGCGCCGCGCCCGCGCCGCCCAGCAACTGGGGCGCCCGCCGGGACCGGAGGGTTC